>JALHOC010000004.1 GCA_022843225.1 Hyphomonadaceae bacterium
CGAAACCAGACATCGCTAAGCCCCGACAAGGCCCATTGAGGAATTCAAGACCGTCGCTTCTCTGTAGTGCACAGCGCCAGATAGAGTGTTGCGGCCACGACCGGAACGACGAACCAGTTGAGCGCTGCTCCCGGCGCGGCACCCAGCGTCACGATGGGTTTGAGATGGCCGGAGATGGCACGCAGGAATGGTTCCAGCAGCAGCACACACAGGATGAACGGTACGAGCCCGCGGTACCGAAGAAGCAAAACCCAGAGCGCCCCCACGAGCAGCAGTTGGCTCGCTCCCCATTGGCCGAACATCCCGACGATGTTGTCGCCGCCAGCAACACTCGTGTCGATCGTTGCGATGCTATAGGCCCCACCGTCGGGCGAGAACAGATGGACCAGACTTCGTGCCGTGATCACGACGAGAAGGATCGTCGTAATCCAGTACGCGACGGCCGGGCCGCCGTAACGTGTTGGGTCTGACGGAAGCACACCGGATGGGCGCGGAATCCAGGAAGCCGGCAGAAAAGTGCTCATGCATGATCTCTAGCAGAACGAGGAAGCAACCGCACCGAAATCCGGGAACCGCACAGCCCGTTGGCCTAAGCAAGCCAGCCGAACAGAAAGTCCAGAACGCGATCGTACCACCTCGGCCGCCACACACAGACGTCTTCGCCATCGCGACCACGTAGGATCGGCGCCAACGATGCGTCCTCAGTCGAAATTCGGCGCACGCCAAGCCAAATCGCGCCACCCGGTGTTTGCCGTTCCACCGCGTCTCCTCGGAGATGGGTTTCGCATGCGGCGCGAGCCCAGCCATTTAGGTTCTCGTCGTGGGTCATCCACGGCTGCGGCCAAAGCTCAGTCCTGATTTTTCTTGGGTTGCGTCGCCGCTTTCCGCCTGGAGATATTGCGTTTCAGCGCCTCGGCGAGGCGGGCGTCGCGGGGCTTGGGCGGCGGTTTCTTCTCGGCCATGGCCTAATAATCGAACATCTTGTCGTCGCGCTCGGCCCGCTTCTTGGCCTGCGCGATCACATGCGCGGCGAGTTCGTCACGCGTCAGCGCGCCCGTCACCCCACTCGGGTCGAGATTGTGCTCAGCCACCAGCGCCCGCAGCGCGCCGAGTTCCTGCCCCGCCAGCGCCGACAAAAGCGCTTCCTCGCCATCGCGCTTGTACATGCCGGCGGGATTGATCGCCGGCGCGCGCGGCGCTGTTTCGGCGGAGGCTGCAGGAGCAGACAGCGGCGCTTCGCTCTTTCGCGCTGGCTTGGCGCGCCCAGCCGCGCCATTCACGGCGGCGCTCGCCTCCTTGGCTGCCGCTTCAATGACGTTTTCGGGCACATCACGCCTGGACTCATGCAATTGCAACACCGCGTCCAGCCGATCGGCGAAATCGGGGTTGCGTTTCGCCTCACGGCGAATTTCGTCAAACAAACGGTCGAGCGTTTTGTTGAGGCTCATAAAGCCGGCGCCAAATCCACTTTGCTCATGAATTCCTCGCCGAGCTTGGCGATCGTCGGCGCCATCGCGCCATACTTCTGATCGAAGGTACGCGGCGTTTCCGACCATTCGGCCGCCTTGGCGATGTCGACGTGCTGGGGAATGCGCACATCGAACATAGCTTCGCCCAGATTGTCCTTGAGCAATTGCGCTTCGGAGCGATGCAGCGAGAAGGTCTCGTCATACTTGGTGGCGAGCACCATGAGCTGCGACGCCCCGCCCCGGCGCTCATTGATCAGGCGCAGCGCGCGTTTGCGGAACGTGATCAGGCCGAGCCGCGACACATAGTCCGGGATCGTCGGCACCAGGATTGCGTCAGCAGCGATCAAGGCTGCTTCCGCGAACAGCGAAATGCCGGGCGGGCAATCGATCAGAATGTAGTCGTAATCGTTGATCACGGTCTTCAGGCCGTTGGCGAAGCGCTCGCAAATCCATTTCTGGATTTGATCGATCTGGAAGCCGCGCTTCACAAAGCTCTCGATCATGTCGCGCTCGACGATGCGGAATTCCGGCGCCGCCGCACAGAGCGATACATCCGGCTTGCCCTTCAGGTCGCTGACCCTAGTCTCGACCAGGCTTTTAAAGGGCTTCGGTTTCTGCTGAACGATGTAGCTCTCGAAGTAGAAATCGAGCGTGCGTTCAGCCTCGCGCAGCGCGTTCCATTTCTCGGGGCCAGCCGCCATGATCGAGGCGTTGGTCTGGGGATCGAGATCGATCACCAGAACGCGACGCCGCTGATGCAGCGCCAGCGTTTCGGCGAGCGACACGGTGGTCGTCGATTTGCCGACGCCGCCCTTCATGTTGATAACCGAAACCAAACGCGCGGGCATGTGTCTCGCCCCTTTCCTTCAAACGCTGGACGGTGAAACTTGAGGGTTAGTTTTTGGTAAATCCCGGGTCAAGCGAGGCCTGCACCACCATCCACCGCAATCCGAGCGCCGCGCTCAGGCACGATTCAAGCGCTGCGTGTCATGGAGAGCGCGAAGGGTCGCCAACAGGAAGCGCCCGGGAGCGCCAAGTCTATGAAAAACAAGTTCTTCGCCGCTATTCTCGCCGCGCTCGCCATAGCCGTCGGTGTCGCGGGCCCTGCCGCCGCGAGCGGGCGTGACGATGTTTACCGCCACAGCTCGGCGCTGCGGATGATGGATATCAGCGTCCGTGTAAACGGCCGAAACTACGATTTTGGCTATGGCGATCGAATGTTTATGCGCCTGATCGATCAGCCCTATGGTTTCGCTCCGGGTCTCAACTACGTCTATACGGATCGCTGCAACCGCTATGGCTGCGTCGTGTTCGTGTATGACGATTATCGCCGCCGGCCCGTGGATCGCATCTTCGCGCCGCATTTGCCCGTGCGCGGGTATGCTTGGCGCCAAGCCCGCGGCTTCGATCCCCGCTACGGCGCTTACGGCGATTATAACCGCGACGATCGCCGCTTCGATGAACACTGGCGCTATGATGGCCGCGAAAGCGATGATTGGAGTCGCCAGGATCGTTGGAACGATCATTGGAACGGCCGCGTCGAAGGCGGATCAACCCGGCGCTGAACTGATGGCTAGAGGCGTCGGTGCTATGCCGGCGCCTCGTTGTCGTGCGCGACGGGCTCGCTCATCAACACCAATTCCTCCGCCGCTGTAGGATGCACCGCGCAGGCCGCATCCCAATGCGCTTTGGTAAGCCCGGCCTTCACGGCGATCGCCGCGACTTGAATGAGTTCCGGCGCCTCCGGCCCCGCAAGGTGGACGCCGATCACGCGTTCGCTCTCAGCATCGACGACAAGCTTCATCAGAGTGCGCTGCTGATTGCCGGCCAGGATATTCTTCATCGGCCTGAAGTTCGCGCGATAGATATGGACACGACCCTTCTTGCGCGCCTCAGCCTCTGTCAGCCCAACCGCGCCCACCGGCGGTCGCCCAAACACGGCCGAGGCTACATCGGCGTGGTCGAAGCGCGTAGATTGCCCGCGAAACTGGGTATTGGCGAAGGCTTGCGCCTCGCGGATCGCCACCGGCGTCAGGTTGATGCGGTCGGTCACGTCGCCCACAGCGAAAATCGATGGGACATTGGTGCGCGAAAACTCATCCACGATCACCGCGCCATTGTCGCGCAGCTTGACGCCCGCCGCTTCGAGGCCAAGCCCGCTTGTGTTCGGCGCACGACCAATCGCGAACATAATCTGATCGGCCTCAAGCCGCATGCCGTTGGTCAAGCTCGCGAGTTTGCGCCCCTCCGGCAACGGCGCGATCTCCTTGAACACGGCGTTGGTGATGACATTTACCCCGGTGCGAACAAGTTCGTTCTGCACATGGTCGCGCACGTCCTCGTCGAAGCCGCGTAGGATCTTGTCGCCGCGATAGAGCAACGTGGTCTCTACCCCAAGCCCCGAAAAGATCGACGCAAACTCCACCGCGATATAGCCGCCGCCCGCGATCACGATGCGGGCTGGCAAGGTGTCGAGCTGGAAAGCCTCCGATGAGGTGATCGCAAGCTCCTGGCCTTTCAACTCAGTGGGCCTGGTGGTCTGGCCGCCCGTTGCGATCAGGATTTTTCCGGCCGTCACTGCCGCGCCGGCGACGTCCAGGCGCACAGTATTGGCGTCGAGCACAACGGCGCGCTCCTCGTGGATCGTCACGCCCGCCGCATCGAGATTTTTTCGGTAGATGCCCGAAAGCCGTGTCACCTCGTCCTGGACATTGTCACGCAAGGTCGCCCAATCGAAGCGCGCCCAATCCACCGTCCAGCCAAAGCCCTTTGCGTCACGAAAGGTCTGGCCAAACTCCGAAGCGTAAACGAGCAGCTTCTTCGGCACACAGCCACGGATGACGCATGTTCCGCCAATGCGGTGATCCTCCGCGATCGCCACGCGCGCGCCCGCTTTCGCCGCCACGCGCGCAGCGCGCACACCGCCGGAACCCGCGCCGATGACGAAGAGGTCGTAATTGTAGGAGGTCATAGCGCCTACTTAGGCGCGCCGCGCCTAGTGCGCCACCTTCATGTAAGCGGGCAACCAGCCTTCATGCGCTCTGCGGAGATCATCAAGGGGCAGTCGCTCGCGAGCGCCGCTTGCGCCGAGATACGAGAGATCGCGCCCGCCGACTTCGCCAACAACCAGCACGCTCACACCCGCTTCGCGTGCGCGATCTTCGAGCCCGCGTAGGTCGCTTTGCGGCGCGGCGACCAGATAGCGCGCCTGATCTTCGCCATGGAGGAAAGCCGCATCGCTCAAATCGCCCTGATAGCCCAATTCAATACCAACATTGGAACCGAGCGCCATCTCCGCCGCGGCGCAAGCAAGACCGCCGTCCGACAGATCGTGACAGGCCCGGACGAGCCCATCGGCGATGAGCCCGCGTACAAAATCACCGTTCTTCTTCTCCAGCGCGAGATCAACCGGCGGCGGCCCGCCGCCTAAGCCAAACAATTCACGGGCATACATGCTTTGCCCGAGATGGCCGCTTGTATCGCCGACGAGCACAAGCACATCGCCAGCTTTCAGCCCATCCGCTGTCGCGCGGCGCTGAAGATTCTCGATGATGCCGACACCGCCAATCGCAGGCGTCGGCAAGATCGCTTGACCATTCGTCTCATTGTACAGGCTGACATTGCCGCTGATGACCGGGAAGTTGAGCGCACGGCAGGCCTCCGCCATGCCTTCGATCGCGTACACGATCTGGCCCATGATTTCTGGACGTTGCGGATTACCAAAATTGAGATTGTCCGTCACCGCCAACGGGCGCGAGCCGACGGCCGTTAGATTGCGCCACGCCTCGGCGACCGCCTGCTTGCCGCCTTCATATGCGTCCGCCTCGACATAGCGCGGCGTGACATCGCAGGTCATCGCGAGCGCGCGCTGGCTGCCATAGAGGCGCACGATGGCGGCATCGCTGCCAGAATCCGCCAGCGTGTCGCCCATGACGTGGCGATCGTACTGCTCCCAAATCCAGCGCTTCGACGCCATATCCGGCGCGGCCATCAATCGCGTCATCGCTTGCGAGAAACCTGGATACTCGTGCTCCAACCGCGTTTGCTCGGCGTCGCTCAGCGGAATGGCCTTTAGCGGCGCCACGTAGGGGCGCTCATATTTCGGCGCTTCATCGGCGAGCGGCCCCAAGGGCAGATCGCACACAATGCGCCCGTGCCAACGCAGCGTGAGATTGCCGCTGTCGGTTGTTGTACCGATCACGGCGGCGTCCAAACCCCACTTGTCAAAAATGCGTTTCGCCTCGGGTTCTCGCCCCGGCTTTAGCACCATCAGCATGCGCTCCTGGCTTTCGCTGAGCATGAATTCGTACGGCGTCATACCCTCTTCACGCGCCGGCACTTGATCGAGATCGAGTTCGATGCCAGCCCCGCCCTTGGACGCCATTTCAATGGACGATGAGGTAAGCCCCGCCGCACCCATGTCCTGAATACCGATGATGGCGTCTGTCGCCATCAATTCCAGGCACGCTTCGATCAGCAGCTTCTCCAGGAACGGATCGCCGACTTGCACTGTCGGACGCTGACTGTCATCGCCTTCAGTGAATTCAGCGCTCGCCATGGTCGCGCCGTGAATGCCGTCGCGCCCGGTCTTGGCGCCGACATAGACGACGGGATTGTTCGCGCCTTTCGCGG
Organism: Hyphomonadaceae bacterium; assembly: GCA_022843225.1. GTDB lineage: Bacteria > Pseudomonadota > Alphaproteobacteria > Caulobacterales > Aquidulcibacteraceae > Vitreimonas. The sequence goes on from JALHOC010000004.1 coordinate 6,102, forward strand.
CGCTCGTAAAAATCTTATCGCGCGGCGCGATGCCGAGGCAAAACACATTGACGAGGATGTTGCCATTGTAGCGTTTGTCAAAATTGGTCTCCCCGCCCACAGTCGGCACGCCGACGCAATTGCCATAGCCGGCAATGCCCGAGACGACGCCATCGACAAGCCGACGCGTTTTCGGATGATCGGGTTCGCCGAAGCGGAGCGCGTTCATCAGCGCCACGGGCCGTGCGCCCATCGTGAACACGTCGCGAAGAATGCCGCCGACGCCCGTGGCCGCGCCCTGATAGGGCTCGATGAAGCTCGGATGGTTGTGGCTTTCCATCTTGAAAATCGCGGCGAGGCCTTCACCGATATCGATGGCGCCGGCGTTTTCGCCAGGCCCGTAGATGACGTGCGGCGCCTTGGTCGGGAATTTCGCCAGATGCACACGCGTGGATTTGTAGGAGCAATGCTCGCTCCACATGACCGAGAAGATGCCGAGTTCGGTGACGTTCGGGATGCGGCCAAGCTTCTCTAGGACGAGGTCGTATTCGTCCTTGGAGAGACCGAATTCTTCGGCGAGCGCCAAAGTGCCGGGCGCGAGGGGGTCTAGTGACATGGCGCCAGCCGATAGCCTGTGTCGCGCGCAGGGGCAATTGGCGCGCGAAAACACGTTCCCCCCGGTCATTGGGTGCCCGGAACATCGCGCCAACCTCGACAACTCAACGCTGGGGCCTTACCTCCGAACGCGCGAGGAGCAGCACGAATGCGCGAAATCACCTTGGCCGACCTGCCTAGTCTCGTAGGCACGGAAATCGGGGTCTCCGACTGGCTAGAGATCACCCAGGATCGGGTGAATCGCTTCGCGGACGCCACCGGCGACCATCAATGGATTCATGTCGATGTCGAGCGCGCGACCAAGGAATTGGGCGCCCCCATCGCCCACGGCTTCTTGGTGGTTTCCCTGATCCCGTTTCTGGCGAAAAACATCGTTCAGTACCAAGGCGTCGGGCGCGGCATCAATTACGGCTCTAACAAGGTGCGCTTCACTAATGTCGTGCCGGTGGGCTCGCGCGTCCGCATGCGGGTGAAACTGCTCTCTGCTGAGCAGCGGGCTGGCGCGTTGCAAGTTGTGAACCAATGCACGATTGAAATTGAGGGCCAGGAGCGACCGGCCTGCGTGGCGGAAAACATCGGCCTGCTATATCCGGCCTGATGCTCACCTTTGTCGAAGCCATGTCGCTGGCGGGCGATCGCGCCAAGCAGAATGATGACGCGTTTGGCTTCGCGGGATCGCGCGCTTGGGTGCTCGATGGCGCTACCGATCTGGATGATCGCCCATTCATGGGCGGCGCTTCGGACGCGGCCTGGATCGCACATTTCGCTAACGCCTTCCTTCACAGCACGCCCGGCGAGATGCGCGCTACGGTCAGCGCCGCAAGCGCAAGCGCGGCGAACGTCTTCGACACAAGAGTAGCGGGGCGCACAATTGAGCGCTGGCAGCGGCCGATTTCATCATTGCTCATGCTCGAAGAGACGGAGACCGGCGTCGTTGGCCTCGATCTTGGCGACAGTCGCGTGTTCGCACTTGATGATTCGGGAACGGCACAGATAGCCGGCGGCCTAGAAGGCGCAGCGGACGATGAGGCTGCAGCCGCCGCGCGGCAAACCGATTCAGAGAAGCCTTTGCTCCAGCGCACGGACACTATCGCAAAGCTGCGCCAGACGCGCGGTGGTCTGAACCAATCTGGGTCACGCTGGACCTTCTGCCTCGATCCCGCTTGCGCTGACCACGCGCGCGGTTGGACCCTCAATCTTGCGCGCCCCGCACACATCTTGCTGATGACGGATGGATTTTCCGCGCTCACCGACCGCTACCGCGTCTACGTTGCCGCCGACCTTGTGCGCGCTGCAATCGACAAGGGCTTGCAGGAATTGGGTCGTGAATTGCGAGCCATCGAAAACGAAGACGCGAGCGCCGCCAAACATCCGCGGTTCAAGACAAGCGACGACGCCACAGCCCTGCTAATGCGCCTGACATGAGGAAAACCCATGAACCGCCGTGAACTTCTCGTCGCGACAGCAGCCGCCGCCCTCTTGCCCGCTTGCGCCTCCACTGGAGCTTCCATGATCCCCACACCGCCAATCGCCCGTATCGAGCCCAAGACCATCACACAACTCGGCCGCACGCGCGTCGACAACTACGCCTGGCTCAAGGACGACAATTGGCAGAACGTTATGCGCGATCCGTCACTATTGCGCGCCGACGTGCGCGTTTATCTTGATGAAGAAAACACCTACCGCGAGGCGGTAATGGCGCCGACGGTGGACCTTCAGGAGCGCATCTATCAGGAGATGCGTGGCCGCACGAAGGAGGACGACAGCTCGGTGCCGACGCCGGATGGGCCGTGGGAATATTATCGCCGCTTCGAAACCGGCGCACAGCACCCCAGATACCTGCGCCGACCGCGCGGTCAGGAGAGCGGCGAGCAAGTGCTGATCGACGTCGATGCGCAAGCGGCCGGTAAAACCTATTATCGCGTGATCGCCGCCGACCATTCGCCGGACCATGCGCTATTCGCCTACGCCGTCGATGAGCAGGGTTCGGAAATCTACACCCTCTTCGTGAAAGACCTGACGAGCGGCGAGACGCTCGCAAGCACGATCGCCAACTGCACCGGCGATTTCTGCTGGTCGCCGGACTCGCGTTACATCTTCTGGACGTTCCGCGACGATAATGGGCGACCCGCCAAGATCTATCGCCGGCCCGCGCGCGGCGGCGAGGACGCACTGGTTTATGACGAACCTGATGACGGCTTCTTCCTCAGCGTCGCGCCGACAGAAAGCCGCGCGTTCATTGTGATCACGGCCGGCAATGGCAGCCAATCCGAGTACTACACGATCCCCGCCGCGACGCCGGCGGCGGCGCCCACCTTGTTCAGCGCCCGCGAGGCCGATCTGCTCTATGCGCCGACGCATTGGAACGGACGTTGGTACGTTCTGACCAATGCCGATGGCGCGACAGACTTCAAAATCATGACCTGCGCGCCCGGCGCCACCGCCCGCGCGCAGTGGCGTGACTTCATTCCGCATCAAGAGGGACGCTACATTCTCGGGCTCAGCGCCACAAAGAACTACCTTGTGCGCGCCGAGCGCGCCAACGCTCTGCCCCACATTGTTGTCCGCCAAGCAAGCGGCGACGAGCATGCGATCGCGTTGGAAGAAGAAGCTTACAATCTCGAACTCGCCGGCGGCTACGAATGGGATACGCCGATCCAGCGCTATGTGTACGATTCACCTACGACACCGCCGCAATGGTTCGATTATGACATGGCCGCGCGTACACGTGTGCTGCGGAAGACTTTGGAAATTCCCTCCGGCCACAACCCCGCTGACTACCTGGCGCAGCGCTTCTTCGCCACGGCCAGCGACGGCAAGCGTGTGCCCATAACCGTACTCATGAAACGCGGCACCCCAACCGATGGTTCCGCCCCGCTCTATCTCTACGGCTACGGCTCTTACGGCATCTCGATGGACGCGGACTTCTCCATTCGCCGCTTTAGCTTGGTGGATCGCGGATGGATTTACGCGATCGCCCATGTGCGAGGCGGATCGGAGATGGGCTTCGGCTGGTTCCAAGATGGGCGACGCTTCGCCAAGAAGAACACCTTTACCGACTTCATCGCCTGCGCCGAGGATCTCGTCGCGCGCGGCTACGGACGCGCCGGGAACATCGTCTGCGAAGGCCGTTCAGCAGGCGGCCTGCTGATGGGCGCGATCAACAATATGCGCCCCGATCTCTGGGCAGGCGTCATCGGCGGCGTGCCCTTCATCGATGTGATGAACACGATGAGCGACACGTCGCTGCCGCTGACACCGCCGGAATGGCCCGAATGGGGCAATCCGCTCCAAGACCCGGAAGCCTATGACTACATCGCTTCCTACTGCCCCTACATGAACATCGAGCGCAAAGCCTATCCGGCCGTGCTCTCAACCGGGGGGCTCACCGATCCGCGGGTGACCTATTGGGAGCCAGCGAAATGGGCAGCGAAGCTACGCCCGCACACAACCAGCGGCCGCCCAGTGCTGCTGAAAATGAACATGGGCGCGGGCCACGCAGGCTCAGCCGGACGCTTCGAGTTCCTGCGCGAACTCGCGCACGACTACGCCTTCGCGATCAAAGCCATCGGCGCGGAGGAAGCCGGCGGGGCGTTCTAGGCTTCGCGAATGCCGAACCAACGCGCGCGGTGGATATCCTCGAGATTATCCTCGTAGCCGGTGATGTCGGGATGCACGAGGTTAGTCGAGTTGATGAACACACTCATGCACATGGGCGCGTCGTTCAACGCCAATTGCTCGGCTTGGTTCATGAGCTCGCCGCGCCGTGCTGCATCTGACTCGAAATCAGAGAGATGCACCGACTGGTCATATGCTGGGTTTGAATAGCCCGCATAATTCTGCGCGCCGGTGCGGGTCTCGAACAAATAGAGATAGTTTTTCGCGTCGTTATAATCGGCGATCCAGCCGCCGTCGCCGGCATCGAAGTTTTTGGCGCGCAAATTCGCGTAGTGCACCTGCACCTCAACGCCGCGAAGCTCCACGCTCACCCAAGGCGCGATGCTGGTCCAGTCATTCTGCGCCACCACCGCGACGCGCGGATTATCGCTGGTGTTGCGATGCGAGAACTCAAAGCGCAGCGGATTGTTCGGGCCGAACCCTGCTGCGCGCAGCAGACGCTCTGCTTCGCGCTTACGCTCGGCGATCGGCACGTTCATCCACGGATAGCGCGCAGTTCCTGGATAATTGGCGATCCCAGGCGGGACCAGAGAGAACGCCGCACGCTCGCCGGTTTTGTAAATTTGCGAGGCTACGAATTCGCGGTCATAGGCCATGGTCAAGGCTTGACGCACGCGCGGATCGTTGAAAGGCGCTTTCGTCGTATTGAACGAAAAGTAGTTGCACGTCAGGTACGGGGCCACGCGCACATAACCCGGCAACGCCGCACGCAGCGTCTCGACCTGGTTGGAGGGAAACCGCGTCGACCAGCCCGCCTCGCCGCTCATCACTTTACGCGCGGCGGCGTTCACATCAGTGGTTGGATAATAATATAGATGTTCGAGCACTACGTTGTTGGCATCGAAAAAGCTTGGATTGCGCACCAGGTGGATGATGTAGTTCGACCACCATTTCTCGACTTTGAACGGGCCATTGACGGCAATGTTCTCTGGTTTGACCCACGCCGCGCCGTGGCGCTCCACCACGTGCTTCGGCACAGCATAAGCGGTGTAGTGCTTCAGCAATTGCGGCAGGTACGGCGCTGGATGCTCAAGCTGAATTTCGAGCGTCAGATCGTCGAGCGCAGTGACGCCAAGCAGGTCTGGGTCCATCTCGCCATTATTGACCGCCTGAGCGTTCTTGATCGGATAGAGTATGGAGGCGTAGTCCGAGAGCGTCTCGGGATTAAGGATGCGTTTGAAGCCAAACTCGAAGTCGTGCGCGTCGCAGGCTTCGCCGTCCGACCAAAGCGCGCGGCGCAAATAGAAAGTCCAAGTGCGGCCATCGGCGCTCGTTTCCCAGCGTTCGGCCATGCCAGGGATGGGCTCGGACTTCTCGTCCTCGGTGGTGAGGCCGATGAACATATTGCCGATGACGTTGTTCTCCCACGAGCCCGACGCCTTATGAGGGTCGAGCGAAAGCGGCTCGCCCTGATTGGAGATGTCGAGCGTTTTGCGCACCTTGTCGAAGCCAATGATGCGCCCGTTGGCGCATGCGCCCAGCGATGTCGTCACGCCGAGGCCGCCGGCGCCCGCGAGCAGGGAACGACGATTGGTCCAGAACGCCATGTTTACCGCTCCTTCGGGTCGAGCGCATCGCGCAAGCCGTCGCCCAGGAAATTGAGCGCCAGCAGTGTCACCAACATCGTCACCGCTGGCGTGATCAGCATCCACGGCGCTTGGAGCTGATCCTTGCCGCGCGCGAGCAAACTGCCCAGCGAAGCGAGCGGCTCTTGCACGCCTAGGCCGATGAATGACAGAAAGCTCTCAGCCAAGATGATCACTGGAATGTTCAAGGTCGCAAAGACCACCACAGGCCCGAGCACATTCGGCACGATGTGACGAAACACGATCTCCATCGGGCGAGCGCCCGCCGCGCGGGCGGCTTCGACGAATTCCTTGCGACGCAGCGAAATCGTCTGGCCGCGCACGATACGCGACATGGTCAACCACTCGACCGCGCCAATCGCCATGAAAATGAAGATCAAATTCATGATCGGATCGTCGAACTGAAAGACCGTCATCAGCACGATTACGAAAAAAATGAACGGGATGGCGTAAAGAACATCGACAAACCGCATCATGGCTTCATCGAGAAATCCGCCAATAAATCCAGCTATTGCGCCATACGCAACGCCGATGGTGAGCGCCACAGCTGTCGCCGCGAAGCCGACAAGCAAGGAAATCCGCAGCCCGAACAAAGTGCGCGCGACCATGTCGCGACCCTCAGTGTCAGTGCCCAAGATGTGCCAATTGTCCAGGGTCGGCGCGATGCCGACGCTTTCGCGGAAAATGGCGTCGGTCGGGTGCACCCACAGCATCGGCCCGAACACAGCCAGCAGAACAAGCACCGCCACCACATACAAGCTCGCGACAGCGGCGGGGTTGCGCATCAGCCGGCGACGCGCATCATCCCAGAGAGAACGCCCTTTCATTGTCTCTGGCGGCGGCGTTTCGTTGTCGAGAACGGCATCCGTCATGTCGCACGCGCCCTGGGGTCAAGCACGCGGTACATCAGATCCGCGGCAAGGTTGAACAAAATGATCAGCACCGAGTACACGAGCACCACACCCATCACGAGCGTGTAGTCGCGCTGGCCGGCGGCAAGCACGAATTGTTTGCCTATGCCTGGCAGCTGGAACACCGTCTCGATCACGAACGAACCAGCCATGACGCCTGCGAGCGCCGGTCCTACATACGAGACAATCGGCAACAAAGCGATCGGGAGGGCATGGCGCAAGATCACTTGCGCCTCCGGTAAGCCCTTGGCGCGCGCCGTGCGGATGGCGTTCGAGCGCAAAGTCTCAATCATGCTCGCGCGCATCAGCCGCGAGATGATCGCGATCAGCGGCAGCGCGAGCGTGAATACCGGCAGCACAAGGTACCGAAGGCCAAACTCGTCCCGATACAACCCGCCCGTGGGCAAAATCTGCAATTGCACCCCGAACACCAATTGAACGATAGGCCCTACAACCAAAGGCGGCAGGCAAACGCCCGCAATGGCCAAGGCCATGACCACATAATCTTGCGCTTGGTTTTGGCGTAGCGCGGCCATGATGCCCAGCCCGCCGCCGATGAGAAGCGCCAAGGCCATCGCGCTAATCCCCAGGATCGCGCTCGTGGGGGCGCCCTCGGCGATGATATCGCCGACGGTCTTGTCCTTATAGACCATGGACGGCCCAAGATCGCCGCGCGCCAGACCGCTGAGGTAACGCATCAATTGTTCGTGGACCGGCAAATCGAGCCCAAATTTTGCTTCGAGCCGAGCCTCGATGGCCGGCGGCACCTGGCGTTCCTTGGTGAATGGCCCGCCAGGAGCGGCATGCATGAGAAAGAAACAGGCGGTTATAATGGCCAAGAGAGTGGGAACAGCGACGATAAGGCGCCTAATGGTCTGAGCGAGCATTCCCCGTACCGTCCAAATCTGCAATTGCGGAGCGAACCTTGCTTCCCCGGCAAGCCATGTCAACGTGGACCATCATGAACACTATCCGCTGGGTCACACCTGAGTTCGCTGTCGCGCCGCAAATAACGCCAGAAGGCCTCGCCGAGGCGAAGGCGGCTGGATTCCAGGCGGTGATCAACAACCGACCGGAGGCCGAACAAGCTGGCCAGCCGACCTCCGCCGAAATGAGCGCCGCGGCCGAATCCCTGGGTCTGCCCTACCGAGCGCTGCCGTTCCAAGGCGCCCCACCGCCAGCTGTCGTCGCCGCGACCGCCGAGCTGCTGGACCAGCTCCCCAGCCCTGTTCTGGCCTATTGCCGAACTGGCACGCGCTCAATAATGGCGTGGGGGATGGCGCAGGCGCTCTCGGGGGCGCGTTCGCCCGATGAAATAATCGCCTTGGCGGCAAAGGCAGGCTACGACATTGCGGGAACGCGAGGGGCGCTCGAGGCGCTCTCTCCACGGAGCTAACCAACTGCTGGCGCGACTAACACCCATGCCGTCTTGAGCATCACAATGAGAGACAAAGCGAGCAGCACCGTGCGAACGCGGTCCAAAGCGAACACAATTATGCTGAATGCGCGGGCCATGGGTACAAGGCACGCAAACTCCGGGCCGCAGGGGACCCACTATTGAGCGCTGACGCTAACCATTCAGTGTACCAAACCTCGGGCCGCGTCTGGCTAAAGGATTTTGAGTTCGGCCTCACCGGCCTGACCGTACGCAAAACCGGTGCGCGCGTGCCGTATTCGCCCTCTGTTTTCGCGCAAGTGTTCGACTGGTTCCGCTATTATTTCGCGGCGATCGGCATCGAGCGTCAAACGCCCTCATTCACCATCGCTTTTACCCCGGAGCGCGCGCGGCCCTGGTATCTGATTTGGGCGGTGTCGCGCGCCGCCGGCGCTGTCTATACAAGCGATGCCTCAAACGCCGACGTGGTGATGCAGTTCGAGGACGCCACCTACTCGCCCAACACTCCGCCAGCGCGCCTCAAGCCTGGCGCGAAACTGATCAATTTTGGCTGCACCGACGTTTCTAAATCTCGCGTCGCCTGGGCCTGTGAACAGGGGTTCGGCTATAAGCTCGCCGTCGATCCGCTTACGCACACCGGCCCGGCAGTGGAAAAATCCGAGATCAACGCGGCTCATGACGGGCGCATTGTTCAATGCCCCACGAAACCGCTTCCCGACCGCGTCTACCAGCGCGTGATCGATAATCGCAGCGCCGACCCCAATATCGTTGAAGATCTGCGCACCTGCACGGTCGGCGGCAAGGCGGCGTGCGTTTTCATTAAACGTCGCCCCGTAACCAAACGCTTCCTCAACACGAACACTGAAGTTGTGCTGCGGAGGCCGGAAGACGTGTTCACGCCCCAGGAACTGAGCCAGATCACAGCGTTCACGCGCGCCATCGGCTTGGATTGGGGGGGCGTCGATGTGCTCCGCGATCGTGCCGATGGCCGCCTTTACATCGTTGATGCAAACAAGACCGACATGGGTCCGCCGATTTCCCTGAACTTGCCTGATAAAGTCAAAGCCGCTCGCATGCTGGCGAAGGCGTTCAGAGATTATGTGCGCGGCCCGTCGAACTAAGTGGATGGGTGAGTATGGCGTCTAAGATACCGTTCGTGACCGACATGGACTTTGTCTATGGCGAGCCACAGCAGGTGAGCCCCCTCATTCGTAGGGTCGTGGCCAACAATGCCGGGCCGTTCACCTACAAAGGCACCGGCGTCTACATCATCGGCAAGGGTGACGTCGCGCTCATCGATCCGGGGCCTGACACGCCCGAGCATCTCGACGTGCTGATGCGCGCGCTCAACGGCCAAACCCTAACGCACATCTTCGTCACGCATTCCCATCAGGACCATAGCCCCGCCGCGCACCCCTTGGCGGAGCGGACCGGCGCCAAGGTTTGCGCCAGCATCATCCCGATCCGGCCGAGCGATTGCGACACCATCCGTCTTGAAGCCGGCGATGATCTCACGTTCCGCCCGCACATCGCCGTCAATGACGGCGATCGTTTCTCGGGACCTGGCTGGACGATAGAGGTGGTCGCCACCCCCGGCCATACAACGCACCATATGGCCTACGCGCTCATCGAGGAAAACGCGTTGTTTCCGGGGGACCACATCATGGGCTGGTCCACCACCATCATCGGGCCGCCGGACGGCGACATGACCGCCTATCTCAACAGCCTCGAAAAGGTCCGCGACCGCGACTTCACCACCTTGTGGCCCACGCACGGCCCGCCAATCCGCGAGGTGCGTCCTTTTATCGACGCGTATCTCGAGCACAGGTTTGATCGCGAGCGCCAAGTGCTCGCGCAGCTCGAAAGGGGCAAGCGTCTGATCAAGGATATGGTCGTCGAGATGTATGCCGACGTGGACAAGCGCTTGCATCCCGCAGCCTGCCATTCCGTGCTCGCGCACGTCATACGGCTGGTGGAGTTAGGCCGCGTCGGCTGTGAGGGCCCGCCCTGCGTCGACACCGAATATTGGCTACGCCGCGCGGCTTAGCCTGCGCTTTCCGCCGCCTGCAGACGCGCGCGCAATTCCTGCAAATACGGTCGCATACGCGCGGCGTTTGCGCCCAGGTCGGAACGGCCGACACGGCTCACTGAGCGCATGTCTATCCGCGCGCCCGAGCCGTCGGGGCGCACGCGGATAGCGATGTCATCGACGAAGCCGTACCAGAAGCTCTCGGCGGTCGCCTCGATGTCGCCCGCGCCCGCATCATCGCGGTTTACCTGCCAAGCCTGCTCGCGCGCCAACGCCAGCGCGATCTCGAACGCACGCCCAGGCGCAAGCCCGGTCGAGACATGGGTGATGTCGGGGTACGCCTCACGTTGCAAATCAGAATAGAGACGGTCATCGCCCGCACGCTTGGTCAAGAGATCGAGCCCGTTACCGTCAGGCACTGCTTCGCGCGCCTCGACAACAGCGAGCGAGAAGCCGGGCGGCTCGGCGAGATCCGTCGAGATGTCGTGGATCGGCGGCACAGCCGCCGCTTGCTGGCGTACATAGAATGCATAGCCCAAGCCGAGCGCGGGGATCAGCACCGCGATCAACGCGGAGATGACGCCACGGCGCGGCGGCGTGAAGAAAGCAATCAGCAAGCCTAGAAGCGCGAGCGCGGCGACCGCCAATACAAGCCGCGGGCCCCACACGAAGGTCAGCTGGCCAAAGCCGAGCCGCCAATCGAACACGCCAAACTTGGTGCCTAAGGCGGCTACGAGAAAATACACGGGCAAGAGCAACGCCGCGATCAGCGCGAGACGTACCCACCAGTCGCGAAACCCGTCCATGTCGTCCCCCAGATTCGGCTATTCCGCCGCCTGCGTGCTTGGCAAGCGGTAGTCCTTGAATGTCTCGCGTAAGGCAAGCTTGTTGATCTTGCCGGTCGCGCCCAGCGGAATTTTTTCCACCGTCACGACGTCATCAGGCATCCACCATTTGGCGATCTTGCCTTCGAGGAACGCCAACAGCTGCGCTTTCGTCGGAGCAGCGCCGGGTTTCGGCTCAATAATGAGCAACGGCCGTTCATCCCACTTCGGATGCACGACGCCAATTACCGCCGCATTGGCGACGCCCTCCGCGCCGACTGCGATGTTCTCGATGTCGATCGAGGATATCCATTCGCCGCCGGACTTGATTACGTCCTTAGCGCGATCGGTGATCTGCATTACGCCGATCTCGTCGAGCGTGGCGACATCTCCGGTATCGAAGAAGCCGTCCTCTTCGAGGCACTCGCCCTTGGCGTTGCGCGCGCCGGCATTCTTGAAATAGGCGCGCGCCACGGCCGGGCCCTTCACCATCAGCCTGCCAAACGCCTTACCATCATGCGGCTTCTCGCGGCCCTCATCGTCGACGATCTTCATGTCGACGGTGAACAGCGCTCGGCCCTGCTTCAATTTGGTCTTGATCTGAGTCTCGCGATCCTGCGCATAATGCTCAGGCAGCATTTTACCGATGGTGCCGATGGGGCTCATCTCGGTCATGCCCCAGGCATGGATAACCTCGACGCCGTAATCCTGCTCGAACGCGCGCAGCACCGCTTCCGGCACCGCCGACCCGCCGATGGCCACGCGCTTCAATGTCGTGAGCTTGGAGTTGGTCTCGCGCAGATAATTCAACAACATCAGCCACACGGTCGGCACCGCTGCGGTGAACGTGACTTTCTCGCTCTCAAGCAATTCATACACGCTGGCGCCATCGAGCCTGGCGCCCGGCATCACCAGCTTCGCCCCGCACATCGGCGCCACAAACGCGATTGCCCACGCATTGGCGTGGAACATGGGCACCACCGGTAGCACGACATCATTGGCGCCCGCGCCAAAGCAATCGGCAGAGTTCGCCGCCATGGCGTGCAGTAGATTTGATCGGTGCGAGTAGAGCACGCCTTTGGGATCGCCCGTGGTGCCCGAAGTGTAGCAAAGTCCGCAGGCGGTGTTTTCCTCGAAGGCGCCCCACTGGGCGTCCTGCGATTGGCCGGCGATGAAGTCCTCATACGCGATCACATTGGGAATGGCGCCGGTTGGAAGATTGAAGCGATCCGTCAGCGCAACGTACGTTGTCACAGTTTTGAGCAGCGGCGCGATTTTCTCGACGATTGGCGCGAACGTGGTGTCGAAGAACAAGACCTTGTCTTCGGCGTGATTGATAATCCAGGCAATCTGCTCAGGAAAGAGGCGCGGGTTCACGGTGTGCAAAACCGCGCCCATGCTCATGGCGCCGTACCAGGCCTCCAGGTGGCGCTCCGTGTTCCAGGCCAAGGTCGCGACCCGATCGCCAAGCACGATGCCTATGCCCCGCAGCGCGTTCGTCACTTGCTTGGCGCGGCCCCAGATCGCACCGTAGGTTGTCCGTGTGATTGGACCTTCCAGGCTACGCGTGACCACCTCGCGCTGGGGAAACCAAGAGTGGGCGTGATCGAGTATCTTATCGACCGTCAACGGCCAATCCTGCATGAGCCCGAGCATCGTCCAACGCCTCCCTGTAGTTTTGTTCTCTGCTATCTAAGCCGGCAAACCTGCCGGGAACAACCGGCTAAGGATAGAGCCTTCCCTTGACCCAAGCCCCGTCAACCTGCTCACGGGTAAAAGTCAGCCGGTCATGCAGCCGGAAGGGGCGGTCGCGCCAAAACTCGAACGCCAGCGGCGCTAGCCGATAGCCGCGCCAATGCGTCGGACGCGGCACCTCGCCGACGCCATACTTGAGCGCAAACTCGGCGATGCGCTTTTCCAGCGCCAAGCGATCGGGCAGCGGACGCGATTGCTCGCTCGCCCAAGCACCAAGCCGCGCACCCCGATCGCGGCTCACGAAATAGGCGTCGGCCTCCACGTCGCTTGCGAGAGAGATCAGCCCGCGCACCCGCACCTGCCGGCGTAAGCTTTTCCAGTGAAAGCATAGAGCTGCGCGCGGATTAGCCTCGATTTGGCGGCCCTTGGCGCTTTCAGCATTGGTGTAGAACACGAACCCACGTGCATCGACGCCCTTCAGCAACACCATGCGCACATCGGGAAAGCCTGAAGCGTCCGCTGTCGCCAGCGCCATGCCATTCGGGTCGTTTGGCTCCTTCTGCTTGGCTTCGTCGAACCAACGCTCAAACAGCTGAAAGGGCTCTTTCTCAGCGAACAGCGCGGCATCGTCCGGCGCGGGCGGTGCGTTCGGATCATAACGCGGCGATGGAGGGATGAGGTCGTTGCTCATAGCGCTCTCACGAACGGATAATGCGGCGCGGCGCGCGCAAGAAAAGTTTGATCAGCGGTCACTAAGTCACCCCCGGCGCGAATGGCGCAAGCAACATAAAGGCATTCCTGCAGGTTATGCTTGAGCACAATCGCGATCTCAGAGGCTTCAACGAGCAGCGCGGCATCGGGGATGAAACGCACACGACTTTGCGAAAGTATCTTCGCGGAATCGGCTAGTCTCTCTCGGGCATCCGGCTCCGAGATCGCGCCCACGCGAAAGGCGCGGACGATGGCTGCGCGCACTTCAACACGCAGGAGGGCGGGCCCGCAAAGGCTTGCGTCAAGGCGCAGCAGTGCTGCGGCGGCTTCCGAACCGTTCTCTTGGAGCAGCCATTTGACCGCCACGGAAGCGTCCGGAACGAGCGCTTTGCTCATCCGCGCCTGTCGCGGTCGGCGCGAATGCCCGGCGTACTATCTGGAAGCGTGCCGTACTTCTCACGCATGCGCGAGAGGCCTGCGTCGATCTCCAGGATCATCGCTCGTCGCTCCTGGCTCAAATAATCCGCCAGCACCGTCCGCAGTTGCTCCTCGAGGCTGACGCCAGCATCCTCTGCCATCGCCCGATAGGTATCGTGCACGTGATCGTCGAGGTTTCTAATTTTTACGTCGGCCATGGCAGGAACCTACCACGAGCGGGACTTGGGGTCACGCCCCCGTGGGCCCAGAACTCCCTGAAATTGCGAGCATGTGCGGCTTCTGTCAGGAAGGTGCGATGTCCCACAACACTTTTGGTCACCTGTTCCGCGTCACCACCTGGGGCGAGAGCCATGGGCCAGCGCTGGGCTGCGTGGTGGATGGCTGCCCACCTGGGCTGCCGCTATCGCTTGCCGACATACAATACTGGCTGAACCGGCGCGCGCCGGGCCAGAACCGGTTCGTCACCCAACGGCGCGAACCTGATGAAGTGAAAATCCTCTCCGGCGTGTTCGAGGATGATCGTACCGACGGCCCCGTCACGACGGGCGCGCCGATCTCGCTGATGATCGAGAACGTCGATCAACGCGGTAAGGATTACGACGACATCCGCGACCTCTACCGTCCCGGCCACGCCGACTACACCTACGACGCGAAATACGGCCTACGCGATTATCGTGGCGGCGGGCGATCCTCAGCGCGCGAGACCGCCGCGCGCGTCGCTGCTGGCGCTGTGGCGCGGCGCATTCTCGGCGAAGACATCGTCATTCGTGCTGCGCTTATTCAGATCGGCGCCGTCGCGATCGACCGTGCGGCCTGGGACTGGGCCGAAACCGAAAACAATCCGTTCTGGTGCCCCGATGCTGGGGCCGCGAAACTGTGGGAAACGCTGCTCGACGAAAAGCGCAAGGACGGCAATTCGCTAGGCGCCATCGTCGAAGTCGAAGCGACGGGCGTTCCCGCCGGCTGGGGCGCGCCGATTTATGGCAAGCTCGACGCCGAACTCGCCGGCGCGCTAATGAGCATCAACGCCGTGAAGGGCGTCGAGATCGGCGCAGGCTTCGATGCAGCGCCTCTCACGGGCGTGGAGAACGCCGATGAAATGCGCGCTGGGGCTGGCGGCAAGCCGGTGTTTGTCACCAATCATGCCGGCGGCGTCCTCGGCGGCATCTCAACCGGCCAGCCCATCGTTGCGCGCATCGCCATCAAGCCAACATCGTCGATCCTGACGGCGCGCAAAACCGTCGACCGCTTTGGCCATGAGGCTGAGATATCTACCAAGGGCCGTCACGATCCGTGCGTCGGCATCCGCGCCGCGCCGGTGGCCGAAGCCATGGTGGCATGCGTGCTGGCGGACGCGAAGTTGCGCCATCGCGGACAGACTGGAAACTAGGGGGACACGTCCATGCGCATCTGGTTCGCCGCTCTTTTGGCTTTTTCGTTGAGTGCTTGCGCGCCGCGCGCGCCCAGCTACGACATCGAGGAAAAGCCCATCGCACAATTGCAGGCGGATATGGCCTCTGGCGCGGTGACAAGCGAACAGCTCGTGCAAGCTTATCTCGCGCGCATCGCCGCAATTGACGATGCAGGCCCCGCCATCAACGCTGTACTTTCCCTTAATCCCCAGGCACTCGAACAAGCGCGCACCTTGGATGCCGAGCGCGCGGCTGGCCGAGTGCGCGGGCCGCTGCACGGGATTCCCATTCTGCTGAAGGATAACATCGAAAGCGCCGAGAACGCGACCACCGCTGGCTCGCTCGCGCTCATCAACAACACCACCGGTCGCGACGCGCCCTTGGTCGCGCGTCTGCGCGAAGCCGGCGCTGTGATCTTGGGCAAAACCAATCTTTCAGAATGGGCCAATATCCGCTCTGGCGCATCTACCAGCGGCTGGAGCGCCGTCGGCGGGCTGACGCGCAATCCGTACGCACTCGATCGAAACCCCTGTGGTTCAAGTTCAGGCTCAGGGGCGGCCGCCGCCGCGAGCCTCGCCGCCATCACCATCGGCACCGAAACCGACGGCTCGATCGTATGCCCGTCCTCGATCAACGGTCTTGTTGGCATCAAGCCGACGGTAGGTCTCGTCTCGCGCACGCACGTGATCCCGATCAGTCACACGCAAGACACAGCCGGCCCGATGGGGCGCAGCGTCGCCGATGTCGCGGCTGTGTTGACCGCAATCGCGGGCAGCGATCCAGCCGATCCCGCCACCGCCGAAGCCGATGCGCGCCGGACGGATTACACAGCGGCGCTTGACGCCAACGCGCTCCAGGGGAAACGCATCGGCGTGGTCCGCTTCATGGCCGGCTTCCACCGTGACACCGACGCCCGCTTCACCGAAGCCTTGGCGGTTTTGCGCGCCGCAGGCGCGGAATTGGTGGAGATCACGACGACGCCGCCGAACCTCCAAGCCATCGGCGCTGACGAGTTCACGATCCTGCTGGCAGAGCTAAAGACCGACCTCGACGCCTACCTCGCAACGACCCCGCCTTCCGTAACGACGCGTACGCTCGCGGACGTGATCGCTTTCAATGAGGCAACGCCCGCGGAGGTGGTTCTCTTTGGCCAGGAATTCTTTGTCCAAGCGCAGGCGACCGGCGGAACCAGCGATCCCGCCTATCTTGCCGCGCGCGCGCGTGCGCCGCGCATGGCGGCTGCAACGCTCGATGCGTTGATGCGCGATCATCGCGTCGATGCGCTGGTGGCGCCAACACTCGGCCCAGCCTGGACGACGGACATTATCATCGGCGATCATTTCGTTGGTGGCGGCTCATCAAGCCTGCCAGCCGTTGCGGGCTATCCGCACATAACGGTGCCGATGGGTCTTGCCGGCCAATTGCCCGTGGGGCTATCCATCTTCGGCGAGGCGTGGTCTGAAGCAAAGCTCCTGAGCTTCGCCTATGCCTACGAGCAACGTGCTCAAGCGCGCGTTGCACCTACTTACGCACCAACGATCGAAGGGCTAGCGCCATTTGCCGATGCGCTGCGGCAGCGACCGGCGACAACGAACTAACCCGTATCTCACGCCTCCTTCGCGCGTGCCGCGATGTGGGCGGCGATGATGTCGACGACCTCAGGTTGGTCGAAGTACGTGGTGTGGATCAGGCTGTCCCAGGTCATGGCGTCGTTCGCCAAATCCGTGAGCGGCGCATTGGTGTCGGCGCCGACGGTGAACAGCGACCAGCGATATTTATCGAGCAGCTTGTCGGCAGCCGCGCCCGACGCGCTTTGCATGCGTGTCGCGACTTCGCCTGAGAGTTTGCGGCTTTCCGTGCGATGCGTATGCGAGTCCGTCGAGACATTGCAAATCACTTGGTCGCCATCGCGACCCATGGCCATTCCGCGCAAGGCGCCGGATATGAAACCATTGATTGGCGGGCGCGCCGCGATCTCCGCCAAGCCGCCAACGACGTAGCGGTTAAACCAATACACCAGCATGAACACCACCGGCGCCACCAAAAGCCCCATGCCCACCGCTGAAAACACGTCCGCGGCGCGGCCATCGCTCGGCGTCTCGTCGACGCCGTACAGATCGACGATGTCGAACGCATAGAGCAGTGGAATCACGATGCCAACGATCAGCACAGCGACCACGCCCCAACCAATAGCGCTCGATTGCGGGCCGGGAAACATCGATCCCCGCGGGAATGGTTCGATCGGCAGCTCTTCGACGCGGCGCAAAAACGAGATCGCCTCGTCGTTCTCGTGCCACAGCGCCAGAACCGGGCGTTCATCGCCGCCAATCTTGCGCGGTCGCATGATTCGGCGCGCGCCGCGGCGTGAAATGGCCAGCATGTACAATGCGCCCGCCGTGATCAGCGCGATGGCCGCCAGGAACAAGCCGATGTTCTGGCCGCCGGTTCCCGACAGCAACACGTACAAACCGACCAACGGCCCCATGATTACGCTGCCCCAGGTGATCAGCAAAAACAGCATGCCAGCGAGGCGCTGCAGCCAACCCGTGCGCACATTGAAAAAGGGCGTGCCGACCGTGATGAGACTCTCGAATGGCTCGCGCTTGCGCCGCTTGAGGCCCCAGCGCATGTGGACGGCGGCTTCGTTGGCGACATTGCCGCCATGCGAATGGCCGATCACATGGATGCTATCGTAACGGCCGCGACAGCGCTTGAGTTCGCTGACCAGCTTCTCGGCGCCTTTTTCGCGTTGCGAATGACTGTTGGCGCCCGACCAGAGCACAGGCTGTATGTCAGCGTCGCAACCTTCGCTGGCCAGCTTCTGGCGCAGACGCTCCGTGAACGCTGAGCCGCGTTGGTACCATTTCTGGCCCTCTTCGCTCTCGGCAGTATCGCCGGTGCCATGCACCGTCACGATCGCGATCTTTCTGTCTCGCGTCACTTTGAGCCCCACTCTCAGCCTATACTTAAACAATTCGGGCGGGCGCTTGGCAACTAGCGCAAGACGCGTCGTGGGAGTATTCTCTTAATCGGATCGGCCTATGGCGCGAGTTCGAGGCAAGATGCGATGAGTTCCCAGCCCCACTCCTTTCTCGTTTCCGTCGGCGGCGCTGCCGCGCGTATGGCCGACCGTCTTGGTCAGCGTCTTGCGGCTTGGTTCCAAGCTTTTCGCGCCGATCCGGACGCCCGCGAACGGGCGTCCGCGGTCGCCGCGTTTGCCTTCATTTTCGCCTTTGGCGCAGCCAGCCTCGACTACGTCATCACCGGCGGACCCGATTGGAGCCCTGGCGCGGCGGCCGCGCCGTTGAACCATCCCACGCGGATCGTCACGCAGGCGTCACAAGCCATTGCCTATGAAACGCCGCCGGAATTGCCTGAAGTCGAACTGGTCGCCTACGAGCCCACCGGGCCAATTCCGGACTTGCTCGGCGGTCCAGAAACAGAATTGCCGTTCGCCGCAGCTCCAGAGCTTACGCTCGCGTCCTACCAGCCGGTCGCGCCCGCCGCGATCAGCGCGCCAGCCTCCACTGCGCCTGCGCCCGCCCGCAAACACAAGAGAGCCGGCGCCTGAGCGCGCGCTTTAGCTTCAAAGGCAAGGTCTGGCGCTATTCCGGTGAAGCCGCATGGCACTTCATCACCGTGCCGCAGGAGATCACCGCGCAAATGCGCGGGCTCAGCCAAGGTTTGCGCAATGCGTTCGGCTCGCTGCGCGTGATCGCCAAAATCGGCAAGACCCAATGGCACACGTCCGTATTTGCCTACAACAAAGCCGGTGCGTTCTTGCTTCCCATCAAGGCCGAGGTGCGGAAGAAAGAAAACATCGGACACGGCGACGCCGTTGACGTCGCGATCGAGATCGACCTCTAGCGCTGGGGTGCCCGCGTCATCGCCCACATCTTAAGCCCAGGTAGTTCGAACTCACCAGAGATGTCAAAGCCGTGGCGGCGATAGAGCGCCACATTGCGCTCGGTCGTCGTTTCGAGGAACGCCAACACGCCGGCTTTGTCGAGCGGCGCGAGCGTTTGCTTCAGGATTGCCGAGCCGACGCCCATGCCTTGCGCGCTCGGCGAGACCCCCAGGAACACCAGATGCGCATGCGGTTCGCGCGGATGCAGCGCCGCCAGTCGCGCACCGACGTCCTTAACGCGTTCAGCGCCATCAAGCCCCGCGATCGAAAGCAGAAGCGGCGTCAGCGTAAGTTGACGCCAAAGCGACATCGCATAGGCCTTGTGTCCAGCCCCAACCCAAATGGCCGCACCGCATGGCGTTCCATGTGACTCACTGAGCCAGAGCTCGCGCTTGGAGTGAATGAAGTCCTTGACGGCAGCATCGAAGAATTTTCGTCGCGCGCCATCCTTGGACGCGTCTTGCCGCAACCAATAATTCAGCCCCGCTTCGTCCACGAACGCGTCCGTGAGGATAGACGCGACAAGCGCGCGCTCACCCGCCCGCGCGGGACGAACACTTGGGGGCGCGATCATATCTTCTCGGAAATGCGAATTGCGGCGCGGCAGCCAAACTTGATCAGCGCCGACAGCACTGGGTAGCCTGGCGCGTCACGCGCGCCTTGTTCTATCGCGGTTTGCTTGTGGCCGATCTCGTCTTCGCGGAAGCGATCGACCACGCGCTTCAACTCGGAATCCACGCCCGCGAGCGCTTCGCTTTGGCGCGCATAATGCTCCTCGATCACTTCCTCGACCGCTTCGGTGCAAGCGTGCGCGGCTTTTTCGCCCATCAAA
This sequence comes from Hyphomonadaceae bacterium, assembly GCA_022843225.1. GTDB lineage: Bacteria > Pseudomonadota > Alphaproteobacteria > Caulobacterales > Aquidulcibacteraceae > Vitreimonas. The sequence continues at coordinate 26,115 of JALHOC010000004.1, forward strand.
GCGGTCGCCGCGCCTAGCCCGAAGCCCGCCACGCGCCAGAGCGGCGCCATTAATGTGGGCCGCACGCCGCGTTCGGCAATCATGCGGTCAAAGGTTTTCAGGTGTTCCTGCTCGCCTGCCTCCATTTCGGCAATGAGGCGCGCCGCGTGCGCCTTGCCCTCAATACGATTGAACACCGCCCGCTGGCCGCGATAAATCTGCACCGCGCCATACTCACCCGCGTGATCAACGCGGATCATCTCGGCGATGCGGCGCTCGCGCACATTTTCTCCGGGGAAAGGAAGGTCGGCCGATGTCATGGCTTTCTCTCCGGCGCCAGCGCGACCACGAAACTCGCAAGCGCCAAGGACAGAGATATAATCCCGTTCCAGCCGGCCATGGATATCCCAAACATCGACCAAGCGATTTGGTCGCATTTGGGAACATTGACCTCGCCCGTTGTGTCGAAGGCGAGATCGTCGAGATTGATGCGCGCGTCACATTGGGCGATCACCCAGCCTTGCTCCACCGCGACGTGATAGAAGGCCATCCCCGCCGCGCCGAGGAGAACGAGACCGACGGTCGCGGCCGCCCAGCGCGAAAACTGCGGCGCAATCCTCAGCACCACGAAAAGCGCGATTGAGACCGCAACAACAGCCCAGTGCCAATTGCGCTGATCCAGACACAGGGGGCACGGCGCTAAGCCGCCGAAGCGCTGAAAGGCGTGGGCGCCCGCCAGCAACACGCCTGATCCAAACAGCGTGACCAACGGCCAGATCGGGCGCAGACGAGCAAGAAAGGTCATGCGCGGACCCTAGTCCCTAAGCGCGGCGGCGCGAAGCGCCAGCCTGCCGCAGCTAGCGTCCGAACCAGTCCAACAACCATGGTGCGGCGTCTCGGACCAGGTCCACGGCGAAGCCCGCCCCAAGCACCAGCCCCGCGATCACAATACCGAGCGCGCTGACCCAGGCCGCCGCCACCAAGGCGCCGGCGAGCGCGAACAATCCGTCGCGCTGAATCAGGCCAAGCGCCATCAAAGTCAGCGCCAAGGACGGGATCGTGTTGGTAAGCGGGAGCATCACAGTCACCGAAGCCAACAGCATGAAAAACGCCACGAACCGCTCGCCGATCCCGGAAGCAAGGAAAGTCAGGCGGGGGCGCGACAGCGCCTCCGTCCAGCGCAGGCGCTTGTCGGCGAAGCCCGTGATCGCCGATAGCCAGCTCTTCTCGACCTTCAGCCGCGTGAACCAGCCTGGCAACCAGGGCTCGTGCCGCCCGATCATGATCTGCGCGGCGAGCAAGAAAATCGGGATCGCGATGATTTGCGCCCCTGGCAGGCCCGGCACCAGGCAAGGGATCGCTAACAACAGCAGCAGCAAGCCAAAGGCGCGCTCGTCCAAGCGGTCCACGATACCCGCCACCGTGAGCCCCTCGGGTCCGGTTGCGGCGTCGATCTGCTGCAAGACCCCGATGAAGCTGCGCCGGGGGTCGTCGCGGACAGTCTCGGCGGCTGGGGACATTCTTGAACTCAGGATTTGACAGAGCGGGGGCGAGCCTCATAACCCTGCCCGCCCGCACATGGCTATGCCCCAGTGGCGGAATCGGTAGACGCAGCAGACTCAAAATCTGCCGCAGGCAACTGCGTGCCCGTTCGAGTCGGGCCTGGGGCACCATCCTGCTTCCCGAACGGGTTGGCAGGATGGAACGTGAGCTGAGGTTGGGGGAGCCATGGCCGAAGCAACGACCACAGGCGAGGAAACAGGCTTCGGGCGCGTTGGACGCTGGGTCGGCCTGGTATTGGGGCCGGCTTTGGCGATCGGCCTGCAATTCATCACGCCGCCGGACGGCCTTTCCCCCGAAGCGTGGCGCGTGGTGTCGCTCGCCGCGCTGATGGTGGTGTGGTGGGTCACCGAGGCGATCCCGATTTCGGCAACAGCTTTGCTGCCGCTCGCAGCGCTGCCCCTGTTAGGCGCGGCAAGCATGAAAGACGCTGCGTCGCCGTACGCCGATCCGATCATCTTCCTGTTCATTGGCGGCTTCATGCTGGCGGCGTGCGTTGAGCGCTGGCGGCTGCATGAGCGCATCGCGCTCTCGATCGCTTCTCTCGCCGGCGGGCGGCCCATGGCGTTGGTGGCCTGCTTTATGGGCGCATCGGCGTTGATTTCCATGTGGATTTCCAACACCGCGACAACGCTGATGCTGGCGCCGATTGCACTCGGTGCAGCGCGCGCGTTGGCGCCCGGCGGCAAACCCGATCTGGCGCTTGGCGGCGCGCTGATGCTGGGCGTCGCGCATGCCGCCACGATCGCCGGCATCGGCACGCCCGTAGGCTCGCCCACCAACCTCATCGCCGTCGGCTTCTTCGAACGCGCGGGCGAACCGATTGCGTTCGTTGAATGGATGGCGCGCGCGATTCCGCTGATGCTGATCATGCTGCCGCTGGCATGGCTGTTCCTGTGCATGCCCTTGTTCGGGCGCAAAGCCGCCAACACAGACGCCGTGGGTATTGTGGTCCGCGACGCGCTGAAAGCGTTAGGCCCGCTTTCGACGCCGGAAGCGCGCATCGGCATTGTGTTCGCGCTGGTGGCGTTGGCTTGGATGTTCCGGCTGCAACTCAACGAACTGCCGCTGCTCGACAAACTCACCGACACCGGGATCGCCATTATCGGCGCGTTGCTCTTGTTCCTCGTGCCGTCCGGACGCGCGAGCGGCGAGAAGCTCATCGATTGGCCCACGGCGGAGCGGATTCCCTGGGGCATCGCTATTCTGTTCGGCGGCGGCCTGGCGCTCGCGGCGGCGATGGAATCGACCGGCCTCGCGCAATGGATTGGCGACGGGATTGCGGGCCTCGACGGCCTCTCCGTGATTGGCCTGGTCGCTATTCTCGTGATCGCAACCATCCTGATTTCTGAACTTGCGAGCAACGTGGCGACACTCACCTCCATGCTGCCCGTGGTGGCGGCCGTCGCCGTCGCCACCGACGCGCCGTTGCAAACCTTGGCGTTTCCGGTTGCGATCGCGGCGAGCTTCGCCTTCATGCTTCCCGTCGCCACTGCGCCGAACGCCATCGCGTATTCTTCGGGACTTGTGAGCCTCAAGCGTATGCTCGCGGTGGGGTTCGGGCTCAACATCGCGGCGGTGACGATGATTATCGCCTTCGCCGCAAGCTGATTTTTCACGGAGACAGCCTCATGCGCATCCTCGCCGCCACACTTCTCGCGCTGATAAGCGCATCTTGCGCGGCGACGCCGCCTGCACCCACCGCGCCGGCCGTTGCCGCCAGCAGCCCTCTCGCCGAGGCCGTGAATGGGGCATGGCGCAGCGCCGAAGACCGCGCTCGCGACCGCTATCGGCACCCCCAACAAGCTTTGGACTTCTGGGGTCTGCGCCCTGGCATGACGATCGTCGAAATCTCGCCCGGTGCGGGCTCGTGGTGGACTAAAATTCTCGCGCCCTATGCGCACGCTAGTAACGGTCGCTACGTCGCCGGCTATGTCGATCTCGGCGCAGCGAATGTCACCGAAGCTGCGCGCAACACGCGTGCGGCCTTTCTTGCGGAATACACCGATGCCGCGACCTACGGCCAAGTCGAGGCGGTCAACTTTGGCATGGCCTCCGGCCTGGCGCTGCCGGATGCAAGCGCCGATTTCATCTTGGTCGCGCGCGCTTATCACAATTGGGCGCGCAGCGAAGGCGTTACCGACCGCTTCATGGCTGAGTTCGCGCGCGTGCTGAAACCCGGCGGCGTGCTCGCGGTGGAGCAACACCGCGCGCCAGAGGGCGCGGACGTCACAATCACCGCGCCGACGGGCTACGTACCTGAAGCTTATGTGATCGCGGCTGCCGAACGCGCGGGCCTGCGCCTGGCGGCGCGCTCGGAGATCAACGCCAACCCGGCCGATGATCGCGACCATCCGTTCGGGGTGTGGACGTTGCCACCTGTGCGGCGCAGCGCACCACAAGGCCAACCCGCCGACCCCAACTTCGATCACGCGCCCTATGACGCCATCGGCGAAAGCGACCGCATGACGTTGAGGTTCGTGAAGCCCTAGTTTGGACCATCAAGCGCGGGATACCGTGCGAACACGCTGCGCGAGCCGGTGCGATGGAAGGCGATGACGTCGAACGCGTCGCGCCGGCCACTCGATACTTCCATCCCGGGCGACCCTACCGGCATGCCGGGAGCGGCGATGCCGCCGATCACGGCGTTTTGCGCGGAGAGAAGCCGGACGATGTCCGCTAACGGAACATGGCCTTCGACGACGAAACCGCCGACCTCCGTGGTGTGACACGAGGCGAGGTCGGCGGGGACGCCCAGCCGGCGCTTGACGGCGCCCATGTCGGGCACATTCTGCACCGTGATGCTGAAGCGCCCCGAGCGCCGCATCTGCTCGGACCACGCTACACAACAGCCGCAGCCCGCATCACGCCAAACCAGCATTGGCGTCGCGCTGGGCACTTGCGCCAGCGCCGGGGTCGCAACGAGCACAAGGGCGCCGGCCAGAAACATGCGTCTATCGGAAGCGAATGAACGCACTAGCCGTGTCATCGCATGGCCTCGACCTTCTCCCAGAACGCCTTCGGCAAATCCAAGCCAGAGAAACGCTTGAGTTCTTGCACGAGCGTCGGCGAGGTCACGTTGATCTCTATGAGTTTGCCGGCGATCACATCGAGCCCGGCGAACACGATACCCTCGCGCTTCAACAAGGGCGCGACGGCGGCGGCGATGCGGCGATCGTCGGAATCGATCTCGGCGCCTTCGGCGATCCCGCCCGCGTGCAGATTGGCGCGGAAATCGCCGCCCTGCGGCATGCGCTTCACGGCGCCGAACGGCTCGCCATTGAGCACGAACAAGCGCTTGTCGCCGCCGGCCACGGCGGGAAGAAATTCTTGCGCCAGGATCGGTTCGCGCCCGGCCGCGGCCATGAACTTCGCCGCGCGGGAGCGAAAGTCCACATCATCGGCGCGCAGTTTTATCACGCCATCGCCGCCCATCAGGTAGAGCACCTTGAGCACCACCTGATCGAAGCGGCTGGCGAAATCCTCCAGCGCGTCCAGATCGCTGCCCACCCATGTCTTGGGGGTCAGCTCCGGGAAGTACATGATCGACATCTTCTCGGAGATGTTGCGTACCCCGCGCGGCGGATTGAGCACCAACGCCTTAGTGAGTTCGAGTAGATAGGTGTTCGACACATAGCCCATGTCGAACGGCGGGTCTTGGCGGATGAGGATCACATCGAAATCGTCGAGCGCGTGCACGGCTTCCTCGTGCGTCTCGTAATGCTTCTCGTCGTTCAATCGAACAGAGACTTGACGCGCCCGCGCCTTCACCACGCCCGTGTCGAAGAACACCTCGTTGGGCGTAAACCACCAGACCTCGTGCCCGCGCGCCTGCGCTTCGATCATCAGCGCCAACGACGTGTCGCGTTGCACCACCATCGTGTCGATGGGGTCCATCTGGACGGCGATGCGCATCATCCCGCCTTCGCCTGCGTTTCGCCAATGCGCACGCCGCGCAGATGTTCGGCGATCAGGAAAGCCAGATCGATCGCTTGCGCGCCATTCAGCCGCGGGTCGCAATGGGTGTGATAGCGGGAGGATAAATCCTCTTCCGTCACCGCCGCCGCGCCGCCCAAGCACTCCGTGACCTGTTGGCCGGTCATCTCGACATGCACGCCGCCGGGATACGCGTTCTCCGCCGGCAGAATATTCATGAACGCGCGCACTTCAGCGAGAATGCGGTCGAACGGCCTGGTCTTGAAGCCGCTGGCGGTCTCGAACGTGTTGCCGTGCATCGGATCGCAGGACCACACCACCGCACGACCTTCGCGCGTCACCGCGCGCACAAGCTTGGGTAGGCCGGCATCGACCTTGTCGGCGCCGAAGCGCGTGATCAGGGTCAGCCGCCCTGCTTCGTTCGCGGGGTTCAGCACATCGATCAGACGCAGCAGATCATCGGGCTCGAGGCTTGGCCCGCATTTCAATCCAATCGGATTCTTCACGCCCTTGGCGAACTCGACATGTGCGCCATCAAGTTGGCGCGTGCGATCGCCGATCCAAACGAAGTGCGCGCTGGTGTCGTAATAATCGCCGCTGGTTGAATCGACGCGCGTCATCGCCTCTTCATAGCCGAGCAACAATGCTTCGTGGCTGGTATAGACATCCACTTGGCGCATCTGTGGCACGCTTTGAGGCGTGATTCCGCACGCCTCCATGAACGCAATCGACTCCGTGATCCGGTCAGCGAGCTCGCGGTAGCGCTTGCCCTGCGAACTGCCTTCGACGAAACCGACCATCCAACGGTGCACATTGTGCAGATCGGCGTAGCCGCCGTTTGCGAACGCGCGGATCAGATTCAACGTGGCCGCCGATTGCGCGTAGGCCTTCATCAAGCGCTCGGGATCGGGAATGCGCGCCTCGGGCGTGAAGTCCATGCCGTTGATGTTGTCACCGCGATAGGACGGCAGCGTGACGCCGTTCTTGGTCTCCGTGGCCGAGGAGCGCGGCTTGCCGAACTGGCCGGCGATACGGCCAAGCTTCACCACGGGCTTTGAGCCCGCGAAGGTGAGCACGACGCTCATCGCCATTAACGTGCGGAAGGTGTCGCGGATATTGTCGGGATGGAATTCGAGGAAGCTCTCGGCGCAATCGCCGCCCTGGAGCAGAAACGCCTTGCCGGCCGCGACTTCCGCCAGCCGCGCCTTCAGATTGCGCGCCTCGCCCGCGAACACGAGCGGGGGATAGGTGCGCAGCTGGCTCTCCACGCGCGCCAAATGCGCCGCGTCCGGATAGTCGTTCGGGATGTGCTTGGCAGGCTTCGCGCGCCAGCCGGAAGGGGTCCATTTTTCTGCCATCACGGCCCACCTTAGCCGAAGCCATGCTGCATGTGCGAGGGCTCAAAGCTAAACAGGGGTGTAAGCCAGGGCATGGCAAACGCCCAAATCGCCGCAGCGAACCCCGTCGCGACCAAGGCTACAGCCAAATAGAGGCCGCCATAGCGCCAACCGCCAGTCAAGCCGGCAAGCACGCCCTTCGAAAAGGTGTTCACCAGTGCAGCCAGCAGGATGGCGTGCCCGCCGGCGCCGGCGTCAAGGCCTCCTCGCATCAAGCTGCCCACCGCGAGCGCGACGGCGTCGACGTCCGCCAATCCCGCCGCTGCTGCGAAGGGCAGCAGCCCCGCTTCGCCGAAGGCGTCGGCGACCAACCGTCCCAGAACAATGACGCCCCCCAGGAGAAGCGCGAAGCGACCAACTTCCACCAGATCGAGCGGGCTGTGCATTGCTGAGCTCGCATCGGACACAATGGCGCCGGGCCTCCGGCGTTGAAGCACCCAGGCGCCGAGCAGGAACACGATCATCGCGCACGCCAGCGGAGGCCCAACCACCGGCGCCGCCGACGCTGCGGCGGCGCTGATGAAGATCGCGACTCGCGTCACACTAATGGCGGCCCCCAAGCATGCCGCCGCCGCCGCATCGGCGGCAGTCGACTCTCCCGCGCGAACGCGCCGGCCCAGTTCGGCGGTGACAACCGTCGATGACACCAGCGCGCCGGCGGCGGCTCCCGCCATGAGGCCAACATCGCCGCCCAGCGCGCGCACGGCGATGTAGCCCGCAAAGGACGCGCCCGCGACCAATATCGTGAGCAACCACAACTCGCGCGGATTGATGAGGCCCCACGGATCAATGGCTACGTTGGGCAGAAGCGGCAGCGCAATGGCCGTGGCGCCTAAGATCAGGAGCGCGGAACGCAGCTCCGGCCAGGTCAGTTTGCCGAGCCAGTCGTGAAGCGCATATTTGAACGCCATGAGTACAACGAGCGTAACGCCGGCGGCGGCGGCGATGCGCAGGTCGCCTTGCATGCAATAAACGCCGAGCACGAACACCAGCAGCGCCGCAAAGGTTCCCGTGGCCGAGACATCGCCATCGCGCGCGCTCTCAAGCAGCTTGTAGGCCAACAACACAGCCGCGAAGGCTATAGCCAACGCAGCGAATCCCGCTGACCCAATCACGGGCAAGAGCGCGCCGCACACGCCGCCGAGCAGCCCCATCACCGCATGCGTGCGTAAGCCAGCGGCGCGTGACCCATCTGGCGCATCGCGATGACGCCAGCCGCGTTCGACCCCCAACAAGAGGCCGATGCCCAGCGCCATTCCTAGGCGCTGAAATGTGTCAATAAGCTCTACATCCGGCATTTGGCTCGTCTTCAGCGTTCGAGCCAATCATGCTCCAGCGTGCGCAGACGCGCCATGACAGACAACAAGAAGGCGGTGGACCAAGCGAACAGGATCACGCCGTTGGCGGCTTCAATGGCTGAAACCAGCCGCCACTCCCGGTCCAGAACGATATCGCCGTACCCCAGGGAGGCGAACGTCACCGTGGAAAAATAGAGCGCGGCCTCGAAATTATCGAGCGCGCCTACCGCAGAATAGAAGGCGGCGTAGAGCCAAATTTCCAGGGTGTGGATGGCGAAAATGCCGAACACGAGAAAGAGGATCAGCGCGCCTTGTCCGAGCATACTCTCATGCGCGCGAAATCGCGCCCCGCGCCTGCGCAGGAAATAGGTCAGCGCCAAGAGGCCAAAGAAGTGCACCGTGACGGTCAGCGCCACCATGAGGCTTGCCGCACCGAGATTCTGAAACAACACTTGCATCCCCCCTCATGCACCCTTCGCGCCGCGCCCACATTGCCAAGCCTCAAACAGCGCGACTAGGGTTCGCGGACCTGAGCGGTGCGCAAAGCGGGCGCGAAACCGTAACCTGAGGCGCGACTTGGACGTTTCGAAAAGCAGCTACATATCCCACCCTAAGGACCCATCATGAATCGCTCCGCAACCGGCTTCGATCTCTCGCCCCCTGGAGATGCGGATCGCGCAAGGCTGGAGTCCGCGCTGAACGAGGAAGAGCGCCGCGTGCTCTTGCATCACGGCACCGAAGCGCCGTTCTGCGGCGGCCTGCTTAACCAGAAGAAGGCCGGCGTGTATTGTTGCCGCTTATGCGGGCTGCCGCTGTTCAAGCAAGACACAAAATTCGAGAGCGGCACAGGCTGGCCGAGTTTCACCGCGCCTTTCGATCCCAATCACGTCATCGGCGTGGAGGACAATTCATACGGCATGCGTCGGGTCGAGACGCGCTGCGCGCGCTGCGACAGCCACCAGGGTCATGTCTTCCCCGACGGGCCACGGCCAACGGGACTGCGCTATTGCATCAATTCGGTCTCGCTCGCTTTCGTAGCCAACGGCGATCCGCTGCCCGACCCGCTGGGGCGAGGCGAAACGCTCTAGTGGCGCTGCCGCAAGGCCTGCTCGATCAGCCGATCGAGGTCGCGCCGCAAACTCTCTGAAATCTCGGCCTTCGACGTCGACTTTTCTAAGCGCCCCAGGGCGCGGCACATGACGCGCCCGACCAGCAACGAGGCCTCGTTTACATCCCCGGTTGATCGGCGCGCACGCGCGGCAAGCTCTATTTGGTGCGAGAGGATGTGCATTACCCGCGGCCCCATGGGCGCGCTCCTTCTGCTTCAAGCCGGACAGCTCCCCACAATCCGCGCGGCAGATAGACCCAGCATACCCAGTTCGGCGCACTGCGAAAGTGTTTCTTAAGCTTGGCTGCGACCTAATGCGCGGGGGCGCTTGACGGCGCGGCTGCTTCGAGGACCATGGGCGCGCGTGACAAAGCCCTTTCCGACCAAGAACCTCCGGTTCTTCCTGACGACGCCGACGCCGTGTCCCTATCTACCAGGCCGGCGCGAGCGGAAAGTCTTCACCGGCCTCGATGGACCGAATGCCGAGCACTTGCACGGCATGCTCACCCATTCCGGATTTCGACGCTCGCAGACCATCGCCTATCGGCCCTCATGCGAAGGATGCGAGGCCTGCATTTCCGCCCGCGTCCCCGCCGAACAATTCACCTTCACCCGCCGCTGGCGCAAGATCATGGCGCGCAATGCCGATCTCGCGCGCAGCCTGCGCCCCGCGCAAGCCACCGAGGAGCAATACAGGCTGCTGCGCCGCTACCTCGTTTCACGTCATGCCCAGGGCGGGATGGCGGAGATGTCGATGCGCGACTATACCGCCATGGTGCAGGAAACTGCGGTGCGCACGCATATCGTGGAGTATCGCTACACGTCCGGACCGCGAAAAAATGAACTCGCCGCCGCCGCCCTTGTCGATGTGCTCAGCGACGGCCTGAGCCTTGTCTACTCGTTCTTCGATCCCGATGATCCAAAGCGCAGCCTCGGGGCTTACACGATCCTCGATCACATCCAGCAGGCGCGCGCGGCGGGTTTTGGCTACGTGTATCTCGGCTATTGGATCCCCGGCAGCGAAAAGATGGCTTACAAGGCCGCGTTCCAACCCATGGAATTGTTGCTCGGCGGCGCGTGGCGTCCCTATACGCCCGTGGAATTCTGAGCGACGCGATCCATCACTCGATAGCGCCGGTCCGGTAGTAGCCCTCTGGGATTAGATCCGGACGTAACGGCCTCTGTTCGTGGACACCATGGCTCACCCAATGCTCGACGCCAGACGCCAAGGCGCCAGCGCGCACAGCTGCTTCAATGTCGGGATTGGCTAAAAGGTAGAATTCTTCGTGAAAGCCCGGCGGCGTCACCTCAATCGCTGCGGGCACATAGAGCGTGCAGAATTGCTCGACGACGCGGCGCACCAATTTGTCACGCACATGAATGCAATCAGGGCCATAGGCTTGCGCGCGACTTGTACCTGTCACGATCTCGTAGGACGGAAAATAGTCTACGTCAGCATGCGCGCCGGCGAATTCGGCAGCCACCGCCCGGAGAACCGACTTCGAGCGCATGTTAGCGATGATGATATCCTCACCGCTAAATGTGGTTCCCATCGGCACAGGCGATACCGTGACGACGAATTTTGCATGAGACGCCACGGACAACACCGTTGCGCGCAGGTCCTCAAGCGCGTCTCTGTTTTCTGACGCGCTGGTCAGCGCGAGGGTGAAGCGCTCCGGGTTGTCGCGGACTAGCGCATAAGGCGGCGCGGCATTCTGCCATTGACCAGTTTGTTGGTCGCGCCAAGCTTCGATCAAGCCAAGCGTCAGGATCACAACATCGGCTTCTCGCAGCCGCGCAAAGTACTCCGTCTCGATATACCGCCGACGCTCGTGCGCGCGCTCGACGCCGACAGCCGGCGCGCCCGGCGTCAACTGCAGATCGAAGGCGCCTGTCGCTGTCTCAATGATCGAGGCCGCGCCTGTCCCGCCAGAAAGCGCCCAGCGCGCTTCGTTGGCCATCGACGCGCTCGTGAATTTGTTCACGATGCCGTTGTGACGCCAAGGGTACTCCTCCTTGCTGCACGGGAAGCGCTTACTCAAAACGTCGACGCCCCGATAAAGTAGGGCTTCTTCGATGTTGCGCGCGAAACAAGAGCCCATGCAGAAGAAGCGCGCCGCCGCCGGCAGCTCAAACTTCGGCGCGTGAGCCACCGCGAGCGGATCGATCGCGAAGCGGCCCTCTTCCCAACGCGCACCAGCGGAGCGCATCGCGTTCTTAAAGGCGGCCGCGCCGGAAATCTCCATGCCTCAGGAATAACCTCGCCCCAGCGCGACGGCTAGTCAGAAGATCGAAAGCGACTACCATGGATCCATGGCCAACCGTCCCAGCAAACCTCTCTGGACCTCCGCCGAGATCGCGCCCGCAATGCGGCCGTTTACGCAAAAGCTGAACCCGAACTCGCTGTTCCGCGCCGCCGCTCTGTCGCGCATGGCCGGCATGAGCCGCGCGCATGTGAGCTTGGTGCGTTTGCCGCCGGGCAAGGATAGCTTCGCCTATCACGCGCACATGCTGGAGGAGGAATGGGTCTACATTCTCTCCGGTCGCGCCCTCGCCGAGATTGACGGCAAGACCAGCGAAGTCGGCCCCGGCGACTTCATGGGCTTCGCAACGCCGTCGGCACCGCATCTGTTGCGCAACACGTTCGACCAAGAATGCGTGTATCTGATGGGCGGCGAGGACAAACCGATCGATGTTCTGTCCTACCCCAAGGACGGCAAACGCTATCTGCAGATGCAGACCGATAAAGGCACGGAATTCTACGAACTGGGCGAACCGACTAAGCCCTTCGGCAAAGCCGACTAACCGATCACGTCGCTGAACCGTCCTGAACGCGAGAAGCCCTTGGGCGCAACCTTGCCAGCGCCGCCGCGTTTGCCGCGATACTCTTTCCACTCCGGCACCGCGCGCACGCGCGCTGCGCTGTCTTCCCAGGTGAGGCCTTCCTCCTTGGAGAAGACCTTCACGTCCGCGAGGCCGCGATCATGATAGCTTTGTAGTTTCACACCCTTGCCGCGCGTCATCTCCGGCAATTCAGAGAGCGGGAAGATGAGCAGCTTTTTGCGTTCGCCAATCACCGCGACCTGATCACCAATCACCTTCGCCGCTTGCATAGCGCGCCCATTGAGAATCTGTTTGCCGGAGCGCTTCGACGCCAGCATCTCGCTTTCCGCGATCACGAACCCATAGCCTTCATGGCTTGCAACCACACGCTTGGCGCCTTCCTCGTACACAAACAGAGCGACCACTTCGTCGATGTCGCCAAGCTCGATCTGGAGCCGGATCGGTTCGCCATGACCGCGTCCGCCCGGCAGCTTGTGGGCGTCGAGCGTGAACGCGCGGCCATCAGAGGCAAATAACAGCAATTTGTCTGTCGTTTCGCACTGGACGATATGCTGGGCGTGATCGCCGTCCTTGAACTTTAGTTCCGAGAGATCGGCGACGTGGCCCTTGAGCGCGCGCACCCAGCCTTTTTCCGAGAGTACGACTGTAATCGGCTCGCGCGTCACGAACGCCTCGATGTCGATCTCGGCGCTGACCTCAGCCGCCGCGCCCAGTTCCGTACGGCGTTTGCCCAAGCTGGTCTTGGGGTCGAAGATCTTGCGCGTCTCCTTCAATTCACCCGCGATCTTGCGCCACTGCTTGCGCGTGTCTTCCAGCAGACCCTGCAGGTCCTTTTGCTCCTCGCGGAGCGCCGCGTCCTCGCGGCGAATTTCCATCTCTTCAAGCTTGCGCAATTGGCGCAGCCGTGTGTTGAGAATGGCTTCCGCTTGAACATCATTTAGCTTGAAGCGTTGAATGAGTTTCGCCTTCGGCTCGTCCTCGTTGCGGATGATCCGGATCACTTCATCGAGGTTGAGATAGACGATCAGCAAACCAGCCAGCACGTCCAAGCGCTGGGCAATCTTTTCCAGGCGATGCGCCGTGCGCCGTTGCAGCACGTCGCGGCGGTGATCTAGGAAGGCGCGCAGCACCTCCTTCAAGCCCATGACACGCGGCGCACCGTCTTTGTCGAGCACGTTCATGTTGAGCGACACGCGCGTCTCCAACGCCGTCAGCTTGAACAGGCTCTCCATCAGTACGGCGGGCTCCACCGTGCGCGCCTTGGGTTCCAGCACCAGGCGGATATCTTCGGCGCTTTCATCGCGCGCGTCGCCCAGAAGCGGCGCTTTCTTGTTCTCGATGACTTCCGCTAGCGCTTCGAGCAGTTTCGACTTCTGCACGAGATGCGGAATTTCCGTGACGACGATGCGCCACATGCCGCGACCCAGATCTTCGGTGTGCCAGCGCGCGCGGACCCGGAAGCCGCCACGGCCGGCTTCATAAGCCTCGCGAATGTTTTCCGGCGGCTCCACCACAATGCCGCCCGTGGGGAAGTCGGGACCGGGAACGATCTTCAACAAATCGTCCGTCGTCGCCTTGGCGTTTTCGATCAGGAACACGCTTGCGTCGATCAATTCAGCGATATTGTGTGGGGGAATGTTCGTCGCCATGCCGACGGCGATGCCGGACGAGCCATTAGCGAGCAGGTTCGGGAACGCGGCGGGAAGAACAACGGGCTCTTCCTTGGTGCCGTCATAGGAGGGGCGGAAGTCAACAGCGTCTTCGTCGATGCCTTCGAGCAGCGCCTCGGCAGCTTTGGTCATGCGGCTTTCGGTGTAGCGCATGGCGGCGGGGTTATCTCCGTCGATGTTGCCGAAATTGCCTTGCCCGTCGATCAACGGATAGCGCGAGTTGAAATCTTGCGCGAGGCGCACGAGCGCGTCGTAAATCGATTGATCGCCGTGAGGGTGAAAATCACCCATCACATCGCCGACGACTTTCGCGGATTTCCGAAACGCCGCGTCGGCGGTGAGGTTGAGCCGACGCATGGCGTAGAGCACCCGCCGATGCACGGGCTTCAACCCGTCGCGTACGTCCGGCAAAGCGCGGCTCGTAATCGTCGACAGCGCATAGGCGAGATAGCGCTTCGACAGCGCCTCGCCGATCGGTTCGTCTACAATACGTCCGCCTTCGTCCGGCGGGGAGGTGATGTCGTCAGCCATTCTAGCTTCCAGGTGTCAGGTATCGGGATCAGGCGGTAGGTATCGCGGCGGCGATACCTGACACCTCATTCCTGACACCTGTATTAGAGTCGCCCCGCGAATCCCAAGCGTTCGATCAGCCGACGACGCGCATCGGGCATGCCTTCGCCCTTATGGTCGAACAATCTGCGCTCCAGGAAATACCCAGCCAACGCGAAGGCATCGGCCACATCACCCGATTTTAGTTCCGCTGCCGTATCGACTAAGAACGGCGGCAGCTTCAGCAGCAGATCAGCGTGGGGTGCGCCGGCGGCGGCGGTCGCGGCCCGGCCGGTGCGCGGGCTCACCCAGGCTAATCCCTCCGTTGCTCCCGTCACCGCACAGCGGGAGAGATCGAGCCCATAACCCAAGGACGCGAGCAGCCCGAGTTCAAAGCGCGTATAGAGTGCGGGCCAGACCTCGCTCTGCGGCATCGCCTCGATCAGCACAATCAGCGCGTCATAGAGCTGCGGGTAAGCTTGGCGTTCCGGTGTCACGCCGCGAATGAGCGCCACCGCCGACGACAGCCCTAGCAAAGCGGCCGCATCGTCGAGCAAGCGCGTCGCGTGCGGCTCGCTAAGTTCCAACGGATTGAAGAAGCCGAGTTGTTCCGAGAGCCGCGCCTTCCAGCCGCAATGCACAAGATTGCCGGCTTGCAGGATTGGCTGCGACTTGCGCCCCGCATGCACGACACCGCCAAAGCGGCCATGCTCACGCGAGAACACCTCCGCCACGAGCTTGCCTTCGCCAAAAGGTTTGGCGCCCAGCACGATGGCGAAGTCCGTCCATTCCATGCCTCAAGCTTCGTAATCCAAGCCGAGCCTTTGATAGAGAGCGCGCTCCTCCGACCAGCCTTCGCGCACTTTCACGTGCAGGAAGAGGTGGATGCGTCGACCGAACGCCTCCTCCATCTCCTTACGCGCGAGCTCGCCGATGGCTTTAATCGACTGGCCCTTGGCGCCGATGGCGATCTTGCGCTGGCTCTCGCGCGCGACAAACAGGATCTGATCGATCTTGGCGGAACCGTCTTTGCGCTCTTCCCAGGCTTCGGTCTCGACGATCAGATCGTACGGCAATTCGTCATGTAGGCGTTGCATGGCTTTTTCGCGCGTGATCTCGGCAGCCAGCACACGCGCGGGCGCGTCCATGGTTTGATCTTCCGGGAACAGCCATGGCCCCTCCGGCGCGCGCTCCGCCAACAACTTCAAGAGATCGCCTACGCCATCGCCGTTCTTGGCGGAGATCATCATCACGTCAGTGTACAGGCCCTCGCCGACCAGCTTCGCGGTAAGTTCTAGCAGTGCCGGGCGCGGCACGGCGTCGACCTTGTTAAGCACCAGGATGGAGGCGATCTCCATCTGCTTCAGCTTGGCCGTGATCGCAGCGGAGTCAGCAACGGAGTGAGAATCAGCGCCGGTTTTGGCGCCACTAACGTGAGCGCTCGCGTCCACCACATGCACGACGGCGTCCGCGCCCTCGAGTGCGCTCCAGGCGGCCGCCACCATGGCGCGATCAAACCGGCGCTTCGGCGCGAACACGCCCGGCGTGTCGATTAGGATCAATTGCACCGCATTACGCATGGCGATGCCACGCACCAGGGCGCGCGTCGTTTGCACCTTCTTGGTCACGGCGGCGACCTTCGCGCCAACCAACGCATTCACGAGCGTCGACTTGCCGGCGTTCGGCGCGCCCAGCACAGCGACGACAGCGCAGAATTGCTCAGCCATCTATGCCGCGCTCCTTCAAAAACGCCGCAGCAGCGGCCCGTTGCGCGTCGCGCTTGGAATTGCCTTCGCCGCGCGAGGGCGCGAAACCATCCACCTGCGCGTCGATGACGAAACGCGGAGCGTGTTCGGGGCCGCTTTGATCCACGAGTTTGTAACTCAGGCCTTTCTTGCGCGCTGCGGCCCATTCCTGCAGCACGGTCTTTGCGTCGCGGGGCGCGGCCTTCACATCGTCAAACGCATCGCCCCAGAACGTCGTGACAAAGCCGCGCGCGGCGCTCATGCCGCCATCAAGATATAGCGCTGCGATCATGGACTCGCAGATATCGCCCAGAATGGCTTCCTTGCCGCGTCCGCCGCTCGCTTCCTCGGACGCCGACAGGACAAGCGCATCGCCGAGACCAGCTGCGCGCGCGGCCTTGGCGCAAGCCTGGCGATTGACGAGCGCGTTGAAGCGGGGCGCGAGTTCGCCCTCGGTTTCGTCCGCGTGATCGGCGAGCAGGCGCTCAGCGACGATCAGACCCAACACCCGGTCACCGAGGAATTCGAGCCTATCATAGGAGCGCAGAGCGCCGCGCGCGCCATCATTGATGCTGCCGTGGGTGAGCGCTTCGCGCGCCAGTTTTCGGTCGCGGAACTGATAGCCGAGGCGTTTTTCGAGCTCGGCGAGTTGAGCGTCTTGGCCGCGTTCACTCCCGCTCATCGCGGGCGCCGCCATTGACAGCCTTCAAGAAACGATCCCCGCGGAAGCCCGTGAACAAGGTCCAGGGGCGGAAAATCGACGTGTCGCCATCAAACGAAACCACTGTGAACTGCGCGGGACCAACGAGATTGTCGTAGGGCACGAAGCCCACGACGCCAGGTACGCGGCTATCGGCGGAATTGTCGCGATCATCGCCCATCATGAAATAATGCCCGTCGGGCACGACGTACTCGCGCGTGTTATCGAGTTCGGTGATTCCACGATCGAACACAGTGAAGCTCACGCCCTCTGGCAGTGTTTCGCGATAAGCTTGCAAACGCTCAATAGCGCCGTCTTCGTTCTCGAAATCGACCACGCCCAGCGACTCACGCTCCACAGGCTGGCCATTGATGTGCAGTAATCCATCGATCACTTGGATGCGATCGCCCGGCAAACCCACCAGGCGCTTGATGAAGTCACGATCGGGTTCAGGGGTCGGGCGAAACACGACAACGTCGCCACGATGCGGCTGGCTGCCAAACAAGCGCCCCTGCGGCAGCAGGCCTTCCAACGGCGCGAAGGAATAGCGCCCGTACCCGTATGACCATTTCGTTACCACGATGTAATCGCCGACCTCTAAGGTTGGCTGCATCGAGCCCGACGGAATACGGAACGGTTGGGCGATGGTGAAGCGCAGCACCATCGCGAGCGCCAGCGCATAAAGGATCGTGCGCACGTTTTCCCAAAACACGTCCATGCCAGTTTCGGGGGCGGAACTCGTCGAACTCATGCTCATGCGTTTCTCGTCATCGGGCGGCGAGAACCGCCTTCCCCCTGCTACCTTGCCGTCTTTTCACTGACTTGAGCGCCACAGACCAGCCCCAAGCGCATTTCACGATGCATTTGGGTCTAACTCGGCCGAAATAATGACGAAGGCTTGGGCCAGAGGATAGTCATCGGTCAAGCTGACATGGACAAGCGGGCGAAAACCCGGAGGCGTGATTTTCGTTAGACGCGCGGCCGCCCCGCCGGTCAACTTCATGGTGGGCTGACCGCTCGGCAAGTTAGCCACCCCCATGTCTCGCCAAAAAACCCCTTGTTTCAATCCTGTACCGAGCGCCTTGGAGCAGGCCTCCTTGGCCGCGAAGCGCTTGGCGTAAGTGTCGGCGCGTTGGTCGGGCCGGCGTTCGGCCCGAGCGCGCTCGAGCTCCGTATAGACCCGATGGGTGAAGCGATCCCCGAACTTGGCAAGCGTCTCTTCGATGCGGCGGATATCGATGAGGTCCGACCCGATGCCCAAAATCATGGCGCCCTCGCCGCGTCGATACGGCGGCGCATTTCACCGACCGCATGGGCTAACCCAACGAAAATTGCCTCTCCGATTAGGAAGTGGCCGATATTGAGTTCGACGACCTCCGGGATCGCCGCCACCGGCGCTACAGTCTCATAGTCGATGCCATGGCCCGCATGCACTTCGAGCCCCAGCGCATGCGCTTGCCTGGCGCCGGCGCGTAGCGCGTTCAGCACGCTGGCCGCGTCATCGGCGCGCCCCTCGCGGATCGCGTCACAGAATGCGCCGGTATGCAGCTCGACGACAGCCGCGCCAGTGTGATGCGCGGCCTCGATCTGCGCGGGATCCGCGGCAATGAACAGCGACACGCGCGAACCAGCGTCCCGGAGCTTGGCGACCATGGGCGTGATCCAATTGTGCCCGCCAACCACATCAAGCCCGCCTTCGGTGGTGCGTTCCTCGCGTCGCTCGGGGACAAGACACACCGCGTGCGGACGATGGCGCAGCGCGATGTCGAACATTTCCTGCGTCACCGCCATTTCGAGGTTGAGCGGGCGGTCGCGCTCGCGCAGCATCGATGCAAGCGTATCGATGTCAGCGTCGGAGATATGGCGACGATCCTCGCGCAGATGCGCGGTGATGCCGTCCGCGCCCGCCTCAAGCGCCACGATCGCCGCGCGCGCGGGATCGGGATAGGCGCCGCCGCGCGCATTGCGAATAGTCGCGACGTGATCGATGTTCACGCCAAGCCGCACGTGCATCATGCGGCAAGCCCGCGCGAGCCCGGCTTGATCGCGGGGAGTGCGGCGAGGTCCGGAGGCAATTGATCCGCAGGGTAAGACGGCGCGTTCACTTGCGCGAGCGAGACCAGTTGCGCGCCGATATCAGCCTTGCCGCCGGAGCGATCAATCAAGCAGGCGGCGCCCACAAGAATTCCATGGCCCCCTATCGCATCAAGGCACTCGCGCGAAGAGAGCCCCGTGGTGACCACATCCTCGACCATCAGCACCCGCTCATGCGCTTCTATCGAGAAACCGCGCCGCAATTGGAACGCGCCATTCTCGCGCTCAACGAACATCGCCTTAGCGCCCAGATGCCGCGCGGTTTCGTAGCCGGGAATGATCGCGCCGACCGCCGGCGACACCACAACATCAATTTTGCCGAACGCGTTGCGCGCTTTCTCAGCCAAAGCCCGACACAGACGCTCGGTACGCACGGGGTCCATAAACACCGCGTTTTTCTGAAAAAACACGGGCGAATGCAGCCCAGAGGAGAGGATAAAGTGCCCCTCCAACAGCGCGCCCGCGGCGCGGAACTCGTCGAGAACGTCGCTCTGATTCATGGTGCGTGTTTACCAACATCGCGCGCACGCGTCGATGCGACCATGCTCACCCCCGCACCCGCTCGACGTCCTTCACCGCTTTGCTGGTGCGCAATGCCGCGAGGATGTTGGTCAGATGGCGGGCGTCAGCCACCTCAATATCGAAGATCATATCGAAAAAATCGCTCGTGCGCTTGGCAAGCTTGAGATTGAGAATATCGCCCTTATTCTCGGCGATAATACCGCATAATTCCGCCAGCACGCCGCGCTTGTTTTCGACCGTGACGATCAGGCGCCCCGTCGCCAGCGTGCGCGTGAGCGCCGCCGGCGTCCATGCGAGATCGACCCACTCGCCATATTCACCTTCGAGCGCGCCGAGGCGGTCGCAATCGATGGTGTGGATGAGCACACCCTCGCCAGGGGTTTGCACGCCGATGATGCGATCGCCCGGGATTGGCGTGCAACATTCGGCGAAGTGCAAAGCAATACCCGGCGTCAGATCGCTGCCGCGCACATAGAGCTTAGCCTTTTCTTTCTCCATGGGCTTGCGACTCTCGTCGGCCCTGATCTGGCTCTCAAGCCCCGGGAAAGCGGCGGTGACCACGGCGCTCGCCTTCACCGCGCCTTCGCCAACCGCGACGAACAATTCCTCTTCATCATGTCGGCCGAGGCGCTCCGCCGCCTGCGTGAGCACGGTGTCGGCCAGTTCGTGGCCATAGCGGCGCAGCGCGTGCATCACCAATTCGCGCCCCAACTTCGAGAATTCGTCGCGACGCGCTTGGCGTTGCAAGCGGCGTTGCGCGGATTTCGCGCGTCCGGTTTTGGTCAGCGCCTCGAAGCCAGGCAACGACGCGGCCTTGTCGCCAATAATGACCTCAACGACATCGCCATTGCGCAACGCGGTTCGCAGCGGGCGATCAACACCGTTAATGCGTGCGCCAACGCAATAATCGCCGATGTCGGAGTGCACTGCATAGGCGAAGTCCACGGGCGTCGCGCCATGGGGCAACGGGATCAGCGCCCCCTTGGGCGTGAACGCGAACACGTGATCTTGGTACATTTCAAGCTTGGCGTTCTCAAGAAACTCGCTCGCGTCGCCGCCATGCTCAGCGATCTCAAGCAGCGAGCGCGTCGCCTCGCGTGCGTCCAGCCCTGCGGCGGATGCGGTCTCTTCATCGAAGCCATAGGCTTCGTTTTTGTAGCGCCAATGCGCGGCCACACCGACTTCGGCGATCTGATCCATGTCTTCGGTGCGAATCTGAATTTCGACACGCACATTGCCCGGCCCAATCACCACCGTATGGATCGAGCGGTAGCCGTTGGGTTTTGGATTCGAGATGTAGTCCTCGAGCTGATCCGGCACGCAGCGCCAGGTCTGGTGGATCAAGCCGAGCGCGCGGTAGCAATCGTCAGAATTGTTTACGATCACGCGAAACGCATAGACATCGGCGAGATCAGAAAACTCGACGCTCTTGCGGCGCAGCTTCTTCCAGATCGAGTACGGTTGCTTCTCACGCCCGAACACGCGCGCTTCGATGCCAGAGAATTCGAACACTTCCAAAATTGTCTGGATGATGATCGAGACATTGGCGCCTTTTTCAGCACGCAATTGCTCCAGCCGCGCATTGATCGCGGCCTCGGCTTCCGGGAAGGCCTCATGGAACGCGAGACTTTCGAGCTCACGCGCCATCCGCTCCATGCCAATGCGCCGCGATAGCGGTCCATAAATGTCGAGCGTTTCGAGCGCGATGCGGCGGCGTTTCTCGGGCTTCGGCACATGCTTGAGCGTGCGCATATTGTGCAATCTGTCCGCTAGCTTCACGAGCAGAACGCGGACATCGCGCGACATCGCCAAGATGAATTTTTGCAGGTTTTGCGCCTGCTTGTTCTCTTCCGATTGGATTTCGAGCTTCGAGAGCTTGGTGACGCCCTCGACCAGATCGGCGACCTGCGGCCCAAAACGCTCCTCGATTTCAGCGCGCGTGGCGTCGGTGTCTTCAATGGTGTCATGCAGAAGCCCGGCGACAATGGTGGCTGCGTCGAGCTTGTATTCCGTCAGGATGCCCGCAACTTCTATCGGGTGCGCGAAGTAAGGATCGCCTGAGTGCCGCTTCTGACTGCCGTGCTGCGAGGTTGCGTAGACATAGGCGCGGTTAATCAAAGCCTCATCGACGGACGGGTCGTAAGCGCGCACGCGCTCGACAAGTTCGAATTGGCGCAAGTAGCGCGCACGCAAAGGAGCGTCTCCCGCGCCGGCCTTCAACGTGCCGGCGGGGGTCTTGGCGGCGACGCCGTCACCGCCGGGCACGATCTCAGTACCTTTCGTCGCGCTGCGCTTCGGCCTCTTGCTGCAGCGCACGCAGCACGTCTTCTTCGCTGGTCTCGACAGGCGCCGCTAGGGCGGCGCGATCCTGCTCGTCCTCGGCCTGGGCGGCCGGCTGAACGTCTTGGTAGAGCATGACATAGCTGTCGCGTAGTTCGTCCGGGGTCACGGCCCCGTCAGCGATCTCCCGCAGCGCCACCACCGGGTCTTTGTCGCGATCCCGTACCACCAGCGGCTCGGCGCCAGACGAGATGTTGCGCGCCCGATGCGCGGAGAGCAGCACCAGCGAAAACCGGTTGGGGATTTTGTCGACGCAATCTTCAACGGTTACGCGGGCCAAAGCGTGCTTCCTTAGGGTTGGATGGGGATCAGTCAGCCAACCTAGAGGTCAACTTGGGTTTTCGCAATGCGGCAGCCGCGCCGCAAATGCGAAAAAGCGCCTTATGTTACCACACGACAGGCCTGGCGCTCAGCCTCCGGTAGCCGTGACCACATTTCAGAGGCCGTCAGAGCGCGTTGGGGATGGCGCCAGTCGGGGGCGATCTGGATCAAAGGGGCCAAGACGAAGGCGCGTTCGTGAAGGCGGGCATGGGGCAACCTCACCGTTCCGAAATCACCCTGGAATCCCTCCATCGCCAAGATGTCGAGGTCCAGGGTGCGCGGCCCCCAGCGCTCCCGTCGCTCACGGCCAAAACGCGCCTCCACCTCTCGGAGCACATCGTAAAGCTGCCGCGGGCCGAGCTGCCCAGGGTCAAGCTCCACCGCCGCGTTGTGGAAGTCCGGCTGATCGCTGCCAACCGGCCAAGATGGCGTTCGCCAAACTCCAGAGACAGCGCGTATGTTAAGATCCGCCTCCCGTAGTACCGACACCGCCCGCGCCAGAAGCTCTGGGCCTTCAACTCCGGCAAATGGCAGGTTAGTGCCGAGCCCGATCAAGGCGGAAGCGAGTTTGCTCATTTCAGATCAGGTGTAGACCGATGAACGCAGTCCCACCAGAAGCGCCGCGTGATTGCGCACTGTGTCCGCGTCTCGTCGCCTATCGCGAAGAGAATGCGCGCCAGCAGCCCACTTGGTTCAATGGCCCCGCTCCCTCATTCGGGGACCCAGATGCGCGCCTTTTGATCGTCGGCCTCGCCCCCGGACGTACCGGCGCCAATCGCACCGGGCGCCCCTTCACGGGCGATTACGCGGGCGATCTCTTGTACGGCACGTTGAAGAAGCTTGGCCTCGCGGAAGGGGAGTATCGCGCCGACCCCAATGACGGCTTCACGCTGAAAGGCGCCATGATCACCAATGCCGTGCGCTGCGCACCGCCTGAGAACAAGCCAACGCCGGCGGAAATCGCGACGTGCCGACCATTCCTCACCGCCCGCCTTTCGCATCTCAAGACTGTTCGTGTGGTCCTCGCATTGGGCTCCATCGCGCATGAGAGCGTGCTGCGCGCGCATACCATGAAGCCCACGGACGCGAAGTTCGCGCACGGCGCGCAGGCGTCCTTACCCGGCGCGCGCACGCTCGTCTCCAGCTATCATTGCTCACGCTACAACACGCAAACTCGACGGCTCACAACGGTGATGTTCGAGGACGTCATGGCGCGCGCGAAGGAGATCGCTTTCAGCTAGGGCTTGCGCCATAGCTTTCATAAAGCGCCGTGACGCCCGGTTGAGCCGCCTCCGCCGCGACGAGGTCGGCCTCGCCCTCGGCTTTCATACCCAGAGCCAAGCGCGCCAGCCCGCGCCCATAGAGGAAGTGGCCGTCATTCGGGCTGATTTTCAAGGCAGCCTCATAGTCCGCAAGTGCGGCTTGATACTCACCGCGCTTTAAATTCACCAAGCCGCGACTATCGAGGATCTCGGCGCTCGCGGGCGTGATAGCAAGCGCCGCATCGCAATCCGCCAAGGCGAGATCAAGCGCCTCATTGTTGACGGCCCGGACCCAGCATCGGCCATTGAGCAAATCTGGGTTGCGGGGATCGGCTTCGAGGGCCTCGGTGAAATCCGCAATCTCGTCGCGGAACGCATTTTGCCGCCCAAACATCGCCGAAGCGCGCCCGTCCAGCGCGTCCTGCCTGTCGGGCTCAATCGTCAACGCCGCTTCGTAATCCATCAAAGCAGCATCATAAGCGCGCCTGTCCTGGTGCACGCGGGCGCGTTCGACATAGGCACGCGCAAAGTCGACATCAATGCGCATCGCGCGGCCGAAATCCGCCACTGCGCGTGCGTGCTGATGCTCTTGCGCCCGCAACATGCCGCGCTCCACTAACGCTTCCGCACGCTGAGCCGGGTCGACGCTTGGATTGTCGATCACCGCCGAACAGGCGACGATGCGCTGTTGCGGGAAATCGCCACGTTGGCAGGCGGTCCAGTTAACGGCTCGCGCTTGCTCTGTGTCGGCGGGCACGCAGGCCGCCAACGCGAGAGCGACCAAAAGCGATGCGCACCTCATCCGCGATCCTTCATCAGCCGCGCCTGTTGGCGCTTCCAGTCCCGATCCTTCGTCGCCGCGCGCTTGTCATGCGCTTTCTTGCCCTTGGCGAGCGCTAGTTCGAGTTTAGCAATGCCACGATCGTTGAAATACAGCTTAAGGGGCGCGAGTGTGCGTCCCTCACGCTCGACCGCGCCGATGAGTTTTTTCAGCTCACGCGACCGCACCAGCAATTTCCGACGCCGTCTGGGCTCGTGGTTGAATTGCCCAGCTGGCGGATATTCAGGGATCGTCGCGTTAATCAGCCATAATTCGCCCCGTTCGGCGCTGGCGTAGCTTTCGGCGATGTTGGCGCGACCGTTGCGCAGCGACTTTACCTCGGTCCCGACGAGTTGAATGCCAGCCTCCATCGAATCTTCGATGGCGTAGTCGAAGCGCGCGCGGCGGTTCTCGGCGATCAGCTTGCGAGTGATCTCTTTCTTAGCCATGCGTGGTTACAGAAGCTCCGCATGGATCATGGCCGCCTTGATCCGCGCCTTCGCGGCATCTGTGCAGATCAGCAGCGGCAAGCGCACGTCTTCCGTGCAAAGCCCCAGAAGGGAGCATGCGTATTTTGACGGCGCGGGCGATGGCTCACAAAACAGCGCCTTGTGCAACGGCGCGAGTTTGGCGTCGATGAGGCGCGCTGCTTCGAAGCCGCCATCAAGCGCCGCCTCTTGCATCTGAGCGCACAGGCCCGGCGCAACATTCGCCGTGACCGAAATGCAGCCCAGCCCGCCATGGGCATTGAACCCGAGCGCAGAACCATCTTCGCCCGAAAGCTGGATGAAGTCCTGCCCCGCAAGGCCACGATGGAGTGCCACACGCGAGAGGTCGCTGGTGGCGTCCTTCACTCCAATCACGTTGGGAAGCGCCGCGATGCGGCCCATGGTCTCGACGGCGATGTCTGTAAGCGTCCGCCCCGGCACGTTGTAGGCGACGATCGGGATATCTACCGCGTCATTGATCGCCTTGAAGTGCGCGAGCACGCCGTCCTGGCTGGGCTTGTTATAATAGGGGGCGACAACGAGCACGGCGTCGGCCCCGGCCGCCTTTGCCCGCCGCGCAAGCTCAATGGCATACGCCGTATTGTTTGAGCCCGCCCCCGCGATAACCGGTACACGGCGGGCGGCAGTCTCGACGACAATTTCCACAACCCGCGTATGCTCTTCCAGACTGAGCGTGACGCTCTCGCCGGTCGTGCCGCACGGCACGATGCCATGTGAACCTTCGGTTATCTGCCGCGCAACGAGGCCCTGCAGCGCATGGTGATCCACTGCGCCGTCGCGAAAAGGCGTGATGAGCGCCGGAATCGAGCCCCGAATCCGGGAGAGAAGGTCGCTATGGGCTGGCATTGGCGCGATTCCTGCCACACTGTCCGGTCAGGTTAAAGAGCGGCGCGCCGGGGGACTGCGCCGGGACGGGTGATTGAGGCATGCAAGGCAAATCGGAGAAGCGGGTGAGACGGCCGTTCCGCATTGGGTTCTTGGCATTGAGCGCGAGTGTCGCGCTGGCGGCGTCAAGCGCCGGTCAGCAGGAAACCGTGGCAAGCCCGATCATCGCGGCCTACACGCCCTTACCGCTTCCTCCAGCGGCCGAGCGCATGCGCATGCGCGACGGGATGGCGGCAGCGGACGCTGGCGATTGGCTCACCCTGGCGCAATTGCGCGATAGCGCGCGCGACCCGCTCGTACGCCGCATGCTGCAATGGCGCTGGGCGGCCTCAACCGAAGCCCCGCTCTATTTCGCCGACATCGCCCGCGCGTTAGATGAACTCCAAGGTTGGCCCGGCCGCACCACTATGCGCCAACGCGCGGAGCAGGCGATTTTTGACTCGCGTCTCTCCGCCGCCGAAAGGGTCGCGTTTCTGCGCCAAGACAACGGTCCGCTTACTGGCGATGGCCGCATCGCGCTGGCAATTGCGCTGAAAGATTCGGGACAGCGCGCCGAGGCCAATGAGATAGCGCGCGCAGCGTGGCGCGGCGATACACTGACATCCGCCGCCGAACAACGCGCCTTGAGTGAGTTCACCTTCACCAGCGAAGACTATGCCGACCGCGTCGATGTTCTGTTGTGGCGCGGTCAACGCAGCGCCGCGCAAGCTTTGCTCTCGCGCGTCTCTGCTGCTGACCGCGCCTTAGCGCAGGGTCGCATGGCCCTGCAAGCCCGTCAGCGCCGCGGACTGCAAACCGCCGTTGACGCGGTACCTGCGTCTCGCGCCGACGATGCAGGCTTCCTTTATGATCGCGCGCAATATCGCCGCCGGACCGGTCGTCCCGAGGAAGCTCTGCCGATCGCCGTCGAGATCGATCCGCGCGAGGCTCCGCTTTTGGCGCGCGATGAGATTTTCCGTGAACGCCGGCTCTACGTTCCGCGTGCGCTGCGCAACGGCAATTACCGCCAAGCCTATGAGCTTGTCTCCAATCACGGCATGACCTCCGGTGAAAGTTTCGCCGACGCCGAATGGCTCTCGGGCTGGATCATGTTGCGCTACCTTGATCAGCCCCAACGCGCAGCCGAGCACTTCGCACATTTGAGTGAGAATGTGGCCTCGCCCGTGAGCCGTTCGCGCGCGCTCTACTGGCGTGCGGAAGCCGTGCGCGCGCGCGGACAAACGGCGGAAGCCGATCGTCTGCTCGCGGAGGCCGCGCGTTTCAATTTCACCTATTATGGGCAACTCGCTGCGACATACGGCGGTCGCTCTGCGCTCCTTTCGCTGCCGGATACAGCCAGCGTAACGCCCGAAGCGCGTGAACGCTTTGAAAACCGCGAGTTAGTTCGCGCACTGCGCGTCATGGCAGAGATCGGCGACCAGCGCGACTTCGAGTCCATCGCCTTCTATCTCGACGACACTCTCGATGATCCCATGGAAATCGAACTCCTCTCGCAATTGGCGCGCGAGCAATCCTATAACCGCATTGCGTTGCGCAATGCCAAGGCTGGCCTATTCCGCAACGTGGTAGCCGCCAACGCCGCCTATCCGACCATTGAGCTGCCGCAGATCGTGCAATCGCGCGGGCGTCCTGAGCCAGCCTTGGTGCACGCCATCATCCGCCAGGAGAGCGAATTCGAGCCGGCGGCGGCATCGCACGCCAATGCGCACGGGCTGATGCAGCTGATTCCCTCGACAGCGCGCGCCCAGGCCGCACGCGAAGGCATCACCTATCAGCGCAGCGCGCTCACCGACCCGGATTACAACATGACTTTGGGGTCGGCCCACTTGGCCGACCTGATCGATGATTTTGGCGGCTCGTATGTGCTTGCCATCGCCTCGTACAATGCGGGCTCGGGCAATGCGCGCCAATGGATCGAGGATTGGGGCGACCCGCGCTCACGCTCGGTCGATGTCATTGACTGGATTGAATTGATCCCATTCTCCGAAACCCGCAATTATGTCCAGCGCGTCACCGAAAACCTGCAAGTCTACCGGTACCGCCTTGCTGGGCGGCCGACACCGATAGAATTGCAGCGCGATCTTGAGCGCGGGCGCTACTGAGCTGCTAGGGCTAAGGCAAAAGTCTCGGCATCGACATTGCCGCCACTGGCAATGATCACGACTGTAAGCCCCTGAACATCGATCGCGCCCTCAAGCAACGCCGCAAGCGACGCCGCGCCTGAAGGCTCCAGAACAATCTTCAGATGGCGAAACGCGAACGCCATCGCGCGCCGCGCCGCGTCGTCCGACACGGCCACCGCGCATTCGAATCGGCGTTGTGCGATAGCGAAGGGCAAATCGCCCATCTGCTCAGTCAACAAGCCATCGCAGATGGAGCGGATCCCCTGTGCATTGCGCTGGAGGACCCCCGCCGCGAGCGAACGAGCGATATCATCGTGCCCATCCGGTTCCACCACGACGATGCGCGCCTGCGGCAATGCCAACGCCACACCTGCTGCAAGCCCGCCGCCGCTCGCGGGCACAAAGACGATGTCTGGCGTTATCTCTTCGGAAACCTCAAGCCCCGTCGTGCCTTGCCCCGCGATGACGAACGCATCATCGAACGGTTTAATCAATGCAGCCCCGCGCTCGGCGGAAAGCCTAGCGCCTATGGCTTCGCGGCTTTCGTTCACACGATCGTAGGTCACGACCTCAGCGCCATTGACGCGCGTCATCTCCAATTTGATACGCGGCGCGTCCGACGGCATGACGATGGTTGCTTGTATGCCAAAGTGGCTGGCGGCTGTTGACACCGCGATGGCGTGATTGCCGGAGGAGAACGCGATCACCCCTTTGGCGCGAACCTCCAGAGCCAAGGCCGCGATTGCGTTCGCAGCCCCGCGCATTTTGAATGCGCCACCCCGCTGCAAGCACTCGGCCTTCACAAACACGCGCGCACCGGTTCGCGCGTCAAGCGTGTCATTGCGCAACAACGGCGTTCGCACCGCGATCCCCTGGATTCGCGCTGCCGCGGCTCTCACATCTTCAAGAGTCGGAATCATTGCGAGCCTCGGGGCTTGGCGCGCCGTGTCGGCGGCGCGCTGGTTGGATCTTCAGGCCAGGGGTGTTTGGGGTACCGACCGCGCATGTCCGCGCGCACACCGGCGTAGGACCCACCCCAAAACCCTGGCAAGTCCTTCGTCGTTTGGACCGGCCGATGCGCTGGCGAAAGCAAGCGCAGCGTTAACGGCACGCGACCCTCTGCAATGAACGGGTGTTTGGTTTCCCCGAACATCTCTTGAATACGCACATCGAGTGCGGGGCCGCCTTCGGCCTCGTAATCAATGACGATCGCGGAACCCGCGGGCGTTTCGAAGCGCGTTGGCGCTTCCCTTTCGAGACGCTGGCGCTGGTCGTAGGGTAGAGCGTTCAACAAGGCTTCACCGACGTCGACATCGCGCAACCGAGACACGCCGCTGAGCTCCGGGGCGAGCCAATCCTGGACAGACGAGAGCAGGTAATCGTCGCTCCAATCAGGCCAGACCTCGCCCTCCAAGGCCCGCAGGAACAGCACACGCGCGCGGGTCTGGCGCGCGGCATCGCTCCAATGGAGCAGGCCCAGGCCTTGCTCGCGCACAGCGCTAAGCAAGGCCTCCTGCAGATCAACGCCCGCGAGCCGCTCAAGCGGCGCCTCTGAGAGTACAACTCGACCTAAAGCGCGAATACGCCTTCCACGTATCGCGCCGGTCGCGGGATCCACCTGTGCTGAAGCGCGCACCTCGATCTCGCTTCCGAACAGCACCTCAATATCGGTCAGTTTAATGGGCGCGGCCATGAGGACTTGCGCGCGACCCGCTTGCCCCGCCACATCGGCGATCACAAGAAAAGCTTCGCGCGCCAAGGAGGACGCCGCATCTAGGATCGCTGCGCGACCATTGACCATGACGTACCCTTCGCCTCGTCGTTTGGCGACGCGATCCGGAAACGCCAGCGCCAAGAGCGCTCCCGCCCCATCTTCATCCGCCAAGGTATTCGCGGCTTTAGCTTGTCGCGCTATCCGATCTGCAAGCGCGCGCGCAGCTTCCGCGCGCTGGCCGCGCTCGGTCGCGAACCGGTGCAGACGCACGCGCAAATCCTGATCGCGCCCGCCCAGCCCTTGTTCGGTTAAAACGGTCGCAATGCGCGCAGCCAGGTTGCGCTGATCAGCAGGCGCCGCCAGGACCATGTGCGCAAGGCGCGGCGGCAACGCCAAGTCAGCAATGGCCGCGCCATGAGCGGTGAGCCTCAAAGCTTCATCGAGCGCGCCGAGCTTCTTCAGAAGAGCGATTGCTTCGCTCCAAGCGGGCTTTGGTGGCGGATCGAGCCAGGTCAGCGCGGTCGGATCGCTGACGCCCCAGGCTACAAGGTCCAGCACAAGTCCCGCGAGGTCGGCGTCCAGAATTTCTGGGCGATCAAACGCTAGCAGCGCGCGCGTTTCGCCTTCGCTCCAGAGCCGCCAGCACACGCCTGGCGCCAGCCGGCCGGCGCGGCCGGCGCGCTGTGTGATCGCCGCTTGACTTGCGCGCACCGTTTCTAAACGCGTGAGCCCCAGTGCGGGCTCGAAGCGCGGCCGTCGCGCAAGTCCTGCATCCACAACGATACGCACGCCTTCGATGGTCAGGCTGGTCTCTGCGATGGAAGTCGCCAACACGACCTTACGCCGACCAGGCGGCGCCGGCGCGATGGCGGAGTCCTGATCCTGCGCACTCATCGCGCCGAAGAGCGGCCGGATGTCGACGCTTGTGTCTGTAATGTCGGTGCGCAGGCGTTCGGCGGCGCGTTCGATCTCGCGCACGCCCGGTAGAAAGACCAAGGCGCTGCCCGGCTCAGCTGCAAGAGCTGCCTTCACCGCGCCAGACACGTCCTGCTCCAACGGCGCGCGCGGATCGCGCGGTCGGTAGATGCGACGTACAGGGAATAGGCGCCCCTCGCTGACAATCACTGGCGCATCGCCCAGCAGCGCAGCGATGCGCGCCGCATCCAACGTCGCCGACATCACGACCAGCTTCAGATCGGGCCGCAGACCCGCCTGGGCATCGCGGGCGAGCGCAAGGCCGAGATCGCCTTCCAGGCTGCGTTCGTGAAACTCGTCAAATAAAACCGCCGCAACACCGGAAAGTTCGGGATCGCCAAGCACCATACGCGTAAATACGCCCTCGGTGACGACCTCGATGCGCGTCTTTGGCCCGACGCGAGAATCCAACCGTACGCGATAACCAACCGTTTCGCCCAGACGCTCGCCCATCTCCGCCGCCATGCGCGCCGCGGCCGCGCGTGCTGCGATGCGCCGGGGGGAGAGGAGCACGATCTTGCCATGTTGCGCCCAGATCTCGGCAAGCAATCCTGGCGGCACCCGCGTTGTCTTGCCCGCGCCGGGCGGGGCCACCAACACCGCCTCGCCGCAACGCCCGAGGGCGGCGCGCAATTCCGGCAAGACCTCGTCCACAGGCAACATCGACCGGCCATAGCTGCTCAAGCTGGCTCACGCCACATTGGCGTCGCCATTGAGCCAGGCTATAGGCCCCGCAACGCCGACAGCGGAGCTTGGCATGCGCACCCCCATCAGTTTGATTGCGATCCTGGCGCTGAGCGTCTTCGCTGGTTCCTGCTCAAGCGGCAACACGGCGGACACGCGCCGCGGCGTAACTGGCGCGGCCGCCATCCCGTTTCGCGATATTGGCCTTATCCGCCCCGAGATCCCGTTGATGTTGCGCAACCTCGATTACCCCTACGCAACGGCAACCCTTACTGATTGCCCAGCTGTGATCCGCGAAATCGGCGCGCTTGATGCGGTGCTCGGCCCCGAGAGCTATCAGCCGGGCCCCAACCGCAACATCTGGGATCGCAGCGGCGACTTTGTCGAGAACCAAACCATCCAAGCTGCGGAAGACACCGCGAGCGATGTGATCCCGTTCCGCTCTTGGGTACGCCGTATCTCTGGCGCCAGCCGCGCTGAGCGCGACGCTTTACGGGCGGTCGCCAACGGGCAACAAAGGCGCACCTTCCTGCGCGGCTTTGGCGCGTCGCTTGGCTGCCCCAACATGGTGCCGCCGCCGCCGTCGCAAACACCGCGCGCACGCAACTAAGAACGGAACACAGCACGGAATTCAGACAGCCGCCCTGCGGCGATTGCCGCTCGCAACCGCGACATCAGCGATTGATAGTAAGCGAGATTGTGCCACGAGAGCAGCACTTGTCCGAGGATTTCACCTGCCTTGAACAAATGGTGAAAGTAGGCCTTGGAATAGTCCCGGCTCGCAGGGCAATCACTCGTCTCATCGAGTGGGTTCATATCTTCCGCGAAACGCGCATTTGTGATGTTGAGAGGGCCAGCATCGGTCCAGGCTTGACCGTGACGCCCCGAGCGCGTCGGCAGCACACAATCGAACATGTCAACGCCGCGCGCCACCGCTTCAACGATATCAATCGGTTTGCCGACGCCCATCAGATAGCGAGGTCTTTCGAGAGGCAGAAGCGGCGTCGTGACATCGAGCGTCGCCAGCATCTCCTCGTGACCTTCACCGACCGCGAGCCCGCCGATCGCGTAACCATCGAAGCCTTCAGCCACCAGCGTTTGAGCTGACCTACGCCGAAGGTCCGGGTCGGTGCCGCCTTGAACTATGGCGAACAGACTTTGCGACCCGCGGGCGCCGAACGCCCGCTTGCACCGTGCGGCCCACGCCAAGGACAACTCCATGGCCTTCTCGACATCCGCGCGCGGCACCGGCAACGCCGGGCATTCGTCCAATTGCATGATGATGTCCGCGCCGATCTGATCGGCTTGGAGTTCTACGGCGCGCTCCGGCGTCAATCGATGCTCGCTGCCATCAATGTGGCTGCGGAAAGTCACGCCGTCCTTGTCGAGCTTGCGCAACTGGGACAGCGACATGACCTGATAGCCGCCAGAGTCCGTGAGGATGGGTTTGTTCCAGCGCATGAAAGTGTGAAGGCCGCCCAGACGCTGCAAGCGCTCGCCGCCTGGTCGCAGCATCAAATGATAGGTGTTGCCGAGAAGAATATCAGCGCCGGTGGATGCCACTTGGTCGACGGTGAGCGCTTTGACCGTGCCCGCCGTGCCAACGGGCATGAACGCGGGCGTTCGGATGGCGCCGCGGGGCGTCCGCAAAACACCCGTGCGCGCCAAGCCGTCGCTCGCATGAATTTCGAATGGGAATGCACTCATTCGGCTCGCCATAACAGGCTGGCGTCGCCATAGGAATAGAAGCGGTATTGGTTGGCGATAGCGTGCGCGTAGACGGCTTTCATGCGCCCCAAGCCAGCTAACGCCGAAACGAGCATGAACAAGGTCGATTTGGGCAGATGGAAGTTGGTCCACAATCCATCGACGACGCGAAAGCGATAGCCCGGCGTGATGAAGATGTCGGTCGCGCCGGCCCCAGGACTCACACGCCCTGTTTCATCGGCGGATGATTCAAGCGTACGCAACGCTGTCGTGCCAATGGCGATCACGCGTCGCCCTTCAGCCTTGGCGCGATTGATCGCTTCGGCTACTTGCGGCGAGATTTCGCGCCGCTCAGAATGCATAACGTGCGCGGCGGTATCGTCTACCTTGATTGGCGAAAACGTGCCCGCGCCCACGTGCAGCGTGACGTGCGCGCGTTCGACTCCCGCCGCATCGAGCGCCGCAAACAGGTCCTGCGTGAAGTGGAGGCCGGCTGTTGGCGCGGCCACCGAACCTTCTTTTTCGGCGTAGATAGTTTGATAATCGTCCTTATCGAGCGCATCTGTCTCGCGCTTGGCGGCGATGTAGGGGGGCAGCGGCGCTGTACCGATCAACGAAATCGCTTCATCAAGCGCTGCACCCGCGCGATCAAAGCAGAGCGTGACAACCCCGTCTTCGCCTTTGCCGACGATCTTCGCATCAAGCGATGCCTCGAACGACAGACGATCGCCCTCGCGCAAGCGCTTGCCGGGCTTCGCCAGCGCGCGCCAAGTGTCGCCGTCTATGCGCTCGATCAGATTAAGTGAAACTGATACGTCGGGGCTTTGCCCATCCCGGCTTGGCCGGACGGCCTTTAACGCCGCAGGCAGCACGCGCGTGTCGTTGAACACCAATACATCGCCCGAACGAAAGAGCGACGGGGCATCGCGTACGATGCGATCCTCGAAGACGCCGTCAGCCCGCACATGAAGCAAACGCGCGCTGTCGCGCGGCCGCGCTGGCCGCAGCGCGATCAACTCTTCCGGCAGATCGAAGTCAAAGAGGTCGACACGCATCAGCAGGTATCGAAGCGCTCACCGCGCAGCTCTTCAAGCTCCCACACCATGTTGGCACGCGCTGCAGCGCCACACTCGGTTTGGTAGACCTCCGAATGAAATAACCGCTCGCGACTCAGTTGCCCCTCCAGGAACCGACCCCGTCCTGCCGCGAACACTGGATCGGGAAATGCTCCGAACTCACGCCTCACTGCGCTAGCGTAGGCGCGATACACCTCGCGCCGCGCGCCCAATACAGCCATGTCCAGAAACAGCGCCTCGTCGCCATCAACGGAGGCATCCGCGTGACTCTTCGTCATCTCGATGACGCGCGCGACGCGCTCGGCCAGCCTAGGCTGCTCAATCAACGCGGAGCGCGCCCACGCCGCACTGAGGTCTTCGTTGTCGGATCTTCCCGGTTGGTACACCGCATCGTGAAACCATATCGCGTATCCGACGAACACTGCGTCTTGAATAACGGCGCACTTACGCTCGGCTTCGTCGAGGAGCCAAACTAGGTGGCTTAGGTCGTGGTAGACACGCTGTGGCTCATTCCAAGCCGCAACCAGTTTCTCACATAGGGCATCGGCGGCAGGCCCCGCTAGCCCGCGCCAGCGGTCCAAGATCGCCTCCGTCACTCCGCCCGCGCGCTCACGATTTTGCCCGGCGCACGCGGCGGCTCGCCTTTGGGCAACGCATCGATTGCTTCCATGCCTTCGCTCACCACGCCCCATACAGTGTATTGCTTGTCGAGGAAGCGTGCATCATCGAAGCAAATGAAGAACTGGCTGTTGGCCGAGTTCGGATCATTGGTGCGCGCCATCGAACATACGCCGCGTACATGCGGCTCGGCGCTGAACTCCTGCTTCAGGTTCGGCTTCGACGATCCGCCGGTGCCGTTAAAATTCTTGCCGTCGCCGCCTTGGGCCATGAAGCCCGCGATGACGCGGTGAAACGGCACGCCATTGTAAAAGCCCTCGTTTGCTAGCTCGCCAATGCGCTGAACATGGTTCGGCGCAAGGTCGGGGCGGAAATCGATCTTCACTGTGCCAGTGTCGAGTTCGAGCGTCAGTTTATGAAAGGAATGATCGACCACCAGCTTCTCTCTCTTCGTTCTTCGCGCGGCACCCGCGCTGGAATATCAACATCGCAGACCGAGAAGTCAGCGCGGCGCTCGCGCCGCGTATCCTCGATCAGCTCACGAAAACGGGGGCCATCCGTGCGCAGCACGAAGATTGGCGCCCGCTCGCTCTCGGGCAGGTCCGCCGCAACGCGCACCGCCAGCATGCGATCCGGGTTGGGCGGGGGATTGCCGACCGCGATCTGCATCACCGCTGGCATACCCCAGACAACGCGGCCAAAAATCGAATAGCGCTTGTCGAGCGCCGAGTTCGGCGCCCGCATAATGAAGAATTGGCTGTTGGCGGAATTCTGGTCATTGGCGCGCGCCATGGAGACCACACCGCCGCAATGCAACGCATTGGCGGACACGCGGCCGTCACTTGTTACGGCCATCTGGGCGTCGGGCTGGCTCTCGATCGGGATCGCCTTGTAGAAGCCGAGCCGCGCGCGCCCCTGAACAGCCGCTTCAATGAAGGGCATGTCCGGCCCGCGTCGGAACATGAATTCCTCACGCAAATCCGGCAGCGTCGAGGCGCCTTCGCCTGTTCCGAGCGGATCGCCCGTCTGGGCCATGAAGTCGTCGATCACGCGGTGAAAGATCAACCCGTCATAGAAGCCGGCGCGAGCGAGCGTGCGAATACGCTCCACATGGCGCGGCGCGAGTTCGGGATACAATTCGACCACGATCCGGCCATGGACCGTATCGATGTAAATCGTGTTTTCCGGATCGACCTGGCGCCAATTGCGCGGATCGGGAGCGGACTGCGCCGCCGCGATGTCAAAGCCGCCGATCAGGCCCAGCGCGCAGATCGCGGCGGCCAAAATTCCACTTAAACGCATTCAACCTACCCCGAGTTTCGCCCTCAGCCGTGCTTCTACAGCCGGAGGGACGAAGTGCGCGACACTTCCTTGCAGTCGCGCGATTTCCTTGACCAGCCGCGAGGCGATCGCCTGATGGGTTGGATCGGCCATCAGGAATACGGTGTCGATATCCGGGTTGAGCTTTTGGTTCATCCCGACCATAGCGAACTCGTACTCGAAATCGGCGACGGCTCGAAGCCCCCGCACAATGATTTGCGCCCCTACGCTTTCGGCGAATTTCATCAGCAATGTGTCAAAAGGACGGATGACGATCTCCGTGTTTCCGCCCAATTTGGCGCACTCTTGCTCCACCATCTCGACGCGCTCGGCCAATGTGAACAAGGGCCCCTTGTCCTGGTTGATGGCCACGCCAATGACGAGGCGATCCACCAATTTGCAGGCCCGGGCGATGATGTCCACATGGCCATTGGTCAAAGGATCGAAGGTGCCGGGATACAGGCCGACGCGTCTTGCGCTCATTCCGGCGCCTCCTCAGCCACGTCCCCGCCCAGCATCTCCAGGCGCTCCGCCGCAACCACGTGCTCGTCCTCGCCCACATTGATCAAGATAACGCCCTGGGTGGCGCGCCCCGCGATACGGATGTCGGAGATGCCGGTTCGAATGAGCTGGCCCTTATCGGTCACAAGCAGCAATTCCTCGCCGTTCTTAACCGGGAAGGAGGCCGTAATGCGGGCGTCGCCAGTCAGCTTGTGGGCGATCAGACCTTTACCGCCGCGCCCCGTCACACGGTACTCGTAGGACGAGGCGCGCTTGCCGAGACCGGTCGACGTGACCGTAAGGATGAATTGTTCCTGGGTCTTCAGCCACGCTAGACGCTCGAATGGCACATCCGCTTCTTCGCTGGCATCTTCTCCCGCTTCCGGTTCAACTTCAGCGCCATCGCGAGCCTGCGCGTCCCACTTAAAGTAGGCGCGCGCTTCAGCAGAGGTCACCTCAACATGCTTGAGAACGCCCATGCCGATGACGCTGTCGCCATCGTCGAGCTTGATGCCGCGATTGCCGGTGGAGGTCCGGCCCGAAAACACACGAACTTCGGGCACAGCGAAGCGAATGCACTGGCCGTTGGCCGTGGTCAGCAGAATGTCGTCGTCTTCGGAGCAAATCTGAACCGAAACGATGCCGTCGCCCTCGTCGGGCTTCATGGCGATCTTGCCGTTGCGGTTGACCTGCACAAAGTCGCTCAATTTGTTGCGGCGCACCCCGCCGGAGCGGGTCGCGAACATGACATCGAGCTTATCCCAATCGTGTTCGTCCTCCGGCAGCGCCATCACGGAGGTAATGGTTTCGCCTTGCTCAAGCGGGAACAGATTGACGAGCGCGCGGCCCTTGGTGCGCGGGTCGCCCTGCGGCAATCGCCAGACCTTCATTTTGTAGGCCATGCCGGCCGAGGAGAAGAACAGGATCGGTGCGTGCGTGGAGGCTACAAACACGCGGGTGACGAAATCCTCTTCCTTCATCTGCATGCCGGCGCGGCCGCGCCCGCCGCGCCTCTGCGTGCGGTAGAGCGCCAGCGGCGTACGCTTCACATAGCCGCCATGTGTGACCGTGACGACCATATCTTCGCGCGGGATCAGCGCCTCGTCGTCGATCTCGCCTTCGGATTCGGAGATCGGCGTGCGACGCGGCACGCCGAAAGCCTCTTTCACCTCGGCGAGTTCGGCCTTGATGATGTCGAGGATCATCTGGCGGCTACCGAGAATTTCCAAGAGCTGCCTGATTTCCTCGGCGATTTCATTGGCCGCCTTGGCGATATCGTCGCGCCCAAGCCCGGTCAGGCGCGAGAGTTGCAACGCCAGGATCGCGCGCGCTTGTTCTTCCGACAGCCGGATCGAGCCGCCTTCGACCACCTGCGTGCGTGGATCGGCGATCAGGGCGATCAGCGGCAGCATATCGCCCGCGGGCCAAGCGCGCGACAATAGCGCCTCGCGCGCCGCTGCGGGATCGGCTGCTGCGCGGATCACGCGGATCACTTCGTCGATATTAGCCACCGCGATAGCGAGGCCAACGGTTTCGTGGCCGCGTTTGCGCGCCTTGGCCAAACGGAACTTGGTGCGGCGCGTGACCACCTGCTCGCGGAACGACAGAAACGCCGTGAGCATGGCGCGAAGGCCCATCTGCTCGGGGCGGCCATTGTTGAGCGCCAGCATGTTGACGCCGAAGGAGGTCTGCAATTGCGTGAAGCGATAAAGCTGGTTGACGATAACGTCAGCTACCGTGTCGCGCTTCAGCTCCACAACTAGGCGAATCCCGAGACGATTGGATTCATCGCGCACCTCAGCGACGCCCTCGACCTTCTTCTCGCGCACCAATTCGCCGATCCGCTCGTACACGGTCGCTTTATTCACCTGGTACGGAATCTCGGTGAAGACGATCGCCTCGCGGCCGCGGATCGTCTCCATCTTGTAGCGTGCGCGCGTCACAACTGAACCGCGCCCCGTACTCAGCGCTACCCGTGCTGCGGTGCGACCGAGAATTTCACATCCCGTCGGGAAATCCGGCCCCGGTACGATGTCGAGCAGATCGAGATCGGAGATGTCTGGCGTGTCTATCAACGCGACCGTCGCGTCGATCACTTCGCTAAGATTGTGCGGCGGTATGTTGGTGGCCATACCAACGGCGATGCCGCCAGCGCCGTTCACGAGCAGATTGGGAAAGCGCGCCGGCAGAACGGTAGGTTCTTGCCGCTCGCCGTCGTAATTGTCCTGGAAGTTGACAGTGTCTTCGCTGATGTCGGACAGCAGATACGACGCTGATTTAGCCAATCGGCTTTCGGTGTAGCGCATCGCCGCCGGCGGATCGCCGTCGATGGAGCCGAAATTGCCCTGCCCATCGATGAGCATGAGGCCCATCGAAAAATCCTGTGCCATACGCACGAGCGCATCGTAGATCGCCAGATCGCCGTGCGGGTGATAGCGGCCCATCACTTCGCCGACCGTGTTGGCCGATTTCCGATATTTCTTGTCGTGCGTGTTACCGGCCTCATCCATCGCGTACAGGATGCGACGGTGCACGGGCTTAAGCCCGTCGCGCACGTCAGGCAGCGCGCGCGAGACGATGACGCTCATCGCGTAATCGAGATACGAGCGCTTCAGCTCATCCTCGATGGTGATGAGTGAAACGCCCTTGGGAGGGGATGTTCCGCCGTTCTCGGCGGGATCGGACGTGTCTGACACGAGATCGCCGGCTTTTGTTCTAACGCTCTGAGGGAGCAGAAGCGGGCGAAGGAACTCGCCCTTGACTCGCTGCTAAGCTAGCATCGGCGCTATCGCCTCGCAAACCAGGGAGCCTGTCCATGCGCCGTGTCCTCGCCCTTGTTTCCGCGGCGTTCCTTGGCAGCTGCGCGCTGCTTGATTTTGGAGACGACGCGGATGAAGCGCCTGCTCCGCTGCCAGCCCCACGCACAGCCTGGATCGTCGGCGGCGCCGGCAACGCAATAGGCCAGGCCATATTCACGGAAACGCCGCACGGGGTGTTGATTCGCTTGGAGTTTTCGCAGAACGCGCTGCCGCCCGGCTGGCACGCCGTTCACGTGCACCAGATTGGCGATTGTTCGGATTTTGCGGCCGGCTTCATGGCGTCGGGCATCCACGAGGGGTTGGTTGGCGACACGCGCCATGGGCTCATGAGCCATCAAGGGCCTGACGCGGGCGACTTGCCCAACCTTTTCGCGCCCCCGGGCGGCGCACCCAGCGGCGCGGAATTCTTCAACACCCGGCTCACGCTCAACCGCTTTCCCACCGACGGTCGTTTTTCGCTGGTGGACGACAATGGCTCGGCGCTGATTATCCACGAAAGTCCGGACAATCATTCCAGCGTGCCTTCGGGGCCGCGCATTGCCTGCGCTGCGCTAACGTCCACGCCTTAAGCGCGGCGCTGCTCGGCCCACGCGACCAAAGCGATGCCCGCCATGGCGATTCCGGCCCCGATCAGAATGCGCGGCGTGATGTCATCACCCAGCACAACCGCCGCAAGCGTGAACGAAATCAAAGGCGTCATCAGCATGTAAGGCGTGGTGCGCGACACCTCGAACTTCTGCAGCAGCCGAAACATGAAAGCATTAGCGACGATGCTCGACACGATCGCCCCAAACGCCACGCATGCCCAGGCAAGCCATGAGGCGTTGGCGATCTTGTCGGCATGGCCGGTTTCAAGAACGAGCGAACCCAGGATCAAAGTCGGCGCGCAGGACAGCGCAATCCAGGCCTGCATCGTCCACGCCCCCATCGCCCCGCTCAAGCGGCGCACCAGCACCGTGCCAAGCCCATAGGCGAGCGATGCGCCGCCTACCATGGCCAGCGCGCCCCATTGCGCGAATACGACCGGATCGAAGGTCAGGCTCGCCGCGCCAGCGAATGCTATGACGACGCCCGTCCAGCGCAGCAATCCAACGCGCTCACCGAGCAATAAGGCCGCGCACACCACGGACGCCGGCGCCCAAAGCTGCATCGCCACCACCATCGGCGCGAGATCGCGCGCAAGCCCAAGGCCCGCATATTGTACGCCGAAATGCAGGGGTCCGACGCAGGCGAGCATGCCGAGGAACAGCCAGACGCGCCCCTTCGGCGGCGCCTTGATCATCCAGAACACGCACGCAAGCACGATCGCAAAGCGCAGTCCCGCCACCATCAGCGGCGGAAGCTCGCGCACCGCAATCATCGCCGCGACATTGTTCACGCCCCAGATCACGGGGACAGATACAAGCTGAAGGAGGTCAGTAGGCGCGAACGGGCGGGAGACGGTCACACACTACTGGCTAAGCAGGCGCGGCGACGCGGGCAAGCCGCGCCGCCGTCACGTGTTGTTGCTGATCCTTGCAGGTTCGCCTCAGAATGGAATCTCGTCGTCTAGGTCCTGGCTGAAATTCTCGCGCGGTCCGTCGGCGACGCGCTTGCCGCCGGACTTGCTCGCGAACGACCCGCCGCCCTCATCGTCATAGGAGCGACCACCGCCCTCGCCCTTGCCGTCAAGCATGGTGAGTTCGCCGCGGAACTTCTGCAGTACGACTTCCGTCGTGTATTTCTCCACGCCGTTTTGATCGTACTTCCGAGTCTGCAATTGGCCCTCGATGTAAACCTTGGCGCCCTTTTTCAGATATTGCTCGGCCACCTTCGCGAGGTTCTCATTGAAGATCACCACGCGGTGCCATTCGGTCTTTTCCTTGCGCTCGCCGCTTTGCTTGTCGCGCCAATTTTCCGACGTCGCCACGCTCAGATTGACGACCGGATCGCCCGAATTGAGCCGCCGTACTTCCGGGTCCTTGCCCAGATTGCCGACCAAAATCACCTTGTTGACACTGCCAGCCATCGCCGACCTCCTGCTTCCTGCGCTTACTCGATGGTGAGGCATCGGTCGGTCACGGCCCGACAAATGTTCTCTCTATGTTCTTTAATCCGACTCGGGCATTTGGTAAAGGGGTGATTAACGCCAATGTTCGTTTTTTGTTCTTGATGGCTAACCGACTCTGGCTACTAGATATGGGGCCTTAATCGCCTTCCGAAGTAATCGCTACAAAGGCCCCATGACGCAGAAAGCGCCCGCACTATTCATCGGTCACGGCTCGCCGATGAACGCCATCGAGGACACGCCCGCCTCGCGCGGCTGGCGCGAAATTGCGACCGCGTTTCCAAAGCCCCGCGCCATCGTCAGCATCTCGGCTCACTGGATCACCGCCGGCGTCCGCGTCACGTCCAACGCGCGCCCGCGCACCATCCATGACTTCGGCGGTTTTCCCCCCGAACTCTTCGCCGTCCAATATCCCGCGCGCGGCGATCCAGCGCTAGCTGCCGACATCGCTAGCCGCCTTAAAGTGTTCGGCGCGGAGACCGACGAGACCTGGGGGCTGGATCACGGAACCTGGTCGGTGCTCGCGCACATGTATCCCGAGGCAGATGTGCCTGTCGTGCAACTCAGCCTCGATGCGAGCCGGCCTTCCGAGGCGCACTACGCCATCGGTCAGGCCCTCGCGCCTTTGCGCGAGGAAGGCGTCCTCATCCTCGGCTCGGGTGACATTGTGCACAATCTACGTGCGTTCTTTCAACGCGGCGGCGCCAATCTCGAAGCCGAGGAGCGCCAGTTCGACGATGACATCGTCAACGCCACACTGGGGGGCGAGCATGAGTCCGTGCTCGCCTACCGGCGCCATCCCCAGGCCGCCCACGCCGCGCCGGACTGGGATCATTTCTTCCCGCTGTTCTATACACTGGCTGCCGGCAGCCAGGGGGAACCGGCGCGCGTATTCAATCGACACTATTTCCCCGGGATTTCTATGACTTCCATCGCCTTTGGCGTCCCCCAATGAGCGCAATTCCATCTCGCTTTCTGCTGAGCGGTCTCGCGTCGGCGGGGCTCGCGGCAGGCGTGGCGTTCCTCGTGCACGATCAAGTCGCGCCCATGGCGAGTTCGCTCATCATTGCTGGCGTGCTCGCCGCCGGCAACATCGCCGGCGCCCTCTGGACGGCGAACGACGCCCAAGGACGCGCGCTCGATTGGGTGCGGCTTGGCTTGATCGC
The DNA here is from genome assembly GCA_022843225.1 of Hyphomonadaceae bacterium. Taxonomy (GTDB): domain Bacteria; phylum Pseudomonadota; class Alphaproteobacteria; order Caulobacterales; family Aquidulcibacteraceae; genus Vitreimonas. The sequence continues at coordinate 68,404 of JALHOC010000004.1, forward strand.
GGCCGCGCTGAGTTTCGTCGCGATTTATGTGATCGCCGCGCCGCTCCTGACGCAATTGCCCGCCACGCCTCAACCCACGTTGGCCTTTTGGGGCGCTATCGCCGCCACCGTGCTCGTGACTGCTTTGATGGTCTGGCTTTCATTGCGCTTAGCGTGGCGTCGGTTTGCGCCTAAGGACGCCAAGCGATGAAGGACGGGCTCACCCATATCCGCGTGCGCGGCGCGCGCGAGCACAATCTCAAAGGCGTGAATGTCGACATTCCGCGCAACGAGCTTGTGGTGATCACGGGCCTGTCTGGCTCGGGTAAGTCCTCCCTCGCCTTCGACACCATCTATGCCGAAGGTCAAAGGCGGTACGTGGAATCACTCTCGGCTTATGCGCGCCAATTCTTGGAGTTGATGCAGAAGCCGGACGTGGATTCCATCGAGGGACTTTCGCCAGCAATCTCGATCGAACAGAAAACGACCTCGCGCAATCCGCGATCGACGGTCGGCACCGTCACGGAAATCTACGATTACATGCGCCTCTTATGGGCGCGCGTCGGCATTCCCTATTCGCCCGCCACCGGCCAACCGATCGCGGCGATGCAGGTCAGCGAAATGGTAGACCGGATCATGGCCCTGCCTGAAGGCACGCGCCTGTTCCTGCTCGCGCCGATCGCGCGCGACCGTAAGGGCGAGTACCGCAAGGAAATGGCGGATCTGCTGAAGAAGGGCTATCAGCGTGCCAAGATCGACGGCGAGTATTACGAACTCTCCGAACCGCCGACGCTCGATAAAAAACTGAAACACGCCATCGAAGTCGTGATCGACCGCATCGCGGTGAAACCAGGCATCGAGACCCGACTCGCGGATTCACTCGAACAGGCGCTTAAGCTGGCCGATGGGATCGCCTACGCCGAATTCGCCGACGCGAAGAATGGCGCGAAGGAAGGCGAGCGGATCATCTTCTCGCAGAAATTTGCCTGCCCCGTCTCCGGCTTCACCATTCCGGAAATCGAGCCGCGCCTTTTCTCGTTCAACAATCCGGCCGGCGCCTGCCCGACGTGCGACGGCCTCGGGGTCCAACTCAAGTTCGACGCGGTTATGGTCGTGCCTGAGCAAGACAAATCGTTGAAGGACGGCGCGGTAGCCCCGTGGGCAAAGGGGCCCTCTCCGCTCTATGCGCAAACGCTCGAAGCGCTCGCCAAACACTTCAAGGCGAAAACGACGACGCCCTGGAAAGAGCTTCCGAAGCCTTTGAGGGACGCAGTCCTTCACGGCACCAAGGAGCCGATCAAATTCGTCTATGACGACGGCGTACGCCGCTACGAAACGACGAAGAACTTCGAAGGCGTGCTGCCCAATCTGGAGAGGCGCTGGAAGGAAACCGATTCAGCCTGGGTGCGTGAGGATCTGGAAAGATACCAATCTGAGGCGCCGTGCCCGACATGCGCTGGCAAGCGACTCAAACCGGAAGCACTCGCGGTGCGCGTCGGCAACAGCGACATCGCTGTGGCGTCGACGCTGTCCATCCGCGCGGCGGGCGACTGGTTCGGCGCGCTCAACGACACGCTCACGTTAAAGCAAAAGGAAATCGCGGTTCGAATTTTGAAGGAGATCAATGATCGGCTGCGCTTCCTCGTCGATGTCGGGCTTGATTACCTTTCGCTCGGACGCGCTTCCGGCACGCTCTCCGGCGGCGAGAGCCAGCGCATCCGGCTTGCGTCGCAGATCGGCTCGGGGCTGACGGGCGTGCTCTACGTGTTGGACGAACCCTCCATCGGCCTGCACCAGCGCGACAATTCACGCCTTCTAGAAACGCTGCGCCGCTTGCGCGATCTCGGCAATTCGGTGCTCGTGGTCGAGCACGATGAAGAAGCCATCCTCACTGCCGATTATGTGATCGACATGGGGCCGGCGGCGGGCGTGCATGGCGGACGGGTGATCGCAGAAGGCCCTGCCGGTGCGATTCAGAAGAACAAGGACAGCATCACTGGCGCCTATCTCACGGGCGCGCGTGAAATCACCATCCCCGAGAAGCGCCGATGGACCGACAGAAAGCGCAAAATCACAATTAAAGGCGCGCGCGGCAATAATCTGCAGAATGTGGACGCCGAGTTCCCACTGGGCACGTTCACCTGCGTCACCGGCGTATCGGGCGGCGGCAAGTCCACGCTCGTCATCGAGACGCTTTACAAAGCCGTGGCGCGTCACTGGCATGGCGCAAGCGATGTGCCTGCTGAGCACGACGCGATCCTGGGCCTCGAACACATCGACAAGATCATCGACATCGACCAGTCGCCCATTGGGCGCACGCCGCGCTCCAATCCGGCGACTTATACGGGCGCCTTCACCCCGATCCGCGATTGGTTCGCGGGGCTGCCTGAATCCAAAGCGCGCGGCTATGGCCCGGGGCGTTTCTCGTTCAACGTCAAAGGCGGGCGCTGCGAGGCCTGCCAGGGCGACGGCGTCATCAAGATCGAGATGCACTTCCTGCCAGACGTGTACGTCACCTGCGACACCTGCAAGGGCAAGCGCTATAATCGCGAGACGCTGGAAGTGGTCTACAAGGGCAAGTCAATCTCCGACGTGCTCGACATGACGGTGGAGGAAGGCGCTAACCTGTTCAACGCCGTGCCGAGCATTCGCGAAAAACTGGAAACCTTGAAGCGCGTCGGCTTGGGTTATGTGCACATCGGCCAACAGGCGACGACTTTGTCTGGCGGCGAAGCGCAGCGGGTGAAGCTCTCCAAGGAATTATCCAAGCGCGCCACCGGACGCACGCTCTACATTCTGGATGAACCCACCACGGGCCTCCACTTCGAGGATGTGAAGAAGCTGCTCGAAGTGCTGCACGAACTTGTCGATAGCGGCAATTCGGTGCTGGTGATCGAACATAATCTTGACGTGATCAAAACCGCCGATTGGATCCTCGATCTCGGCCCAGAAGGCGGAGACGGCGGCGGTCGCATCGTCGCTCAGGGCACGCCGGAAGACGTGGCGAAGGTGAAAGAGAGCTGGACGGGGCGTTATCTCGCCGAAGCCTTGAGCCGCCACGCCGAACGCTCGCGCAAGCCCAAACTCGCTGCAGCTTCAACGCCCACGCAGAAGACCGCGCGCAAACCCGCCAAGAAACGCGCGGCGAGCTAAGCGCAGGAACTGCCCTCACGCCGCCGGCTTGATCTTACCTTCCTCGAGCGCAACCAAAGCCGCGCGCGCATTGATCCCGAAGAACGCCATATAGAACACCATTCCAAGAATGACGCTCACCAGCTGCATCGCACCAAGCACCACCCAGGACTGGGGTTGCGCCAATGCGCCCATGACAGCAGGCATGATCGCTTGGAAGGCGTGCTCCACATTCGCTGGATCGGCGCTGATGCTCGTCAGGTCGATCTGCGCGACGCTAACAATGTACGCGAACGCTACCCCCGCCAAAACCAGCGCCACCACCAAATAGATAAGATAGAGCAATATGAACGAGCCAAGCATCGGCAGGAACCGCCCCTTGGTCACGGTCCAGGCGTCGAAGAATGCAAACTTGCGGCGCGCGATCGTGGTCGCCGCTGCTGGTGCGAAGCGCACACCGAAATAGATCATCAAGCCATATTGCAGGACATAGACGGCAGGCAGCGCCGCCATAGCCGCGCCTGGGTCTCCGCCGCTGCTCACGGCAAGCACGCCGATCACGACGCCCATCACGATACTCATCACAATCGAGAATGCGATATTGAGCAGAAACCAGATCCAATAGACGCTCCATACGCGCCATGTCGGCGCGCCCAGCGACAACCCCATGAAACCCGCTCGCTCGCCATGCACCATCCACCGCAGCGCGCCTGCTTCATAAGCGGCAAACAGGATGTAGATCGGGAACAGCCACAGGAAGACGCCGAGGATAAACATCGGCAGGGTTTCGGGGAAACCGATGCTCTCGATGGCCGCGGTGTCATTGGTCGCCGCCGCAGAGATGACCTGGGCATACCAGCTGATGAACGGCCCAATGCTGCTCCAGAACAGCGCCACGAACGATCCCGCCAAGACGAGCGCGAGAATAGCGAAAGCAATCGATAAGCCCGTGAGCACACCGCTCTGTTCTCTCTTGCGGAAAGCGAAAAAAGTCGCGTTAAGCGCTTGCTTCTCGGCCATGACCGTATCCCCGTACTGGCTGACTTGCCCAAGCATGGCGCGCCCTTACACCAAGATCAATCGCTCTTTGGTGACGCTTGGATCATCAATGTGGGGACCCCACAGGTCCCGTCGCGAACCGTGAACACACGCGTGCCGGGCTTCACTCCAATGCGCACGTCAGACACGTCAAGACCCGCCGCTGCCAATTGCCCGCGCACGCCGTCGGCATCGCGCACGCGCCAGGAGAGCCCCCAGAGCACATCCTTGCCGTCGCTGATCGACGGATCGTGCGCAATCTCCAATATCGCCGCGCCGCAGCGGAAGAACATCAGCCGTCTTCCTGCAACCTCCCGTTCGAGCCGCATGTCGAGGGCGAGGCGCGCGCCATAGAGCGCTGCGGCGCGTTCGACATCCGGCGTCTGGATCACCAGATGGTCGAGACCAATGACAAGACCGGCGCCCGCCGAGGGGAGCAGCGGCGGCGCGCGCTCAATCAAGAAAAGCCGGACGCCATGTGTCCGCTGCGTTGCCGCGCGGAAGCTGCGCCAGGTCTCATGGTGCGCGATGGGTTCCGGATCGAGGGCGAGACGCCCCGCGCGCCGATGCGCCGCCTCGATGTCGCGCACGGCGAAGACCAAGCTCTTCAGCCCCTCGCCGTTTTCTTCGATTGTCGCGCGCAGCCGCGAGGCGATATCGCCATCGCCAATCGGCGCCATAAGCTCGACCGCGACATTATCTGTTGCAATCAGCGCGGTGGCGACGCCGTCGCGCTGTTCGATTCCGTTCGCCACGCGCCCCAACAAAGTCTGATACGTCGCGACCCCCGCCTCAATGTCGCGCACGGCAATAACGACATGATCCAGGCCCGTGATCATGGCGCCGGCAATTCACCGCTATGCTCGATCTCCACAGGCCCCGTCATGATCACGCGATCATCGCCCGCGCGCCATTCGATATTCAACGCACCGCCATCGACGAGTATTTCGACCGCCCGCCCGACGCGACCCTGTCGATGCGCCGCAACGACCGCAGCGCATGCGCCCGTGCCGCAGGCTTTTGTCAGCCCCGCGCCACGTTCCCAGACACGCAAGCGGATTTGCGCGCGCGAGCGCACTTCGGCAAAACCAACATTCACCCCCTCGGGAAACAATGCTTCGTGCTCAATGCTGGCGCCGAGCGTTTCAATCGGAAACGCATTCACGTCGTCGACGAAAAAAACGACATGAGGATTGCCCATGTTCACCGCGCCCGGGCCTGTTAGGCCGCCGGCGCTATAGTCTAGCCGCGCCGTGTCCATCGCGCGCGCAACCGGGATTTCTTCCCATCGCAGCAAGGGCGATCCCATGTCGACGCTGACCACCTGCGGGCCCGCCCGTTCAGCGTAAAGCATGCCGGCAGCGGTTTCGATCCGGCGGCTCGTGGGGCCACCTTCCTCCATCAGCAACCATGCGACGGCGCGCGTGCCATTGCCGCACGCATCGACTTCGCCGCCATCGGCGTTCCAGATGCGCATGAAGGCGTCGCCGCGAATCGAGCGCTCGATGGCGATCACCTGATCACAGCCCACGCCGGTTTTGCGATCCGCGATGGCGCGCGCCTGGGCCTGCGACAAAGGCAGGGCTCCACGCGACCTTGCGTCAATGATGACGAAGTCATTGCCGCAGCCGTTCATCTTGAAATAGCGCATGGCGTCAATCTAGGGCGCTTCGGGGCTTCCTTCCAGCGCTGGCTTCTGCTTGGTTGCCGCCCTCATGGAGAGTTTTCGATGCGTCTGCCTGCCCTCGGCGCCGTTCTTGGCGCACTTCTGCTTGGCTCGTGCGCCACGTTGTCAAACATGACGACGGCAAGAGATCCCTATCTCTGGCTCGAGGAGGTGGAGGGCGAACGCGCGCTTGGGTGGGTGCGTGAACAAAATGCGCGTTCCCTTGCGATTCTGGAGGGAGATTCGCGCTTCGCCCAATTGCATGCGGACGCGATGACCATCGCCAACAGCCGCGACCGCTTGCCCACGGGTAGCGTCCGCGAGGGGCACTACTACAATTTCTGGCAGGACGCGACGCATGTGCGAGGCATTTGGCGGCGCACGCCGCTCGCTCAATTCGCCAGCGGCGCGCCGCAATGGGAGACCATCCTGGACATCGACGCGCTCGCACGCACCGAGAACGCCAATTGGGTTTACAAAGGCGCGGATTGCCTGGCGGGCTCAACGCGCTGCATGATCTCTCTGTCGGACGGCGGCAAGGACGCCTCGACGTGGCGTGAATACGACATTGCGCGCCGCGCCTTCGTTGAAGGCGGCTTTGTCGTGCCGGAGGCGAAGTCGTCAGTGTCGTGGCTCGACGCCGATACGCTGCTGGTAGGCACCGATTGGGGGCCCGGCACGATGACGGAATCGGGCTACGCCTTCATCATAAAACGATGGGCGCGCGGCACGCCGCTCGCAAGCGCCTCTGAAGTGTTGCGTGGCCAAGCGGCGGACGTCGGCGCGTTTTCGGGCGAGTTGGAAGATGTCGACGGGACCCGCGTTCCTATCGCCACCGTGGCAAACACTTTTTTCGAATCTACCGTCTGGCGCTTGGACGGCGCAGCGCCTCAGCGCTTCACTCTACCACCACGATCCAGCGTGCGCGGCTTGTACAAGGGCCATCTTATTGCAACGCTTGAGGAGACGTGGACACCGCAAGGCGCAAGCGCCGGCGGGGTAGTCATTCCCACAGGCTCTCTGATTGCCATCACGCTCGACACCGCCACCGGCCCGGCGCCGACGGTCACCGTACTTCACACCCCAAGCGCCCGTCAGTCGATCGAGCAAGTCGCCATCACCCGCGACGCCATCCTTATCGCCGGCTATGACAATGTGCGCGGCCGCGTGCTGCGCTTGGCCTATGACGGCCGCGCTTGGGTGGAAGGCCAAGTGGACCTACCGGCCAATGGCTCGGTGTCGTTCGCAGGCACATCGTCGACGGAGCAGGCCGCCTTCGCAATCTACGAGGACTTCCTCACGCCGGACACGCTCTTTGCGCTGGAGGACCGCGCGACCCGCGCGCGCGCCATCCGCAGCTTGCCGGCGCAGTTCGACGCTTCGGCGTTCATCTCGGAGCAATTTGAAGCGATCAGCCGCGACGGCACGCGTATCCCATATTTCGTGCTGCATCGCCGCGACATGGCCTTCAACGGGCAGAACCCGACACTGCTCTACGCCTATGGCGGCTTCCAGCTCTCGCAGACACCCGGCTATTCGCCGAATGTCGGCAAGCTCTGGTTGGAACGCGGCGGCGTTTATGTCATCGCCAATATTCGCGGCGGCGGTGAATTCGGCCCGGCCTGGCATCAGGCTGGCTTGCGCACCAATCGCCAGGTCATTTTCGATGACTTTTACGCGGTCCAACAGGATCTGATCGCGCGCGGCGTCACAAGCGCGCGCCGGCTTGGCATTATGGGCGGCTCGAATGGCGGCCTATTGATGGGCGTTGCGCTAAACCAACACCCAGAAATGGTGAATGCTGCTGTCGTGCAGGTGCCGCTGTTGGACATGCTGCGCTACGATCAATTGCTCGCGGGCGCCTCGTGGGTTGACGAATACGGCTCACCGTCAAATCGTGAGGAGCGGCGCTTCTTGCGCTCGATCTCGCCCTACCAGAACCTTCGCGCGCGACCTGACTTCCCGCTACCTTTCGTGCTCACCTCAACCAAGGATGACCGAGTGCACCCGGGGCACGCGCGCAAATACGTCGCGCGCATGATCGAGCTCGGCATGCCTGTGCTCTATTTCGAAAACATCGATGGCGGACACTCGGCGGCGGCGAACCTGAACGAAGCCGCACGCCGGCGGGCGCTCGAATACACCTATCTCATGCAGCGCTTGATGGACTAGGCGCGGGCGGCGGGCGCATCGGCGACATCGCGCTCGCCGCGCGACACGATGGTGGCGATCGCGAGGTCTCCAGTCACGTTTAGTGTAGTTCGACACATATCCAGGAAGCGATCAACGCCGAGGATGAGGCCGATGCCTTCCGCGGGAATGCCAACCATGACCAAAATCATGGCCACGACCGGCAACGAACCTGCTGGCACTCCAGCGGTGCCGATGCCGCCAAGGATACATACGAACATCACCATAACCTGTTGGCCGATGCTGAGTTCAATGCCGAAAAACTGCGCCAAGAATAGCACGGTGACGCCTTCGAACAATGCGGTGCCGTTTTGGTTTGCCGTCGCGCCGACGGTGAGCACGAAGCGAGCGATCTTGCGCGGCAGATTCAGCTCGCTTTCAGCCGCGCGCAGCGCAACCGGCAGCGTCGCGTTGGACGAGGCGGTGGTGAACGCGACCACCATCGGCTCGCGCACCTGCCCGAAGAACGCAATGGGTGAACGCCCGCCGAGCACCCACACCGCAAGCGGATAGACAATGAACATGTGCAGCGCCATGGCGGCGACAGCGACTCCGACAAACGCCGCCAATCGCGCGAGCAGGTCCCACCCGAAAAGAGCCGCAAGATTGAACATCAAGCAAGCGATTGCGATAGGCGCAAGCCGGATGACGAGCCCGATCAGCTTCATCATCACCTCGAACACGCCGTTCAACACGACGAGCAATTGATCGGTCGCGGGGCTCCTGACCATGACAAGACCGATGCCGAACAGAAGCGCGAATACCATGAATTGCAGGACCTTATTGTCCGCGGCCGCTGCGACAACGTTGGACGGAATAAGGTCGAGAAAAAACTGACCCGCTTGCACACCTTGCGGCGCGTTCTCGATGATCGATTGCGCGCCCGCGGCGCCTTCCGATAGCAAACGCTGTGCAAGCACGGGATCAACCCCATCGCCCGGCTGAAGCCAATTGACCATGCCCAAGCCGATCGCGACGGCAACGGCGGAGAAAACGATCGTCATCGCGAGGGTTTTCCAGCCCACACGCCCAAGCGATCGAAGGTCGCCCATTTCAGCGACCCCTATGACCAGCGCCGAAAACAGCAAGGGCAACACGAGCATGAACAAGAGGCGCAAGAAAATCTGGCCCAGCGGTCCGGTGACGTTCGTCGTCACCCATTGGACCCAAGGCGTCTCGGCGCCGACATAGAGGTTCACATAGAGGCCCGCGCCAAGCCCGATCAGGAATCCCAGCAGCATCAAGACGTGCAGGGGAATGCCCTTTTTGGTCGTGTCCATGATCTCTCCCTAAGGGCTGGCTAGCGGCTTAACGTCGGCGACGCAATCCAGCGCGCACGGCGCCAGGCCGCTTGATTTTGGGCGCGCTGGCGGTGACAAGTCTTCTCAAGACGAGGCAAGCATGAACGCGTTACGCGCCGCCATCGGCATTTGCGGTTTGGCGCTCCTGGGGCTGATCCTGTGGGCGGCGTTCTCGCTGCAAGACCTGCACGGCTCCTTGTTCGAGCAGTTCGCGGTGGTTGCGACGCTGCCATGGGGCGTGGTGAGCTTGGTCGATCTCTATATCGGCTTCGTCTTGTTCGCGACCTTGGTGTTCCTCACCGAGCGGTCTTGGATTGTCGCGGCGTTGTGGGCGGTGCCAGTGTTTATATTGGGCAATGTCTGGGCGGCGCTGTGGTTCGTGATCCGACTGCCGCATCTGGCGAGGCAATTGTCCAAGGCGAACTGACCTTAAAACAATCCGCGCAGCACATCCGCCAGCATCCTGGCTTCCGCCTCGCGCGGTGAGCCGTCACGCCAGGCCACGCCGATCGCGCGCCCGATCACAGGCGCGGCAAACGGGCGGATCGCCACGGGCGCGCCCATCGCAATGCCTGCCTCAGCGGCTATCTTGGGCAACAAAGTCACCCCCATGCCGCCAGCAACCATTTGCACCAAGGTGTGCAGGCTGGTGGCGCCGACCTCCGAGGAGCGGCGCATTGGCGCGAGGTGACACACCGACAACGAATGCTCGCGCAAGCAATGCCCGTCATCGAGCAACAACACATCTTCGTCTTTGATGTGCTCCGGCGCCAAGTCATTCCGCGCCGCCAGCGGATGACCTTGCGGCGCCAAAAACAGAAACTCGTCATCGGCGACCGACGCAGTAGCGATACCCGGCGCATCATAGGGCAAGGCGATAATGGCAGCGTCAAGCACACGCGCGCGCAAGCCTTCAAGCAAACGCGCCGTGAGATCCTCGCGCATTTGAAGACGCAGCTCCGGAAACTTACGTCGCAACACTGGCAGGGCGCGCGGCAGGAGAAACGGCGCGATCGTAGGAATGGCGCCGAGTCGGAACGTGCCGGCAAATGGCCTCCCAGCGCCTTTCGTCGCGCGCACCAATTCCTCGACTTCGCTCAGCGCCTGCGCGGCCCTCTCGGCGGCGTCCTCGCCCGCTGCGGTCAGGATCGCGCCGGATCGTCCGCGTTCGACGAGCACGACGCCAAGCGTGACCTCAAGTTCCTTGATGCCTGCAGAGAGCGTGGGCTGCGTTACGCCAACAGCGTCAGCCGCCGCGACAAAGCTCCCCTGAGCCCGCAAAGCCGTTAGAAACTGAAGCTGCCTGAGTGTCGGCATCGAAGAAGCGGGAATGCGGTCAGACATAGACGTCATCTATGCGAGCACCGTCCCAATATCGAGCCCTCCCGAATGATATCAGGCGGCGAGAACGCCTTGGTCCGCAGTCCTGGCCCCGACAGACAGCGCCGGAAACCGAATGGCAAAGGTCGAGCCCCGCCCCATTTCGCTCGAGACGCTTACGTCGCCGCCCAATGCTTGCGCCATACGGCGCGCCACCGCCAGCCCCAGCCCTAGCCCACCCTTCGCCCGCGTCGTCGCGGCCTCGACTTGGATGAACGGCTTGAAGATGCCGTCCAAATCACGCGGCGCGATCCCTGGCCCTGTGTCTGACACGGTCACGACAACGTCGCTGCCTTCGCGCGCCGCCGTGACAGCAATCAGCCCGCCGACCGTGAACTTCACAGCGTTCGATAGAATGGCGTTGACGCACACGCTCAGATTCTCGCGGTTTGTCAGCACCCGCTCGGCGCTTGCCTCGATCCGCAAGGATATGCGATTGCCGGCGCGGACAGCGTCGTCGTGAACCGATTGAATGCAGCCGGCGAGCGTTGCCCGCATATCCGTTTCGGCAACATCGCCGAGCGCTGCGTCCGTGCTCGTCATCTGGAATATCTGCTCGATGAGCCCGAGGAGATGCCGCGCCGATCGTTCGATGCGCGCCGCGTCTTGCGCGGAACCGCTTGCGGGATCGGTGTCCTCTTGGATGATCTCCGCGTAGCCAATGACGGCGTTCAACGGCGTGCGCAATTCATGGGTCATGACCCGCAGAAATTCGGACTTGGCGCGGTTGGCTTCTTCGGCTTCGGCGCGCTTGGCCTCGGCCTCGGCATGCTTGGCGCGCGCCTCGCGCGTCGCCGCTTTCAAGCTCTCTACGCGCTTGGTGTTGAGCAGCGCCGCCCGCAACACATAGGCTAAGAACCCCGCGACGCCGCAACCCGCGCCGATTTCGGCCTGCAGTATAGCCGCTGGAGAAGGAACCAGCGGTAAGAACGGAATAATCAGCAGGCATACCGCCGCCGGCGCCGCCGACACCACCATGAAGCCGCGCGCCTGGAACAGAAAAATCATGGCGCTGACAAACGCCGACGCCGCCATCAAAACGCCCAGCACACGCCCAGGCCCTCCACCCAATCCGGCGACGTGCAGCGTCATTGCCGAGGATACGATCACGCTGAAGGCGCAGCCCCATACGAAAAGGCCGCCAGCCACGCGCCGGTCCGCCTCGCCGCGCGCATCGAGATAGGAGCGTCCCAGCAAGGCGTCGAAACCGGTGGCGACCGCAATCGCTAAAAACCAGCTGAAGCCAATTGACGCCGAATCGAGCACCAGCGCCGCGCCCAGGGCGAACAGCGCCGCAATACCGAGCCGCCAACGCAGGCTCTCCACGTGCGCGCGCGTAGCCGCTAGCGTCGCCGGGTCCTGAAATCTGATCAAAGGCCGCCCTCATACAGATCAATAATCTTACTCTCGCCGGGCTTGCGATTGCATTAACCGCAACGGGATTTAGCGGTCGATTAGGGCGGATGGGTTAGAGGTGGGCGTCATGAGCGATTTCGATGTCGTTATTGTTGGAGCTGGGGCCGTGGGTCTTGCCTGCGGCTATGCATTCGCGCGTAAGGGCATGAGCACCCTGGTGATCGAGCGCGAAAACCGCATCGGCTCGGGCGTATCGTCACGCAATTCGCAAGTGATCCACGCCGGCTTCTACTATCCGACCGGCTCGCTCAAGGCCCGGTTCTGTGTCGAGGGACGCCGCGCGCTCTACGATTTCCTCACCGCGCACCACATCGCCCACGCCAAGTGCGGAAAACTGCTCGTCGCCACCGACGAGAGCGAAATTCCCGCCATCGAGAAGATCGCCAAACAGGCCGAGATCAATGACGTTGAAGGCATGCGCTGGATCACAGGCGCTGAAGCCCACGCGATGGAGCCTGAGTTGCGCGCCGTGGCGGCGCTCCACTTCAGCGAGAGCGGCATCCTGGACGCGCATGGCTACATGGAAGCGCTCGAAGGCGAGATCGCTGCGCATGACGGCGCTGTGGTGCTTAACACGCCATTCTTGGGTGCTGCGCCATCGAGCGAAGGGTTTGAGGTCCGTGTTGGCGGCGAGGCGCCAACCACCATCAGCACGCAAAGACTAATCGTGTCCGCCGGCCTTGCCGCTCAAGCATGCGCGCGCTTGATCGAGGGCTTCCCCGCCGACCGAATTCCGAAGCAACATCTCGGCAAAGGCAATTATTTCACGCTCTCGGGCGTCAAGGCGCCGTTTCAACGCTTGATCTATCCTCCGCCAATCCCAGGCGCGCTTGGGACGCACTACAGCCGCGATCTCGGCGGCGCGGCGCGCTTTGGCCCAGATCTCGAATGGGTTGACACTGAGGATTACCACGTCGATCCCGCACGCGCGGAGACGTTCTACGACGCCGTGCGTCGCTTCTGGCCCGGCCTGCCCGACGGCGCGCTGGTTCCAGACTACGCTGGCATTCGTCCGAAAATTCACGGACCCGGCGAGCCTCAGCCGGACTTTGTGATCGACGATCCATCCGCGCACGGCATGTCCGGCCTCGTCTGCCTATTCGGCATCGAGAGCCCCGGCCTCACCTCGTCCCTGGCGATCAGCGATGAGGTGCTTAGGCGCTTGGTTTAGTAAGCCGCCCGCGGACCGTGCGCGGTTTCCTTATTGGTGCTCGGGCCAATCAGGCCCCACAGCACAAACGCGCTCACCGCAATCGTAAACGCCATGCCAACAACGCCGAGGACGCGGATAGCCAAGAGCTTGTCCGGCTCCCATGGCGCCGCGACCAAGGCGTTGTCCGATGGATTCATCACATAGGAAAATCCAAGCCACGCGATCACGGCTTCGCAGGCGACGAACACCAGCGCCGGCCAAGCCGGGGCGCCCATGTCATTCAGCCGTTTCACAAACACCATAAACAAGGGCACGCAGGCCACGAGCGCCACCCCCAGCATCAGGTTCGGTTGCCTTGTGAGGGCGACAGCGAACTCAATCGCGGCGATGCACGCAATCCCGAGCAAAAACGCCAAAGGCCCAATCCGCCCTCGTGGCGACGTAAACACTTGAATGACGTTCATTTTTAGCCCCTGACTTGTTGTGCTGCGCTACCGGATACGCCACCGCAACGCCCAGCGATTTATCTTCATGCGCTCCATACGTGCTTTCAATGACAGTTTGACCAAAAAGCCATCCGCCCCTAAAAGCCCGCCCACGCGCCAAGCTTCGCTTCGCGCTTTGACCAGCACACGGGCCGAACCATATAGGGCTCCGGAGGCTGGCGAGGCACCCCGCCCGACGTGATCGTCCGGCGGGGCGAGATGCGTTTGGCCGTGTGGAGACGTGATGTTCGAGGCCCTGACAGAACGCCTGGGCGGCGTATTCGACAAGCTCACGGGGCGCGGCGCGCTTAGTGAGGCCGATGTCGATGCGGCGCTCCGCGAAGTGCGCGTCGCGCTTTTGGAGGCCGATGTCGCGCTGCCGGTGGTGAAGGACTTCATCGCCAAGGTGAAAACCGAGGCGGTGGGAGAAGCCGTCATCAAATCGGTGAAACCGGGTCAGCAGGTCGTCAAAATCGTCCATGACGCGCTGGTCGATATGCTGGGCGGCACCCACGAGCCCGAAGGCCTGCGCATTCACGGCGAGCCGCCGAACATCATCATGATGGCCGGCCTTCAGGGCTCAGGCAAAACCACGACCTCCGCCAAGCTCGCGCTGCGTTTGAGCAAAACTGAAAAGCGCCGGGTGATGATGGCCTCGCTCGACGTGCGCCGCCCGGCGGCCATGGAGCAGCTCGCCACACTCGGCAAATCCATCGGTGTCGATGTGCTGCCGATCGTGGCGGGTCAGCCGCCCGCCGAGATCGCCAAGCGCGCCATGACGGCCGCGCGCCTCGGTGGCCATGACGTTCTCATCCTCGACACCGCCGGGCGCACCACGCTCGACGAGGACATGATGAGCGAAGCGGCGGCGATCGCCGCCATCGCAAAGCCTGGCGAAATTCTGCTCGTTGCCGACAGCCTCACCGGCCAGGACGCGGTCGAGACCGCAAAGCGCTTCCATGAACGCCTGCCCCTCACCGGGTTGGTGCTGACGCGCACCGACGGCGACGGGCGCGGCGGCGCGGCGCTCTCGATGCGCGCGGTCACCGGGCTGCCGATCAAGTTCCTTGGCGCCGGCGAGCGCCCCGACGCCATCGAGGTCTTCGACGCGCGGCGCGTCGCTGGGCGCATCCTAGGCCAAGGTGATATCGTCGGTCTGGTCGAGAAAGCGGTGGAGAATGTCGACCGCGCGGAAGCTGAAAAGCTCGCGGCGAAAATGGCCAAGGGCCGCTTCGACTTCGACGACATGGAAAAGCAGCTCAATCAGCTGATTCAGATCGGCGGCCTGAAGGGCGTGATGGGCATGTTGCCGGGCGTCGCCAAGATGAAGAACCAGATTAGCGAAGCCGCGCTCGATGATCGCCAACTGCGCCGCCAGATCGGCATCATCCGCTCGATGACCAAGGCCGAACGCGCCAAGCCCGACCTTCTGAATGGCCGTCGCCGCGCCCGCATCGCAAAAGGGTCAGGCGTTGATGTCGCCGAGGTCAACCGCCTGCTCAAGATGCACCGCAACATGGCCGACATGGCCAAGGCCATGGGCAAGGGCAAAATGCCCTTCGGCATGCCGGGCATGGGCGGGGGGATGCCCTCGCCCGAGGCATTGAAAAATCTAGGCGGCGGTCGTTTGCCGCCGGGCCTTACCCCACCCGGGGGATTACCGGGACTGCAAGGTTTACCATCCAACAGCCTGCCGGGACTTCCCGGGAGCAATAAAAAAAGCTAAGAGTTCAAAGGAGAAGCACTGAAATGTCCCTGAAAATCCGTCTCGCCCGCGGCGGCGCCAAAAAGCGCCCATTCTACTCCATCGTTGTGGCCGACAGCCGAAGCCCCCGTGATGGGCGTTTCATCGAGAAGGTCGGCACCTACAACCCTATACTGAAGTCGGATGATCCAAACCGGGTCCTCTTGAAGCTCGACCGCATTCAGGACTGGATGAAAAAAGGAGCCCTTCCGACCGACCGCGTGGCCCGTTTCCTGGACCAAGCAGGCGTCATGAAGCGCGAGACCCGCAGCAACCCGAACAAGGCTCAACCCGGCAAGAAGATGGCCGAACGCGCGGAATCCCGCGCAGCCGCTTCAACGACCGAGGCTGCGCCGGAGGCGTAAACCACCTTGCCCGATAAGAAGTCCGTCACCACCAAGCCCGCCGCCCAGGCGGCAGCTCTGAAACCAGCGCCAAGCAAAAAGGCGCCGGCTCCCAAGCTTGCCCCTAAGGCGGCGGCGAAGACCGCACCTGCTTCAAAGGCGGCGGCCAAGCTTGTTCCTGCGGCAAAGCCTACTCCACCGAAAGCTGCTCCGCCCCCGGCGAAAGCTGCCGCGAAGGCCCCGACGCCGGCGCCTAAGCCGACGGCCAAAGCCTCGCCTGTGAAGAAGGCCGAACCGCCGAAGCCAGCTGCGAAAGCTGCGGCCAAGCCGGTGGCCAAGCCAAAGACTGAGCCGGTGGTCGCCAAAAAGGCAGAGCCAAAGCCGGTACCTGCTAAGCCGAAAGCGGCGGCGAAGCTCGAGCCAAAGCCTGCCGCCAAGACGGCGCCCAAAGCCGAAGCGAAAACGCCGACGAAGCCAGCCTCGAAAAGCAAGGCCGCGCCAACGCCGCCCAAGCCCGAGCCGGTCAAGGAGAAGGCGGACGCCAAATCGAGCAAGGCGGCTGAAAAGCCGAAAACCGAGGCGAAGCCTGAGCCCGCCGCCAAGCCGGCGAAGGCGGCTAAGCCTCCGAAGCCGCCTAAGCCCGAGAAGCCGCCGAAACTTGCGCCTGTCGCCGCAGCTTTCGCGGGGCCGATCCCTTCGAAACCATTGGCGGTCGCTGCCGGGCGCGCCCAGCCGGTGATGCGTACGCCAATCACGCCGATGCGCGTCGCGCCAAAACCACTCGCCGCGCCCAAACCCATTAATCCAGAACCCGAACAGGTGGGTGATTTGCAGCCCGTACCCGCATTCAAGGCAAAAGCCGGCTCAGCCAAGGGCATGGTTCTTGTCGGCGCGATCGCCGGCGCGTTCGGCGTTAAGGGCGAGGTACGCCTGCGCGCCTTCACCGAAAGCAAGGATGGGGTGATCGCTTACGGGCCGCTCTATGGCGAAGACGGCAAAGTACTGCTGAAGCCCAAGAGCTGGCGCGAACTGAAAGACGGCGTCGCCGTGGTCGCCCCCGAGGTGAAAACGCGCGAGGACGCTGAGAAGCTCAAGGGCACGCGCCTGTTCGTACCGCGCGCCAATCTGCCGACGCCCGCCGAAGACGAATTCTATGTCGTCGATCTCCTCGGGTGCCGCGCTGAGGCGCTCGACGGGCAGGTGCTCGGCGAGATTTGCGCGGTGTGGAACTTCGGCGCCGGCGACATCATCGAGTATCGCCCCCCGAACGGCGGCCCGAACGTGCGCATCACCTTCACCAAGGAAACCGCGCCGCTCGTGGATCTTGCTGGCAAGCGCGTGGTTTTGGATCCACCTGCTCCGGAACCCCTGGAGAAGTAGGCGCTTGGCGCTTAGCGTGCGCAGATGTTCGCTGCGTCCATCATTACGCTGTTTCCAGAAGCGTTTCCGGGCACGCTCGGCGTTTCGCTGATTGGCAAAGCTTTGCGGGACGGCCTATGGTCGCTGAACACCGTCGATCTGCGCGATTTCGGCATCGGCCCGCATAAGAATGTCGACGACACACCCGCAGGCGGTGGCGCTGGCATGGTGATCCGCGCTGACGTGGCGGCCGCGGCAATCGACTCCGTGTCTCAGAACAATCGCCCCATCATCTATCTCTCACCGCGTGGCGAACAATTCTCACAGCAGATGGCGCGGGAATGGGCGGCGGGACCTGGGCTTGTTCTGTTTTGTGGCCGCTTCGAGGGCCTGGATGAGCGGGTGATTGAAGGACGCGCCATGCGCGAGATCGCGGTCGGCGAGGCTGTGCTCGCGGGCGGCGAAGCGGCGGCTTTGGTGCTTCTGGAGGCCTGCGTACGCCTCATCCCCGGCGTGCTCGGCAATGAAGGCTCGATCGTCGAGGAAAGCTTTAGCGACGGGCTTCTAGAGCATCCCCAATACACCCGCCCGCGCGCGTGGGAGGGCCGCGTCATCCCTGACGTGCTGACCTCCGGCGATCACGCCAAGGTCGAGGCGTGGCGGCGGGAACAGCGCCAGAGAGTAACCGCCCAAAGACGGCCCGATTTGCTCGGCAAGGACCGGGAATGATCCGCCTCCTTCTGCTGGCTTTGGCGTTCGTTCTGGTAGTCCCGTTCGCCAATGCACAAAACATCGCCGCCTCGCACCGCGCCGTCGACGCGCTGGCTGCGCTCTGGCGGCCCATCGCGGCGGAGCAGGCCGGGTCGGCTGAGGCGGTCGCTGCCGCCTGCGCGGGCGCTGTTGAAGAAAGCGCCGCCATCGAGGCCGCCCTTCCCGCGAGCCTGACGCCAGAGGCCCTCGGCCGGGTGCGGTCGCTTGGAGGCTTCTTGGTCGTGCCTGTCGATGGCGCGCCAGGCGGCGTTTACTTCATTCCGCCGCCGGAGATGATGTGGTTCGCAAGCGGGTTTGGAGCGGTGTTCGCGGTGTCGGAAGCCGATGGGTTCCTTGCCGCGCGCGACGCTGCGTCGCGCGACGTCGCCCTCCAGCTGGGCCGAGCTGGCGGGCGGCCGATCCTGCGCATCCGCGACCCTGGCGGCGCCATTCTCACCTTCGTCGGCTGCCTCTCCATGGCCGGGGGCTGAAAGGGCCCGAGAAGCCTCCAAAGATGCCTCTCGACAGGGCCGGCCTCTTCCCCTATACGCGCCGCTTTCCAGTTTTCCGCCCAGCGCCTTACGGCGCGGCGAACGGTATTGCGCCATGAACCTGATCCAGACGCTCGAGCACGAAGAAGTCACCCGCATCACCACGGGCAAGACCATCCCCTCCTTTGATCCCGGCGACACGCTGCGCGTGAACGTCAAGATCAAGGAAGGCGACCGCGAACGCGTGCAAGCCTACGAAGGCATCTGCATCGCGCGCTCGGGCGGCGGCCTCAACGCCAATTTCACCGTGCGCAAGATCAGCTTCGGTGAAGGCGTCGAGCGGGTGTTCCCGCTCTACTCGCCGACAGTCGATTCCATCGAAGTCGTCCGTCGCGGCAAGGTGCGCCGCGCTAAGCTCTATTATTTGCGCGATCGCCGCGGCAAGTCAGCCCGCATCGCTGAGCGCGCGGGCGGCGCGCGTGAAGAGGATTTCGTCGGCGCGGAAACGTCCGAGTAGTCCGCACTGCGTAAACACGGTCAAAGCCCCGCGCCGGCGCGGGGCTTTTGTGTGCGCGGCTTGACCTTACGGGTCCACACGCTCACCTGAACGTAGACTCATGAACGCGCCTACGAAAACCCCGCGCGCGGATGTCGAGATCGTGACGCTCGGCTGCCGCCTCAACGCCTATGAAAGCGAAGCTATGCGCGCGCTTGCAAGCGAGGCGGCGCTCTCAAACGCCGTTATCGTGAACACCTGCGCCGTCACGGGCGAGGCCGTGCGGCAAGCGCGCCAAGCCATCCGTCGCGCGCGCCGCGAACGCCCCCACGCCGAGATCATCGTCACCGGTTGCGCGGCGCAGATCGAACCGCACACATTCGCGGCCATGCCCGAAGTGAGCCGCGTCATCGGCAATGCCGAGAAAATGCGTGCCGAAAGCTTTTCAGGCGCGCACGAGCGCGTCGCGGTGTCCGACATCATGGCAGTGCGCGAGACCGCGCATCACCTCATCGACGGCTTCTCCGAACGGACGCGCGCCTACGTTCAAGTCCAGAACGGCTGCGATCATCGCTGCACCTTTTGCATCATCCCTTACGGGCGCGGCAATTCACGCTCGGCGCCGGCGGGCGATGTGGTGGAGCAAATCAAGCGCCTATCCGTCAATGGCGTGCCCGAAGTGGTGCTGACCGGCGTAGATCTCACGTCCTGGGGCAGTGACCTTCCTGGCGCGCCCGCCCTCGGCGCGCTGGTTGCGCGCATCCTGACCCACGCGCCGGACCTGCCAATGTTGCGGCTTTCCTCGCTCGACGCCATCGAGATGGATGAGCAGCTGTTCGAACTCGTCACGCAGCACGAGCGCGTCGCGCCCTATCTGCATCTCTCGCTGCAACATGGCGACGACATGATCCTCAAGCGCATGAAGCGGCGTCATTCGCGCGCGCAGGCGATTACCCTGTGCGCGCGCCTCAAGGCCGCACGGCCCGAGATCGCGCTCGGCGCTGACTTGATCGCGGGCTTCCCGACCGAAACGGAAACCCGCTTCGAAAACACACTCTCGCTGATCGATGCGTGCGGCTTGAGTTTCGTGCACGCCTTTCCGTTCAGCCCGCGTGAAGGCACGCCAGCGGCACGCATGCCGCAGGTCGATCGCCGCCTTGTAAAGACCCGCGCGGCGCGCTTGCGCGAAGCAGGCGCGGCTGCGCTGCACCGCCATCTTGATGCTTGGGTCGGGCGCGAAGCCGACGCGCTGATCGAACGCGCGGGCTTTGGGCGGTTGGCGGATTTTACCGGCGTTGTTCCCCCTCCCCTAGAGGGGGAGGGGGTTAGGGGGTGGGGTGCAACGGACGCCCCCAGGCCTATCAGCATCACCCCCACCCCTCCCCCATCCAGGGGGAGGGGACGTGACGTGCGCCTGCGCTTCACATCCCATGACGGCGCGCATTTGATCGGCGTGCCCGCATGATGGTTGTCCGATGATCTGGGGTCTGTTCAACAAGAAGAAGCCCGAACAAGCGCAAGCTGAGAGCAAAGGCTTGTTCGACGGCTTGCGCAAATCTTCGGCCAAGCTCGCCGAAGGCTTCACCGCGATCTTCACCAAAGAGAAACTCGACGCCGAAGCCTTGAGCGAACTTGAGGAAGCGTTGATCGCATCCGACATGGGCGCGAGTGCGGCCGCACGCATCGCCAGCGCCCTTGCGGACCAGCGATTCAGCAAGGAGAACGCCGCGCTTGAGGCGCGCGCGGCGTTGGCCGAAGAAGTCGCGCGCATTCTGAAACCGCGCGAAGCAGTGCTCAATCTCACCCAAGACCCGAAGCCGCGCATCGTGTTGGTGATCGGCGTCAATGGCTCGGGCAAGACCACGACCATTGGCAAGCTCGCACACAATCTCTCGCATGCGGGCGCAAAGGTCGTGATCGGCGCCGCCGACACGTTCCGCGCTGCCGCGATCGAGCAATTGCAGGTGTGGTCCGAGCGCGCCGGGGCGAGCTTTGTGTCCTCCACCCAAGGCGCCGACGCCGCCGGCGTTGCGTACGAGACGGTCGCGCGCGCTAAAGCCGAAGGCGCTGACGTGGCGCTGATCGACACGGCCGGGCGCTTGCACAACAAGTCCGAATTGATGGCGGAGCTGGCGAAGATTGTGCGCGTCATGCGCAAGATCGACGAAGATGCGCCGCACGAGACGCTCTTGGTGCTGGACGCCACCGTCGGCCAGAACGCGCTCTCTCAAGTTGAAAGCTTCCGCTCTGTCACGGACATCACTGGCCTGGTGATGACCAAGCTCGACGGCACCGCCAAGGGCGGCGTGCTCGTCGCGCTGGCGCAGCGCCACGCCATTCCGATTCACTTCATCGGCGTCGGCGAAAAGGCGGAGGATTTACAGCCCTTCAGCGCGGAGGATTTTTCGCGGGCGCTGGTGGGACTGGAGTGAACTCTGAGAGCGAGGATCTCCGACGGTTCATCGCACCGTCTCCTTCTCTTTCGGAGCGGAGACACGACGCGTCATACTCTCGAACTTGGGCTTGGGCAGGAGCCGGAAGCGCGTCTGGCACCATGGGAAATCAACGCCGACGTCAAGCAAAGCATCGGATCGTCCACATGGAAACGCAAACTGAGCAAACAAGCGCCGACTCGCAATTGGACGCGTCACTCGCCGTCGAACTTTGCGATCATCAATTCCCTCGCGCCGCAGTGGTCCAGGCGCATCGGTCTATCGAATGCATCCTACCAAATCGATCGTAGCTCCGGGACCTCGTTTCTGTCGCCCGATCACCAAGCATAGGCCATGTCGATGGCGCGCCCGGTATTGTTCACCAGCACCAGGATCGGGGGACGATTGCACGCATTTAGCACAATTGCTGCGGAGAAGCGCCAGTAACGTCCGCCGCTGCGTGGCCGTCCTTCCCAGTTTAACTCTGCTGCAATTTCGCCAGCACTTGCTTGCGCATGGGCTCGACCCATTCGCTCTTCAGGCTGGGCTTCAACAGGCCCACGGCGTCGAGTTCATCGAACAGAACTAGGAAGTGCGCCACGTCGAAGAGATCGTATTGGTACGAGAATTTGCCGCCGCCGCCATAGGTGATGAAAGACACGCCGTGCGTCTCATAATAAGAGCCGTCGGGACGCTGGCCTGGGCCGCGGCTCATCCAATGGCTGATGATGCGGTCGCCATTGATGCCCCAATCCACGATCGGAAAGCTCCAACCTTCCCAGCCTGAGCCGACATCCATGTCGCGGCCATAGTGGGTCTTGCGGATTTCCTCGCGCCCGTTCGCGGTAACTGGGAAGACCCCGCCATAGGGGCAGATGTAGAGGCAGTCCTCATGATAGAATTCATCGGCGATCCATGCCCAGGAATTGCGCTTCGCCGCCTCGACAAACGCGTCGCGAAGACCTGCGATGGCGCGTTCGACCTCCTCGTACGGATAGCTCATCGGCGTTGTTTCCCCTTAATTCCGGACGCGCACCGGCAGCGGCACGTTGCACACATTGATGCGCCCCGTTGGCTGCAGGAACCATTCTTCGCGGCGTGTGCGGCGCGACTCGATCACAGTCCGGAAGGTCTCGCTATCAGTGCGCAGTGTTTCAAGGTTCACGCGCTCGTTCTCGGGAAGCTCCGACGCCAAGCGCACCGAACGAATGATCGTCCGCTCCTGCGGCGTTTCGTAGAAGCCCAAAGCGCCCGTGCCGCGCGGCATCACTGAAAGTAGCTCCATGCCTTGCAGTACCCGCCCCACCAAAGTCACGTTGCGGTCGAGATGGCGCGGCGCGTGTCCGATCACGACATAGAGTTCAGCACCGCTGCCGGAATCCGCCGCGTCGCCGCGCCCGGCGCCGACCATGCCATAGCAATGCGTAAGCCAGGTGCGCCCGTTCTGCCCCGCAACGGGAAAGCCCTTCGAGAAGCCGACTTCGCGCGCATAAGTGTCGGGATCGCGCAAACGCGTGACTGCCACACCGGCGCGCGCGCGGTCGAACTCGCCCGGCAACGAACGCTGCGCGGCGCCCACCGGCGTCGCATCGCCTTCGTCGCGGCCCCATTGCACGACGTAATTCTCCTGCGCGCGCACGATGGCCGCGCCGTCCCAATAGTGCGCGCGCGCCAAGGCGCGGATGTTGGCGGCATGGTTGGGCGCGTATTCCGACGCCAGTTCGATCACCACGCGCCCGCCGGGCAGATCCATGTAGATCGTGTTCTCGGGATCAACCGCCTGCCAATCGGGGGCGGGAGATTGCTCCAAAATCTCGCCCAGGGACCCCACGGGCGTTTGCGCCGCGGCCGGCCCGACCGAGATCGCCAGCACAGCCGCGAGCCACAATGACCTTATACGCATCCAACCCTCCCAAACCGATTATGACCCTCTCTGGACCTGCAAGGGCCGCCCACGCAAGCGCCGGCCCTCCGCGCTGGTCCAAGGGGTGCAATCCATCGTAAGAGGGGCCATGACCGACTCCGCCGCCAAAGACGTGCGCTCCGGCGCCAATTCCCTGCTCGCCGATTTGGGGCCGATCGCGGTGTTCATTATCGCCTTCAATGTGCTGCAGCGCATCGAGGCGACCAAGGAGAATGCGGTCTATATCGCCACCGGCTTGTTCATGGCGGCGACCTTGGCGGCCATCGCCTATCACCGGGCAAAGAGCGGACGCGTCCCGCCGGTTCTGATCGTTACCGGCGTGTTGGTGGTGATCTTCGGCGGCTTGACCCTGCTGCTCCGCGACGAGACCTTCATCCAGCTCAAGCCGACCGTGGTGAACCTGTTTTATGTCGTTGCAATTCTCGGCTCGCTCGCATTCCGGCTCAATCTCTGGAAGCTTCTGTTCGGCCACGCCTTCAGGCTGCCCGATCGAATCTGGAACATTCTCGCGTTGCGCTGGGCGGGCTTCTTCGGGTTCATGGCGCTGCTCAATGAATACATCCGCCTCAATCATTCGTTCGATTTCTGGCTAAACACACGCCCTCTCGTGATCCTGCCTTTGTTTCTCTTGTTCGCGGCGCTGAACACGCCAATCGCGCTCAAGCATGCGCTCCCCGAGGAAGAGGCGCCCGATGCTGAGGCGCCGCGCGCCCGAAACGACGCCTGAAACGACGCTTGGACGACGCGCTTTCGCCTTATTGGCGTGTGACGTTTTCATGAATGATTGATCGAGCAGACTTGGCCGCTAATGTGCCGGCGCATTTGGCGATCGGGTGGTCTAGTGGAATGTCGGACGCGAAGTCCCCCGATCCCTATTCGCTGACAGGCTCGGTCAGCCATTTGTTGCGGCGCGTCGAACAACTCGCCGCCGACCGCTTCGCCAAGCTTGTCGGCGACGCGCTGACCTTGCGCCAGTTCACCGTGCTTGCGGCGATTTCAACCAAACCCGGCCTGAAGCAGGCCGATCTCGTGCGCGCCACGGGCATCGATCGCTCAACGCTCGCCGATCTCATCGCCCGCTTGGAAAAGCGCGGCTGGGTGGATCGCACCACCTCATTGCTCGATGCGCGCGCGCAATCGGTGCACTTGTCCGAGGCTGGACGCGCTGTGCTTCAATCCGCGACGCAACATGCGCGGGCGGCGGACGCTGCGATCGTCGATGCACTGCCGCGCACCAAGGCGAAATCGCTGCTCAGCACTCTGGGCAAGCTTGCCAAGGCCGCCGATGAAGCGGACGCTAAGAATGAACGGGCCGCCAAGCGCTTGGCGAAGCAAGAAGCGCGGCGCAAGGAGCGCGAGCGCGCCAAGGACAAGAAGAAGCGCCAAGCCGCGCGGCGCCAACGCGCCAAGAACGCTTAGTCCGGCAGCGCCGGTAGGATCGTCGACTGAACATCCTCAGGCGTCAGCGGCCCGCGATGCACGGCGCGAATGGTCCCATCGGCGCCGACCACGAACGTTTCAGGCACGCCCATAATGCCGACATCGAGTCCAAACCGCCCATCGGGATCGAGCGCGACAGCGCGAAAGGGATCGCCAAGTTCAGTCAGGAACCGCGCCGTCGCTGCAGGCGCATCCTTGTAGGCGACGCCGACAATCTCAACCCCGCTCGCTTCGAGCGCCATCAATTGGGGGTGCTCAGCGCGGCATGGCGTGCACCAGGACGCGAACATGTTGATGACATAGGCGCGTCCGCGCATGTCCGCATTGGTCAATGGCGGCCCGCCATCGAGACGCGCAAGCGAAAATTCAGGAGCCGGCCGCCCGATCAAACCGCCCGAGAACGTTTCACGCTCGCCGCCACGCGTCAGCAGGATCACCGACACCACAACCAAAGCGGCGAGCGCGATAAGAGGGGCCAAACTCGATAACCGCTTCATCAATCTTTGCCTTGGTCGAGATCACGCGCCTGGCGCGCCCAATAACGCAGCCTTAGCCAAACGATAAGCGCGAGCGCGCAAAGCACGCCGATCGTGAGCGCGTAGGCGCCCCACACATAAGGCCAACCGCCTTCGACCATTACGTTGCTCCCGCGCGAAGACGCGCTGCTTCGATGCGGCGACGGTGAATGGCGGCGCGCATGTTGAAGAGAAGCAGAGCCCCAAACAACGCCGCATAGGCGCCTGCCATCACTGCAAGGGGCGCCAACATGGAAGCGTGAATGGCCGGCCCCTCGGCGCGAAAGATGCTCGCCGGTTGATGCAATGTGCTCCACCAATCCACGGAGAATTTGATGATCGGCAGATTGATCAGGCCAACCAAGCACAGAATTGCCGCAAGCTTGGCTGCGCGCTCCTCATCCTCAATCGACGACCACAACCCAATATACCCAAGATAGATCAAGAACAGAACCAACATCGAAGTAAGCCTACCGTCCCACTCCCACCATGTTCCCCAGGTCGGCGCGCCCCACAGCGAACCCGTAAGCAGACACAGCGCCGCATACGTGGCGCCGATCGGCGCGGCCGAGCGCGCGGCGATGTCAGCGAGCACATGGCGCCATACGAGGCCAATGAAGCTAGCCGCGCCCATGAACGCATAAATGCCCATGGAGAACGAAGCTGCCGGCACATGCACATACATGATGCGGACTGTTTCGCCTTGTTGATAATCGGCGGGAGACACGAACAGCGCCCATGGCAAGCCGATCGCGAACAGGGCGACGGCGAGCAGCGCCAGCGCAGGCGCGGCCCATGATGAAAAGCCCATGAAGCGGGCCGGGTTTGCGAAACTGCTCAGCATGAGGCTTTGATACAAGACACGAGCCTATTCCGCCTGGAGACGCAAGGCCGCAGCGGCGGCGATCGGCCCCAGCGCGCACGCGCCGAGGGCGCAGCCGGCAAGGATCAGCAACGCGCTCGTCACGGCTTCTCCTTGCGCCACAGCCGCTCCAAAAATGATCGGCGGGGCGAAGAAGGGCAGCACAATGAGCGCGATCAATACGCCGCCCCGTTTGACGCTCGCGGTGACGGCCGCCCCCACGAGTCCCATGCCGATAAACGCCGCCATCCCCAGCGCGAGGCTCGCGACGACGGCAGGCACCAGCGCGAGCGGCGCTTGCAGCGCGATGGCCGCCGGCGCCCCCGCAAGCGCCAAGGGCGCGCCGACCGCGCACCAGAGCGCCGCGCCTTTTGCGAACACAAGCACTTCCAATGGCGCCGGTGAGAGCATCATTTGATCCAGGGCGCCATCTTCGAGATCGGCTTGAAAGAGCCGTTCCAGCGTTGCGAGCACCGCAAGTGCTGCAGCGATCCAAACCAGCGGCGGCCCAGCAGCGGCGAGCAACGCGCGGTCCGGCCCCATGGCCAAGGGCACGAGCATGGTCGCGCCAAGGAAGTACCCAAGCGGCGCCAACGCGCCGCCACCGCTCCACATCAGCGCGAAGTCACGACGAAACGTCACGGCGAAGGCGCTCATGTCGTCGCGCCGATCTGCAACGTTTGCGATGGCGTTGGTCCAAGCACGTCGTGCACTGCGGCGACGACAAGCCCGCCTTCGGCGCGGTGGGCATCGATCAGGCGACAGAGCATTGCACGACCTTCAACATCAAGCGCTGCAGCGGGCTCGTCCAACAACCAGATCGGACGCGGCGCGATCAGTAAGCGCGCAAGCGAGAGCCGCCGCCCCTGGCCCTGACTCAGCACCCGCGCGGGCAGTTTCGCCTGCCGTGTCAGCCCCACGCGCTCCAAAGCGACATCCTCATCAATGCCGCCGCCGAATAGCCCAAGCCAATGGCTGAGATGAGACCGCACGCTGGCCGCGCCCTTGAGCGCATTGAGATGCCCGAGATAGTGCAACGCCAGCGGTGGCTCTTCGACGCCCTCAAACGCGATTCGCCCGGCCCGGGGCCGCAGAAATCCAGCGATGGCGCGCAACAGGCTGGTCTTGCCCGAGCCATTGGCGCCGCGCAGCTCCACCAGATCGCCCGCGTCCGCGACAAAGCCCACGCCCTCGAACAGCAGCCTGCCGCCGCGCGCCACGCTCACATCCTCAGCAACAAGACGCAGCGGCATCTAGCCGGCCCTTGCCATGCGAATTTGCAAATGCGCGCGCGCGTTTGTCAGATGTGCCACCATAATGCCGCCGCTCTTGTAAGGATGGTCGCGGCATCCGCCAAGGCGGAGATGGGGAGAGACGATCGATGCGTAGCCTGATCGCGGTACTGATGCTGTCCGCCGCCCTGGCAGCCTGCGGCCAAGCTGACATGGCTGAGGTTGCGACGGAACAGTCCGCGCCAGCGGCGATGTCTGACGCCGAGGGCTATGCCGGCGAAGAAGCCGCACGGGGCGGGGCCGCGCCCGCGGCGGTGGATGCGGCAGCGCCCAATGACGGGCGAACTCAGCCGAGCCAACCTTCTAGCCTGACGCCGGTGCTCTATCTCGCTTATGCCTACCAGACCGGCCTCGAAATCCCGTCCGAGCGCCTCGCAGGCGTCATGGATTCTCACGCGCAAGCTTGCCAGGCCGCCGGCCCGCGCCTCTGCCAATTGGTCGGATCAAACCGCTCCGGCGACCCTCAAAGCTATATGGAAGGCTACGTCTCGCTCCGCGGAGAGCCGCAATGGCTGCGCACCTTTATGGGCGGCATTGCCGCGCAAGCAGACGCGGCTGGCGGGCGCGTCGTTTCTCAAACGACATCAACCGAGGATCTCACCCGCGCCATCGTCGATACCGAAGCCCGGCAACGGGCGCTGACCGCGTTGCGCGATCGGCTCCAGGATTTGCTGCGCTCCCGCCCCGGGCGCTTGGCTGACCTCTTGGAGGTGGAGCGAGAATTGGCCCGAGTTCAGGGCGAGATCGACGCCCTGCAATCGAGTTTAGCGGTCATGCGGACGCGCGTCGCGATGTCCGAGCTCACGCTTTCATATCAATCGGCGCCGCGCCCCGTCGGCAGCGACACGTTCGAGCCACTGCGCAATGCGTTCGCGAACTTCTTGAAGATCGTCGTCACCGGCTTCGCCGCCATCATCACCATCATCGCCGGCCTGCTCCCGTTCCTGATCGTATTCGCGCCCATCGTGTGGGTGCTGCTGCGCTGGCGGCGGGCGCGCGGCGGGCGATTCTTCGGCAAGCGCGAAGCCCCGCCAAAGGCAGAGTGAGCGCCTGACACACCTCTTCAATCGGACAAAGCGCTCGCCCCAACTTGGCGAGGCCGCCACCCACCCCGTCATTCCGGGTTCAGCTTCGCCGCCCTGGAATGACGAACCACCCTCTGCCTCTGAAGAAGGCGCCGGCCTTCCCTCCAACGCCGCATTTGCACACCCTGCAAAGATCGCTACATAAGGTCCGCCGCGCGACCGGTTTGATTCCGGATTTGGGGCGCACCCCAACGCGCTTGCATCGCTGTCCACCCGACCAGAGGATGCACCTCCATGCCGTCGAAAAATTCATTCAATGCACGCGCGACCCTCAACGCAGCGGGCAAAACATACGCCTATTTCGACATGAACGCCGCGTCACGGAATGGCCTCGGCGACATCGCGCAGTTGCCGATCTCGCTGAAAGTGTTGCTAGAAAATTTGCTGCGCACCGAGGACGGCGTCGCAGTGAAGAAGGGCGATATCTCCGCCATCGCCGGCTGGCTCAAGAATCGCGGCAAGGACGAGGTGGAGATCGCGTTCAGCCCCGCGCGCGTCCTGATGCAGGACTTTACCGGCGTGCCGGCGGTGGTGGATCTTGCCGCCATGCGCGATGCGGCGGCGAAGCTCGGCGCCGATCCGGAGAAGATCAATCCGCTGGTGCCGGTCGACCTCGTGATCGACCATTCGGTGATGGTGGATCATTTCGCCAGCGGCGATGCGTTCAAGAAGAACGTGGATCTCGAATATGAACGCAATGGCGAACGCTACCAATTCCTGCGCTGGGGCAGCCAAGCGTTCCGCAATTTCCGCGTCGTGCCGCCGGGAACCGGCATCTGCCACCAGGTGAACCTCGAATATCTCGGCCAGAGCGTGTGGACACGCGACGAAGACGGCCAAACCATCGCCTATCCCGACACCGTGGTTGGCACGGACAGCCACACCACCATGATCAACGGCATCGGCGTGCTGGGCTGGGGCGTGGGCGGTATCGAGGCGGAAGCGGCGATGCTGGGCCAGCCTGTGTCGATGTTGATCCCGGAAGTTATCGGCTTCAAGTTGACCGGCCGCGTGCCCGAAGGCGCGACCGCGACCGACCTCGTGCTCACCGTCACGCAGATGCTGCGCAAACGCGGCGTCGTGGGCAAGTTCGTGGAATTCTTCGGCCCTGGCTTGGCGGCGCTTTCAGTCGAAGACCGCGCGACCATCGCTAATATGGCGCCTGAATATGGGGCGACCTGCGGCTTCTTCCCGGTCGATGAAAAGACCATCCAATACCTCACGGCAACCGGCCGCGACCCGGCGCGCGTGGCTTTGGTGGAAGCCTATTGCAAGGCGCAAGGCCTGTGGCGCACCGATGCCGATCTCGATTTCACCGATGCGCTTGAGCTGAATTTGGCTGACGTCGTGCCCTCGCTCGCAGGTCCGAAGCGGCCGCAGGATCGCGTGGCGCTCGGCGGCGTGGGCAAGGGCTTCACCGAGACGATGAATGGCGAGTTCCGCAAAGGTGCAGAACTGAAAAGGCGCGTGCCTGTGGACGGCGTCGCCCACGATGTCGGCCATGGCGATGTGGTGATCGCGGCGATTACGTCTTGTACGAATACGTCGAACCCCTCGGTGCTGATCGCCGCCGGCTTGCTTGCGCGCAATGCGATCGCGAAAGGCCTAAAAAGCAAACCTTGGGTCAAAACCTCGCTCGCGCCCGGCTCGCAGGTTGTCACCGATTATCTCGCCAAGGCGGGGCTCAACGATGATCTCGATGCGCTCGGCTTCAATCTGGTGGGCTATGGGTGCACGACCTGCATCGGCAATTCGGGACCGCTTCCGCCCGAGATTTCGGCGGCGGTGAGCGAGAGCGATCTCGTGGTTGCGTCCGTGCTCTCGGGCAACCGCAATTTCGAAGGACGCGTGAACCAAGACGTGCGTGCGAACTATTTGGCTTCGCCGCCTTTGGTGGTTGCCTACGCGCTCGCGGGCTCGGTGTACGCCAATCTCGAAACCGATCCGCTGGGAACCGGCAGCGACGGAAAGCCGGTATATCTGAAGGACATCTGGCCTTCTAACGCCGAAATCGAAGCTGTGGTTCGCACGGCGGTGACGCCTGAAATGTTCGCCGAACGCTATGGCGACGTGTTCAAGGGCGACCCAAATTGGCAGGCGATCAGGGTTTCGGGCGGGCGCACATATGACTGGCCGCTCAGCTCCACCTATGTGAAGAACCCGCCCTATTTCGACGGCATGACTATGGCGCCAGCGCCGATCACGGACGTCAGCAACGCGGCCATTTTGGCGCTGTTCGGAGACAGCATCACCACTGACCACATCAGCCCCGCCGGCAACATCAAGAAGGCATCGCCCGCCGGCAAGTATCTCTCGGAGCACCAAGTCGCCCAGGGCGACTTCAACTCCTACGGCGCGCGGCGCGGCAATCACGAAGTGATGATGCGCGGCAC
Source organism: Hyphomonadaceae bacterium (assembly GCA_022843225.1). Taxonomy (GTDB): domain Bacteria; phylum Pseudomonadota; class Alphaproteobacteria; order Caulobacterales; family Aquidulcibacteraceae; genus Vitreimonas. The sequence continues at coordinate 99,271 of JALHOC010000004.1, forward strand.
CTTCGCCAATATCCGCATTAAAAACGCGATGGTGAAGGATGATGCAGGCAATCCGGTGGAGGGCGGCGTGACCCTGCACCAGCCTTCGGGCGAGCGCATGTTCATCTACGACGCGGCCATGCGCTACGAGGCTGAAAAGCGCGACTTGATCGTGTTCGCCGGCAAGGAATATGGCACCGGCTCATCGCGCGATTGGGCCGCCAAGGGGACGAAGCTGCTCGGCGTGCGCGCCGTGGTGGCCGAAAGCTTCGAGCGCATACACCGCTCCAATTTGATCGGTATGGGCGTGGTCCCGCTGCAATTCCTCGACGGCCAGACGTGGCAAGGCTTGGGTCTCACCGGCTCCGAGACGGTCTCGATCGATGGCGTCGCGGGCTTAGGACCGCGCCAGAACGTCACCCTCAAGATCGCCCGCCTCAGCGGCGCGGTCGAGAATGTTGAGGTCCGCTGCCGCATCGACACCGAGAACGAGGTGGAATACTTCCGCCACGGGGGCATTCTCCACTATGTGCTGCGTGGACTCGCCAAAGGGGCGTAACGAAAGCTGCTGGGAAACAGGGCGTAACGCCGGTTTGATTAGAACCGGCGGCGCCAACCCGGCATTGTCCCGGCCATGTTGAAACGCTTCCTGATCGCGGCTTTGCTGAGCCTGGCGCTGCCGGCGCTTGACGCGTCCGCGCAAACCGAGGGGCGGCGCGCGACCGCCGTGGTGGAACTCTATACCAGCCAAGGCTGCTCGCAGTGCCCGCGCGCGAACCGGCTTTTGGGGCAGTTCGCGCGCCAGGATGACGTGCTCGCCCTGACCTTCCCAGTTGGCATCTGGGATTATCTGGGCTGGACCGACACCTTCGCGCGGCCGGAGTTTTCCCGCAGGCAGAGCGCTTTCTCCGAAGCCCTGCGTGAGCGTCGGCGGACGCCGCAATTGATCTTCAATGGCGCGAGGCCGGTATCTACATCGAGTTGGGATGACGCACGCGCGGCCTTGGACGCCGAACGCGCGCGCGGCCTTCAGGGGCCGGCGATTAACTTGGTGCGCGCGCGCAACGGGCGCGCCCGCGCCACGATCAATGCAGCAGCGCACGTCGGGGCTGCCGATGTATGGTTCGTGGAATACGACACAGACACCGTGACTGTGCTCATCTCCAGAGGCGTCAACACCAACCGCAGTATCCCGCACACTAATCTGGTGCGCCGCATTGAACGCATTGGCGCTTGGGACGGCAGTGCCGTGAGCTTCGAACGCCCACGCTGCCGCCCAAGCTGCGCGATTTTTGTTCAGGCGCCCGAAGGCGGGCCAATCCTGGCGGCGGCGTTCCTCGAGCGGCGCTAGTTCGGGCCGCTGCCAGGAACCAGCGCGCTGAGCGGCGGGGCCAATGATTCCGCCTCAAGCGAACCCAGCGCATAGGCCCACGCCGAGATCCGCTCATTGAGCGCAAGCGCGGCCGACTCCTGCTCTGGCGTCGCGCCGCGTGCGACCATTTTCAGCCAGGTGCGGCCATCGCTCTCAATCAGCTCGGCATCAATGAAAATTCCGTCGAAGGTTTGAGCGCGTAGGCGCGCGCGCGCCGCTCCTTGGATCGCCGGGGCCGTCCGCACATCCGCTGGCGCGAGTTGTGTAATCCGCTCCGCCACCGAGGCGACGCTCGACTCCGACAAGGCGGCGAGCGCCGGCGATGCGATACGCCAGGGCTGATCAGCGCCATCGCGCGCCAAGATGTAGGCGCGTCCCACGCCTGGCATGATCTCCACGCGCTGCAAACGCTCCGGCGTGAGATCGAGCGGCGACAAATCCATCCAAGCCGCCACATCGCGCAGCGGCGGCAAGTTCCCCTGCGCGGCCCAGGTCTGATCCTGATCAGGGCGGCGCACATAAATGCCGCCGCCGGGCTCGACGCCCAGGATCAAACTCACTACGAGCGCGCCGCGTCCATCCTCGATTTGCACGAGAACGCCGCGCCCGCCCTCGCGTGGATCGCCAACGCCTAAGCGCTCATGTTTGGCGGGATCGCTTGTCATGCGGCGAGTGTAACGCAGCTCGGACAATCCCGTGGTCAGCTGATTAAGACGACTGGCGAGCACTGGGAAGTCGTCGCGATCGCGCATGGCCCAACCAGCCTGGGTCCGCTCGATACGATAGCTGGCGTCGGCGCTGGTAATGATCACGCGCTGCGCGCCGCCAATGGTTTCCGACAGCCCAGGCACGACCAAGCCTGCGGCAAGATCGGGGCGAGAGGAACGCGCTTCGATAGCGATCGTCACCGCGGCGACGATCGCCAGCGCGCCAGCGATCAACGCCAAGGTCAGCGCTTGGCTTTTGCGGCGTTCCGCGAGGTCGGTCGTCATGAGCGCGCGCCTCCACGCACGCGCCGTTGTCGGCGCCAGAACAAGAACAGGCCAACGGCAGCCACAAGGAGCGGCGCCAGCCAAACATTGATGAACAGAACGAGCGCTTGCAGGTTGTCGATTTCGCCGCGCAGGTTGCGCTCGGCCCGACGCAGCTCGCCGCGCACTTCGACCACGCGCGCGCGGAAGCGCTCTATGGTCGCGTTCTCTTCCGGCGTCAGCTCGGCGCCGAGATTGCCGGTGAAAAAGCCCGAACCGCGGCCACGCCGCTGCAAATCAGCCAATTGAGCTTCGGTTTCCTGCAACTCGGTCTGCAATTGCTCTTGCCGGGTTTCGATCCGGCGTTGGGCGTCACGCTCCATCTCATCGAGCAATTCCATGCGCCGCAGCGAGGGCGCGCGCGAACGCAACGAAACCAAAGCATCCGAGCCGCCAAGCACATCGATCACGTTCAACGCGAATGAAGCATTGTCCGCAGCCGACGCGCCGCTTCGCGGATCGAGATAGAAATCGTCCGCAAGGAAATCGACATCCGACACGATCACGATTTCTGCGGGCGTCGCCGAGCGCGGCAACAAGGCTTGCGGCGCAGGCGGCGCTGACGCGGGCGTAGCAGGCGGCGTCGCTTCTTCTGTTGGCGTCTCCGCCGCTTCTGCGGGCAAGCCCTCCGGGTAGGCGGTTTCTAGATTTCCCGAGAGCCGGATCGCCACTGTCTCTACGCGTCCCCCGGCTTGCTGCCACATCGCTAGAATGTCGAAGGGCGAGGGCCGCGCCAGCGCCTCGGCTGCGGGTATGCGCATGGTGCGACCGCTGGTGCGCGCTAGCGCCTGAACTGTCACGCCCTCGCGCTCACTCCAGCTCAAGCCGCCGGCAAGGCCAAAGTTGATGCCTCGGCGCAGCCACGCCGTCATCAGATCCTCGCGATCGAGATTTTCCGCGGGCACGGCGAAGAACAAAGGTTGCGGCGCGCTCTGCACTTGACCGGTGGCGGGATCTTGCACCTGCACCGGCAGCGCGCCCGCTTCATCGAGCACCACGGTCGGCGACATCGCCACGCCCCAACGCTCCAGCAACGGCTCGAGCGTCGATGCGGTGGGCGCAGGTGCGACAGGGTTGAAGGGATCAAGCCCCGTCGCCTGCTCGGCTGACAAAGCGGCGGGATCGAGCGCGACGAAAGCGCGCCCCTTGCGCATCACGAATTGATCGACGGCGTACAATTGCCGCGGCGACAGAGCGCCAGGATGAATTATCGCGAGCACATCGACGTCGGGAATTTCGCTGAAGTCCGGCGCCAGTTTGGTCACGTCCATCATGCGCCCGAGCTCAGTCGCGAACATGGACTGGCCGCGCGCGGGAAGCTCGGGATCGCCAGCGGATGCGGGATCGAGCGGCAACGACGTGATCAAGCCGACGCGTACGCGCCTCGGGTTCTCCAGTTCGTAGATGAGGCGCGTAATCTCGTACTCCAGAAACGCTTCGCGCTCCGGGGCAAACACCGGGATCGTGCGCCGGTCGTCGATCGCGTTTGAACCGGACAGTCCGAAATAGATCGGATCGGCGCCCTCGAACGGACGGAAAGGCTCGATGCCCGCTTCGACCGCCGCATCCTCGTCCTCGGTGAAGGCTTCGACATCGACTTCGACAAACCGAACGCGCCCGCCCGAGCGCGCTTGAAAGCTCTGCAGCATCTCGCGCACGCGCGATGCGTAGGCCTGGAGCTGCGGCAGCGGGGCTGCGGCGTCACGCGAGTAATAGAGTTTGAGTTCAACCGGCTCGCTGAGCTGGTCGAGCGTCGTCTGCGTGCCCGGACTGAGCGAATAGAGCTGGCTCTCGGTCAGATCGAGCCGCCATGACCGGAACCACGAATTGGCGATGAGATTGCCCGCCACGAAGATGACGAGCAACGATAGCGCGGCGAAAAGCGCAAAACGGCGACCGTTCATGGGCTCAGCCTCCCCGCCGCGCGTCAACCGCGAGCGCGGTAAAGCCCAAGCACATCGCAATCAGCGACACGAAATAAAACACGGAGCGAAACTCCACGACCCCGCGCTGGGCGGCGTCGAAATGATGCAGGATTGAGAACCGCGCGATCGCCTCGCCTACGCCCCCGCCGATGATTCCGGAGAAGAAGTCCAACACCAAGGGCAGACCAAGCGCGGTGAGCAAGAACGCGACCAGCACAGCCAGCACAAAAGCCACGATCTGGGCCGGCGTGATCGCAGACATCGCCGAGCCGATCGCCAAATACGCGCCCGCCATCAAGGCGCTGCCAAGATAGGCGGTGAAGATAGCCGCGTTGTCGGGAGAACCAAGAACGTTGACCGTGATCCAAAGCGGGAAGGTCAGCAGCAGCGAAACCAGCGCGACGGTCCAGGCGGCGAGAAATTTTCCGAGCACCAGCGACCAGGTTGGCGCGGGCAGCGTCAGCAGCAGCTCCACCGCGCCCGAGCGTGTCTCCTCCGCCCAGAGCCGCATCGCGACCGCCGGTAGGAACACCATGAAAATCCAGGGATGAAACGCGAAGAATGGCGCGAGATCGGCGCGGCGTTGCTCAAAGAAGCCGCCCACTTGGAACGTGAACAGCGCAATCGCGAACAGAAACACAGCCACGAACACGTAAGCCGTCGGCGTGGTCAGGTAGGACAGGAGTTCGCGGCGATAGATCGCGAGCATGCTGGCGAGGCCAGGGCGCTTCTTGTTCATTGCCGTTCCTCCCCGCGCGTCAACGCCTGGAAGGCGCGTTCGAGAGTGCCATGCTCGTCCCGCAAGGCCGCTGGCGCTTTGTCGGCGACGATACGGCCTTGATCGATGACTATCGCGCGCGTGCACACCGCCTCGACCTCTTCCAGGCTGTGGGTGGAAATGATGAGCCCACGCTCCTCGCCCAAGCGCCGAATTAGATCGCGAACAGCGTGACGCTGGTTTGGATCGAGCCCGTCGGTTGGCTCATCCAGGATCAGCAACATCGGATCATGCAGCAAAGCCGCGGCTAGGCCGACACGGCGCTTGTAGCCCTTCGACAAGGTCTCGATGGGACGATCAATGGAATCGCCAAGGCGCGCGTCCTGGGCGGCGCGGCGCACGGCGTGACGCGCCGCCTCCCGCGCCATGCCGCGCGTTTCAGCGACGAAGCGCAGGAAGGTCCAAGGCGTCATCTCGCCATATAGCGGCGCGCCTTCGGGCAGGTATCCGAGCCGCTCCTGGGCGCGGCGACGCTCCCGCGCCACATCGATGTTGAAGACTTTGACCACGCCCTCGTCTGGCTCGAGATAGCCCGCGATCATGCGCATCGTGGTTGTCTTGCCGGCGCCGTTCGGGCCGAGAAGACCGACGATCTCGCCCACGTCCACCGAGAAGCCGACGCCATCGACAGCCAGTCGCGGGCCAAAGGTCTTTCGCAAGCCATCGACCTGCAGCAGCATGTGGATAAATTACCCCGTTGAAATGAGAGCAGCGCTCATAAGGTGGATTCCCGCAAAACGCCACCGCTTCTTATCCACAGCGGGACGAATCAGATCACGCCTGAGTCGCACTCCCTAAGCTGACATTAATGGCCCAGCGCCGCAGTGCGGGCTCGGCGAGAGATGCGCGTGTAAAAAGCGTGGGCCCCTAAACACACACGCTCAGGAAACACCGCGAAAAGCTTGTTTGATATGGATTTTGTAGCCTGAAAATGACAAAGCCCGCACAGCGTGCGGGCTTTGTGAAACTCGTGTGGCCGACCGAAGCGCGCACCCCGGGGGGCTGGGGGGGCTGATGGAAACCGGGAATGCGAGCCTTTCTCCGGCCGGCCACGTCACTAAGCTCGCCTCCCGGTGCGGCGAGAGCAAGCAAAAAGTCTGTCCAAAACCAGACCTGCAGCAATTGTAATCCAATTCCCGATGCGCTTTGCTGACCCCGCTAGCAATTCCACGGAGGCGCATGAGCGCGGGCACCGTTTTCTTTGAGCGCCTCGAGCTGGATCGCCTGTTGCGCTTCTATGGGCGCATGGTCGCCGCTGGGGAATGGCGCGATTATGCGCTTGATGCACTCCCAGATTGTGCCTTGTTTAGCGTCTACCGCCGCGCGAGCGAGGTGCCGCTCTTCCAGATCGAGAAACGCCCGGATAATGCGCGCCGGCAAGGCGCCTATAGCGTTCGCGCCGTGGATGGCCGGGTGCTGCGGCGCGGCCACGATCTCGCTGGCGTACTGGCGGTGCTTGAGCCCAAGCGCATGCAACTCGTCAACGACTAACAAAAAACGCCCCGGCGAGGCCGGGGCGTTTCAAGGTCGTCCAATCCTGGTTTGCCTTAGTTGCGCGGCGACAAGAGGCTCAGGATGAATTGGAACAGGTTGATGAAGTTCAGGTACAGGCTGAGGGCCCCGAACGTGGAGCCCACGGCCGCAGCGCGCGCATCGCCGCCGATTTCATAATACATGTACTTCAGGCGCTGCGTATCGAACGCGGTCAAACCCGCGAAAACCAGCACGCCAATCACGGAAATCGCGAAGCTCAGCGCCGAAGACGCGATGAACATGTTCACAATCGACGCGATGATCAGACCGATTAGGCCCATAATCAGGAACGTCCCGAAGCCCGACAGATCGCGCTTCGTAGTGTAGCCCCAAAGGCTCAGCGCGCCGAACGAGGCGGCCGTAATCAGGAACGCCTTGGCGACAGTGGTCATGCCATCAGGAATGCGCCCGTAGACAAGCACGATCATGCCCATGCTGACGCCAATCAGCGTGACCACGCTCCAATAGACCAGGTTGGCCGAGGTCGGCGACGGGTTGCGCATCGCGAAGCTCGAAATCAGCAGAATCGCCAACGGGCCGAACATAACGGCATAGACCAGCGGGGCCGTGAGCAGCGTATTGTAGAGGGCCGGTGTGGTGCCGACGATCCACGCCAAAGCGCCCGACAGAAGCAGGCCGAGACCCATCTTGTTGTAGACGCCCAACATGAAGGCCCTAAGGCCGGCATCGACCGCCATGTCCGCCCGGCCAGTCGGGATCGACCGCGCCTGGGTGTGGTAGTCGTTCATAAATCCACCTCCTTGCCCAGGGGGAATCCCCGGGGAAAACAGTCGGAATATGGTCTCGCACCCCTCGGCCCGCAAGCCGTTCCGATCGTACTGGGTTGCCGAG
>JALHOC010000005.1 GCA_022843225.1 Hyphomonadaceae bacterium
CGCTTTGGCGGCTGGGGCCCTCAGAGGCCGTAGCCGCCTGCAACGTTGATCTGTTGGCCGGTGACGTAGGCGGCGCGGTTGGACGCAAGGAACACCGCCGCGTAGCCGATCTCCTCGGGTTGGCCCCAACGCTTTATCGCGAGCGCCTTGTGTACTTCAGCGACCCATTCGTCGCCGAATGCGCCTTGCGCAGAGAGCACTTTGAACATGCCGGCGTCGATAACGCCTAGGAGCACGGTGTTGGCGCGGATGCCGTGTTTCCCTTCCTCGCGCGCGATTCCCTTCATCAGCGCTTCGTTGGCCGCTTTAGGGATCACGGAGAGGCCGTCCTTCTCGGGATAGCGGAGGTGGCCCGCAGAACCCAGATGCACATACGAGCCTCCGCCCCAATCACGCAGGCGGTTCAATGTCGCGCGAACGACGGTAAAGGCGCCTTCGAGTTCGGTGGAGATTGCGTTGCGCCATTGCTCGTCGCTCATCTCGCCGAGATAGACTTGCGGTACAACCGGACCCGCGCCCAGCACGATCGTGTGCAGACGCTCGTGCGCGCGCGCGGCGGCTTCGACCGCTGCCTCGACGGTGGCGCGGTCGCGCAGATCGCACGCGTGTATCGTGGCGCGTCGGCCCAAGGCCGTGATTTCAGCTGCGAGCTTCTCGGCGATTTCGCGTTTTTTGCGATAAACGATGGCGACGTCGCTTCCCGCGCGCGCGAACTCAAGCGCCACGACGCTGCCAACTCCGCCGCTGCCGCCGAACACCATCGCCGCACCGTTGGGAAACAGAGCTGGGCTTGATGCGGTTTGACCGGTCATGTCTTCCTCCCCGCGCCGCTTTGTTGTTTTCGCGGGCGGGGCGCGACGCCCTTTGGCTCGTCGCCTACAGGAACATAAACGCTGGCGGCTCGCCCATCAGACCATTGGTGAGATCGGCACCGAAATTGTTGGGGTCGTTGGCGACGTGGGCCCGGGCGGCGTTGATGTCGAGCCAGAACCGTACAATCGGGCTATCGTTATAGATCGCCCGCCCGCCGAGCAACGGCATCATATCGTCCACCAGATCAGCGCAACGGCGCACGATTGTCGCCGATTGGTAGCGATAGAGGGTCCGCATTTCCAAGGAGATTTCCTTGTTGGCGCGGGCCAGTTCCATCAATCGCTCAAAATTGCGATCAAGCACGGCGTTCATTTCATCGGCTTGAGCATGGGCCTTGGCGATCGCGTTCAAAATCATGGGATCGGTCTTGGACACTTTGCCGGTATTGGTGGAGACGCGAGATTTGGTGATCTCAAGTGCTGCTTTCACAGCGCCACGCACACCACCGATGGCCGCGGTCGACACAGAGCGTACGAACACCTGCGCCCAAGGCAATTGGTACAGCGGGGCGTTGTTCTCGGCTTGACCGGGATTTTTGCACAAGAAGCCGTCGATGGCCTTGTGCGTGCGATAGTCCGGCACGAAGGCATTCTCAACCAGGATGTCCTCGCTGCCTGTCCCCTTGAGGCCGAACACGTGCCAATGGTCAACGATTTTGTAGTCGCTGCGCGGCACCAGGAAGGTTCGCATGTCTGGCGGATCGCCTTCCTTGGCCGGCGGTATCACAGCGCCCAGGAGCACCCATTGGCAATGATCGCAGCCGCTGGAGAAGCCCCACTGGCCGCTGAGCATGAAGCCGCCCTCGACACGCGTCACCTTGCCGACAGGCTGATAGGATGAGGAGGCCAGGACGCTAGCATCGGCACCCCAGACTTCGCGTTGCGCGCGGTCGTCCATCAAGCCGATTTGGTAAGGATGGCAACCCACGACGCCGTAAACCCAGGCGGTGGACATGCAATACTCGGCCAATGTCATCTGAATTTTGAAGAAGGCCTGCGGGTCCAACTCGTAGCCGCCATAGCGGCGCGGCTGGAGCACGCGGAAGAAGCCCGCCTCTTGCATTTCGGCGATGGTTTCATCGGGGATGCGCCGGTTGGCCTCGGTCGTGGCGGCGCGGGCGGCGAGCTTCGGCCCCAAGGCGCGGGCGCGCTCGACAAGGATTTCGGGGCTTGGAACTGGATCAATACGGTGAGCGACAACAGGCATCGGCTGTTTTTCTCCTCGATTTTACCAGGTGACGCGCGAAATGGCGCGCTCCGCCAGGCTAAAATTGCCGTCTTTCGTAAAACTTTCTACCATCCGGTTACGCAACTCGTCAAATAGGTCGGGCGGCGGCTACCCGGGGCGGCGGCGCATCATGGTCATGCGGCGACAGGTGGCGACGAGCTCGCCGCTCTGGTTGAGGCAGTTGTGCTCGAGCTCGACAAGCCCGACGTCGGGCCGCGAGCGGCTCTTCCGCATTGAGATCACGCGCGTTCGCGCCCGTAGCGTGTCGCCGTGATAGACCGGTTTCGGGAACGCGATGTCGGTCATGCTAAGATTGGCAAGCGTGGTCCCAAGTGTGGTGTCGGGCACGCTGATGCCGATCATCAGCCCAAGCGTGAATATGCTGTTCACAATGGGTCGGCCAAATTCTGTGTCAGCCGCGTAATGGGCGTCAATGTGCAGCGGCTGCGGGTTCATGGTCATCATGCAGAACAGCATGTTGTCGGCTTCCGTCACCGTCCGGGTGATCGGATGCTCGAATTCCTGACCGACGGAGAATTCCTCGTAGTATAGCCCAGTCATGAGGTCCGACCCTAATAGGAACGCGGCAAACCTAGCACGCGCTCGGCGATGAAGCAGAGCGCAAGTTCTGGGCTCACCGGCGCGATCCGGGGGATGAGTGATTCACGCAAGTAGCGTTCGACGTGGTATTGTTTGGCATAGCCAAAGCCGCCATGGGTCATGACCGCGCGTTGGCAGGCATTGAAGCCGGCTTCGCCGGCGAAATACTTCGCCGCGTTGGCGCTTGCGCCGCAGGGTAGTCCCTGATCGTATTCCCAAGCTGCGCGCGCCACCAGCAGCGACGCTGCTTCCAACTCCACCCAATTCGCGGCCAGCGGATGCTGGATGCCTTGGTTCTGGCCGATCGGGCGGTCAAACACGATGCGCTCCTTGGCGTAGCCCGCCGCGCGCGACAGTGCGAGCTTACCCAGCCCGACGGCTTCGGCCGCGATCAGAATGCGCTCGGGGTTCATGCCGTGTAGGATGTATTCGAAGCCCTTGCCTTCCTCGCCGATGCGATCCTCAACGGGGATCTCGAAACCATCGAAAAAGAGTTCGTTAGAGTCGATGGCCTTGCGGCCCATCTTGTCGATTTCGCGCACGCTGATGCGGGCGCGGTCGAAATCGGAATAGAACAGGCTCAGCCCTTCAGTAGGCCGCTGCACGTCTTCGAGCGCGGTGGTGCGGGCCAACAATAGAATTTTCTCCGCCACCTGCGCGGTCGAAATCCAGACCTTCTGTCCATCAATCACATAGCGATCGCCTTTGCGCACGGCGCGGGTCTTCAGCTTGGTGGTGTTAAGCCCCGTATTGGGCTCCGTGACGGCAAAACATGCTCTCTCAGCGCCCGACACCATTGGCGGCAGCATTCGGGCCTTCTGCTCTGGCGAGCCGTGTACGACCACGGGGTTCAGGCCGAAAATGTTGATGTGCACGGCGGAGGCCCCCGACATTCCCGCGCCTGATTGAGCAATGGTCTGCATCATCAGCGCGGCCTCGGCGATGCCGAGCCCGGAGCCGCCGTATTCTTCAGCGATGCACAGTCCCAGCCAGCCGCCATCGGCCAGTGCTTTGTGGAAGTCGGATGGGAAGCCGCCTTCGGTGTCGCGCTTTAGCCAATAGGCATCGTCGAACCCCGCGCACACCGACCCCACCGACTCCACAATAGCGCGTTGCTGCTCGCTGAGCGCGAAATCCATGCGAGACTTTCTCCGCGTTTGAACTCTGTTATGGTCGCGCGAAACGATAAGGAGAGCCGGGCCTTGGCGCAACGTACGTCGACAGAGCGCGTCTTGACTACGCATGTGGGCAGTCTGCCGCGACCGGAATCCGTGCTGGCGCCGATGGTGGCGAAAGCCAGGGGCGAGGCTTACGACGCCGCGGCTTTAGAGGCCGCGCTAGACCAGGGCGTTCTCGATCTCGTCAAGCGGCAGGTTGAGATTGGCATTGACTGGGTCAGCGATGGCGAACTGAGCAAGCCGAGTTACGCCACGTACGTCACGGAGCGATTGTCGGGCTTTGGCGGCAATTCAAAGGGCTTTGCCGCGGCCGACCTCCGGGAGTTCCCCGATTACGCGCGCCACCTGGTTGCGATTGGCGGCGTCGTGCCGCGCGGCGGCGGCGCCTGTTGCCAAGGGCCAGTGGCGGTGAAGGATCGTGCACCGCTCGAAGCGGACCTCGCGCGCCTGAACAAGGCAGCGGCGGCGGCCATGCCGACAGGAGCGTTCATGAATTCGGCCTCGCCGGGCGTGGTCGCGGTGTTCCAGGCCAACGAGCACTATCCAAGCGAGGAGGCCTATGTTGAAGCCGTGGCCGAGGCGCTGCGCGAGGAGTACGAAGCGATCGTCGCGGCCGGCTTCGATTTGCAGATTGATGCGCCCGATTTGGCGATGAGCCGTCACTTCACCTATGCGAAACTCGACGACACGGCGTTCCTCAAGATCGTTGCGCGCAACGTCGAAGCGCTCAATCACGCCACGCGCAACATTGCACCAGAGAAGCTGCGTATGCATGTGTGCTGGGGCAATTATCAGGGCCCGCACCATCGCGACATTCCACTCGAAACCGTGTTGCCGGAAATCGCCAGGGCGAGGCCGTCGGTATTCCTGATCGAGGGCGCCAACCCGCGCCATGCGCACGAATGGGCCGTTTTCGAACGCATGCCGCTGGCGCAGGATAAGATATTGGCGCCGGGCGTGATCGACTCGACCTCGAACTTTATCGAACATCCCGAGCTGATCGCGCAGCGCATCGAAGCGTATGCGCGTGTGGTCGGGCGCGAGCGCGTGGTGGCGTCAACAGATTGCGGTTTCGCTACCTTCAACACGACGCCGACCGTGTTTCCCGACATTACCTGGCGCAAGCTCGAAGCGCTGGTCGCAGGCGCCGCCATTGCGAGCAAACGGACTTAGCCGCGCGCGCCTAGTATCGCCTTGGTTTCCAAATATTCCTCGAGCCCCCAGCGGCCATGCTCGCGCCCGTTGCCGGACTGGCGATAGCCCCCGAAGGGCAGTGCGAGATCGAGTGCTGCGCCGTTGATGTGAACGCTGCCGGCGCGGAGTTGTTCGGCCACGGCGTTCGCGCGCGTGAGGTCTTTTGACTGTACATAGGCCGCAAGCCCGTAAGCCGTGGCGTTCGCGATCTCGATCGCGTGCGCTTCGTCGCGATAGGGGATGATGCAAAGCGCTGGGCCGAAGATTTCCTCCCGCGCGATGGTCATTTCTGGCGTGACCTCACTGAATACGGTGGGCCGGCAATAATAGCCGCAGTTTAAGCCGGGAGGGCGGCCAGGCCCTCCGGTCACTAGCCGCGCGCCCTCGGCAAGGCCTTTTTCGAGGTAACCTTGCACGCGCTCGTACTGCGCAGCGTTGATCAGTGGCCCCAGTGTGGTGGCTTCGTCGGCCGGATCGCCGACCACCATCGCCTCGGCCGTGGCGCGCGCGATCTCTTCCACTTCGGCCAGCCGATCCTGCGGCGCCAGCATGCGCGTGGGGGCGGCGCAGGTTTGCCCAGCGTTGGAATAGCAGGAGAGCACGCCGGCGCGCACAGCCTTGGGAAAGTCTGCGTCATCGAGCATGATGTTGGCGGACTTGCCGCCAAGCTCCTGATGCACGCGTTTGACTGAATCGGCGGCGGCCTTGGCGACGGCGACGCCGCCGCGGGTGGAGCCGGTGAACGACACCATGTCCACGTCGGGATGACTTGAAAGCGCGTGGCCCGCGCTAGGGCCGTCGCCATTGACCAAATTGAATACGCCGGGCGGCACGCCTGCTTCGTGCATGATCTCGGCGAACTTGAGCGAACTCATAGGCGCCGTCTCGCTGGGCTTCAGCACAATCGTGCAGCCAGCGGCGATAGCGGGGGCGACTTTGGCGCCGATCAGAAGCAGGGGCCAGTTCCATGCAATGATAAGGCCGCACACGCCGATCGGCTCAAGCACGACGCGCGCGGCGCCATGGGGTGCGTCGAACTCGAACGCGGCCAACGTATCGCGCGCAATCTCGAAATGCAGCCGCCCCAGCGGCACATGCAAGCGCTTGGCGATTTTGATCGGCGCGCCGACTTCCTGGACGATGATCTGCGCCAGTTCGTCCTCGTGGCGGGCGTAGGCTGCAACAATGCGGTCCAGAAGCTCGATGCGCTGATCGCGGCTGGTGCGTGAAAACGTGGGAAAGGCCGAGCGCGCGGCGGCGACGGCGCGGTCAATGTCGGCTGCGCCGCCCATCGCTGCTTCACCATAGGCTGCTTCGGTGGCGGGATTGATGAGCGGGCGGGTGACGCGGCCTATCGGATCAACCCATTGGCCGCCGACGTAGAATTTCGATGCTAGGCTCATGGCGCGTCTCCGTTACAGCATCACCATGCCGCCATCGACGACGAGGGTTTGGCCGGTGATCAGGCGCGATTCTTCCGAGGCGAGAAACGCAGCGGCGGCGGCCATGTCGCGCGGCTCGGGGTTTTTCTGAATAGAGGCTTGTGATGCGAGCTTCGACAGAAGTTTTTCGGTTTTGGCGCCGAAGAATTCCGCAGTGCCGTCAGTGGCCACGCCCGACGGCGCGATGGCGTTGACGCGGATGTTATACTGCCCCAATTCGCGCGCCATTGATCGCGTCATGGTGATAACGGCGCCCTTGGTCAGAGTATAGTGCAACCCTTGCGGATTGCCCATCAGCGCGCCGATCGAGGAGATGTTGACGATAGCGCCGCCGCCCGCTTCACGCATCGCAGGCAGCACGGCTTTGCAACACCGCCACACACCGGTGATGTTGACGTCGAGCGCGCGCCGCCACTCGTCCTCATCGATGTCCTGGAACCAGGCGCCCTTGAGCGCGCCGTAAAGCGCGGCGTTGTTGACCAGCACGTCGATGCACCCGAACGCGCTCAGGCCGAAGTCAACTGCGGCTTGCACCGAAGCCTGGTCTGTCACGTCCATCATGACAGGCTTGATTGCTTCGGGCGCGAGCGCTGCAGTGGCGTCGCAGGGGCGGAGGTCGCCGGCGATCACCTTGGCGCCCTCTGCCGCAAACCTTTTCGCAAAGGCTTGCCCCAGGCCCCGCGCGGCCCCGGTCACAATCGCGACTTTGCCCTCAAGCAACACGAAACGCTCTCCCACACTGTTTCAGGCCACGCATATCGATGTTTCCCGCCGTCTCAAAATTCGAATTGCGTAAACCTGCGGCGAACTTCATGTTGAAGGCAAGACGCCAAGAAAGAGCCGGTTAGGGAGCCAGGATGACCACAGCCATACCGGTGATGGAGCCGGCGGATTACTTCGCGCTAGCGGTTGACCGCTTCCACGCCATGGGCGCTCCGCTCTATGCGGCGCTGTCGGCGGCGGTGGCCAAGGACCCGCTCCTCTGTGACATCGCCCGGCGGGCGCAGCCGGGCCAGCCGCCGGATCATTTGTTGTTTGCCGCCGCTGAGATGGTGCTGGCCGAGCACCCGGAGCATGCGCTGGGGAAGTTGCTGCGGCCAGGCGGGCCGCAGCCTGGGCTTGCTGACGCATTCCACGATTTCTGCGCTGAGCATCGCGCCGCAATCGAGGCGCTGGTTGCCTCGCGAACGGTGCAGACCACGTTCGTACACCGCGCAGGGCTCATCGCCGCCGGCGCTCGGGTGGTGGCTGAGGAGGCAGGCGAGCCGCTGTCGCTGGTCGAGATCGGTTGCAGTGCAGGCATCCTCACTCTGTTCGATCAGTACGAATACGATTTCGGTGCGGCGGGCTGCTTCGGTGAACCGGCGCGCGCGCGCGTGGCGCAACCGCCATGGGTGGGGGAGCGCAGACCAGAGCCTGGCCCGGCACCGCAAATCGGCGAGCGCATCGGGCTCGACCTCAATCCCGTTGATCCCTCCGATGCGTTTGAGCGGCAATGGATTATCGCGCTTGCGCCAATAGATTGGGTTGAAGAGCGCCGGCAGCTTACCGCGGCGCTGGAGCATCGCGCGTCGACGCCGCTGCGAACCATCCGCGGCGACGCGATGGCCAGTTTGCCGGCGCTCTTGCCGACGCTGCCGGACCCGGTGCTGATTTTTCATTCTTATTGCCTCTATCAATGGCCGGCGGATGCGCAGGCAGGGCTAGATCAAGCGCTGCGCACGGCCAGCCAAGGGCGCACGCTCTACCGGCTGGGGATCGACATTGTATTCGGCGCGCGTCCCGAGGCGTTACCGCCCTTCGACCCCACCAAAGAGCGGCTGTTTGACATGTTCATCACGCGCTACCGCGACGGCGCGGCGGAAACCCAGGTGCTTGGTAGTTGCGACCCGTGGGGCAAGAGTGCGGAATGGTTGCTTTGATGACGAAGAGGCGAGGTTGAGATGGGCGGACGGCTTGACGGCAAAGTCGCGGTGATCACGGGAGCCGCGCGTGGCATGGGCCTCGCAACCGCGCAGCTGTTTGCGCGCGAGGGCGCCAAGGTAGTGATGACCGATCTCCTACGCGAGGACGGCGAAGCGGCGGCCAACGCAATCGGCGATTCCGCTTTGTTCGTGGCTCATGACGTAACCGATGAGGCGCAGTGGCGAGCTGTGGCCGAGACGGCGACAGCGCGCTTCGGCGGCGCGGATATCCTGATCAACAACGCCGGCGTGCTGTTGTTCAAGGATGTCCTGGACGTTACGCGCGCTGAGTTCGCTCGCATCCTCGACATTAACGTGCTCGGGACTTTTCTCGGTGTGAAGGCCATCGCGCCGTTGATGCTGAAGCGCGGCGGCGGCGCGATCGTGAACATATCCTCCGCCGATGGCATCAACGCCAGCAACGGCGCTAGCCCTTACACGGCGAGCAAATTCGCGGTACGCGGTTTCACCAAGTCGTGCGCGCTGGAGTTAGGACATCGCGGCATTCGCGTGAATTCCATCCACCCCGGCGCGATCGACACGCCAATGACCAATCCCACTGGCGCGGACTTTGCCGGGCTCAATGCGGGCGCGGCCAGTGTGCCGCTGCAGCGCTTCGGGCGCGCCAGCGAAGTTGCGGAAGCCTCGCTCTATCTCGCTAGTGAAGCGGCTTCCTATTGCAATGGTATGGAGCTCGTTATCGACGGGGGAATGTTGGCGGGGCGCTATTATGCAGGGCTGCCCGGCGCGCCGCCCTCTATGCGCGGGAGGTAAGCGCGTGAAGTCGATGGCTTTGATGTCGCGCAAGGCTGGCCTCAGCCGTGCGGCGTTCCGCGCCTACTACGAAGAACAGCATGCCCCGCTTGCATGCACATATTTCCCGTTCCGCAAATATGTGCGCAACCATGTCGTGGCCTCCGAACCGCCGGAGGTTGATTTTGATGTCATCGGCGAGTTTTACATGGACTCGCTCGAAGTAGCCGCGGAGGCCTATTCTGGGCCGGTTGCGAAAATCATGGTCGCCGACGAAGCCAATTTCATGAACTCGGCGATGACGCGCCCCGTCGCCGTTGAAGAACATCTGGTGCTGGGGAGCGTGCGTGGCGAGGATCTGCTCGGCGCGCGGCGTGCGCTTTATCTGTTGCGCGACGGCGGCGGCGAGGCGCGCGCCGAGCGGTTGCTGGCTCTGGCGCACGCGCTGGCCGTGGCGCGCGGCGTCTCCCGCGTCACCGCCGATTGCGCCACCGGCGCGATGTTCGCCGCTGCAGCGCCTGTGGACGGGTTCATCTCGGCATGGCTCACCGAAGACGCGCCGATGCCGAGGCTCATGCCTGCCGAGGATTTTCGCGTCACTGCGTCGGTGCTGACCGAGATTGGAGAAACGCCAGGCGCGGCGATGGCGGCTGCGTTTCGGGCGGGTTGATCCGCGCTTACAGCGTGTCAAAGCGTCGTTGACGCGCCAGTGAATGGCGTTCACACTGAAAGAATTGAGGCGAGAACAGTGTATGAGCTTGGCGTTGTCCCCGGCGGATGAAGCGTTGCGCGATCAAGTGCGCGACTTTCTCGAGGCCAATGTACCGGATGACATTCGCTTTAAGCACGACACCATTGAGCGCCAGTCGAAAGCAACAGCTGGCTGGGTCCAAGCCTTGCTGCACACACGCGGATGGAGCGTTCCGGGTTGGCCGACGCAATTTGGCGGCCCAGGTTGGAATGCTGTGCAGCAAAGCATCTTCCACGCCGAGTGCGCGCGCGTGGGCGCGCCGCTACCTTCGCAATTCGGGCCGATCATGATCGGCCCGGTGCTTTACACATTCGGGACGCAGGCGCAGCAGCAGCGCCACCTCGAAGGCATTCGCAATGGCTCGGTGTTCTGGTGCCAGGGCTATTCTGAGCCAGGCGCGGGTAGCGATCTCGCGAGCCTCAAAACGCATGCGGCGCGCGATGGCGACGCCTACATCGTCAACGGGCAGAAGATTTGGACCACGCAGGCGCACTGGGCAGATTGGATGTTTTGCCTTGTTCGCACTGATGCCGAGGCGCGGCCGCAGAACGGCATCTCGTTTCTCCTCATCGATATGAAGACCCCGGGCATCAGCATTCGGCCAATCATCTCTATCGATGGGCTGCATCATTTGAACGAGGTGTTCTTCAGCGACGTGCGCGTGCCGGCGGAGAACCTTGTCGGCGAAGAGAATAAGGGCTGGACCTACGCCAAATTCCTGCTCGGCAATGAGCGAACGGGCCTTGCCGGCGTCGGGCACATGCGGGCTTTGCTATCACACCTTTACGGCTTCGCCAAAATGCTCGCTGACGAGAATGAGGCGTTTGATCTCGACGGCGCCTTGCGCCAGTACGCGGAACTCACGATCCGCCTGGATTCCCTTGAAATGCTGGAGAGACGTGCGCTTTTGGCCGCTGAGGGCAACGCGCAGCGCTTGGCGATGCCGCTCAAGCTGATGGGCACGACGCTGCAGCAGGATATCTCGCAATTCGGAATTGAACTCGCCGGGCAGGGAGCAATGCCACTGGCGAACACGGGCGCGCCCGGCAGAGAGCGCGGAAACGAAGCGGATTTGAACATTTCTGGGCCGGTGCTGATGCAGCATTACCTCTTTAAGCGCGCGGCCACCATTTATGGCGGCACGTCGGAAGTACAACGCAGCATCATGGCCAAAGCGATATTAGGACTTTGAACCATGCGTCGCTGGGTCTGCATCACGTGTGGCTTTATCTACGACGAAGCGCTGGGCTTGCCGGATAAAGGCGTGGCGCCGGGAACCCGTTTCGAGGACCTGCCGGAGGATTGGCTCTGCCCCGAATGCGGCTCTGGCAAGGACTATTTCGAAGTAGTGGAAGAATGAGGCGCGAGGCGGCGCCGGTACCGGGAGGAAAAGATGGCTGACACAGCAACCGCGATCGACCCAAAGGCGGATGGGCGGTGCACCTTGGGGTTCGACGTCTACAATCCGTTCTTACCTGACTTCATTCACAATCCGCGCCCGACTTGGAACCGGTTGCTGGAGGAATATCCCATCGCTTGGCACCGGGAGATGGGGCTTTGGCTGGTCTGCCCGCACGATCTGGCCTTCGAGACCTTGCGCACGCCGAAACTAAGCCTGCTGATTTCGGATTGGGAGAACGCGCCGCCGCCCGTGCCTGAGGATCAAAAGACCGACTTCCACCGCGCCGCCGAGCACAGCTTGCTTGCGGTCTCGCCCGCCCAGCACGTGCGCCAGCGAAAGCTAACCCAGCCTGCGTTCTCGCGCGCGGTGATGGACAAAATTGAACTGAAAATCCGCGACCTGTTCCGTGAAGTGTTCGACGAGCTTGCTGACCGCGAAGAAATAGACGTGGTTACCGACGTCGCTGAGCGTCTGCCGATGATGTCGATCGCCCGCATGGTGGGCGTACCGCGCGCAGAGGAAGCGTTATTCAACGAAGGTCTCGGCTATAATCTCGTGCGCTCGACTGACCCGCTGCGCTCGGAGGAAGATCGCGAAGCGGCCAGGCAGGGCACGCTACCTGGGTATAAATTTCTTCGCGAGCACATCGCAAAGCGGCGCGCGGCCAAAGACGTCGGCGACGATTTCCTCGGCATGCTGATCAAGGCCGAGATCGACGGCGACAAGCTTAATGATTGGGAAATCACTGCGCTGATCACTGCGCTGATCACTGCTGGTGCGGATACCGTGCTTGACCTCTACATGGGCGCGGTCAAGACGCTTCTGGAGCACCCCGATCAGTATAAGCTGTTGCTGGAACGCCCCGAGCTGATGGAAAATGCGGTGCTCGAAATACTGCGTTACTACATCCCGGGAAAAGTTGGTCCGATCCCGCGCTTCGTGATCGAGGACATGGAATGGGGCGGACAGCCGCTCAAGAAGGGCGAACTTGTCATGGTGGCGCTCTCGGCGGCTTGGAGCGATCCGAAGCGCTGGAAGAACCCTGAGGTTTTCGACATCACGCGTAACCAGGACGGCAACATCATCTTCGGGGCGGGAGCGCACTTCTGCATTGGGCTTAATCTGGTGAAGGCGCAGGGCAAGCTCTTCATCGAGGAGTTTGCCCGTCGTTTCCCCAAGGCCGAACTCACCGGTGAGCTTGAATACGATTACGCTCATTTCAACGCGCGCCGGCTGAAGAAGCTGATGGTGCGCACCAACATTTAGGCGAGGAGCATCCCCTTGGAGTTCAAGACGCTGAGCGTGGCCCTGCAAGGGCGCGTGCTGGTGGTCACGTTGAATCGGCCCAGCAGCCTCAACGCCATTTCCATGACCATGTTGCGCGAGCTGCGCGCGCTGTTCGAAGCGACAGGCGCTGACCGCGACACATCCGTCGTGTTGGTGCGTAGCACAGGCAGGGCTTTCAGCGTGGGCTATGACCTCAAGCGCGAGGATTGGGTAACCAGCCAATACCCAGCGGACTACCCCAACGGCGTCGACATCCATATCGACCGTCTGGACATACAGACGCTGTTGTCAGTGTGGCTGACTATCTGGCGTCAACCCAAGCCGGTGGTCACAGCGGTGCAGGGCGTCTGCTTGTCGGGCGCCAACGAACTGCTCGCGGTGTCTGACATTGCTGTAGCGAGCACAGCGGCGCGCTTCGGCCACCCAGCGGGACGCGATCTCGGGCTGCCGCCGACGGCATTCTTCTGGCCCATGCTGGTCGGTATGAAGAAAGCGCGGGAGCTGCTGTACACAGCAAAGCTCGTTGACGCGGAAGAGGCTCTGAAACTCGGGCTGGTGAACGAAGTGACGACGCCTGAGGACCTCGATCAGCGGGCGATGGCGCTAGCACAGGACATTGCGCGGACGCCGCTAGAGAACCTCACTGTCATGAAACACGCGGCCAATGCGTGGTTCGAGAATATGGGGCTCATGCAATCGTGCGCGGCGACGGTCGATTTCGACGCGATGTTTCACCAGAGCGAGAGTTTCAAGGCGTTCTTTCGCAGAGTGCAAGAGAGCGGCATGAAGGCCGCGCTCGAGGCCCGTCAGGCGGAGTTCGGCTGAAGCCCAAACATCAAAACATCTGAATCGGGCCGGGACGCACTTCGATGCGGTCGATCGCGCCGTTGAAGCGGGTGCGTCCATCAGGATAATCGAGCACAGGAACGGCCGTGTCGTCGCCAATGTCCCAGGTTTCTCCTAGGCCCGCTACAATGGTGACCTGACGCTCGATGCGCCCCTCAGCGACACGTTGTCCATTGACCAAGATACGCAATCGTCCGCCCTTGCCCAAGCCGCCGCCATCGTAATCGAATTGGTAGCGCAGGCGCACCCGCCCCGGCGGGAGGGGCCGCGTGGCGACAATGCTGAACTGGTCGCGCGGTTGCTGCGAGAAAGCGTGATGCGCGGCGGGCCGGCCGCGGTCGAGGTAGAAGCTCCAGCCGCCGAACCAGCTGCCATTGCCAATGAGCACGCCGGCGCCGCCGTCGCGTGGTATCGTGGCGTCTATGTCAATGGTGAAGTCGCGCGCCATCAGCTGCGGCGCGTCCGATTGCAGAATCGAGTAGCCCTGGCCGGAATAGCGATAGCGCCGCTCGCGGTTGAACGGCGAGGCGGTGGCCAAGCGGAAGAACAACGAATCCATTCGGGCCGTGCCGCGCTGTGGATTGAGCGGGTAAACGCCGTTGCGCTCAGCTTCCTGGGCGAACAAGTCCTGCATCTGGCGCAGACGTTCGGGCTCGCGCGCCGCGATGTTGGTCGACTGCGAGAAATCGCGGCGCAGATCATACAATTCCCAAGGCTGGGTGGCGTCGAGGGTCGTGGAAGGCGCGTCGGACGCCCAAGGCGGATTGAGCGGCGTTGTGCCCGCCATGTAGCCATCATGATAAATGGCGCGGTAGCCGAGGATTTCGAAGTATTGGGTGCGGCGGCTCTCCGGCGCGCTGGCGCTGCGCAGGCTGGGGAACATGCTGATGCCGTCGATTTCAAGCTGCCGCGCGCCATCGACAATGGTCGGCGCTCGTAAGCCTGCCGCTTCGAGGATGGTTGGATAAATGTCGATCAGGTGATGGAACTGAGTGCGAATTTCGCCGCTGGATCGAAGCCGCGCCGGCCACGAGATCACCGCGCCATTGCGAGTGCCGCCGAGATGCGAGGCGACCTGCTTGGTCCATGGGAAGGGCGTATTCATCGCCACTGTCCAACCCACTGGATAGGTTTGGTAGCTACGGGGCCCTCCCATGTCGTCGCGCGCTTCGTCGAGCCAGTCTTCGTCTTCGTGCACGTGGTTGGCGAGGTGGCCGATCTCGTTCATCGTGCCGCCGATGCCGCCTTCGCCGCTGGCCCCATTGTCGCCGCCGATGAAGATGACCAGCGTGTTTTCCAGGACGCCAAGCCGGGTCATCTCCTCCATGATCCGCCCGAGTTGCGCATCTTGGAACGCGAGCGCGCCGGCATAGGTTTCCATGAATTGCGCCGCGATGCGCCTTTGGCGCGGGTCGAGTTCCGACCATTCCGGTACGCCAGACGGCCATTGCGACAACACCGTCTGCTCTGGCACGACGCCCGCCGCCTGTTGCCGCGCGAGGGTTTCCTCGCGCACGCGGTTCCACCCTTGATCGAACTGGCCGCGAAAACGGGCGATCCATTCCGCCGGCGCTTGGTGGGGCGCATGCGCCGTGCCTGGCGCGTAATAAATAAAGAAGGGCTTGTCCGGCGCTGAGGCTTGCTGGACGCGCAGCCAGCCGATTGCATCGTCGGCGAGCGCGCGTTCCAGGATGAAGTCATCCGGCGCATCGGAAAGATCAACGCGGTTCGTGCCGCGATAAAGCACCGGGCTGAACTGATCTGTATCGCCGCCGAGGAAGCCGTAAAAATATTCGAAGCCCAGACCGGTGGGCCAGCGGTCAAACGGGCCCGCGGCGGAGGCCTCCCAGTTCGGCGTGTTGTGATGTTTGCCAAAAAACGCGGTGTTGTATCCGTAGCCCGTGAGAACTCGCCCCAGCGTGCTGGCGCTGCGCGGGATGGCGGAATTGTAGCCAGGATAGCCGCTTGACTGCTCAGCCACCGTGCCAGCGCCGATGCGATGTGGGTTGCGACCCGTCAGCAATGCCGCGCGAGAGGGCGAGCACATGGCGGTGGTGTGAAATTGTGTAAGTCGCACCCCACGCGCGGCGAGCGCATCTAGATTGGGCATCGGCACGGGACCGCCGAACGTGCTCGCAGCACCGAAGCCGACATCGTCCGTCATCACCAGCAGAACGTTCGGCGCGCCCTCGGGCGCGCGCGCCAGTGCGGGAAATGCTTGATCTGATTGATCGGCGCGTCGGCTAATACGCCCCGCGAACGGCGGTTCGGGCAAGGGCAGCACCACGTCTTCGCCAGCGGCGAAGCGCTGGGCATGCTGCATGATTGGGCCTCTGGGCACGAAACGGCCGAGCCCAAATCCAACAACCAAGACAACAAGGCCGATCCCCGCGAAGAGGAGTGAGCGCCTCCACTTGATCTTCATGGCCTCCTCAGGTGTTGGCGCCGGTGGCGTGCCGTGCGGCGGCGTAACCGAACGTCATCGCCGGGCCGATGGTGACCCCGGCGCCTGGATAGGAGCCGCCCATGGCTGAAGCCGCCGTGTTTCCGATGGCGTAGAGACCTTCGATCGGGCGATCCTCGCCGTCGAGAACGCGAGCGTACTCGTCGGTAACCAGGCCGCCGCTGCTGCCGATATCGCCGCCATAGATTGGCAACGCGTAGAACGGCGGCTCGGTGATCGGGGCGAGGTTTGGGTTCGGCTTGACGCTAGGATCGCCATAGAAGTTATCGTAGGGCGCTGCCCCGCGCTGAAAGTCGGGGTCTTCGCCGCGAGCGGCGTTCTCGCTGAAACGTTCAATCGTGTGACGCAGCACAGAGCCGCGGACGTTGATCTGTTTGGCGAGCTTTTCAATCGTGTCGGCCTTGGACAGGATTTGACGCACGCCATCGGAATGCATCCAATCCGGCAGCAGCGGCAAGAGCGGACCCATCGGATACTTGTTCCGGAACTTGGCGTCGAAAATGACGTAGGACGGACTAGCGATGGCGCCGTGCTTGGCCATGAGCTGACCGACGACGTGATAGGACGCGGCTTCGTTAAGGTAGCGTTTGCCGGTTTGATCGACGATGAGGCAGCCGGGCAGCGCGCGCTCGATGAAGGTTGGACGCGCGCGCTCCTCGCCAGGCACGCTGATGACCGGCGCCCACCATGCGTGATCGAGATTGCGCGTGGCAGCGCCCAACGCCATCGCCGCCTGCAGCGCATCGCCGGTGTTGTTCACCTGTGAACCGCTCTTCTCGGGATCGCCGAAGCCTAGATATTGCGCGCGCAGTGCAGTATTTCGCTCAAAGCCCCCAGCGCCAAGGATGACGCCGCGACGCACAGCGATGCGCTTGC
Source organism: Hyphomonadaceae bacterium (assembly GCA_022843225.1). Taxonomy (GTDB): domain Bacteria; phylum Pseudomonadota; class Alphaproteobacteria; order Caulobacterales; family Aquidulcibacteraceae; genus Vitreimonas. The sequence continues at coordinate 16,858 of JALHOC010000005.1, forward strand.
TTACGCCAGCCTCGTTGACTATCGCGCCGGCAATACGGCCGTTCTCGCGCACGAGTTCCACCAATCGCGTGTTCAGCCGCACCGGCACATTTCGTTGGTTGAGCGCAACCTTAAGTCCGCCAACCAGCGCATTGCCCTGAGTGAGAAAACGGTCGGTGCTCGAGCGGAGGCGTTGCGGGATGTCGCTGTAATAGCGCCAGAGCATGCTGAACAGCGTGGCGCTCCAGCCCTTGGGACGCAGCAACAGCGGCTGCATTTCGGCCAAGCCCCAATTGATGCGCCCGAACAGGCTCGCGGCTGGGGAGACCGGGCGCACTGTCAGGATGTCGTCGCCAAGCGCACGCCCGTCCATCGGTGCGGGCAGGTGAGCGCGAAAGCCCATTTTTCCCCCGGGCAATTCGGCGTGGTAGTCCGTATAGGGGATGCTGAGATAGCGAACAGGCGACGCGGTCTCGAGCCAAGCCAACATCTCTGGGGCAAGCGCGATGTAGGCGCGTATGAGACTGTCGGGCACGTTCGGCGCGGCGAGGCTGCGCACATAGGCGAAAGCCTCCTCAGGAGAGTCCTGGGCGCCGGCCGCGCGGGCCAGATGTGAGTTTGGGATCCAGATGCCCCCGCCGGAGGTCGCTGATGTGCCGCCCCAGCGGTCGCTCTTTTCAATCACCAGCGTATCGGCATGTCGACTGGCCGCGGCAAGGGCGGCCGTCATCGCGCCGGCCCCCGAACCGACGACCAGGATATCGACTGTCTGATCCCATGTGCTCAAAACACCGTCTCCCTGCCTGCGGTTGTTTTCGCCTCGCAGCGGCGCATGGTTAGCGACGAACTGCCGACTTGAGACCGCTACATGCCACGCAAATCATGAGGTGTGTGGCCCGTCAATACGCATTGCGTGGGACCGGCAGCACGTTTCCTGCGCGAAGTGACGGCCCCGGGTCTCGCCTGCTTGGGGCGCCTCGCCCTTTTTTAACGACAAGCCTGGACGACTGCGCCAGTGCGTGTTTCGAAAAACACTCCGGCCCAGGCGCGGGAAAGGTTCGGGTAAACGAATGAGGCAGTCGGTAAAGAAGACGAAGCGCGCGCCGAAGACGCAGGCCCCGCCGGAGCGGCGCCGGCGCGCCGGCGCCGAGGAACTCGACCAGATCGACGAACGCATCATTGCCGCGATGAGAGCCGATGGGCGCATCTCCAACCGCGATCTCGCCAAGATTGTCGGCGTGAACGAGGCCACCGTGCGCACCCGAGTGCGCAAGCTGGAGCAGAGCAAGACAATCCGGGTGGTCGCCCTGCGCGATTTGAAGGCTCTGGGCTTCGGGCACATGAGCGCTGTGGGCGTTCAGGTAAAAGGGCGCTCGGTGATCGAGGTGGGCGAGGACTTGGCGCGCATCCCTCAGGTCATGACTGTCAACGCCACCATCGGCGCCTATGATATCGAACTGCAAGTGGTGGCGCGCGACATCGAGGAGATGGCCCATTTGCTGACCGAGGAAGTGTCGAAAGTCCGTGGGGTCGCTCGCATCGCGCCGAGCCTTGCGCTGAAGGTGCTCAAGTACGAATCGCAATGGGCGCCGATCCCATGAGTAAAGTTGAACTCGACGATTTGGATTTGAAGATCATCGAGCGCTTGGGCGAGGACGCCCGGGTCAGTAACCGAGAGATCGGCCGCGAGTTCGGGCTGACCGAGGGTACGATAAGAGCGCGGCTGCGGCGCTTGATTCAGACGAAAACCATTCAGGTTTCCGCCGTCACCAACATGGCGAGGTTGAAAAACCCCATGCTGGCTTATCTCTTCATCGAGGCCGATGAGGCTCACAATGTGGAGACGGTGGCGCGTGCCTTGGCCGATCTGCCGCAGATTAGTTTTGTGGCTACGCTGCTGGGCCGGAGCGACATCCTGGCGATGACGCTGGTTCAGGACGGAAACCAAGTCACGGACCTTCTGCATCAGACCATCGACAAAATACCCGGTGTCCACCGGGTCACCTACAGCATTGGCCAGCACTTCATGAAACACGATTACCGCTGGTGCGTATTGACGGATGTGTAACGGCGCTTGGCGCAAAATGAACGAAATCGGCTTCGAACCTACGCGGATGCGTATGGATTTAACGACCGGACCGTGCATCATGCGCGCTACGGTCGCGAAGGGCGGCCTCGTCCGGAGGTGCCGTGATCGCAGGACTAGCCACCGCTTTTAGTCCGATCACAATCGGCCCGCTCACGCTGCGCAATCGCTTCATCAAATCGGCGACCAATGAGGGTGCGGCCCCCGGCGGCGTGCCAAGCAAGATGCTGTTGCGCCATCACGAGCGCGTCGCCGAAGGCGGGGCGGGCATGACGACTGTCGCCTATTGCGCGGTTAGCCCAGACGGCAAGACCTTTCTTGATCAGGTCGAAATGACGCGAGATAACTTGCCGCATCTGCGCGCAGTCACTGACGCGGCGCATCGGCATGGGGCGGCGATCTCAGCCCAAATAACGCACGGCGGCTGCTTCACCTTCCTCCCTCAGCTCTCTACCGGCTCGCCGCTCAGCGCCTCTGGCGGCTTCAACAAGGTCGGGGTGATGAGCGGGCGGTTCTTCAAACGCGCCATGAGCCGCGCCGACATGGAGGCGCGGATCGGTGAGTTCCGCGAGGCGGCGCTGCTGGCGCGCGAGGCGGGTTTCGACGCCGTCGAGATTCATATGGGACATGGCTATTTGCTAAGCCAATTTATCTCGCCTGCTTACAACAAGCGCCGCGACGCCTATGGCGGCGACGCTGCCGCGCGGGCAAAGTTTCCGGCGGAAGTGCTGCGCGCGGTTCTGGACGCGGTCGGCGATAAGCTAGCGGTTCTGTGCAAGATAGGAGTCGTGGAGGGTTTCAGGGGCGGGGGCACGGCGGAGGACGCAGCGCATGTGGCGCGCGTGCTTGAACGCGAAGGTGCGCACATGCTGGTGCTAAGTGGGGGTATGAACGTTGAGTCCACATGGCAATTGTTCGGCAGCGCGATGCCGAACGAGGCGCGTACGCAGGCCGCCAGCGGTCTCATGCGCATCGCCACGGCGCTGCAGAAGCAAAGCGAGCCGCCGATCAAGTTCCACGAGATGTATTTCCTAGAACACTCGCGCAAAGTACGTGCGGCGGTGAAGACGCCGTTGGCGTTCCTAGGCGGGGTGAAATCCGCCGATAGCGTGGCCAAAGCCTTGGATGAAGGCTTTGAGGCGGTGGTGCTAGCGCGGGCGCTGTTGTTCGATCCGAATTTCGTGCGCGACCTGGCCTCTGGCGCGCAAACCAATTCTGGTTGCATCACCTGCAATCGCTGTGTGGTGACGATCTACCATCCTTCGGGCACGCATTGTCCGATTCAACCCTTGCCCGATCCGTCGCTCAATGCGACGCCCGCAGCTGCTTAAGGAGACAATGATGAGTGCTTTGAGCCTGGAAGATCGGGTCGCGCGGCTTGAGGCGGAGGCCGATATCCGCAGGTTGAAGGCGCGTTATCTCAATGCGTGCGACCGCAAGGACGCTGAGACGATGCGCGAATGCTTCATTCCGGAAGCGCGCATCGAATTTCCTCCGATCGGGACTTTCGATGGGCGGGATGGGCTCATCGATATCTTCACTCAATTTGCGATCAATACGCCGATCGTGGACTCGCACCAGGGTCACAACGCTGAAATCACCGTGATCGACGCAGACAATGCCGAGGCGCGCTGGCATCTGGCCTACACCATGTACGACCCGCGCAATGGCGGTTTCAGGCTGCTAAGCACATTCTACTTCGACCGCTACGTTCGCACGCAAGCGGGCTGGCGCATTTCGTTCTCGCGCTCAGAGCCGCGCGCCATCGTTGACGGAAAACTCGAGGGCGGTTCGCTCCAAGCGGCCTGGGTGTCGACCTGAACTACGCGCGCTGGCTGGACACTGACAGCACTTCGCCGGTCATGTAGCTGGAGAGGTCACTCGCTAGAAACACGATCACGTTGGCGACTTCCCAAACCTCAGCGGGGCGCCCGAACGCTTCCCGCGAGACGAGGTCGCGCAGCGTATCCTCAGGCGTCACCTTCGCGAGGAAGGGGTGCATCGCCAGCGAGGGCGCTACCGCATTGACACGTACGCCATGCGCCGCCGCTTCGATGCCCGCGCATCGCGTAAATGCCATTACGCCGGCCTTCGCTGCTGCATAGTGCGCCTGTTCGGCCTGTGCCCTCCAGCCCAGCACCGAGGCGTTGTTGACGACCACGCCTGAGCCATTTTTGTACATCAAAGGCAGAAATGCCCGGCACATGCGGAAAACACTGGTGAGTGTGACGTCAAGCACCTGGCTCCATTGTGTGTCCGTCATGTCTACAATTGTTGCAGAGCCGCCCAGGCCCGCATTGTTGATAAGGATGTCGGGCGCGCCGAACGCCTCAACCGCCGCAGTTTTCAGCGCTTGTACATCCTGTTCGCTCGTGACGTTGCAAAGCCGGGTGAGCGGGCGCACGCCGGTTTCTTGCTCCAGCCGGTCGGCGGCATCGGCCAGTCGGCGCTCGTGGATGTCGCTGATCAGGAGGCGTGCGCCTTCTTCTATCGCGCGTTTAGCGGTGGCAAAGCCGATGCCAGCGCCTGCCGCAGCGGTGATCACGGCGGACTTGCCGGCGAGCAGATTTCGCGGCGTGGGATAGGGCGGGATTTCTGGCATCATGGCAACGTATAGCGGCGAAGAAGTCCCTGCCAAGCTCCAGCTTTCGTGAAGCAGCGGCGGCCTTGGCTGCGCAAACCGATAAAATATGGATGAGGGACGTTCACTTCTCTCTTGTGCCGACGCCGACGCCGGGTCAAACTACGGTCGAACACGATGTAAAGGCGGCTCGTCCGCCAGCGAGCAGAAGCATTTGTCATGGCGACCTAGACCATGGCGGTCTAGGGGGCGCGTCAGACGCCCATGGCCAAGCAACGGAGGAAGACGATGAGCGCTGAATCCATCGAACGCGAGCCGCTGATTTCCGTCGATTCACACGTCCACTTTACCGACGATTGGGTCAAGGCGCGCTTGCCCACTGACCTGCGACCGCGTTGGGACGAGGCCGTCGCCAAGAACGCCGTTTATGAGGCGGAAGTGCTACGCCAGGGCGCGCCGCAATTGGCGATGGAGGATTTCGTTGACCTCGAAGCCGCGCAAGATCCTGGCCATTTCGAGCCCCACGCCAAGTTGGCGGCGATGGACCGCGACGGCGTCATCGCGGAAGTGATCTTCCCAGAAGTGGGCGGCGCCAAGCTCTGCACGCCGACGCTGTTGGGTGACGATTGGAAGGAAATTTTACGCGGGTACAACAACGCGATGGGCGATTTTGCGTCGGTCTCGCCGGAGCGTTTGCTGACAGCATACCAAGTGCCGCTGTTCGATATTCCTTTCGCGGTAGAAGAAGTGAAACGGATCGCCGATCGGGGCGGGCGTGTCGCGCAAGTTCCGATCTTCCCGCACGATCATGGGCTGCCTGACGTCCATGATCCGATTTATGCCCCACTCTGGAAGACGTTTGAAGAAACCGGCATCACGGTGCTCAACCATTTGGATGTGACCAAGTCGCTCTGGGGAATTTTCCGTCGCGATCCGACGCCGCAAAAAGGCATCTTTACCGCCATGCCGGCGAGCGCCACCGCCGAAGCAATCGCGTTCTGGATCTTGACTGGCACCCTTGAGCGTCACCCTAAGCTCAATGTGATCTTCGTCGAACCCGGTTTGGGCTGGTTGCCCTGGTTCTTCGAATTGATGGATCTGCGCATGCACCAGCACTACAGCTTTCCGGGCGTGAAGAAGTTGCCCAGCGAATATTTCAAGTCGCAGATGGGTGCGACCTTCATGGACGAACCGAGCGGGCTGGCGGCTTGCTACAAGGCTTTTGGCGCAGACTGCCTTTACTGGTCGACTGACTTTCCTCACCCCGCGACCTGCTGGCCGAATTCGCAAGCGCAAGTGAAGTCGCAATTCGCCAAAGCTGGGATTCCGGACGTCGACAAGCGCAAGATTGTGCATGACAACGCTCTGCGCGTTTTCGGGCTGAAGAAATAACTCAGACGGTTGTGGAGATCGCAATGGGGGGTGTCCTCGAAGGCGTGCGCGTTCTCGATCTGTCGTGGGGCGTCGCTGGCCCGATGACGGCGATGCTCATGGCTGATCAGGGCGCTGATGTAGTCAAGATCGAGCCGCCGGGCGGCGATCCGTTCCGCGGGCAGCTTGGCTACAAGGTCTGGCAGCGCGGCAAACGCAGCGCCGTGCTTGACCTGAAGGCTGAAGCGGACCGTGCGGCGCTGCACGCGCTCGCGCGCAACGCCGATGTGTTGATCGAGTCTTACGCGCCGGGCGTAGCCGAGCGACTGGGCGTCGATTACAATACGTTGTCGGCGATCAACCCGCGCCTGATCGTCGTTTCCATCACCGCTTACGGCCGCGACAATCCCTTGTCGGATCGCCCTGGCTATGACGCATTGGTTGCCGCGCGCGTTGGATTGCATTGGGAACAGCGTGGTTGGCCAGAAGGCGCAATCAACCACATGGCCGGTCGGCCCGATCCGTTCCCGGACATCGAGATCAATTATGATTGGGTGCAAGGCCCGCCACGCGAAGGGCCGGTCTTCCCCGCATCGCACTGGCCAAGCCTGGGGGCGTTCTTCGCTGCTTCAGTGGGCGTCTCCGCAGCGCTGCGCGCTCGTGAAGTTACCGGCCGCGGCCAATGGGTCGAAACGAGCTTGCTGCAGGGCGCGTTGGCGTGCTCGGCGGGCGCGTGGCAGCGTGTGAGCAATCCTGACGCCGAAGGTTTCGACACTTGGATTCTAGGTTCGAAATCGCCGAAGGGGCATTTCGAATGCGCTGATGGCCGTTGGGTGCATAATTGGGTGCCCAATCCGCGCTTCATCCTTCAGGCAAGCCAGGGCGCTACTTTGAACGCGACGCCCGATCTCACCGTACAGAACGATCCCGATCGCTTTGGCATCGGGCCCGAAGAATTGCTGGTGATGATGCACTACCAGCCGATCCTTGCCGAGGCGGTGAAGAAGTTTGCGGCCAAGGAATGGGTAGAGGCCTCGGCGGTTGCCGAGATGACGATGCAGGACGTGCGGCCGCCCGAGGAGGCGCTCACGGACCCATTGTTCATGAAGGACGGTTGCGTCGTTGAAATCGAAGATCCCGACCTTGGACCGTTGCGGCAAGTTGGCGTGACTTATCGCCTGTCAAAAACCAAGTTCAAGCCAATGCGTCCGGCCCCGCGCGTGGGCGAGCATACGGAGGCCGTCAAGGCTGAAGCGGCAAGGGCCGTGTCAAAAGAGCCCGCGTCGAAGGCAGGGCGCTCGCTGAAAGCGCCTCTTGAAGGCGTGCGCGTGATTGATCTTGGCCTTGCGATAGCGGGGCCGTACGGCGCGCAAATCTTGGGCGACATGGGCGCGGAAGTGATCAAGATCAACGCGCTCTACGACGTCTATTGGCACCGCACGCATATCGCTTATTGCGCCAATCGCGGCAAACGTTCGATCGCGCTGAACCTCAAAGACCCTGCGGCGATGCAAGTGTTGCTGGATTTGGTGAAGACGGCCGACGTCGTCCACCATAACATGCGTTACGACGCCGCCGAGAGGCTGAAGATTGATTATGAGAGCCTCAAGGCGATCAATCCGAAGCTGATCTATTGCCACACCCGCGGATTTGAGACCGGCGAGCGCGAAGGCCTGCCGGGCAATGACCAAACGGGCGGTTGCTTGGCGGGCGTGCAATACGAGGACGGTGGAATGGCCGATGGCGGCAAGCCGCTCTGGTCGTTCTCGTCATTGGGAGACACCGGAAACGGTTTCCTATCGGCTGTCGGCGTGATTCAGGCGCTGTATCATCGCGATCGCACGGGCGAGGGCCAGTTCGTGGACACCTCGATTGTCAACGCCCACCTGCTCAACACCTCGTACGCGGTGGCGCGGCCCGATGGCTCAGGCTTCGCGCGCCCGCGCGTCGATCGGATGAATTACGGCTTCAACGCCGGTTGCAGATTGTACAAAACGGCCGACGACTGGATATGCATCGTCGCCGCGACCGAGGCCGAGTGGGACGCGTTGTTCGTTGCGCTCGGCGCGCCAGAACTTGCGGCTGAATTCCCAACAGCTGATGCGCGCGCCCAAAATGACAAGAGGCTTGCATCCAAGATCGAGGCGGTCATGGCCGGGCGGCCGGCGGCGCTATGGATGGCGGCGTTTGACGCCGGCGGCGTGCCCGCCGAAATTTCCTCAGCCACGTTCTCGCAGGAACTCTATCAGAATGAAGAATTCCTGCGCCGGAAGTGGATCACGCGCTCCGCGCACGCAATGGTAGGCACGCTCGAGCAACCGGGCCTTGCCGTCGATTTTTCGGATACACCGGGAACCATTCAGTGCCCGCCGCTCATCGTGGGTGACCAGACTGAAGCCATCCTTCGCGAACTCGGCCGCAGCGACGAGGAGATCGACGCGCTTATCGGGAAGCGTGCGGTGGCGGTTTATCCCCCACGCGCAGGGCAGGCCGAGATGAAAAGCCCTTGGGATTCCGGGCCCGCGAAAATCAAAGCGAAAGACGAGTGATGGCGGACGATGCAAGTCTTCGGGGCGGCGTTGCAACGCGGCCAGACCCGATTGTCACGGTAGATTCCAGCGCATTCTGGGCTGGCGCGGATCGCGGAGAACTGATCATCCAGCAATGCGGCGATTGCACCACGTTCTATCACCCGCCGCGGCCGATGTGCCCGAAGTGCCATACGACAGCGATGCGGCCAGTGAAGGCAAACGGGCGGGGCACGATATACTCGTATTGCATTCCTATTCATCCTCCATCCTTTGGCTTCGCGGCGCCGCCAATCGTTGCGCTGATCGATCTTGAGGAAGGGGTACGCATCGTCTCGAACGTTGTGGGGATCGAGTATGAGAAAGTGACCAACGGACTCAAGGTGGAAGTTGAGTTCGAACCCACCGAAGGCGGCCATCAAGTCCCTGTCTTTCGTGTGACCACAAAAAAGAAGGCGCGCTGACATGGCGATCCGCAACAATGATGCCGTGATCGTTGGCGTCGGTCAGACTGAGATCTCCAAGCAATCTGGCCGTAGCGAATTGCAGCTTGCGGCCGAAGCGTCGCTATTAGCTTTGAACGACGCTGGCATCGCGCCCGAAGATGTCGACGGCATGATCACTTACACAATCGACAACAACGACGAAGTAGGGCTCTGCCGTTGTTTGGGCGTGAAAGACCTGAAGTACACGGTGCGCGTGCCTCAAGGCGGCGGCGGCTCGGTTGTGACGATCTTCCAGGCTATGGCGGCGGTGAAGTCCGGCGTCGCAGATGTTGTGCTGATTTGGCGTGCAATGAATGAGCGTTCGCAATATCGCTTTGGCCGACCGGTTCCGGCGGGGCGTATTCCCGTAGGCGGCGGCTCGACCTTCATGGAATGGGCGATGCCGTTCGGCGCGCAGAGCCCAGGATCTTGGGAGGCGTTGGTCGCACAGGCGTACATGAAGAAGTATGGCGTCACCAATGCCGATTTCGGCATGGTCTCCGTGCTCTTGCGCAAACATGCGGCGACCAACCCGGCTGCATGGTTCTACAAGAAGCCGATCACGATCGATGATCATCAGAATTCGCGCTGGATCGCGGCGCCCGTGTTGCGGCTGCTCGATTGCTGTCAAGAGAGCGATGGCGGGGTGGCTATTGTCGTGACGCGTATGGATCGCGCGCGTGATCTCAAGCAAAAGCCAGTGAAAATTCATGGTGCGGTTCACACCATGCTTCCCAACCATGAGATCATCACCAATTACTATCACAGCCAGGATCTCACGCGAGCCGCGCTTTCCGAGACGGTGACAAAACGTTTGAAGAAAACCGCTAGAATTGCGCCAGCCGAGACGCAGGTCGCGATGATCTACGACAATTTCACACCGCAGATCTTTACGCAGCTCGAGGGGTTCGGCTACTGCAAGCGCGGCGAGGCGAAGGATTACATCGCTGGCGGCAACCTTGAACTGTACGGCAAGAGCCCACTTAGCCCCAACGGCGGGCATATCGGCGAAGGCTACATCCACGGCATGAATCTGATCTCCGAGGGCGTACGTCAGGCGCGTGGTACGGCGGTCAACCAAGTGAAGAACGTGGAAACGGTGTTCCTTGGTTCGGGCGTGTCCGGCGCCATTATCGGCGTGGTCTGAGGCGGGGCGCGCGGATGCAGCCTGCTGCTACGCTGCGCCTTCCTGTCGGCGCGATACTTGCGGGCGAAGGCGAACTCTTCATCGCCGCCGATGTGTTTTCGCCGCCCGCCGGCGAAAGAACGCATGGCCTGATGTTCTGTCTGCCGGGCGGGGGGGTCACCAAACATTTTTTCAACCTCGGCGACCCCGGCGCCGGTATGAGCTTCGCCGAAGCGATGACCGCGCGCGGGTTTCTCGTGGCGGCCTTTGACCATCTCGGCGTCGGCGAAAGCAGCCGGCCGGCTGATGGGTTCGCGATCACCTCCGCTGTTGCGGCTAAAGCCAATGGGCTTGCGCTCGATGTGTTGACGTCGCTGCTGGCGAAGGGGGGGGTCCCTGGCGTTGCACCGGTGGAGGGCTTGCCTCTTATTGGCGTGGGCCATTCGATGGGGGCGCTGATCCTAACTGTGCAGGAAATTGAACGCCGCGAATGCAAGGCGCTCATGCTGTTCGGCTTCGGCAGCTGCGGCTTGCCCCAAGTGTTAAATGAGGCTGAACGTGAGGCGCTGACGCTGCCAGATCGTGGGGTCGAGCGATATCCCGAGCTTGCGCGCGTGCGGTTTGCGGGGGAGGCTTATGCTCCGATCCCGCGTCCCGAGAGCACGTCGCCCGCCTCCATCGCGCTCGCGGCTGCCCAGGATCGCGTGCTCGCCGTGCCGGCTCTTCACTCGATGATGCCCGGCAATGTCAAGGAGGCTATGGCGTCGCTGAACCGGCCTATTTTTTTGGCCGTCGGCGATGCAGACATCGTCGGCATTCCACACGATCTGCCCGCCGAGTATCCGTCTTGCCCTGACTTCACGCTCATCGTGATGCAGAAGTGCGGCCATCATCAGTTTGTGGCGCGCTCCACGCCGCGTATGTTGCAGCGCGCCGGAGATTGGGCCGTTAGTGTTTTGGTTGAATGAGGCAGGACGGATGGCAAAAACATACAAAGCCGGAACACGGCTGAAGAGCGCTGTATGCGATACCCAGATCATGGTGCTCCGGGCGCCGCCGACGGAACTCGACTTGCGCTGCGGGGGCGCGGAGATGTTGGCGATGGACGCCGCGACCACGGCAGGTGCCGCGCTCGATGCGGCATTCTCTGCGGGCACCCTGAGTGGCAAGCGCTATGTCGATGCGGACGAGAGCATGGAATTTCTGTGCACTAAGGGCGGCGCTGGGGGGTTGAGCCTTGGCGCCACACCGCTGCAGATCAAGCAGGCCAAAGCGCTTCCGTCTTCGGATTGAGCGCGCGGGAGGCGAGTTCAGCGAACGATGGCGGGGTGCGCTATACGTGGCTCTCCAAGCATGTCGCGATAGGAAGGCGGCTGTTTGCCGCCAACATCCTTGAGCTCGTAGCGCAATGCTAACTCGGCGCCAATGAAAGTCTGGCCTGAGAGGCTCATCAGGTCTGGATCGTCAAAGAGCGCCGCGAACAAGAGGCCCGTGAATTCTGGCGTCTCGGCTTGCGCCATGAAGCCTTCGTACTGATCTGGACGCTCACCCAGCGCCTTTTTTGTCCGCTCTGTCACAAGCGGCCCCATCCAGATTGAGGCGGTGGCGACATTGTGATCCTTGAGATCGACAGCCATGTCGGCGGCAAATTTGTCGACGCCCGCCTTCTGCGCGCCGTAAGCGGCGCCGTGCATGTAGCACACCGATCCGAACGACGAGGTGAAGCCGATTAGCCCGCTTTTGGCCCGCACCATCATCGGCGCTGCATAGAAGCTCGAGATGTAATGGCAGCGGAGGCCAAGCGTGAGGATGTCAGCCAGCTCGATTGAGCGCTCCCAGAAGCCACCGGGCTTGATCAGGTCGTCGTGAATGGTGGCGACATTGTTGATGAGGATATCCAGCCGGCCTTGCTCCCGTTCGACCTGTTCGAACAGCGTCTTGATCTGACCGTCATCGGCGTGGTCGACCTGCACTGCGATTCCTTTGCCGCCACTGGCGGTCACGGCTTCAGCGGTTTCATGGATGGTGCCGGGGAGGGGCGCAGAGCCAGGCGTTACCGTGCGTCCAGTGACATAGACGGTAGCGCCGCGGGCTCCCAGCGCGCGTGCAATGCCGGCGCCAGCGCCACGGCTCGCGCCAGTGACGACCGCGACTGGATGTTCGACCTTGCTCATGACTTCCTCCCTTTTGTCGTTATTGTTCGACAAACGCCGCTACATACGAAACACCCCGTAGCGCGGTGGCGCAATCGGTGTGTTGAGCGCCGCACTTAGAGCGATGGCCAGGGCGTTGCGCGTGTCGATAGGATCGAGGATGCCATCGTCCCACAATTCCGATGTAGCGTAGTAGGCGCTCTGCTGGCGGCGATAATCCTCCAGGATCGGATTGCGAATGGTGGCGATTTCTTGCGCGCTTAGGTTTTTTCCTTCGCGCGCCAGCTGCTTAATCTTGATGTCGGTTAACACGCCGGCCGCCTGCTCGGCGCCCATGACGGAGGTCTGGCTCTGCGGCCAGGAGAACATGAAACGGGAGTCAAAAGCGCGACCCGACATGCCATAGGTGCCCGCGCCGAACGATCCATTGACGACCACTGTGAGCTTCGGCACTTCGCTGCACGCCACTGCCATGATCATCTTGGCGCCGTCCTTGGTGATACCCGCGCGTTCATAGTCGCGCCCCACCATGAAGCCTGTGATATTCTGCAGGAAGATGAGCGGCGTGCGGTTCTGATTGCACAGTTCAATGAAGTGCGCGCCCTTCAGCGCACTGTCGTTAAATAATACGCCATTATTGCCGAGCACGCCGACCTGCATGCCCCAGAGTCGCGCATAACCGCAGATCAGTGTCTTGCCGTAATTGGCTTGATATTCGTGGAAGCGGCTGCCGTCGAAGATACGCGCGATCACTTCGCGCATGTCGAACTGGACTTTCTGATCGACCGGCAACACGCCATAAAGCTCGCCCGGATCGTAAAATGGCGGTTCGGGTTCGCAGCGTTCAACTGACGTTTTCTCTGGCCGCGTGAAGCGCCCCACGATTTCGCGGGTAATGGCGATGGCGTGCAATTCAGTCGAGGCAGGATAATCGGCGACGCCCGACACCGATGTGTGCATGTCAGCGCCGCCTAGTTCTTCGACGCTGATGTCCTCGCCTGTGGCGGCTTTCACCAGCGGCGGGCCGCCCAGGAAGATCGCGCCGGTTCCCCGCACGATAACATTGTAATCCGACAGCGCGGGAATGTAGGCGCCGCCGGCGGTGCAGTGGCCCAGCACGATCGCCACCTGTTGCACGCCCATCTTCGACAAGATCGACTGGTTACGGAAAATGCGGCCTGCAAAATATTTGTCGGCGAACAATTCTGCTTGCAGAGGCAGGAAGCCTCCGGCGCTGTCGCACAAATGCACGACGGGCAGGCGGTTCTCGATGGCGATGTCGAGCGTGCGCACGATTTTCTTTACCGAGAGCGGATACCAGGCTCCGCCTTTGACGCTTGCGTCATCGGCGTGGATGATCACTTCACGGCCCGAGACAATGCCGATGCCAGACACCTGCGCGGCGCCCGGCACGTCCCCGCCATAAGCGCAATTGGCCGCGAGCGTCGAAAGTTCGAGGAAAGGCGTTCCAGGATCAAGCAATTCCGAGAGTCGTTCGCGGATGGTGAGCTTGTTCTGGCGCCGCAGGCGCTCAATGTCGCGCGCGGGGCGGTCATAGCGGGCGGCGCGCTGCTTCTCATGCAAGGCTTCAGCGAGCGCGCGATTGTGCTTGGCGTTGGCCTTAAACTCAGGCGACTGCGTGTTAACGCGAGATTCAAGCCGCCGCATGCGATCAATCTTCCGCAGCTAGAGTAACGAGCGCGGTGTCACGGTCAAACGTTTGACCAGCCGCGACATGGATGCTTTCAACCACGCCCGCGCGCGGCGCCTTGATCGCGGTTTCGAGTTTCATGCTCTCGATAATCAAAAGCACGTCGCCGGCGGCAACCTGCGCACCGAGAACCGCCGCCACCGAAAGCACCATGCCGGGCATTGGCGCGCGCGCGATGGCGTCTCCGTGCGCCTCGGCCTCGTGTTCGAACACAGAGACCGCCGCCTCGAACCGCACCTCGATCTCGCGTCCGGCGATGTGAACATGGACGCTGTCGCCGTTGACAGCGATCAGCACGTCATGGACGGCGTCGCCCACGTAGAGGCGCGAAGCAGAACCCTCACCTCGAACAAGACGCACCGGCGTCTCGCGATCGCCGATCAAGATCAGTTGCTCGCCTCGACTTGCCAGCCAGGCTCGCCGGCTTTGGCCTTCGACGGTGAAGAAGTGCTTCATCTCAGTTTCGCCATCCGCCGATTGCCGCGTGCAGGGCGGGCGCCGCAGCGCCCCCATCACGGACGCTGGGCAAGCTGAGGGCGGCTGCGGCGAGCACGGCTTCCAGCGTTTGCGTATCGAGCGGTGCCGGCCCCGCGAGTTCGGGCTTTTCGCCGATGAGACCTGTGTGCATTTCCCCGGCCACGACATCCGAGTCGCTCAGGAGCCGGCGGAGGAAATCCTTGTTGGTGCGGCAGCCGAGCAACGCAAAGCGGGCCAATGCTTGGTCTGCCCGCTCCAGCGCTTCCGCGCGCGTTTGGCCATGTACTATGAGCTTGGCGATCATTGGGTCGAAGGCCGATGTCACCTGTTGACCGACAGCCACCCCTAAATCGACGCGGGCGAGGTCGTCATCAGGCAAGGAAAGCACCAGGACTTGGCCCGTCGTCGGCGCGAAGTCGCGCGCAGCGTCCTCAGCATAGATACGCATCTCAATCGCGGCGCCGCGTTTCTTGATGTCGCCCTGGTCATAGCCAAGCGGCTCGCCTGCGGCGATGCGCACTTGCTCGCTCACCAGATCAATCCCGGTGATCATCTCGGTCACCGGGTGCTCGACCTGAAGACGCGTGTTCATCTCAAGGAAATAGAATTCCCCGGCGCCGTAAATGAACTCGATCGTACCGGCGTTGCGATACTGGGCAGCGCTGGCGATGCCGACAGCTGCATCGCAAATACGTTGACGGAGCTTCGGCGACAGCGCTGGCGAAGGCGCTTCCTCCACAATTTTCTGAAATCGCCGCTGAAGAGAGCATTCGCGCTCGAACAGATGTACAATATTGCCGTGGCTGTCGCCTAACACCTGAACTTCTATGTGGCGCGGGCGCTCGATGTAGCGCTCGACGTACAAACGGCCGTCGCCAAAATAGCGCTCGCCTTCGCTGCGCGCGCGGTCGACTTCCTCTTCGAGCAGCGTCAGGTTCCGCACGATGCGCATGCCCTTGCCGCCGCCGCCGGCTGACGGCTTGATGAGTAGTGGTGCGCCAATGGTGCGCGCGCGTTCCACGAAGGTGTAAGGATCATCATCCTCAATTGCTGACGGCGCAACGGGGAAGCCGCGCTCCTCAACGAAGCGCCTTGCGCGGACCTTATCGCCCATCAACTCAATCGCATCTGCAGTAGGCCCGATAAAGCGAATGCCCGCCGCCTCGACCGTACGCGCGAAGCGCGCGTTCTCGGAGAGGAAGCCGTAACCAGGATGGATGGCCTGGGCGCCGACGGCTTTTGCCGCAGCGATGATCTGGGAGCCGTCGAGATAGGCGGCGACGGGGGTTGTGCCGGTGATCTCAATTTTCGCGTCGGCCATAGCAAGCGCTGGCGCGCCTTGGTCGGCGGCATGAAACACGAGGGCGCTTCGGATGCCTTGCGCCTTCAGCGTGCGCATAATGCGCACGGCGATTTCGCCTCGGTTGGCGACTAGGATTGTGTCGAAGGCGGGCATCGTGTCTCCAGCGCCTATCGGGCCACGCCGCGCAACACGAGGTCGGCGAGGAGATCGGCGTCGGCCGCGATCCGCGCTTTTGCACGCGCCGACATGGCGCGCCAAGCGAGGTGCTCGACGCCGCCAAACACGAGGTCACGCAAAAGCGCGGGCTCTACGCCGTCGCGCAATTCGCGCGCCCGCTGCGCATCGCGAATAAGATCCAGAAAAACCTTGCTGTAGCGGCGGTTCATGGCCTGGGCCTCGGAGTCCGAAAATTCCGCCGCCCCCCGCACCTCGGCTATAAACAGGCGGCAAAGCCCGGGCTCGGCCATCAATATCTGAAGGTGCGTGCGGATCAGTGCCCGCAGCTTTGCCGAGAATCCTCGCTCTGCCGCCAAGGCGGGTTCTAGAACGTTGAGTATCCGCTCGAAGAAGGCTGCGAGCACAGCGTCCAGCAGCTGCCGTTTGCTTTCGTAATAGCGGTAAATAAGGCCATCCGAGATACCAGCGGCGCGGGCGATTTCAGCGATCGCCGCTGCCTGGTAGCCGCGAGCGACGAAAATTCGCTGTGCCGCCTCGAGTATAGCGGCAGAGCGATCCTGCATGCGTTTTACGCTGATAGCGGGCATCAATACTCTGCAAATAGACAAAACACTTGCGGCGAGCGCCGCTGTGCCTCATGTAAATGCCATTCAATTTGGGGTCAACATGGCGCCCGTCTGAGGCGCGCCGGCGATTTTGAAAGGGCGTTCATGACGATCCACACCAACATCGTCGCCGCTAACGCTTTCCGGCTGACCCAAGAGCAAAATGAGATCCTCGACCAGGCCGACGCGTTCGCAAAAAAAGAGCTCTGGCCGTTGCAAAAGAAGATGGATGACGAAGAATGGTGGCCTCCAGAGCTGATGCCGGCGCTTGGCAAGATGGGGTTCCTCGGCGTCACGGCGAACTCGGATTATGGCGGCGCTGACAGCGATTTCATGACTGCAGGTCTGATTACGCAGGGCCTGTCACGCTGGAATCACGCGGCGGCGTTAAGCTATGTCGCGCACGACAATCTCTGCCTGAACAATATCGCGCGCAACGCGAGCGAAGCGATCAAGCGCAAATATCTGCCCGGCCTTTGCGACGGCTCGTCGGTGGGTGCGTTGGCTTTGACGGAGCCCGGCGCGGGTTCCGACGCGTTAGGCTCGATGGCCACGACTGCGCGACGCGATGGCGATCGTTACATCCTGAACGGGCGAAAGCTCTACATTACCAACGGCCCAGTGGCAGATGTCATCCTCGTGTACGCGAAAACCAACAAGGAAAGGGGCTCTAAGGGCATTTCGGCTTTCCTTGTGGAGAAAAATTTCAAGGGTTTCCAAGTCGCTCAAAAGCTCGACAAAATGGGCTTCCGAGGCTCGCCCACTGGGGAACTTGTTTTTGATGATTGCGAAGTGCCGGCCGAGAATTTGGTCGGCGAAGAGGATCGCGGCGTCGGCGTGGTGATGAGCGGGCTCGACCTGGAGCGGGCGATTGTCGCGATGATTAATCTCGGTATGGCCGAGCGCGCGTTCGATCTGGCGCTCGATTACGCCAAGTTGCGCACTCAATTCGGCAAGCGCATCGCAGACTTTCAGATGGTGCAATCGAAACTTGCCGACATGTGGACGGCGATCGAGACGATGCGCACGTTTTGTTATCGCACGTTGGCGGAGGGTTGCGAACTCAAAGAGGGCGAGGGCGGGCGAGGGCGCTTTCATGCGCTGACAGCGTCTTGCATTTATTACGCAGCCGAGACCTGCACGCGCGTCGTTGCTGATGCTGTGCAAATCCATGGCGGCTCGGGCTATATGCGCGAGTCAGAAGTGAACCGGCTCTATCGTGCAAGCAAATTGTTGGAGATCGGCGCCGGCACCTCGGAGGTGCGCAAGCTGATCATTGCTGGGGAATTGCTTAAGGAATGACGCTCTGTTTTCGCGGCAGATTGACGAACGCGATTAGCAGAGCAGACAATAGCGAGAGGGCGATGAAGGCCCAGAGCGCTGTTTCATACGATTGAGTGGCGTCATGGGAGCGCCCGACGAGCCAGATCATTAGGATCGCCAGGGGCTGCATGACTAAACCCATTGCGCCCATGATCACGCCAAACGACCGCGAACCAAAGGCCTCGGCCGTGAGCGTCGTCCACACGGGATAGACCCCTCCTGTTGCAAGTCCCATAAGGCCCGCCATCAACAACAGCATCTCGTAGGACGGGTTCGCTAGAAGCGTGATGTTGAAACCGATGTGGCACGCCACGACCACGGCAAAGAGAATGCGTTTGTCGACGTGGTCGGCCAGGAGTCCCACAACCAGCTTACCCACGATCGACGAAGCCGTTAGTGCGGAAACTACAAAGGCGGCGTTCTGTAGGGTGAAACCCATGTCTTCGCCGTAGGGCACAAGCGACACGATCAACGCCTGGTCGCACGCGAGCAAGATCGCAGCGCCAAATGTTATCAATAGGAAATTGCGGTTCACGAGCAGCTTTGGAATTGTCCAATGTGCCCCGTCGACTTGCTCTTGACCGTCCTGAACGCCGCTTAGGGATTCAGATTCCATGGAAAGCCCCACGGCGGCCGGTCGGTCTCGTATGAACAAAACCACTGCGAGCGCGATTAGTGCGCCCCCGCCGAGGCCGAGCGCGAGCACTGCCTCACGCCACCCAAAGCTCGCGACCAGAAGCGCGGCAATAGGCGTCACGATGAAGCCTCCCGTCGAACTCGACACCGCAAGGATGCCCATCGCGAGGCCGCGCCGGCGCTGGAACCAACGCGTAGTGATCGTGTTGGCTGCAAGTGCGCCCCCGGCCGCCACACCAAATCCGAGCGGGCCCAATGCCGCCGCGCCCATGACCCAGGGTGCGTTTGCAAGTGCAATAGCGCTCAACCCACCCGCAAACGCAGCGGCGCCTGACAGCATGACCAAACGCGCTGACGCGCGATCCAGAAGCCACCCCACCAACGGTGACCACAGCGCCATGCCCAGCAGCATGAGGGTGAAGCCTGTATTGACCTCACCTCGGGTTAGCCGCATTTCCTCGGAAACAGCCCCGACGATCGTTCCAAAAGCGTAGATCGTGCCGCCGACCGCCAACATGGAGCAGACGAAGCCTGCGCCCACCACAGTCCAACCGCGATAGAAGGGCAGGCCATTCAAGCCGTCCGCACGCGTGATTGTTGGCGCAGCCTTGGTTTCCATCATTCCTCCGGTATCCCTCGCCAACTCCAGCTTGCGTAAAAATACGCTGATGGCAATACGAGTCTGCGTGGTAGAATGCGGCCGTTCGGTTGAAGGCCGCTTTGGGGTTGTGCTAGTGTTGAGAGTGCGGCGTTGCGGCCGATAGCCTAGGCGCAAGGGAGCGAAACATGGCGGACTCTGGCGACCCACGAACGCAGTTTGATCCCAATGCCGTCGTGGTTTCAGAGCGCGTCGAGATCAATGCGCCTGCATACGTCGTGTGGGGTATCCTGATTGATCTCGCGCGCTACGGGGAATGGAACCCCTTCTGCGTCGAAGCGCAATCCACGCTGGAGATGGGAGCGCCAGTCGTCATGAAGCTCAAGAATTACACCGAGCCGGGCGAGTCGTACTTCCCGAATTGCGAATATGTTTGCGCCTTCGAGCCCGAGAAACTGTTGTCGTGGCAATTGCCTCACAACGATGATTGGCCTTATCCGGCCCGCCGGGATCAGATCATCGAGGCGCTGGGCCCGGAGCGCTGCGCCTATCACTCTACCGATGCTTTTCTAGGACCGAACGGGATCCATGTGATGCGTTTCGCGGGCCCCTGGGTAAAGCGTGCGTTTGACGACACCGCCTATGCGCTGAAAACGCGCGCCGAAGCGTTCGCTAAGCTGCGGACGTAATCGCTTAGGCGGCGATAAAGCGACGTCGGTATTCGTCGAAAAGTCGCTCTATGCCTTCGCGGGTGAGGCCGAAATCTTCCAGCGTGTATTGGTGCGGCGCGCGATCCTCACGGCGATTGGCTTCAACCCATTCATCCATTCCAGCGCGGATTGCGGGTGTGATCTCAATGCCGGTGCGTCGCAACACTTCCTCGCCTTGCGCAATCGGGTCCTTGGTCAGATCGGAGTAGCGTATATCGATGAAGCGAGAGCTATCGGAGCGATCGCGCACTGCCATGAACGCTGACAGCCATTCTTTTAGGCGAGAGGGCCAGAAGCGCGCGATGTCTTCGCGCGTGATGGTCTCGGAAGGCATCCGATAGAGGCTGTACTCCATGCTGCAATAAGAGGGCACGGTCGCCACCGGATCGCGATGCGTCATCACGATCTTGGCTTCCGGGAACACCTCAAGCACGGCGTCGATCGCCATCAAATGCCCTGGCGTCTTCAGCACCCAACGCGCGCCTTTGCGGGCGGGATCGCTCCACTGCAACAGCTTAAGGATTTGCTTGAGGTCGCGGTAGGGTTGGATGCGATCGCTGCTGTCCATGAGCCATTTGGCGTAGCTAGGCGTGTAATACATCGCCTCGTTCATGGAACTCGCAAACAGCTGCCCCATGATAATCACTTCTTCGTCGGGCTGGTCGATGTCCATGGGATGGATCGACATGAGATCGGGGATGGCGGAGACCATGTACGCCATGATGCCCTTGGCGGCTTCGCGCCGCGGTCCTGAATCCGAGGGCGCCTCGCCCGCCAACGGCGTATAATTCTGTGTCTCCCACCACTTCGCGCCGGTCATCCCGGGCGCCGCACACAGCATGCGGTGCAGCATGGTTGAGCCGGTGCGCGGCAGACCTACGACAACTGCGGCGACTTTGATCGCTTCGTCGTCGATCTCGGGGTGGCGCTTCATGATGTCGACAAAGCGAAGGCGATTGATCAACGCACGGGTGATCCCGCCGGTGGCAATGCCCACCCCAGCCTCGCTCAGTTGCGCCTCCGCGTTTATCGAAGCTATGAGCTGATCAAGATTGGCCAAAAACCAAGTGTCACCGAAGTCCTTGAGGCCGGCCTCGGCGGTGGCGCTGGCGACCAGAGCGTTCCGGTCAGGTACCTGGTTTGCCATTTGCTGATCTCCCTCATGGGCCCCGCGATTTTCGTTTGCAGCCCGAGGGCTGCAAACGACCGTATCGCTTGCCAGTTTCTTTTTTGCGTGAAACTATCATCGATATTCGTGGCGTGCGAGCGTCGTTATTGCGCATAACGACGCTGAATGTCATTTTGTCGTCCAAAAGGCGACGCGAGCGTCGCTGCAGCGACGCACCGAAAATAAGAAACGAAGGGAGGACATATCGTGGGCAGGCTTTCCGGCAAGGTGGCGATCGTCACGGGTGCGGCGCAGGGCATGGGGGCCGCAACCGCGCGGCTGTTTGCAGCCGAGGGCGCGAAAGTGGCGCTGGGCGACGTAAAGGACGAAGCTGGCGCCGCACTCGCGAAGGAAATCGGCGACGCCTGCTTTTTTCAAAAGCTCGATGTTTCTTCCGATGACAGCTGGCGCGCTTTCGTTGAGGCGACCGCAGGGAAATTCGGGGGCATAGACGTCGTCATCAACAATGCGGGGCTGGTGCATTTCACCCCAATCGAGGCGTTCAATCCCGGTGACGCTAACGCGATCCTCGGCGTGAACGTTGTTGGTCCAATGCTCGGCGCCAAGCACGCCGTTCCCTACATGAAAAAGCGCGGCAAAGGCGTGATCGTCAACATTTCTTCGGTTGACGGCTTTCGCGGCTGCAACGGCTTGACCCTCTACACCGCCAGCAAGTGGGCGGTGCGTGGGCTCACCAAGTCGCTCGCCTATGAGCTTGGGCCGCTCGGCATACGCGTTTGTTCTGTGCATCCCGGCGCGGTCGACACGCCGATGGGCAATCATCGCGGTCAAAAGGGCGATGAGCTCAACGCGAACTACAAACGTGTCCCGCTACAGCGCATTGGCCAGCCCGAAGAAATTGCACGCGTGTCGTTGTTCGTGGCCAGCGACGACGCCAGTTACGTCACCGGCGCTGAGATAGCTGTCGATGGTGGGTGGTCCGCCGGCTATTACCAGCCTGCGCTGCCGGGTGCGCCCTCAAGCATCAAGGATTGATGCGATGGCGGCGTTTGGACAAAACGAAATGGCCGACATTCTGGCTATCCAGAATCTGCTCGCCACGTACGCCTTTGCTCTGGACGAGAAGGATTACGATGCGCTCGATGATGTTTTCACGCCGGACGCCGTTTTCGATTACACAGCAACAGGCGGCATCGCAGGCGATTGGGCAAAGATTAAACCCTGGCTCAAGGCGGCGCTCTCGCGTTTTCCCGTAACGCAGCATCTCGTCGGCTTGCCGCGCATCCGCTTGGCGGGCGATCGCGCAACGTGCGCTACAATGCTGATCAACCCTATGCTGCTGAAGCACGAGGGGAGTGATTTGATCTTCTTTGTGGGTGGCACTTATCGAGACGACCTAGTGCGCACCGCGCAGGGGTGGCGGATTTCACGTCGGGTCGAAAGCGACCCCTGGATCAAGGATCTGCCTGCCAACTTTACGCCGACACCTGGGTAATTGGCGCAGAATAAAGATGCTTTGGGAGGATTGCATGTTGCTGAAGGACAAGGTGGTGGTCGTGAGCGGTGTCGGCCCGGGCATGGGCCAATCGCTAGCGCGGATCGCCGCGCGCGAGGGCGCCAAGGTGGTGCTTGGCGCGCGCAACAAAGCCTACCTCGAAGAGGTCGCGGGCGAGATCAAAAGCCATGGCGGCCACGCTATCGCTCAACCTTGCGACGTTGCCGACGCTGCGCAATGCCAAGCTCTAGCGAAAGCTGCCGTCGATGCGTTCGGCACGATCAACGGACTTGTGAATAGCGCCTACATGCATGGCGAGTGGAATTCGGTAGAGGCCGCCGATGTCGAGGAATGGGCGAAGATTTATGATGTCAATTGTTTGGGCGCGTTGCGTATGGCCCAAGCCGTGCTGCCGGCGATGAAGAAGGCGGGCGGTGGCGCCATCGTCAACGTATCGACGCAAGCTTCGGTAAAGCCCTTCCCCGGCGAGGGCGGCTACGCTACCGCCAAAGGTGGGCTCAACGCGCTCAGCCGCCAAATGGCCAAGGATTTCGGGAGGTATGGCGTGCGCGTGAACACAACGCGCATGGGTTGGATTGGCGGAGCGCCGGTTTTGGGCTGGATCGACCGCGAAGTCGCATCTGGGCGCGATCGCGACCAGGTCGTGGGCGCGATCACCGCTGACATTTCGCTTGGAGTTATCCCGCCTGAAGAAGATTGCGCCAAAGGCGTGCTGTTCTTCGTGTCCGATTATTCCAAGGCCGTGAGCGGCGCCGTGCTCGACGTCAATGGCGGCCACTACATGGCGCCTTGAGCGGGGTCACTCCATGGCAACGAAGGATGCAGACCCCGACAGAGCTATTTGGCGCCAGTTCTGTAAAGATCTGGAGCGTGCCGGCGAGACGGTGCTCTCGGCCCCCGGCGCGGAGAGCCCGCTCGACCGCGCCGAGGGGCTGAGGTATCTCACCCGCCTCTTGCGCATCGGGCTTGAGATGCAGCTGGAATGGGCCGATCCGAATTGCCCTGGGTTTTATCAGGCATCGCACGAGACCGCGAAAATTGGCGCTGACAATCCCGACAACCAATATCTCAACGCGACCATCTCGCCCGCGCAGCGCTATCGCATCAAGGGTAAGCGCGGTACCGCGCCGATCCTGACTTTCGCCACTAAGGCTAATCGCTACGCAACCGACGGCACAATGGTGTCAACCGGCGAATTGGCGATCGAGGACATGAATGTACGCAAGGACGGTACGTTCGAAATCATCGTTGCGAAAGAGAAGCCCAAAGGTCGCATCAACTGGCTTCCAATGGAGGACGATTCTTCGTTGATTGTGGTGCGTCAGACTTTTCTCGACCGTGCGAAAGAGCGCCCCAACACGCTCTCGATTGAGTTGGCCGACGGGCCGCCGCGCCCGGCCGTGTTGACTTCGGAGGCGCTGGCCGCTGGGCTGAAACGCACCGCCGCTTTCGCGGAGGGCACCGCCAAGACGTTCGTGCGGTGGGCGGAGCTGTTTAAGGCAGAGCACTTGAACCAGCTCAACACGCTCGATCAATCGATGTTTCAGCGCGCAGGCGGCGACCCGGCGATTTATTATCTCCACGGCTATTGGCGGCTCGCGCCGGGCGAAATGCTCGAAATCAAGTCGCCGATACCCGAATGCCAGGCATGGAATTTCCAGCTCAACAATTATTGGATGGAATCGCTCGATTATCGCGCGCACCGCATTCACACGAACTCAGCGCTAGCGACCCTCGATTCCCATGGCGGGGTGACCGTCGTCGCGGCGGCCGAAGACCCGGGCTACGGCAACTGGCTCGATACCGCAGGACATACCCACGGCACCATGCTGTGGCGCTGGACGAATGCGCAAGAACATCCAATGCCGCGTTGCCGCGTGCTTCCATTGCGCAAAAAGAAGCCTCAGCGCGCCAAGTAGCCGCCATCGACCGCGAGCGGATGGCCAGTGATGAAGCTTGCTTTGCTTGAACACAGGAAGATCACAGCGTCCGCCACTTCTTGCGCTTGGCCCATGCGGCCCATTGGGTGCATTTGCGCCATGATCGCGGCGGCTTGCGGGTCCTTGGCGGCGGCCTCCGTCATTGGCGTTACGATGGCGCCGGGGCAGACGGCGTTTACACGCACGCCTTGGGTGGCGTAGGCCATCGCCGCTGAGCGCGTCAGCCCAATGACCGCATGTTTGCTGCCGCAATAGCCTGGTCCGCTCAAGCCTGACATGCCGGCCACGGAAGAGGTATTGACGATGGCGCCCCGGCCAGCGGCGGCCATGTGGCGCAGTTCAGCGCGCATGCACACCATCACCGAACGGGCGTTGACGTCCATGACCATGTCGAAGCCTTCGCCCCAAGGCGTCATTGGCATCTCCGTTGAGATGCCAGCGTTGTTGAAAGCGGCGTCCAGCCTGCCCCACCGGGCGACCACGCCATCGACGAACGCCTCTGCGCGCGTCTCGTCGGTGATGTCGAACGCTTCGCCGTAAGCATCAGCGTTAAGATTCTGGAGCATCGCGACGGTCTCGCTAACCGGGCCTTCGTTCAAATCGCAGACCGCGACCTTGGCGCCCTCTTGCGCGAAAGAGATCGCTGTAGCGCGTCCCAAACCGCCGCCGGCGCCGGTGACCAGCGCTACCTGGCCTTCAAACAGCTTTCCCACCGCGTCCTCCTTCAGTCAAAATCCGTGCATGTTCTCAGGCCCCCAAAAGGCTCGCATTTCAGTGACTTTTCCTGCTTCGTCGAACGCAAACGTGTCGATGACTTCGATGCGCTTGTCGCCACCAGCGTAGTTGAGAGTGACCGTGAAGCAGAACGCGGCGTAATTGGCGCCGCCGCGGACCGGCGCATCGAGGCTGAGCTTGGCGCCGGTTTTCATGGAATTGGCGTAGAAGGCGCGGATGGCATCCTTGCCGTGATGGACAGGCGTTCCGACCGGGTCTTCCACCACGGCGTTCTCGGCGAAGAGTTCCGCTGCGGCGCTCGGGTCGCCTTTGTCGAAAGCGGCGATATAGGCCTCGACAATTCGGACTTTGTGGGTGTGGTCAATCATGGCCGTTCACTCCGGGTAATAGCGACTAATCGTATCCATCACGCAGGCGGGCTTGTCCTCGCCTTCGATCTCGACGGTGAGGCGAACAACCGATTGAATCGCCCCTTTGATTTCCTCAACGCTGACGACTTCGCCTGCAGCGCGCAGGCGCGATCCGACCTTTACTGGCGCCAGAAACCGCAGCTTGTCCACGCCGACGTTTACGCCCATGGAAAATCCGCTCAAATGCAAGAGCTGCGGAAGGAAGTGAGCAGCGAGGCTAGCAGTGAGATAACCGTGCGCGATGGTGGCGCCGAACGGACCACTTTTGGACCGCTCTACATCGACGTGGATCCACTGCCGATCCTCGGTCACTTCAGCGAAACCATCGACGCGCTGTTGGTCAATTCTGATCCAGTCGGTAACGCCGAGTTTCGCCCCTTCCTTGCCGAGCAACTGGCGGGGCGACGTGAATGTCATGGCCATGGGCGTTTCCTTATCATGAATCCAGAACGCCGGCGGCCACGCGTTCGCGATGATGTGCCGGTGGGTCGAGCAGCGTGCTGGACGAGCGCGCGCGCTTGAAGAAGAGGTGGGCGTGGTGCTCCCAGGTGAAGCCAATTCCGCCATGCAGCTGAATGCCCTCAGCCGCAAGTTTGAGGTAAGCGTGCGAACAATAGGCGCGCGTCCCGGCACAGGCGAGGGACGCTTCGGGATCGTTGGTTGCGAGCGCTTCGAGCGCCCAGGACAAAGCGGAGCGGGCGGCTTCCAAGGCAAGCTTCATGTCGGCGAAGCGGTGTTTCATCGCTTGGAACGAACCGATAGCGCGCCCAAATTGAACACGTTGCTTGGCGTAGGCGACGACCTCATCAAGCGTCCGCTGCATGCCTCCGATTTGTTCGGCGGCCAGCACCACGCTCGCGTGATCGAGCGCGCGCATCAGAGGTGCGGCGCTTTTGCCAGGTTGGCCGACCTGAGCGCCATCGATGGGCACGTTGTCAAAATTCAAGGTCGCAAGCGGACGCGTGAGATCCAGCGAGGTTCGCGGCTCTATCGAAAGCCGGGGTGCGCCCCTTCCGATTGCAAATAGACTCAAACCCGCGGCTTCGCGTGCTGCGACGATGAAGAGATCGGCTTGCGCGCCGAAGGGTACGTAGTGTGCCGTGCCGCAAAGCTTACCGCCCTCCACGCGTGCGCCGAGCGCTTCTGGGAGCAAACCGCCGCTCTGGTCGCGCGCGGCGAACGTGGCGATCGCTTCGCCCGACGCGATCTTGCCCAAATGCGCTTCACCGCCAGCCTCGTTGAGGATCAATGTTGCAAGCGCCGCGCTCTCAAACCAAGGGATTGGCAGCAACGTTTCACCCAGGGCCTCTGCGACCGCAGCGAGTTCGGCGACGCCAAGGCCCGCGCCGCCGACGCTCTCGGGCGCGGCGAGCCCCGCGAAGCCAAGTTCTGACGCGAACGTGCGCCACTGGGTCGGCGCCCAGCCTTCGGCGGTTGCGGTGGTTTGGCGCACGACATCGAAGGGGGCCGCTTCCTTAAGGAACGCGCGAGCCGCTTCGCTTATCGCTGCCGCTTCGCTCATCAATAGGTGCCGTAGACGGGTTTAGGCGCCAGCCGTTCGGCCACCAGACGTGGTATGACTTGATCGTGCTCTTCGATCGTCACGCGACGGTCGGCCTCGTGATGCGGCCCGTCGCGCCAGCCCTCTGAAAGCCACACGCGGCCTCCGCGCAGCTCGAAGACCTGGCCCGTGATCTCCTTGGAGCGCTCACTTGCCAGCCAAGCCACGAGCTCGGCCATGTTCGCGGGATCGAACACGTCGAACTCGCCTTCGACCGCTTTCATTGCGTCGCCAAAAGCGCCATCGGTCATGCGCGTGCGTGCCGCCGGCGCGAGCGCGTTTGCGGTGATGCCATAGCGGCCCAGTTCTGCGGCCTGTACCAGCGTCAGGGAAGCGACGCCGCCCTTAGCCGCTGAATACGCGGATTGCCCGACGCTGCCTTGGAGGCCCGCGCCCGACGTGGTGTTGATGATGCGCGCATCGACGGGATGACCATCCTTGAGTTGCGCGCGCCAATAATCGACGGCGTGTCGGGTTGTGCAAAAGTGGCCGCGCAGATGTACGCGCACGACTGCGTCCCACTCTTCGACCGTGGCGTTCACGAACATGCGGTCGCGCACGAAGCCGGCATTGTTGATCAGAACATGCAGATCGCCGAAGGCGTTGAGCGCCGCATCGACGATGCGCTTTCCCGCCTCCCAATCGGCGACATCGTCAGTGTTGCTGATTGCTTCCCCGCCAGCCGATCGGATTTCATCAACCACGCTCTCCGCCGCGCCTTTTGCCGCACCGGCCTCACCATGCACGCCGACGCCCAGATCGTTGACGACCACCTTCGCGCCTTCCGCCGCCATTTTAAGCGCGTAGGCGCGGCCAAGGCCCGCGCCGGCGCCTGTTATGATGACGACGCGACCGTCAAGGTATCCTGGCATCAATTGACCCTTTCAATGATGGTCACGTTGGCGAGACCGCCGCCTTCGCACATCGTCTGCAGGCCATAGCGACCGCCGGTGCGCTCTAGCTCGTTAAGCAACGTGGTCATCAGCCGCGCGCCTGTGGCGCCCAATGGGTGGCCGAGAGCGATGGCGCCGCCATTCACGTTGACCTTTTCGTGCGGGATGTTGAGTTCCTTCATCCAGGCCATGGGAACGGATGCAAAGGCTTCGTTGCATTCGAAAAGATCAATGTCGCCGACCGTGAGGCCGGTCTTTTCGAGTGCATAGCGTGTGGCGGGGATGGGCGCCGTGAGCATCCAAACCGGATCATCGCCGCGAACAGTCATGTAGTGCACGCGTGCACGGGGTTTGAGGCCGTTGGCCTTGAGGCCCCTCTCAGAGGCGAGCAGCATTGACACTGAAGCGTCGGCGTTCTGGCTTGAAATGCCGGCGTGAATGCGCCCGCCTTCGATCAGCGTCTTCAGGCTCGCCATTCTCTCGAGCGTAGTGTCGGCGCGAATAGTTTCGTCTGCAGCGAGGGCGCCGACAGGCACGATCTCGTTCTTAAAGCGACCCGTGGCTTGCGCGAGCGCGGCGCGCTGATGGCTCGCAAGCGCGAACGCTTCCATCTCCTCACGGCTAATATTCCATTTCTCCGCGATCATCTCGGCGGAGCGGTATTGTGAAACTTCCTGGCGGCCATAGCGGGCGACAAAGCCTTCTGAACCCGAGAAAGGGTCGGTGAAACCATAGGCCTGCCCGGCCTGCATGGAGGCCATGATAGGGATCGCGTTCATGTTCTGCACGCCGCCGACGACGACCAAGTCCTGCAGCCCGCTCATCACGCCGAGCGCGCCGAAATGCACCGCTTGCTGTGCCGAGCCGCACTGGCGGTCGATGCAGACGGCTGGCACGGCTTCTGGCAATTGCGCGGCGAGCCAGCTAGTGCGCGCGAGGTTGCCCGCGTTTGGGCCTAGCGGCTCAAGCACGCCGAAAATCACGTCATCGACGCGTTCGGCATCAATCTTGGTGCGCTCAATCAGTGCGCGCAGGCTCGCAGCGCCAAGATCAGCCGGGTGCATCTGTGCCAGGCTACCCTTCTTGCGCCCGATGGGCGTGCGGACCGCGTCGACAATATAGGCTTCAGGCATGGGGGGCCTCACTAATAAACGTTGCATCAGGACCAAGCGGAAGGGTGCCGCCGATGACCGCATCGTCGACACGCTTTAGGTGAAAGGTGCGATCGCCCCAGGCCCCAATGAGAGCCCAAGCGCGCTTCATCCAATAATGGAGGTCGACCTCATAGGTATAACCCATAGCGCCATGCACCTGGATCGCGGTTTCGGCGGCGAGCAGGGCGGCGTCGCCGGCGGCGACTTTGGCGACGCTCACGTGCAGCGGCGCTAGGCCCTGGCCCCGGTCGAGCGTGTAGGCCGCACGCCAGAGCGGCGGGCGCGCGAACTCGATCGCCAGTGCGACGTTCGCAAGGTGGTGCTTGATAGCCTGGAATGCTCCAATGGGCTGGCCGAATTGCTCGCGCGTCTTGGCGTAGTCCGCAGCCATCTCCAGCATACGTTCGGCGGCGCCGACGAGCTGAGCGGCGCTCGTCAGCGCGGCGAGATCGAGCAGAATCGGATCATCGCCACCGTCCAACTCGCCGGACGCAAACAAGCGGCGGAGCGGGTCGACAGAATTGAGCTGCTTTGGCGCAGGGCGAGTGAGCAGAATTTCCTCGTGCGCGATCACACCTTTGGCTGTGTCCAGATCTGCGACCCAAGGGTTGATGTCGTGCGTGAGGGCAAGGGTGACATCGCCTGACGCCAAGCCTTCGAGGTAGGACTTCTCGCCTTTGCGCACGCACCACGGGGCAGCGACGAAAGCGGTGTCCGCGAGCGGTTCGCTGACATTGGCGCGTCCCAACTCCACGCCAATGAGGGTTGCTTCCAATAGGGTCAGGCCCAGGCCGCCATTGCTCTCCGGGACGAGTAGCCCCGGCAATCCAAGTTCGACAAGGCCGCTCCAGATTGCGTTGTCGCGACCGCCAGCAGCGTCCAGAGCACGAAGGCGTTCGGGGGGATGAGCCTTGGCTAGATAGTCGCGCACATGATCGCGCAAGCGGAGCTGATCTTCGCTGAAGCGAAACTCCATGGCGCTACCTCGGCAGGCCGAGCATGCGCTCGGCGACGATGTTGCGCTGGATTTCATTCGAGCCAGCATAGATCGGGCCCGACAAGGAGAAGATGTACCCATCGAGCCATTCATTGGCGCCTGTCTGCGGTCGCAGTTCGGCGTGGCTCCCAAGCAAACTCATCGCCGCGCGGTGCAAACTGCGATCGAGTTCGGACCAGAAAATCTTGTTGAGGCTGGCCTCGGCGCCAATTTTTCCGCCAGCTTGGATGGAGGCGGCCACCATGTAAGTGTTCAGCGCATAGGCCTCTGCGTCCATCCAGCACTTCAGCACTGTCTCGCGCAAGCCCGGCGCCGCACGGTCAGCGTTGGCGCGATAGAGTTCGACCAGGCGCTTAGCCGCGGCTTGGAAACGCGCAGGCGAGCGCAGCATCAGTCCGCGCTCAAAGCCTGCCGTCGCCATCGCCACGTTCCAGCCTTCGCCCTCCGCTGCAATCCGGTTCTCGACGGGAACACGCACGTCATCGAAGAAGATTTCGGCGAAGCCAGTGTCGCCGTGCAATTGGCGGATGGGGCGCACGCTCACGCCTGGCGTATTGAGGGGCAGCAAAATAAACGATAGCCCTTTGTGGCGCTTGCTTTCGGGATCGGTGCGGAAAAGACCGAAACACCAATCCGCGAAGGCGGCTCGGCTCGACCATGTTTTCTGGCCGGTGATCAGGTAATGGTCGCCGTCGCGGATAGCCTTGGTGCGGATCGCGGCCATGTCCGAGCCGGCGCCCGGCTCCGACCAAGCCTGGCACCACATGATCTCGCCCTTAGCCATAGGCGTGAGAAAGCGGGCCCTCTGCTCGGGCGTGCCGTACTCCATCACTGTTGGGCCAAGCAGAAAAATGCCATTCTGATTGGCGCGAAGTGGGGCGCCTGCGCGATAACATTCCTCTTCGAAGATCAACCAACGGATGAGATCGAGGCCGCGCCCGCCATATTCTTCAGGCCAAGTGACCATACCCCAATTGCCGGAGGCAAGCTCACGCTCCCAGGCGACGTGCGCGTCGAAGCCTTCTTTGCACTCGAGCGTTTTTAAGTCGCGAAATTTCGGCGCATGCGCCTCCATCCACGCGCGCACTTCTGTACGAAACGCCTGCTGCTCGGGAGTGAAAGCCAGATGCATCTAGAACTTCGCCGCATCCTTTCCGGCGACGAACGCGTCGCGCGATTTCTGGCTGTCTTCGTGCATATACATCTCGAGCGTGAAGCCTTGCTCCCAGCGATAGCCGAACACAGGATTGCGCGGCTCCAACTCGGTAAGAGCCTCCTTGGCCAGGACCAGCGCCTTGCGGCTCTTGGCGGCAATAATGGCGCCGAAAGCGCGGGCTTCGTCCGCCAACTTGTCGCGCGGGACGACGCGCTCAATCGAGCCATAAGCGTGCAAATCTTCGACGCTGATGCGTCCCCCGGTGAAGAACGCTGCTCGCACTTTTTGCACTGGCGCCATGCGCCCCAGGAAGCTTGCGCCGCCCATGGCGCCGCGATCAATCTCCGGCAACGAGAGATAGGCGCCTTCTGCTGCGATCACCACATCGCTGGCGCCCACGATGTTAACGCCGCCGCCAATGATGAAGCCATGTGCGGCTGTGACGACCGGCACGGGGCACCGATGGATTTCCTTGACGACGCGGAAATTGCCGTGATTGAGCTTCACGATGCGATCGGGGTGCGCCTGCATCTCTTTGATGTCGACCCCGCCGCAAAAGCCCTTGCCCTCGGCGCGGATCAGCACGCAGCTTACGTCCTCGCGTACGCCAAGCTCTGCGATGTGATTAGGCAGTTCGTTCCAGCCGGCGCTGTCGAGCGCATTGACCGGGGGATGGTCGAACACAATCTCGGCGATGCGGTCCCTGACGTCGGTGCGGATCGGCATTTGAGCTCCCTCAGGCCGCAACGGCCGCGTTGTCGGCGCCCGCAGTCAAAGCGGCAATGCGCTCGCGCGCGTCGCGTTCGATCGAAGCAAGTAGTTCAGCGCACGTCGGCAGTTCCCGAATACGGCCGGCGACCAGCCCGGTGGCGAGCAGTCCTTCGTCCGGTTTGCCGTCGACCACGGCGCGCATGATCAAGCTAGGCGCGGCCGCCGCCAGCATGGCCTGAGCTAAGGAGAGGCCCCCATGGCTGGTCATGCCGCGCGCGGCCTTGATCATGTCGAGCCAGGTGGCGTTGGTGCGTCGTTTCATTTCCCGCGCCCCCTCGAGCGCGCGCAGCCACATACCCAACGGACCAGAGCGCTCGATCTTCGCGAACATCGGCGTGCGGATCATACGTTGGGGCAGGCCATCGACTTTCGAGCTGACGCCGATGTCGTCGGTTCCAGCTTTGAGATACCGCTCTTTGGAGATCATCGGCGTAGGGCTTTCGGCCGTGAGCAAAAAACGGGTTCCCATCGCGATGCCGACGGCGCCGAAGGCGAGCGCCGCTGCAAGCCCACGACCGTCGGCGAAGCCACCGGCGGCAATCACAGGAATTTTCACCGCATCTAACACCTGCGGCAGCAGCACTGTTGTGGCGACTGACCCTGTGTGGCCGCCGCCTTCGCCGCCTTGGACGGTCACCATGTCGACGCCAAGCTCAGCCATCTTCTGCGCGTGCTTCACCGCGCCAACAGTAGGCACGCAGAGAATGTCTGCATCTTTGAACTTCTTGATCATCGCGGCATCTGGCCCGCGCCCAAAGCTGACCGCGCGCACTTGTTCGCGATTGGCGATGATGAGGTCGACAATTTCTGCCGCACCCGGCTGGAACATGTGAAAGTTCACGCCGAACAGACGAGGCGTGCCAGCGCGCACGAGCGCAATCTTTTCGCCTGCTTCTTTCGGTGTCATCACCGCCGCGCCCAAAAATCCAAACGCGCCCGCTTCGCAAGAGGCGATCACAAGCGGCGGCTCGGCCACCCAGCCCATGGCGGTTTGGATCACGGGCAGCCGGCACCCGAGGCGCGTGGTCATCTCGGTGGCGAGTGCGTTGCTCATCCCTCGCCGGCTTGTTTCTTGTTGGCGGCTGCCATCGCTTTTCCATCGACGCCGCCCAACGCATTGCCGGTGGTGAGATCGTTCTGAGCATGCGCGAAATGATGCATGTGGAAATGGGTGTCCATCGCAGTGCGCTTGCCGCGCAGCTCTTCGACGTGGTTGAGCGCCTGCTTGGTAAGCCAGAGGCCCAAACGGTTCTGCGGCTCGAGTTTGCCGGCCATTTCCGCCACGAAGTCGCGTAGCTGTTCGCGCGGAACGACCTTGTTGACCATTCCAAAACGTTCAGCGCGTTCGGCCGACATGCGCTCGCCGAAGAGAATGAATTCCTTGGCGATGCGCGGGGGCAGTTCGAAGCCGTGCGCCGAATACTCAACGCCCGGAATGCCCATCATGCGCCCGACTGGATCTTGGAAGAACGCATCGTCGCTGGCGACGATCACATCGCACACCCAAGCCAGCATAAGCCCGCCTGCGATGCACCCGCCTTGCACCATGGCGATGGTGGGCTTGGGCAGCTCGCGCCAGCGTCGGCACATGCCGAGATAGACTTCTTGTTCGCGCGTGTAGAGGAATTCCGCCGCCGGCTTGTTGACATGATCGGCCAGCAAGAGCTTGCGATCAAAGGTCTTTGCCACATCACGCCCCGGCGTGCCTATGTCATGGCCTGCAGAGAAGTGCTTACCCTCGCCGCCCAGCACGATGACCTTGACGTTGTCGTCGTTGACGGCGCGCTGGAACGCGGCGTCGATTGCGTAAGTCATCTGGCTATTCTGGACATTGTGGTACTTGGGCCGATTCATCATCAGCCATGCCGTGCGGCCTTCGACGGTATAAGTAACGGGGTCGTCGGTTTCGTACTGGATGTTGGCGGCAGGCGGCGCTGACAAATCGTCCATCCCAGTCTCCTTAGGAAGCGCGGCGATCGCCCGGAGGATCGCCTTTTAGAATTGTGGCTCGCACATTGTTAGGGTCGAGCCTGGTGATCTCCGCCAGAGCGGTAGCGTCGGGCGGGGGCGTAATAGGGATAGCGCCTTCGGAACGGACCACCGCAAAGCCAGTGTTGTCCTGCACTTCTTCGAAGCTAACGCCAGGATGGAGCGACACGAGCCGAACCGCATTGTTCGGCCCGCTGAAATCCATGACGCACAAGTTCGTGACAATGAGGCGCAAATCAATTTTCCCCGGCATGCGCCCGCCCGGCCAACGCGCGGGATTGTAGCCCGCCATGCAGACGAAATCGACCTCTCCGGCCACAAGCGCGCGGCTATTGTGCACTGGGAAAAAGAAGCTGTTGGGGTGGTGGATTGAATTGCCGGGAAAGCCGCGGGCGCCGAGCAGGGCGGCTTTTGGTTTGTTGTGGTCGCCAATGACGCTGATATTGGCCTGCCCGAAGCGATCAAGCTGCACTGGCGCCACCATGGCGTGGCGCTTGCCGCTCCAAAGATTGTCGAATGTACGTGCATAGGGCGCCCAACCTTCGGTGACGATCCGTAGATCAGCGGCGCGCGGGCCAGGCGGGACGGGATCTTCGACGAACCAGTTCTCACCGTCGGTAATCATGAGTGCGCTGTTGTATTGTGTTTTTGCGAAGCTCGCGGCCAGGCGCGGCAGCGGAGTGATGCCGGTGGCGAGCAGCTCTCCGTCATTACGCCACGCTCGCGCGGCGGCAAAGATGATGAGCTCTGCGAGCGAATAGGGCGGTTGAGACACGGCGCCCTCCTCAATAAATGGCTTTAGGCAAGGCGCGGATCGCGTCGGCGCCGCCTATCGCCGCGAGATAGGCATCGGGCTCTATGGCGACATAGGTCTGCCGGTATGCGGCCCAAGCCTCGGGCGCATCGGCCGATGCCGCATAGGTTCGCAGATGCGCAAGGTCTAGTTCGTAGTCGGGCGCAGCACTGGTGGGATGGGCCCCAAACGGCGCCTCGGCGACGGCCGCAACCACCGAACGCTCGAACAGATTGAAGCGAGCATTGACGGGCAGGTCGAGGTCCCGCGTCGTGACGATTTTCTCTGAGGTCACATAAACCTTGGCGGCGGCGCGCGAGATGAGTTCGTCGAAGAAAGGGTCGGGCGAGAACACGAGCACGTTGCCCTTCTCATCGCTGCGATGAACATGGATGAGCGCGGCGTCGAGCTTGAGCGCGGGCGCAGCCAGAAGTGCTTCGCCATCTTCATACGGCGATGTGATCATCTTGAAGTCCGGCTGATCAACCACCGAAGTGCCTAGGCCAACGCGCGTGGGTAAGAATGGCAATTTCATCGCCGCCGCGCGCAGCATCCAATGGGCCATGCCTTCGTCGAGTTCGAGCACGGGAAGGCCCGCTTGGCGCGCGTTCTTGAAGTGTGGTTCGATCGGGATATGATCCATAGACACGAACGCGAAGACGAGCTTTTTCACTTTACCTGCAGCGGCCAGCATGCCGACGTCGGGCCCGCCATAGGGAGCGACGAGGGTGAGATCGGTGATGTCCGACCGTAGCAAGGCGCGCACCAACGCCATCGGCTTGCGCCGGGTGGCCCAGCCGCCGATGCCGATCGTCATGCCGCTGGAGAGCCGCTCAATGATGTCAGCAATCGAGCAGACCTTGTTCAACGCTTTGGGCTCGCTCAATGGCCGAAATCCCATTTGTGACCCCAGAGGTCTTCCTTCTGGGTGATGGTGGGTGTGAAGGTTGACCAATCGGGCGTTAGCAAGCCGCCGCAACCGTATTCGACATCGAATCCGCTGGGGCTGCGCACATAGAAGCTGACCATCTTATCATTTGTGTGCCGCCCCAGTGTCGCCGAAAGGTGGTGTCCGGCCTTCAGCGCTCGATCGAGCGCAAGGCCAACATCGTCGAGAGCCGGCGCTTCGATCATGACGTGGATCAGTCCGGCGGGATGGGGAAACTCGCCGACCGCGACCGTATGATGGCGTGGGCCTGCAGCATGAAGAAAGTGCAATCCGAGCGATCCGCCTTCAATGGGGATGCGCATCTCGTCACTGTCGCCGAAGCCGAGGTGCTTCAGATAAAACGCGCGCGTTTCTTTCAGTTTGAGGGCCGGCAGCACGACGTGACCCATACCGCCGTCGTCCGTGACGAAGTGCGAGGTGCCAACAGGCGACACAAACGGCGTGCCGGTGACTACATGGCCCCAGCACAATTCGAGCGGGTTGCCCGATGGATCGGCGCAGGTGACATAGTCGCGCACAGCACGCGCTTGCGCGCCATCGGGCGTGCCTGACGTAAGCTCTACGCCTGCTGACCGCAGGGAGTTTAGCGCCGCTTGAAAATCCGCTTCGGTAGTGAACTCCAACCCGGCGGCGAGGAGGCGATCATGGTCGCTCCGTTCGATACGGAAGCGCCAGGGCCGGTCGTCCATTCGCAAAAGCAGCACGTTGGGGTCGTCGCTTGCGACGGCGGCCAAACCCAAGATTTGTTCGCCAAATGCGCGCCACGCTGTGAGGTCCTTGGCTGCGACGCGAACATAGGCCAGCGAGCGAACCGCCATCCTGCCCTCCCTGTGCCGGCTGTGCCGGATTATCGATGATCATGCCTATCAAGCAGGGCGCTTGTATTCAAGCCATCTTCGTCGCGGTATGGCCGCAAGCAATACGCAAAACGGCGGTGAATGGCGACAAAAGCAACGAGCTGCGCAGGCTTGCGCCATTGCTCGGGCGGCGTGTTGGCGCCAGGATTGGAAGTGTGAGAGGACGGCCCATGCCCGACAAAATGGAAGCTTTCCGAGGAGAGGTACGCGCGTGGCTTCGAAGTCAGTTGAGCGGGCCTTTTGCAAGCGTGCGTGGCCTGACGCGGCAGATGGATGACATCGACACCTTGCGCGCTTGGGAGCGCGCGCTTGGTGACGGTGGCCTGAGCTGCATTGCCTGGCCGAGAGCCTTCGGGGGCTGTGACGCAACCGTCGCAGAGCAGGTTGTGTTCGCCGAGGAATACGCGCGCGCCGGGGCGCCGCCGCGTTTAGGGCATTTGGGCGTGGAATTGGTTGGGCCAACTCTGCTGACGTTCGGCACGCCCGATCAACAAGCGCGTTTTCTGCCGGCGATCGCGCGGGGCGAGGCGATTTGGTGCCAGGGGTATTCCGAGCCGGGCGCGGGGTCGGATCTCGCGAGCGTTCGAACGCGTGCCCGCCTAGACGCAGATCGCTGGATCATTGACGGGCACAAAATATGGACCTCGCTGGGCATGGTCTCGGACTGGGTGTTCGTTTTGGCGCGCACGGAGCCAGGAAGTCGCGGACCGAAGGGTTTGTCTTTTCTGCTGGTTCCGCTTGAGCAGGAGGGCGTGACGGTGCGCCCGATCCGCCAAATGACCGGCGAGGCCGAGTTCGCGGAAGTGTTCTTCGACGGTGCTGAAACTAGCGCCGACAATATTGTCGGCGCGCCGGGCCAGGGTTGGGCGGTGGCTATGGGCTTGCTCGGCTTCGAGCGCGGCGTCTCAACCCTCGTGCAGCAGATGCGCTTCAACACCGAGATCCAGATGCTCATCGAGGCCGCACGCGCCAATGGCGCCGCGAAAGACCCAGTACTCCGCCAGCGCATTGCCGACGCTTGGATCGGTCTCAAGATCATGCGCGCCAATGCCTTGCGCATGCTGGCTGATGCTGATTCGGAATCGCTCGGCGAAGCCGCATTGACCTACAAGCTCTATTGGTCGCGGTGGCATCGCGATTTGGGCGATCTGGCGATGGATGTTCTCGGCGTCGCTGGCGAGATTGGCGAAGGCGACTATCGCTATGAGGGCCTGGTGCAGATGCATTTGATGTCGCGTTCGGACACCATCTATGCGGGCTCCAGCCAAATCCAGCGCAACATCATCGCCGAGCGCGGACTTGGGCTGCCCAAGGAGCCGCGCGGCGATCTTTAGCGTTGGCGCGCAGCGAAAAAGGCGTTGAGCGCGGCTTGAACTTCCGGCTGTCCGGTGGCGCGCGCTATGCCGTGGGCCTCAAGCCCCAACTGTTCCGCGAGGGTGTTCGTTGACGAGACGCCTAGTTGACGCTTGATCACAGCGATGGCGTCGCCCGGCAGCGCCGCGATGGCGCGCGCCGCCTCGAGTGCTTGGGCGGCAAGTTGCTGGTCTTCGACGACGCGCGCCACCAAACCCGCGCTGAGCGCTTGTTCGGCTGATAGCGGCGTATTGAGCGCCAGGATTTCAAAGGCCTTCTGGCGGCCGGTAAGGCGCGGCAAGAACCATGTCGCGCCTCCGTCCGGCGTCAGCCCTGAAGCGCTGTACGCCGATACAAAGCGCGCTGACTTCGCTGCGATCGTTAAGTCAGCGCCAATGGCGATCGAAAAGCCGCCGCCCGCGGCCACTCCTTGAACTGCCGCTATGACAGGCGCAGGCGCGGCGCGTAGCCGCTCAAGCCCAAGATGAAACAACGATGCCATTTCGAGGACGTGGCGTTCGGCGCGCTCGCGCTCCCGCCGTATTTCTTCAAGGTCGCCCCCGACAGAAAATGCTGCGCCTTCTGCGTCGAGGAGGATCGCGCGTACGCCAGGCATTGCAGCGACATCCAAGGATGCAGCCGCGAACGCTTTGAGAAAGGCGAGGTCTATCGCGTTGCGCCGCTCGGGTGCGCAGAAGGTAAAGCGCGCAATCGCACCGTCGACGATGAGCCGCAAGCGTTCTTCGCTCATAAGCGATGCTCCGGCGCGAGATGTTCGGGGCGGACAACGGCGAGGCGCGCGATGGTGCGGTGCATGATCAGATCGAATGTAGCACCCCAGGTCTCGTCCCGGGCTCCGGTTCGAATCTCAGCGACGAGTTTTGCTTCATCCATCTCCGCAAGCGGCGGCGCTTCGATCTCGCGTGCGACCAAGTCCAAAATGTGCCCGCAGACGATCAATTGGTAGCGGTCCCCATGGTCGAGCCGCTCGCGCAAAGCGTGCAGATGGCTTGCCACTGTCCGCAATAATTCAGAGGCGTCGGGTCGATGGTGACGCATCAGTCGTAGGCGCCTTTGAGCGTCATCATGAGATCGTACTCCATCATCGCTACATTGCGTCCGCAAACGGCGTAAGCTGGCGATTTGCGCCCCTGCATGTGGCCGTAGGCCTGCAGCACATTGTACATGCCCCAGCGAATGAGGCCGTAGATTTCCCACCAGCGCACTTCATCCGCTTCAATGCGGGCGCCGCCTTGAGCACAGTATGCGTCTAGCAAGGCGTCGCGCGTCGCTAAACCGCCCGCGTGCAGGTTCAGGCGTCCGAAACGCCACGACCGTGTGCACAGCCAGCCCAGGTCTTCCGCAGGCGAACCCAAGTGCGAACACTCCCAATCGAGCAGCGCGGTCACCACTGCGCCGTCGACCATGAAGTTTCCTATGCGGAAATCCCCATGCGCAAGCCCTTTTGCGCGCGCCGGCGTTGGGTGGCGTTCGAGCCAGCGGAGCCCGAATTCGAGGGCGGGGTGAGGTTCATCAAGCGCATCAAGCCGTGTGCGCATGGCTGCGATTGGGTCGCCGCTCTCCGGATACTCTGCGAGGAATTCGACGGACCCAGCGTCGAGGGCATGTAAGCGCGCGAGCGCATCCATCAGGGCGGTCAAGATGGCCTTATGGTGTGTGTCATCCGCGAGCAGACGTCGCGGCAGCGTCTTGCCATGAACGAACGCGGTGACGAAGCCTGGGCCAAGCTCGTCTGTGGAATCATAGGCGAAAATGGGCTCGGGCGTTGGAATTCCAGCCGCGTGAACGATCGCCAACAGACGATATTGCAGGCCTGGCGGTAGGAAAGGATTGGTTGTGCCGCTGAATGTCTCTTCGCGCGATACGAGCCGTCGGCGGGTGCCGCCATTGACAAGGTCGAACAGCAGCGTCCGATTTGAGCCGCCGAGCGTGGCTTGCTCAATATGCTCTACGCGCGCGCCTTCGCCGAAGCGGCGCCGCACAGCACGGCTTAGGCGATCTTCGACTTCAGAGAGGATAGCCGGCAAGCGTCCCGTCCTCCGCGACCCGTTCGATGTATTCACTCATGCCGTAGCCGGTGACACCGTCCCAGGTCCAGCGCGTGTGCCCCTCGGCGATGCGGCTCATCATCGTGCGGCCATGTTCTTCGCGGCGATTGCGCAATGGCGCCAGCGAAAGCACTTCGCCGCTGATGCTGGCGCGCTTGCCGCACTCGGTGATCACGTTGACTCGAATTTGTGCGGGGTCCTTCGCCGCGGTCCAATCTGTCACCAAGTCGAAATCGGCGATCTCGTAATATTTACCGTCAAGCATCAGCACGCCGGATCGGCGCGCGCGGTTATGCGCGTCGGCGATTTTGTGGATCATAAAGCCTCGTCCATCGGGGAAGGCTGCGAGCAACAGCCGATACCAGATGATGTTGGTCCACCAGCGCGGTCCCCAGCTATGGTCGCGCCAGCCATGACCTGGTGAGAGTGTCCAGCTTTCTTGACCAATCCTGATGAGGCCTTCGGCGCGGACATGTTGATTAAAATGCCCCAGCGAAAAATCACGGCCATACATAGTGGGTTGATCTTTTGTCGTTGGCTCACCGCCGTGCTGCGGTGAAATCGTGAAGAGCGACCAACGAACGCTACAGGGCAAACGTGGCGCGGACTTCAAGAGGTTCGCGGGATCCCGGAGGTCGTCGGGGCGATCCACGATCATCACTTCGCCCTCATAGATCGTGTCGATGCGTTTCATCGGTTCGACAATCTCGAAGCGAAGACCTCCAGCGTCGAATGTGTTGTTATGGGTGATCTTCGGGCGCTTGAACTGCGCCGCTATGCGCCCGTCCGGAAGGTAGAGCACAACCGAGAGCTCAGCGTAACCTTCGTTGACGCGATTGCCGAGTCGGATCCAGCCGCCGACCCCGCTAGTGTCGTCGAAAGCGTTCACATAAATGCTCTCGTTGAAATTGACCTCAGGCCCAGGCGGATGCGCGAATTCGTCTTGCGGCGAGAGCTTGTAGAGATGCGCCATGGGCTAAAGCTCCGCTGTCATGACAGAGGTCCCGATTGATAAAGTTCGATACGGAAGCCGTCGGGGTCAATGAGGTAGACGATCCGCCCGTGGAAAAGCGGATGGGGGCTGGTCGTCATCGGCGCGGAAACAAATCTGTGCCCTTCGGCCAGCAAATTCTCATAAAGAGCATCTAGATCGTCGTCGATCTCGACAGCAAAATGGGCAGCGCCGGCGCTACCATTGGCGGGCAAGATGGGCGGCCCGCCGCCGACATATTCCAGCAATTCCAGAATTTGATCATTGCGTCCGAAACTCAAGAAGCATTGCCGGACAGAGCATCCCGGATAGCCGGTGATTTCGCCGACCCGCCGCCCTTCTCTCAGCCACGGCCCGTGCACCTGGATGTCAAATAACTCTCTATAGAATGCGATCGAACGGTCAAGATCAGCGACAGTCAGCCCCACGTGCTGCAACGCCTTGATACGGGTCCTCATGATTTGGTGACGTATGTCTTGACGATATCTAGGAAGGGCGGCCGCTCGCCCCCGCCGTCAACCGCAAGTTCGGCTCCGTTGACATAAGACGCGAGCGGAGAAGCCAGGAACAGAGCCGCGTCCGCGATGTCTTGCCCGCGTCCAAGCCGCTTGATCGGCAAGCTGGCGGCGAGTGCGGCTTGCGTCTCTGGCGAACCATAGGTCACATCCGCCTGCTCGGTTTCAATGAGACCTGCAACGATCGCATTGACTCTGATCTTCGGGGCCCATTCCTGCGCAAGGCTGCGGGTGAGGGCCAATAGCCCCGCCTTCGCAGCAGAATAGGCCGCCGTACCTGGCGATGGGCGCACCGCAGAAACGCTGGCGATGTTGATGATGGCGCCGCCGGAATCTTGCATGAGCGGGTGGCACGCCTGGGATAGGTGCAAAGGCGCCATCAGGTT
The DNA here is from genome assembly GCA_022843225.1 of Hyphomonadaceae bacterium. GTDB lineage: Bacteria > Pseudomonadota > Alphaproteobacteria > Caulobacterales > Aquidulcibacteraceae > Vitreimonas. Next base: position 58,871 of record JALHOC010000005.1, read on the forward strand.
GAGCGCGACTATGGACTCGGAAAAGCGTGGACTTGCGGTCGCGGCGTCAGTTTGCGGGGAGCCCCCGGCGTTGTTGACGAGCACGTCAAGCCGGCCGTGGCGCGCCTGAATTGCGGCTATCATCGCTTTGATTTGATCGAGCTGGCGCACATCGCAGATGTGAAACTCCGCTGGAGGTGCAGGCTCTGCTGAATTGCGTCCGCAGGTGATCACCTGTGCGCCCGCGCGAGCGAAGCGCTCGACAATCGCGCGCCCGATGCCGCGCCCGCCGCCTGTCACTAAGACGACGCGGTCATGGAAGGAGAGCGGGTTGTCGTCCAGCACGGGTTCAATCCATTGCGCGCTTTGCGCTTCTGAGTGTGCACACTATAGACCAACCAGGCGGACGCAACTGACCGAACGCGTAAAATGAATGTCGCTCAATTGCGCATTTCGGTGTATCAAAGGTTCAGGGAGAATTAATGGCGAGGACGATCCCCGAGGTGGCGCGGGAGGCTGCGGAGCGTTTCGGCGCCGCGGCTGCGGTTGTCGATGGCGAGCGGGTGGTGTCATTCGCCGATCTCTGGGGTCTCATCCAGCGCGCGGCGGACGCGTTCGTGCGCTTGGAGCTTCGCCCCGGGGACCGTGTCGGTTTGTGGTCGCCAAACCGGCTCGAATGGATTGTGGCTTGCGCAGGCGCGCAGACTGCTGGTGGCGTCGTGGTTCCGCTCAATACGCGGCTCAAAGGCAGTGAGGCGGCGTTCATCCTCAACAAGGCGCGGGCGCGCTTTCTCGTTCTGACCGATCCGTTTCTGGCAACCGACTACCGAGCGCTGCTCGCCGATCAGGAACTCCCTTATCTCGATCATAGAATCCAGTTTGGCAGGGAGTGGGACGCCTTCTTGGCGGCCGAACCCCTCGACGACTCCAGCGTCGCAGTGACCCCTGACGATCCTTCCGATATCATGTTCACCTCGGGCACGACGGGCGAACCTAAGGGCGTTGTCGCCACTCACGATCAAACCGTTCGCACATTTCGGGCATGGGTGGAGAAAGTCGGGCTGCGCGAGGGTGACCGATATCTCGTCGTGAATCCATTCTTCCATAGTTTTGGTTACAAGGCCGGTTGGCTTGCTTGCTTGCTTGCCGGCGCCACTGCATATCCATTGGCGACCCTGGATGTCGCCAAGCTCATCGCATTGGTGAGCACGCACCGCATCACGGTGCTGCCTGGCCCCCCGGCGATTTTCCAGACTTTGCTCGCGACCGATCTCGGCGGCGCTGATCTGTCTTCCATTCGGTTGTCGGTCACCGGGGCGGCGTCGATCCCGCCGGCCTTGATTGAGCGCATGCGGAAGGATCTGGGAATTGCGAGTGTGCTGACTGGTTACGGTCTAACCGAAAGCTGTGGCGTCGTGTCGATGTCAAGCGCTGATGATCCGCCCGAGATCGTGGCGCGGACCTGCGGCCGGCCGATCGAAGGCGTCGATGTGCGGTGTGTGCGCTCGGACGGAGGCGAAGCGCCGATTGGCGAAGACGGCGAAATCATCGTGCGCGGGTTTAATGTCATGCGCGGGTATTTCGAGGAGCCAGAAGCGACCGAAGCGGCGATCGACGCCGAGGGCTGGCTCCACACCGGCGATGTCGGGCGCTTCGACGAGAGTGGCCGGCTTATGATCACTGACCGGCTCAAGGATATGTACATCTCGGGCGGCTTCAATTGCTATCCCGCTGAAATCGAGAAAGTTCTGCAGCGCCATCCGGAGGTGGCGCTGGCGGCTGTGATTGGCGTGCCCGACGAGCGACTCGGAGAAGTGGGGAAGGCGTTTGTAGTGCCAGCCTCGGGCTGCGCGCCCGCTTCGGAAACATTGCTCGCCTGGGCTCGCGAGAACATGGCGAACTACAAGGCGCCGCGCTTTCTGGATGTGGTGCCATCACTACCGATGAACGCAGCCGGCAAGGTGCGTAAGGTCGATCTCAAATAGCGAGGGGGCGCCAACACATGACACGCGAATTGGAGGGCAAGCGCGCCCTGGTCACAGGATCGAGCGCGGGCATCGGCGAAGCCACCGCGCGCATGATGGCCGACGCTGGCGCGCGCGTGTTTGTGCATGGGCGCGATCAAAGCCGAACAGAGGCGGTCGCGCTCGCGATAGGCGCGCCGTTTCATGTCGCGGATCTTTGCAACCCCGATGACGTGGAGGCGCTTGTCGATGCTGTGAACCAAGCGTTTGGCGGTATCGACATCCTCGTGAACAATGCAGGAGGGGAATCTTCTGGCGGTGGCAATGCGGCATGGTTTGAAGCAACGCCTGACATCTGGTTGAAGACCTACAACGCCAATCTGATTTCTGCGGTTCGCCTTATTCACGCTTTTGCACCGGGGATGAAGGAGCGTGGTCATGGTCGCATCATCAATATCGGATCGGGCATTGCACACACCCCGCAACCAATGATTCCTGACTATGCCGGCGCGAAAGCGGCGATGACTAATTCGACGATAAGCCTTGCAAAGGCGCTAGCCCGCACGGGCGTCACCGCAAACATCATCACGCCTGGGCTCATCGCGACGCGCCAGGTTAGGCAATGGCTTATGGGGCTGGCTGAAAAACAGAACTGGGGTACGGACTGGGAGGCGATCGAAAAGAAGGCGGCAGCAAGGGTGGGGCCGAACTTGGTGGGCCGGTTGGGAACGCCCGAGGATATCGCCCGCGGTGTCATGTTCTTCGCGAGCCCGTCCGCGGACTATTTGAGCGGCGTCGAACTCCGGATGGACGGCGGCCAGCCTTAAGTCTTACGCCGGCTCGCTCAGCTGCGTAAGGATATGCTCACCCCGAGCTGAATCCACGATATGATCGCGGCGCCAATTGACGCAATGCGTAGCCGAACCTACGGTTTCTTAGATGTGCCGATAGCGGGCAAACAACGCTCGGCGGCGCGCTGATCGCTCGTAAGGGGGGCTGGCGCGGACGCTCACGGTTCTAGGGAGACGATCGTTATGGTCGCAGGCGCGCTGTCACTGGTGTCCGCTGAGCACCGCTTGAACGGGGACTATGTCATCCACGTCAAAGAAGCCGGCCAGGGCCCGGCGGTTGTGTTCATTCACGGCAGCGGACCTGGCGCGTCCGGCGCGTCAAACTTCAAGCTGAATGCACCGGCCTTTGTCGATGCCGGCTACCGCGTGATCCTTCCTGACCTGATTGGCTACGGCGCTTCCTCCAAGCCAGAGGGCATCGATTACACGCTCAACTTGTTCACCGACACGCTCCGCGAGGCTTTGGCCAAGCACGGCGTCGAGCGCGCCATCTTGGTGGGAAATTCGCTTGGCGGCGGTGTCGCCATCCAGATGGCTCTCAACGAGCCCGCGTTCGTATCCAAGCTCGTCTTGATGGCGCCCGGCTGCATTGAGGAGCGAGAGCGCTATTTCGCAATGCCCGGCATCGCCAAGATGGTAAGCGGGTTTGGCGGGCCCGATTTCAACCTCGAAGAACAGCGGCGGCTCGTGACGAACCTCGTATATGACCCCAAGCACATCAATGATGCGTTGGTGAAAGAGCGTTTCGAAGTCGCGCGCACGCAGCCCAAGGACGTGCTCGCCCGCATGCGCACGCCCAATCTCGCGTCGCGTCTGGGCGAACTTAACATGCCGGTCCTGGGATTTTGGGGGCTCAACGATGATTTCTGCCCAGAGAGTGGCGCGCGCTACTTCCTTGAAAGCTGCCCTGACGCGCGCTTCATGACCTTCAACAAGGTCGGCCACTGGGTGCAAGTCGAACGTGCTGAAGAATTCAACCGCTACACGATCGAATTCCTCCGTGAGTAAGGCTGAGCATTACGGCGAGGAATTATACAAGGCACTGCGCGAGCGGCGTACCGTTTCGCCTCTGATCGCGCGCGATCCCGCGCTCACTATTGACGACGCCTATGCGATTTCGCTCAACGCGCTGGCCCGTCGCAAAGCCGACGGCGAACGCGTCATTGGAAAGAAGATAGGCGTTACCTCGAAGGCTGTGCAGGACATGTTAGGCGTGCATCAGCCAGACTTTGGCTTCCTGACTGACCGAATGCTGGTTGACGGTGTGGTTGATATCGCCGCCAAGGGGCTCATTCAGCCGCGCGCGGAAGCCGAGATCGCCTTCATACTCGCTTACGACCTCTCAGGCCCCGGGGTCACCGCGCAGGATGTGCTCGCAGCCACCGAAAGCATCGCGCCGTGTTTCGAGATCGTTGACAGCCGCATTGCCGATTGGAAGATCGGCATCGTCGACACCGTGGCCGATAATGCCTCGTGCGGGGTGTTCGCATTGGGCGCGGCGCGCGCCGATCCGCGCGCGCACGATCTGCCGGCGCTCAAAGTCAAAGTGCGCAAGAACGGCCAGCCATTGTCCGAAGGCCTTGGCTCAGCTGTCCAAGGCTCGCCGCAGCAAGCTGTCGCTTGGCTCGCGAATACGCTGGGCGCCTACGGCGTTACGCTCAACGCTGGTGACATTATCCTCTCCGGAAGCCTTGTGCCGCTTGAGCCAGCGCGCGCCGGCGACCTCTTCGAGATGGACCTCGATTGCGTCGGCGGCTGTTCTGTTCGGTTCGTATGAGGGAGAAGCGCGTGGCGCGAATCAAGGCGGCGATCATCGGTTCAGGCAATATCGGCACCGACCTGATGATGAAACTGATCAAATACCCGCAGAACATGGTGCTTGCGGCTGTCGCCGGCATCGATCCGGAATCCGAAGGCTTGGCGATGGCGCGCGAGCGTGGCGTTGCGGCCACGCATGAAGGCATCGAGGGCTTACGCATGCTGCGAGATTATAAGGACATCCGCATCGTTTTCGATGCGACCTCCGCGTACGCCCACAAGGCGCATGACGAAGCATTACGCGCCGACGGCAAGCGCGTCGTGGACTTAACGCCTGCGGCTCTCGGCCCGTTCACCGTGCCGCCCGTGAACATGGAAGCGCACCTCGACGCGCCGAATGTCAACATGGTCACCTGTGGCGGCCAGGCGACCATTCCGATGGTTGCGGCGGTCGCGCGCGTGGCGCGCGTGCGTTATGCAGAGATTGTTGCCTCTGTGTCTTCGCGTTCCGCCGGCCCCGGCACGCGCGCCAATATCGACGAATTCACCCGCACCACCGCGCGCGGCCTCGAAGCGGTAGGCGGCGCTGAACGCGGCAAAGCCATCATCATCCTGAATCCTGCCGAGCCGCCGATGATCATGCGCGACACCGTGTTCACGCTTTCGGACATGGCCGATCCCGAAACCGTGCGCGCGTCGGTGGAGGCGATGGTCAAAAACGTTCAGTCCTATGTGCCAGGCTATCGTCTGAAGCAGCAGGTGCAGTTCGAACGCTTCGGCGGCAACAATCCGCTCAAGATTCCAGGTTATGGCGAATTCGAGGGGCTGAAGACCTCAATCTTTCTCGAAGTGGAGGGCGCTGGCGATTACCTGCCGAGCTATTCTGGCAACCTCGACATCATGACAGCAGCGGCGAAGGCGACAGGCGAGTTGATCGCCGAGCGTCTCGCGCGGTGAGCGGAGACGAAGAGATCATGGCCGGGTTCAACGTAGAAACCGACAAGCTCTATATCCAGGATGTTACCCTACGCGATGGCATGCATGCCATTCGCCACATGTATGGGCTCGACCATGTTCGCGACATCGCCCGCGCGCTCGACCGTGCCGGCGTCGACGCCATCGAGGTTGCTCATGGGGATGGCTTGAATGGCGCGAGCTTCAATTACGGCTTCGGCGCCCACACGGATTGGGAATGGATCGAAGCGGTCGCGGAGGTGCTGACCAAGTCTGTGCTGACCACGCTTATTCTGCCGGGTGTAGGTACAGTGGACGAGTTGCGCCGTGCTTATGCTCTGGGCGTGCGCTCCGTCCGCGTGGCGACGCACTGCACCGAAGCGGACGTGTCTAAGCAGCATATAGGCATTGCTCGCGATCTCGGTATGGACGTCGCAGGTTTTCTGATGATGAGCCACATGATCGAAGCCGAAGCGCTCGCCAGGCAGGCGTTGCTTATGGAGAGTTACGGCGCCCATTGCGTCTATGTCACCGACAGTGGCGGTGCGCTCGACATGGACGGCGTGCGCGAGCGTTTCCGAGCGTATGACCGCGTTTTGAAGGCCGATACCCAGCGCGGCATGCATGCCCACCACAATTTGAGTCTCGGCGTCGCCAATTCGATCGTCGCCGCACAGCAAGGCGCGGTACGTATTGACGCCAGCCTGGCCGGCATGGGCGCTGGCGCTGGCAACGCCCCGCTCGAGGTGTTTATCGCCGCAGCCGATCGTAAAGGCTGGAAGCATGGTTGCGATGTGATGGCGCTGATGGATGCCGCCGAAGACTTGGTGCGCCCGCTGCAGGATCGCCCTGTCCGCGTCGATCGCGAAACGCTGAGCTTAGGTTACGCCGGTGTCTATTCTTCTTTCCTGCGTCACGCCGAGAAGGCTGCGGGTGACTATGGCCTCGATACGCGCGAAATTCTCGTGGAACTTGGTAGGCGGCGTATGGTGGGCGGGCAGGAAGACATGATTGTCGATGTTGCACTCGATATGGTGAAGGCGAAGGAGAACCCCAGATGAGCCACGCCGCGCCCGCGCGTCCCGTACGCGCCGATCAAGTGACGCGCTGGGATTGGGACACTGATGTAGCGATCGTCGGATTTGGCGCGTCTGGCGCTTGTGCAGCGATCGAAGCCGCTGAAGCCGGCGCAAAAGTGATGTTGCTTGAGGCTGGCGCAGGCAGCGGCGGCGCTTCCGCGTGGTCGGGGGGGGAAATATACTTCGGTGGCGGCACCGAGGTGCAAAAGAGCGCAGGTTTCAACGATACAGCCGAAGCGCTGGAAAGCTATCTCATGATGGCCGGCGGCCCAGACGCCGATGCCGAGAAGGTGAGGCTCTACGCAAGGAACAGCGTGGCGCACTTCGAATGGATCAAGGCTCAGGGCGTGCCGTACAAAGGCAATTATCTGCCCGGAAAGATCATCGAACCCGCCGATGACGGAACGCTCATCTGGTCGGGCAGTGAGGAAGCATGGCCCTTCTACGAGACATCTAGTCCCGCCCCACGTGGACATGTCATCCAATTCATGGGCTGGGGCGGCGGGCGAAAGCTTGTGGACATATTGGAGGCGCGTGTTCGCGCGATGGGCGTGGATATCCGCGTCAACGCCTATGTCGAGAATCTAATCGCCGACGCTGAAGGGGCGGTCGTCGGCCTCGTGGTCCGAATCGACAACGAACAAAAATACCTGCGGTCGAAGAAGGGCGTCGTTCTCTGCACCGGAGGTTTCTGCATGAACTCCGAGATGCTCAAGCGCTACACCCCCGAAGTGTTGCGCTGCAATTCCCCGATCGGCGAGCGCGACGATGGTTCGGGTATCATGATGGGCATGGCTGTTGGAGCCGATGCGATCCACATGGACGAATTCTTCGTCACCTGTCCGTGGATCATCCCTGAATCGTTTGCGAAGGGAGTTTTCGTCAACTCCCGCGGCAATCGCTTCATCAATGAAGACTGCTACCATGGCCGCGTCAGCCGCGCGATTCTCGATCAGCCAGGCGACAAAGCTTATCTGCTGCTGGATTCCGAGATATTTGCCCAGCCCCTGGATCTCGCTCGCATTTCGGTGGCGGGGACTGGCGACACATGGGAGGAGGTGGAGCAGGAGCTTGGCATGCCCGAAGGCACACTGAGTTCCACTATGCGAACCTACAACCGCTACGCGGTGGAGGGTGAAGATCCCGTATTCCGCAAGCGCCTTCCCTGGCTCAAACCCCTTAATGTCGCCCCCTATGCAGCGGTGGAGCTGAATGTGCGATCGAGCTTCTTCTCGTTTTTCACGCTTGGCGGCCTTCGTACCAAATCGACCGGCGAAGTGCTCGATCGCGCTGGAGAACGCATTCCAGGGCTCTTCGCAGCTGGACGCGCTGCGTGCGGGCTGCCGCGCTGGGGTGCGGGCTATAGCTCCGGCATGAGCCTCGCTGACTGCACGTTCTTCGGCCGCCTCGCCGGACGCGCGGCAGCTGGCGCAGCCTCGAATTGAGATCGCGGCGATTGCGGTGGCCGCGTTTCGACCCTAAAAATGAATGACGCTCATTCTGTGGGCAGGAACGCAAGAGGAAGGGAGGCGCGCGTGACGAAATCGAAAGTGATCATTACGTGCGCCGTCACTGGATCGATCCATACGCCGTCGATGTCGCCGCATCTCCCGGTAACGGCGCAAGAGATCGCTGAAGCGGCCTTGGATGCGGCCGAGGCGGGCGCGGCGATCGTCCATCTCCACGCGCGCAATCCTGAGGACGGCCGCCCCGATCAAACGCCGGAGGCGTTCGCGCCTTTTCTGCGCCAGATCAAGCAATCGAGCGACGTGGTTGTGAACCTCACCACGGGAGGTTCGCCCTTCATGGCTGTCGAAGAGCGCGTCGCGCCCGCCGCGCACTGGAGACCTGAGGTGGCCAGCCTGAACATGGGATCCATGAATTTCGGGTTGTTTCCGATGCTGAAACGTTATGCATCCTTCAACCACGCCTGGGAACCCGAGATGCTGGAGAACAGCCGCGACCTCGTGTTCCGCAACAGCTTCAAGGATATCGAGTTTGCGTTGCGCACGCTGAATGAGACAGGGGCGCGCTATGAGTTCGAGTGCTACGACACCAGCCACCTCTACAATCTACACTATTTCTATTCGGAGGGCTTGGTGAAGCCACCACTGTTTATTCAAACAGTGTTTGGGCTTCTTGGCGGCATCGGTCCCCACCCGGAAGACGTGCTGCACATGAAGCGCACCGCCGATCGTTTGTTCGGCAGGGATTATGTTTGGTCGGTGCTGGGCGCCGGTCGAAGCCAGATGCCGATTGTGGCCCAGGGCGCGGCTATGGGCGGCAATGTGCGGGTGGGATTGGAGGATTCATTATGGATCGGGCCTGGCGAGCTCGCGCCCTCCAACGCTGCGCAGGTGAAGCGCGCGCGGCAAATCCTGGAGGGCTTGGGTCTGGAAGTCGCGACGCCGGCCGAGGCGCGCGCGATGCTTGCGCTGAAAGGCAGTGATAATGTCGGCTTCTGAGTTCACCGCTCGCTCACTCTTGTTTGCCCCTGGCGACAGCGAACGCAAGATCGCAAAGGCGCTTGCGAGTGAAGCCGATCTGGTGCTGCTTGACCTTGAGGATGCGGTGGCCGAAAGCGCCAAGCCGGTCGCGCGTGTACTCACGGGGGCGACCTTGCACGGGCGCGGCGCGACGGGTCCGCTGGTTTATGTACGCATCAATCCGCTCGACACGACGCATGCGCTTGCCGACCTCGCGGCGATCGTGGCTGGGCGACCCGATGGACTCATGTTGCCAAAAGCGACCCGCGCTGACCTCGATCTCTTGCACAATTATCTGACCGCGCTCGAAGCGCAGGCGGGAATCGAACGCGGCGCCATCAAGGTGATCGTGGTTGCGACCGAGACGCCGAAAGCGCTCTTCGGTTTGGGCGATTATGAGGGCGCGCCGCGTCTGGCGGCGCTGACGTGGGGAGCGGAGGATATCGCGACTGCGCTGGGCGCCACTCACAATCGCGACGAGAACGGCGCCTATGAGTTTCCGTATCAGTTGGCGCGCACGCTGTGTCTTGCGGGCGCGGCCGCTGCAAAGGTTCCCGCGATCGAAACGATACACGGCGACTACAAGGATACAGCGGGCCTGAAAACAGTGGCGGGGGCGGCGCGGCGCGCGGGATTTCGCGGCATGATGGCGATCCACCCGGATCAGGTGGAAGTTATCAATGCCGCTTTTAGCCCCGCTGAAGCGGAATTGGCGCGTGCGCGACGCATCGTCGATCTGTTCGACGCCAATCCTGGCGTGGGCACGCTTGGCCTCGATGGCGAAATGCTGGACATGCCGCACTTAAAGCGCGCACGTGCCATATTGGCGATGGTGCGTCCATGAGCGAAGGGTCCGAGCACTTCGGCCGCAGCGACGAAGAACTAGGGCAATTGCGTCAGGCGCTGGCGCCCGGTTCGTTCAAAGACAAAACAGTGATCGTTTCCGGCGCTGGAACCGGCATCGGCCGCGCCTGCGCGCACTGGTTCGCGCGGCTCGGCGCCAATTTGGTGATTTGCAGCCGTTCGGAGGAGAAGCTGCAGTCCGCGCGTGATGCGCTCGCGGTCTATGGCGGTGAAGTGATGATGCATCCGCTGACGATCCGCGATCCAGAGGCGGTGGCGAGGCTGTTCGACGCTGCATGGGCGCACTTCGGCGGCGTGGACGTTCTAGTCAACAACGCTGGCGGGCAATTTCCGCAGGCGGCGATAGACTTCACGCCCAAGGGTTGGAACGCGGTGATCGACACCAACCTGAATGGTCCTTGGTACATGATGCAGAACGCGGCGCAGCGCTGGCGCGATGGGAGGCGCGGCGGCGCCATCGTCAACATGGTCACTGCTTTGACGCGCGGCATGCCGGGCGTTGCACACACGTGCGCCGCGCGGGCGGGCGTCATTTACGTCTCGAAAACGGTCGCGGTGGAATGGGCGCCACTCAACATACGCGTCAATTGCGTCGCCCCGGGCGTTATCTCCACCGAGGCGATGAACATTTATCCCGATGCCGCGCGCAAGACCTTCCAACGCACCAATCCGATGATGCGCTTCGGCCAGGTTGAGGAAATCGCGGACGCGGTGACGTTCCTCGCCTCGCCTGCGGCGAGTTTCATCACCGGCGAAGTGCTGACCGTCGATGGCGGCCACCAGATGTGGGGCGATCTATGGACTATTCCGCGCCCCGACTATTTCAGGGACACTTGAGGGCCTGATGATGCCAATCGATTGCGCGCCAGACGATCTTGATCTCACGCGCTTCGTCAGGCGCGGCGATCGAGTCGTCATCGGTCAGGCGTGCGGCGAGCCTCAGACATTGGTCGAAGCGCTAGTGACGCAACGCGCCTCGCTCGGCGGGATTTCTGCGTTCATGGGCACAGCGTTCTCGACAACGCTGGCGCCGGAATATGCCGACCACATCAGTTTTCGTAGTATGGGCGCGATCGGGACGTTGTCGCGGCTCTCGCGCGCGAATGTGCTCGACATCATCCCGTGTCACGTAGGCCAAATAGGCGCCCTAATCGAGCGCGGTGTGATTGGGTGCGACGTGTTGTTCGTGCAGGTCAGCCCGCCTGATCAATTGGGTCGTCACAGCTTCGGGCTGGTGAACGATCATGTGCAGGCAGCTGCGGCAGCCGCCCGCGTGGTGATCGCCGAAGTAAATGACCAAGTCCCGTTCACGTATTGCGACGGCTACCTCAACGCCGAGCGGATGCACGTGCGGGTGGCGACGTCTCGGGCGCCGGTTACGGTGGGCGCGTCGCAGATCGGCGAAAGTGATCGCGCCATCGCGCGGAACGTCAGTCAGTACATTCAAGACGGCGCCACGCTACAGATGGGGATTGGCGCGGCGCCAGAAGCCATCACGCGACTCCTATCGGATCGTCGTGATCTCGGCGTGCATTCAGGCATGATCGGCGACGGCATCGCCCACTTGATGCAGGCGGGGGTCGTCACCAATGCCCGCAAGGCCTACGAGCCGGGTGTCACCATAACTGGCGCGCTTATCGGCTCGGCGGACTTGTATAAGTTCGCCCACGAGAACGCTGCCATCGGTTTACGTCGTGCGGAAATCACGCATGGCACGTCGGTGCTGGCGCAAATTTCCAATCTGGTCACCATCAATTCCGCGATCGAAGTCGATCTTACCGGGCAGGTCAACGCCGAGCAGGCGGGCGATGCCTACCTCGGCGGCACGGGTGGGCAGGTGGATTTCGTCCGCGCTGGCGCTCGCTCGCCGGGCGGGCGCGCCATCATCGCGTTGCCCGCGACTGCGAAGGGCGGCGCGACGAGCCGTATCGTCGCATCCCTGAGCGGGCCCGTGACCACAGCGCGCGCAGAGGCGGACGTCATAGTCACAGAATTCGGCGCAGCGGAGCTCGCCGGGCAAGGCTTGCGTGAACGCGCGCGCCGCCTGATCGCCATCGCGCATCCCGATTTCCAGGAAACGCTGAGCCGCGATGCGCACGAATTGTTCAAGAGGGGCTATTGAGATGAGCGACGTCTTATTCGATGCGCGCGATGATGGCGTGGCGATTATCACCATCAACCGCCCCGAAGCGCGCAACGCGATGAGCAAAGGCGTACGCGAAGGGCTGTTCGACGCCTGGGAGCGTTTCGAGAAGGATGATGCGCTGCGCGTAGCAATTTTAACTGGCGCAGGCGAGAGGGCGTTTTGCGCTGGCGGCGATCTCAAGGAGATGAGCCAAATGGCTCTGGCCGTGCCGCCGCGAGGCATGTTTCCAGTGCCCGGCGATACGATAGAAGTCACCAAGCCAACAATTGCCGCAGTGAACGGCGTAGCCTACGCAGGCGGGTGGCTCTTGGCGCAGGCGTGCGATCTCTGCGTTGCTTCGACCAACGCGAAATTCGCGGTTACTGAAGCAAAGGTGGGGCGCGGCGCGCCGTGGGCGGCTCCGCTCATTCACATGATTCCGCAGCGAATCATGATGGAGGTGCTGCTGACGGGCAAACCTCTCGATGCCAAGCGTGCGTTCGAAGTTGGGCTCATCAATCGGGTTGTGGCTCCGGAAGACCTGATGGACGCAAGCCTAGCGCTGGCTTTGGACATCGCTGAAGGCGCGCCGCTGTCGGTGAAGGCGATGAAGGAAGTGGTGTTGCTGTCGATCGAGATGGGCAAGACCGCAGCGCTCCGCGCCGCGAACCACGCTTTCGAGACCGCGTATCGCAGCGCCGATGCGCAGGAAGGCCCGCGCGCCTTCGCTGAAAAGCGCAAGCCCCAGTGGCGTGGCGAATAACTAGGGCAAATCCTGCCAGCCGCCGAAGCGATACTCGCTGGTAATCAGAAGCTTGATAGTGGTGAAGTCGATGAAGCGGGCGCAGCTTTCGCTCATGCGCGCGCGGTGAGCTTGAAGTTTATCGGGCGCGCCAACTGCGTTAAAATAGACCTCCCAATCCTCCATCGCAGCGTCGGGAAAACTCTCTTCGACAATCGCGTCGAACTGAGGTGCAGCCGGATCGAGCGAACGCAACACGGGGTTCTGCTGGTAAAAGAAGGTGCTTTGCGTCTCGATGGCGACTGCGGTGTGGCTGTCAAGCCAAATGCGCAGGAAGTCTTCTTGGGATTGGCCGGGCAGACGGCGAAAGAACGCTACCTGGGTGAAGCCGACCGGCCGCTTACCGTCTGCGACTGTGTGCACTGGCAGCGGCGTGGATTCTACCGTCTCGTAGCCGAAGGCGCGTGCTGCGCCTGCTGAGGCCACCGCCGCAAGTGGTCCCTTGATATCACGCGCTGTGTTGACAAAAAACGATATGAGGGCCGCTGGCCTATCGCCCGCCATTTCCGGATACAGCGATTGTCCCTTCGCGACGGCGTCGTCGGGTACGTTCACTCTGAGGCGATAGACGCCTTCCGATTCCAATCTCTCTCGTACAGGCCCAAGCAGCGCCTGGTTGAGCCGTTCTTGCCGGGCAGGCTCGTCCCAAAACGCGAATATGAGCTTCTGCATGGGACAGATGATCCAAACAGAGGCGACGGACTTTTGAGGCCCGCCACTTCGATCATTAGATGTTGTTGAGACGGTCGCCGTCGACGTAGAATTTCTTAAACCAGGACCGGTACTGGAGGATCGGGCCGTCGCCGTCGCACAAGACCGGACGAGCGCGATATTTCTTGTTGTTCCAGACAACAAGATCGACCGACTCAAAGCCGGCGGCGTCTTCGCCCTCTGCTTCGCCGATCATGTGTTTAACGATGTGCTCTGCGACCGTCGCTTCCTGGGAGCCCTCAGGATAGCGCTTGTGCGTGAAGCTCATGTTCATCATGGATTGCTCGCGCGTAATCGGCTGTGTGTAGCTCACCATGGTCGCGCTGACGCCGTTCCTGCTGAAACGGAAAATGTTCAGTCCTGGGCCATAGCTTTCGCCGACCTGTGCGCCATGATCCATGTTCACAAAATACTTGTGGTCCTCGAAGCGATACTCCGCGTGCGGAATGGTGGGGTTGCCGTGAAGAAATTTGAGGTGCGGGAAGTCAACGCCATTCTCCGCCAGCTCTTGTATCGCTGTATTGATAGGCCAGCTTTTCCTATGCGGCTTCACATAATCGGAGCTGTCCATGTCTGGAATTTCAGGCAGATCCCAAGTCGGCGGGTCCATATTCGGGTGATGCCACGCCCAGATTAGTCCGTACTTCTCCTGGACGGGCAGCGTGCGAAGGATCGGTTGCCGCTCGGTGATGGGAGGCATCTTGCTCGCGTATGGAATCTTCTTGCACCAGCCGCCCGCATCGTACTCCCAGTGATGGAATGGGCAACGGATATTGTCGCCCACAACGACGCCGCCATGGCCAAGGTGCGCGCCCAGATGCGGGCAGAATGGATCTGTGACCCCCGGTTTGCCGCTCTCGCCGCGGAAGAGCACCCATTCTTGGTCGAACAATTGGATGTTGCGCACTTCGCCTTTGGCAAGGCTGTCGGAATAGGCGACGAAAAACCAACCGACTGGGATCGGGAAGGGGCAACGCTCAAGATGGCGCGAGCCCATTATGACCTTCTGATCGACCTCTTGCACGGACATGGAAAGCCTCCCTGGGCGCAGTTCCCGCACCTTCAGCAATGATGAATGCAGTTTAGTGTTTGCGGGCCGCGTTCACAAGGGCAATGCGATAACAGACCCGCTTCATTGCAAAAATTGCGCAGGCGAATGATGCGTTCTTTACGCAACGCGGCGCCAAAGTCGAAATCCCGCGTGACCGCGTTCGGATTGGGCGCCAAGCTAGAGTGGGACAAGCATTGGCGTAGGAGACTTTAATGGATGTGCTGAGCGGCAAGGTGGCGCTGGTAACGGGCGCTGGTCAAGGAGTGGGACGCGGCATCGCGTTGGCGCTTGCCAAAGCCGGCGCAGCGGTGGTTGTCACAGGGCGGACGCTTGCCAAGGTCGAAGCGGTGACGCGCGAAATCGAGGCCGCTGGCGGCCGCGCGGTAGCGATCGCCTGCGATGTTTCCAAGATCGAGGACATTCACCGCACCGTGGTCGAATCCGTCGAGCGGCTCGGTGGCATCGACATCCTGGTCAACAACGCTTATGACGGGGCCTTCGGGCCGCTTCTGTCGTTAAGCGATCAGGACTTTCAGAAGGGCTTCGTCAATGCCCCGTTCGCCACTTTCCGCTTCATGGTGGCAGTGCATCCGCACATGAAAGCGCGCGGCGGCGGCAACATCATCAACCTTGCCACCTCGGCGGCGGTGCGATGGGACATGTCAGGGTACGGCGCCTATGCAGCGGCCAAGGAAGGCGTGCGCGCGTTGACCCGCGCCGCTGCGGCCGAGTGGGGGGCAGACGCAATCCGCGTGAATACGATTTGCCCGCTCGCAAATTCACCGGCGCTTGACGCCTGGGCCAAATATCGCCCCGAGGAAGCCGAGGCATTCTTCGCCACAGTCCCGCTTCGGCGGATCGGCGATTGCGAAACCGATGTCGGCGCTGTCGCCGTATTTCTCGCAAGCTCGGCTTCAGCCTACATCACGGGCGCGACATTGCCCGTCGATGGCGGGCAGGCGCGCTTCGGCTGAGGCGTCAGGCCGCGCTGACGCGCGCGTCGGGGAAGCCTCGGATCGTGTGGGAACCGTTCACCTGCTCTTGCATGGTCTTCGCTAGCGCGCGCGGGTGGTAAAATTGCTTATACCAAGCCCGTACCTTGTTGTACGGCCCGTCAGCGGGGATTTGCAGCACTTGGAAGCACGGCGCCTTGTTCGTCCAAATCTCAAAGTCTTGAGCGAAGGCGCGCGTGGATTCAGCCTGGTAAGCGCGGGCGGTGGAGATGTCTTGTTCTGTCGGTGGCGCGTTCGAGGATCTCACGAGAAGCGCCGTCCACGCTTGAACCAGCCCGTCTTCTACCGGCGTGTGTGTAATGATCATCAGCGATTGCGAGTCCATATAGCGCGATAGCAGCACGCCTGGGCCGGTGTACCACGTCTCTGTCTCAAGCATTGCGCCGGGCTCGAGGAAACGGTGGGTGCCGCCCTGGTACTGATAGACGACGTGATCGCGGAATTCGTTGCGGAAATAGAGAGCAGGAGCGCCGTGCGTGGGCCCGAGGTGACCCATGTCAGCCATGTTGTCGAGAATCTCGACCGGATGGATCGGAACCTGACCCAAATGATCCATCTTCCATTGCACCCACGCGGGATCATCCCATTCCGCGATCACGGGCAATTCGAAGTCCGGCTCGGCCCCTTCGGGGTCGTGCCATGTGAAGATCACGCCGTATTTCTCGACTGCTTTCCACGTGCGGATGCGAGCAGCCTTCGGAATGGGGCCGTTGAAGTAGGGGATCTGGTTGCAAACTCCGTCCGGGCCGAAACGCCACGCGTGGTAAGGGCAGCGGATGTTGTCGCCCTCGACGTGGGTGTTGTCCTGGATCACAAATGAGGTGGTGTTCTTCGCCAAGTGCGTTCCCATGTGCGGGCAGTAGGCGTCCATCAAGACCACACGGCCGCTCTCGCCTCGGTAGATCACAAGATCCTGACCGAAGTACCGCAACGCCTTGGGCGTTCGAGTGACTTCGTCGGCGTCCGCCACCATGAACCAACCGCGCGGGAAGGTATGGGGCCCGAGGTCATATTCTTGCGTGCGCGCCACCGGCGATCTCCCTAGGTCTGTTGCTCTGGCGTCCTGTCGGCGTCTCTGATGTTCATATTACGCCTTGCGTTCGGGCCGTAAAGCGGCGGGGCGCGGCGCATGGAAGCCAAGTCTCGCAGCACCCCGCCAGCATCTACACTTTAAAATCCGAAATTCCGCAGCATTCCCTCGAATGCCGTCTCAGACATCTGATCGCGCATCGGGCCTACTGGCTCGATGTCCTTGCCGACAGGATAGGCGGTATCCCACTTTTCGATCGCCAGCAGGTCCAACACCTTGTCGGTCACGTAGTCAGGGTCGTTACCAGCGTTTTCCAGCATATCCGGCATGGTCTTGAGGATGCGTTCGCCGAAATGGGGCTTGTACACCTCGGCCACAGCGGCGGGCATGCGGTCGAACACGGCCTTCACCGTCTCGCGCGAATTCGCGGTCATGTTGGTGTTGACCGCGCCAGGCAAGATTGTGGTCGCCTGAATTGCGAATGGGGCGAGTTCCGCGCGCAACTGCATGGTTAGCCCGTGAACGGCGTGCTTGCTCATATTGTACGCGCCCGAACCAACTGGGTGCACGAGGATGGCGCCAGACGCGAAGTTGATGATGCGCGCGGTTGGCTCCTTGGCCTTGCGCAGCAGCGGCAGGAAAAAATGTGCGGTGCGCACCTGACCGAAAGCGTTGATCTGGAAGATGCGCTCCAGTTCCTCCAATGACAAACCCTCGACGAAACCCTGCGCGATGTTAGCGACTCCGGCGTTGTTGATGAGCAGATGCAAACCTTCATCGCCCACAGCGGCCGCGACCTTCTCGGCGCTGGCTTTCACCGAAGCGCTGCTTGATACGTCCTGTTCGATGATCTCGACGCCAGGCGTATCTTTGAGCGCGCTCACGTCCTGGCCCGGCAGCACGCCTGCGAACGAGCGCCAGCCGCGCTTGGCGAGCTTTTGCGCCATCAGCAGACCTTGGCCCATTACGGCGCCAGTTACGAATGAACTCGGCATAGACTTGTATCCTCCTGGTATTGTCTGCAGCTGCGGCGCTGTTGACCCTTGATGAAAGACCGAACTTGCGTTGTAAAATCGGCAACGATTTTCGCATCATAAAATGCGATGGGGCATTTGAGGGGAGTTTTCGTGCCAAAGATCCACGTTACCGACTTAGACGGCTCGGAAGCTGATATTGACGGCCGAGCTGGCTACACGCTCATGGAAGAGCTTCGCAGCTTCAACTACAGCGCCATTGAAGCGGCGTGTGGGGGCAGCTGCTCTTGCGCGACGTGCCATGTCATCATCGACGGCGCATGGTTCACGAAGCTTTCGGCGCCGAGCGAAACCGAACTCGAACTGGTCTCGATGGCGCCTGGGGCCGAAGAGCATTCCCGATTGTCGTGCCAAATCCTCCTGTCTGACGAGTTGGATGGTCTCAAAATTCGAATAGCTCAGCCGGGCGCTGCCTGAGCTAAACACGAAGTGCGCCGGCGTCGGCGATGCGCCTCGTGCAGTCATCAATTGCGATAGCGCTCCACGTGCACCATGAAATCGTCTGCCGGGCCCGGCGTTGGCACCGCGCTAATCTTCATTTCGTAGTCCAAAGGATCAAGGCGCACGTCCACCTTGCGCACGAGTTGCGCCAGCGTGAGCATAATCAGAATCTCGGCCAGCCCTTGGCCCAGGCACGTATGCGGCCCGCGCGCGAACGGTGAAAACGCGAACGGTTTCATGTGTTCGCGGCGCGGCGGCTGGTAGCGATCGATGTCGAATTTCTCGGGCTCTGGATAGTATTCCGGCATGAAGTGCGTGACCGTGGTGGCGCAGAAGAGCCTTGTCCCCTGCGGAATACGATAGCCTTCGAACTCGAAGTCAATGTCGGCGGAGCGTGCGCCGGCGACATTGATTGGATACAAACGCAGCGTTTCCATCATGACGCCTTGCGTCACCGGCATGTTGCGCAGCGCCGCTTCGTCAAGCGCTGGGACAGCATCTATTTCCGCGCGCATGCGCGCCATGATGTCGGGGTTCTTCAATAACGCATAGAGCGCCGAACCGAGGACGTTCGCGACCGTGTCGAGGCCGGCTACATAGGGTGAAAGCACCAGCTGTGGCAGGTCCGAAGCTGGGACCAGATCGGGATACTTCTCGTGCGCTTCCAGCACTTCGCCGATGAAGTCCGCGCGGTCGTCGTTGGTCGGCGGCCGGCGTGTCTTCTTGTAGTCTTCGATCAGTTGGTGGGCAAACTCGAAGGAGCGTCGCTTCGCTTCTTTGTAGAACGGCAGATTGAGGATGATGTCCGGCGCCTGCTGTACGACTTTGGTCATCAACATGTATTTGATGAATGTCCGGATATCGGCGGCGTAATCGCCCGGTGCGGCGCCGGCGACGATGAGGCCAATGACCTCCGACACCAGGCGTTGCATGCGGAGCGTTACCGGAATTGTTGTGCCCGGGCGCCAGTCGCGTTCGAAAACCGAATTGAGGATGCCGACGGCCTGCGCATAGCGCCCGGCGATCACGTCGCGCGAAATGCTGCGCTTGAGAATCGCGCGTAGGCGCTCGTGCACCTCGCCGTCATCGCGCACCAGAGAATACTTGGCGCCGAATTCCTCGGTCTGGCCTTCCCAGAATTCGCGCGAACGCAGCACGTTCTTCTCGCCGCGTCGGTCGATCAGTTTGGCTGCGTCGGCGCCGGCAATGACGTAATTGGTGCGCCCCATCAGTTTAAACCGGAACACCGGCCCGTGTTCGCAATAGCTGTTGTAGAAAAACCGCGCCGGGTCGGTCATCATTTCCCGCACGTTGCCGATGAAAGGAGGCCCCTTCGCCATGGGCGCTTCGTCGATGTGACGCACTTGGGGCTTCGGCTTTTGGATTTCGGCTTCGAGGGCGACCATGGGCGAACTCCTGGAGCGTTGTTGCGTTAGCTGGTGAGCATGGCGCGAAGGAACATGCGCGCCTCAGCTGGGTAAGGAGGGTAGAACGCCGGCGGCGCTTGTTTTGGGTCGGCGGGGTCTTCCACCACCGCGCGCAGGTTTGAGAATTCGAGGAACCCGGCGTGGCCGCCCAAACGGCCGATGCCGCTATGGTTGCAGCCTCCGAACGGCAGGGTTGGAATGTTGGCTTGGGTGACGTTGTTGTTTATCGCCGCAGAGCCGGAACGGGTGTTGTTGAGGAAGAAATCAATCGCGTCGCGGTCGGCCGCGAAGATGTAGAGCCCCAGCGGTTTCGGGCGTTTCGCTACTTCTGCGACGGCCTCTTCGCGCGTGTCATAGCCCATCACGCAGAGCACAGGCCCGAACGTTTCTTCGAACGCGATGTCCATCTCGTCTGTCACGTCCGTGAGGATGGTCGGGGCGATGTAGCGTTGGCCTTCGTCCACGTCGCCACCATAGGCAATCTTGGCGCCTTTGGCCTTGGCGTCGGCGATCAAGCCGGCGATGCGCTTGGTGTGGTTGGGATTGATGATGCGCGAAAAATCGGCTGACGCTTTCACGCCGGCGCCAGAGGGATCGTAGAAGGCTTTGAAGTTCGCTGCGAGCGCATCGACCAATTTGTCGCGCTGGGCATGCGGAACCAGAATGTAATCGGGCGCGAGGCACACTTGGCCGGCCATGATCGAACGGCCGAATGTGATTTTCTTGGCCGCATCCTCGATATCCGCTGACTTGTCGACGATGACCGGGTTCTTGCCGCCAAGCTCGAGTGTGACTGGCGCGAAGTGGTCGGCAGCGGCCTTCATCACGATCTTGCCGACGCGAGTGCCGCCGACATAGCAGACATGGTTGAAGGGCAGCGCCAGCGCCTCCTGCGCCACTTCGGGGCCGCCGAGAACCACCGCGACTTCGTCTGGCGCGAATGCCTGCTCGATGATCTTCTTGACGATCTCGGCGGAGCGCGGCGCGAGTTCGGAGGGCTTGATCATCACCGTGTTGCCAGCCGCGAGCATGCTGACTGCTGGCGACAGGCTGATAAGCACCGGTGCGTTCCAGGTTGCCAGATGGAGCACAACGCCCTTGGGCTCGTGGTGCACATAGCCGCGCCGACCCATGAGGCCCGAGGGGCCCGCAGCGGCCTCACCGGGCTTCATCCATTGCTCGAGATGCGCGCAGGCCCACGCGATCTCTTCCTTGAGAGGAAGCAATTGGCCAAGCCCCGACATGTTGATCTCCGCCATTCCGGCTTCGTCGATCTCATCAAGGTGGTCATTCACCGCCTTCTGCAGGGCCTGTAGTTTGGCGACGCGCTCGGCAGCGGTTGTGCGCGCGAATTTCGGCGCGCCGGCACGCAGACGTTGGAATGCCTCTTTGACCGACATGCGCGTTTTCCTCCAACGGGTTTGCCGAGGAAAAGGGTCCAAGCCGACGCGGAATAGCGACGGTCTGTCCACTTTTCTCCGGTTCCCGTACCTGGTGCGCTCGCCCGCCACGCAAGTCGGGAGTTTTCCGCGAGCACAATGCCACAATGCGGATTGAACGCAATGGTCTAACGAGATGTTAGGGCAAGGAGGGGTTCTATCCAGCGTTGCAAAAAGCCAGGAATTGCTCAGTCAGCAAATCGATCGCGGCAGCCCGGTCAAACCGGCCCTCGCCGCTGACGGTAAGTTGGCAGGTGACAGCGATCTGGTTGAGCACCAGGCGCGCGCGTGTGGCCCGTCCCTTGGCGCCGCGATTGGATTTCTGGAATGCCGGCAATAGCCGCGCCAGTTCTCGCGCGGCTTGTTCAAATGCGGCGTCGATCTCGAGCATATAGTGCGGGTCAATGGCAGTGATCTCGGTCATAACCCGCACCAGAGGCGCGTGCGCTTCATAGAATGACATCACCTCCCCGATCAGCGCTCGCACCGCCCGCTCGCCGCGGTCGCCCGCCGCCACAAAGCCCTTATAGGGCGCAAGCGATTCTGGAACCGTCGAGCGGATGAGGCTCACAGCCAGATCGAACTTGTTGTCGAAGTAGCGATAAAAGGTGGGTCGGCTGACTCCGGCGCGGGAGAGTACGTCGTCTACGGTGGCGGCGACGTAGGAGCGTTCAACGAACACCTCTGCGGCGGCGCGGACGATGCGTTCACGGTATGCGGCCCGCTGGGCGGTGTGCAGGCGGGTGAGACCGCGCACGCCCGGCGTGCGGCTCGCGTCAGGCTTGGCGGCGCGCTCGGATATTGTCATGGGCAATCCCGCTGCGCCGCGCCCAGCTCAGGCGAGCGTGGCCAGATAGGCGTAGGTGATCGGGGGCTCGGTCTCATATCGCTCGACGATCTCATAGATGCGCTTGTAGGTTGATTTCGCGATCTTCCAAACGCCTTCGTCTTTTGCGTAGGTGTCGGTGTAGAGGGCGCTGCCTGTGGTGATTTCCTTGAGGTCGCGCTTGATCATGAAATCAGTGAGATACCAGAGCCCGGTGGCTCGGTTGGGCGAATCTATGGTGATTTCGGGGTGGTGGCCGGTATGGCAGGCCACTGAGCGGGGGTCGAACGAGGCGTGAAGCGCCTTTATAAGCGCCTCGCGTCCCTGGAGTTGCCAGCGGTAGGTGCCCCCCTCGTAGTCAACCTCCACATCCGGCATAAACAGAGTTTCCAGGGTCTCGCTATCCCGCCGGTCGATCGAGCGGAAATATCGGTGCTTGAGCTGCTTGATCTCCTCGATCACTTCCAACCGGGTGATACGAGCGAGAAGGTCAGTTTCGGTCATCGGGCTCCCCTAGAAGATCCGCTTTCACCAACTAAACTATTGATTTGCGTTGGCGACAATCAGACTAATTACGCAAATGCACGACAATTCAACTGCCTTGGGCCAAATTTCATGAGTATCGCGCTTCTGCTTGAAATGGTGGCCGAGGCTTTTCCGGAGCGCTTGGCGTTCAAGGGCGATGATGGCGCGCTTGACTTTGCGACGCTGCTGTCGCGCGCGCGTGCGGGTTCCGCTTGGCTGTTAAAACAGCCGGCGCAGACGACGGCTTTTGTGGGACTAAACGGGGCGGCGCTGCCGACAGCGCTGTTTGCGAGCGCCATCGCGGGGCGGACATTCGCGCCGCTCAATTACCGCCTGCCTGACGAGGCGCTACGCAAGCTCGCCGCGCGAACTGCGCCGTCAGTGCTCATCGCCGATGATGATATGCTAGCTCGGTTGGGTGAGGTGGAGGGTGTGACCATTGTCTCTCGCGCTCAGTTCACCGACATATGCGCCGCCGAAGCGCAGGTGGATCCGCCCCTCGTCGAAGAAGATGCTATTGCCGTGGTGTTGTTCACCAGCGGCACGACAGGCGAGCCGAAGGGGGCGGTTTTGCGCCACGAAAAGCTGTTTTCTTATGTCGTAGGCAGCGTGGAGATGGGAGCGGCGGACGAGCCTGAAGCCGCGCTGGTGAGCGTTCCACCTTATCACATTGCAGGAATTTCGGCGATACTGACGGGCGTCTATGCGGCGCGGCGCACGATCTATCTTTCCGCCTTCTCGCCCGAGGATTGGGTCGAGCTTGCCGTGCGCGAGGGCGTTAGCCAGGCCATGGTGGTGCCGACCATGCTCGATCGTGTGCTCGATGAATTGGAGCGCCGCGGCGAACATCTGCCGCGCCTGCGTTCCCTTGCGTACGGTGGCGGGCGCATGCCGCGAAGCACGATTGAGCGCGCTCTAAAATGGCTGCCGCATGTAGGCTTCGTCAATGCTTATGGCCTGACGGAAACCAGCTCGACGATTGCTGTGCTGGGCCCGGAGGATCACCGCATTGCCTTGGCTGCGACGGACGAAAGCGCCCGCAAACGGCTGAGTTCGGTGGGGCGCCCCTTGCCTACCGTTGAACTGGAAGTGCGCGACGCCGCTGGGCGTGCGCTTCCGCCAAACCAATCGGGCGAGATTTTCGTGCGCGGGCCTCAGGTTGCTGGCGAATATCTGCATCGGAAAGCGCTGAGCGACGGCGGCTGGTTCGGCACCAACGATGCCGGCTGGCTAGACGACGAAGGTTTCCTATTTGTGGAAGGCCGCTTGGATGATGTGATTGTGCGCGGTGGGGAGAACATTTCTCCGGGCGAAATTGAGGACGTGTTGCGTCTGCATCCTGAGGTGAGCGATGTGGCCGTACTCGGCTTGCCCGATGACAAATGGGGCGAAAAGGTTGCTGCCGTGATTTCGCCGGCTTCGGCTGTGAAGAACTCTCACGCGTTGGCGGAGTGGGTGCGCGCGCGACTGAAGTCCACCAAGACACCCGAGACATGGGCGTTCCGCGACGCGTTGCCTTACAACGAAACCGGGAAATTGCTTCGCCGGGTACTACGCGAAGACCTGCTGAAGAGCGGGGGCGCTTGAACCGCGCTATGGATTGGTCTTCCTCGCCGCGCGAGATTCTCGCCGCACTGTGGGACGGCAGCGGAATTCAAATCGTCGATGTCGCCAAATCCACTGCCGAGCCTGATCGCGACCGCCTTAGCGTGGCTGTTGATTCACGCGGCGGCATGCCGGCGATTCACACAGGGTTCGATCTGGCTCTTACTACGGCGGTTCATGCGCCCGCACCCTGGGTTTCTGTTCCCGCTGCTCAGCTGGATGTGGCGCTGGCAGCGGTCTTTGCGGGCTTTGAAGCAACGCCAGTTGCATCCGCTATCGCGCGTTTGGTTTTCCGCCTCAGTCCATCGCTCGCGTTCGACGATGCGGTGGCGCTAGAATCGCTCGCTTACTCGACGCTGCTAGCGGGCGGTGAGTTCAAGGCCTGGCGCGCGCGCCATCCTGCAGCAACCAAGCAATCAGCAGAAGGCCGGGTCAAGCTGCGCGATGTGGGCGAGGGGTGGGTTGTGGAGCTTGATCGCGCGGAGGCGCGCAATGCGTTCGATGCCCGTATGCGCGATGCTCTGGTAGAAGCGCTCGAGGCGGTTGCGGTCGATCCGCGCGGCGGCCCGATGGAGTTGCGAGGAGCTGGGCCAGCGTTCAGCGCGGGCGGCGATCTCGCAGAGTTCGGGCAAGCCTCCGACACAGCGCTCGCGCATCTCATTCGCGTGCGTCAGTCGCCAGCTCGACTCATTAACTCCATGCGCGAGCGCGTAACTGCGCGCATTCACGGCGCTTGCATTGGCGCAGGCATGGAGGTCCCAGCCGCTGCCGGGCACGTGATTGCGGCGCCGGATACATTTATACGCCTGCCGGAAATTGGCATGGGATTGATTCCAGGCGCCGGTGGTTGCGCCAGCATTCCACGCCGCATCGGCCCTCAGCGCGCCCTCTATCTTGCGCTTTGCGGTTCGACGATTGATGCAGACACGGCGCTGCACTGGGGGCTGGTTGATGCGATTGAAGGGGAGAGGCAGTGATCGCTGCCGCGCTCGATCGGTTAACGCACGACATTAGCGTGCACAGCGCTGACTTGGGCAAGCGCGTGGCGTTTGATCCCGCGCGCGTTCTGGATCGTAGCGACAGCCTCGCACTGTCCACGCCGGGAAGTGTTTCATCAAACGGTTCTTGCCGATTGCTGGCTGCGGCTGATGGTTGGCTGGCGCTCAATCTCGCGCGCCCAGAAGATAGAGAGGCGCTGCCGGCGTGGCTCTGCTGCGATGTGGACGTAGAAGACGGTGACGCGATCGCCGCAATGGTGGCGGCTGGCTCGGTGTCTGATCTGCTCAAGCAAGGACGCTTGCTTTCTTTGCCTGTTGCAGCCGTTGGCGAGATTGCTGTCGGGTCAATTGAGCCGCCGTGTGTGCGCATCGGCGCTGGCGGCGAACCGCCCCAGCGCTTGCGCGTGCTGGATTTGTCTGCATTATGGGCGGGGCCGCTTTGTGCGTCTGTGTTCGCGGAGATGGGTGCTGACGTGCTGCGGCTTGAGAGCGCCGAACGTGCCGAAAACACGTCCAGCCCACATTATCGCAGGCTCAACGACGCCAAAAATATCGAAACGATCGCTTGGAACAAGCCAGCGGAGCACTTGCGCCTACGCGAAGAATTGGCGCATGCTGATGTGATTATCTCGAGCGCTCGGGCCCGCGCGTTTGTGCAGCTGAGTTTCGACCCGTTCGCGGTGCTGCAGTCGCATGCAGTTTGGGTCGCCGTAAGCGGTTATGGCTGGAGCGGCGAACATGTTGACCGCATCGCATTCGGCGATGATGCGGCCGCGGCAGCTGGGCTGGTCACGTGGGGTGGCGATGGCGCGCCGCGTTTTCTGGGAGATGCCCTTGCCGATCCGATCACCGGCCTCGCGGCCGCGGCGGCGGCGCTGCGCGCGGTGGCTCAGGGCGGCGGTGTGTTTATAGATGCAGCCCTTGCTCATTGCGCTGCGGGTGCGCGGGCTATGCCATGAGAAACGATTTTCTGATCCGTAACGCTGAGCTGCAACCAGGCGCACAGCTGTGTGACGTTCGAGTGCGCGACGGCCGCATCGTCGAGATTGGACGCGGCCTTGCCGGCGAGCAAGCAATCGATGCCTGCGGGTGCGCGCTCATTCCGGGGCTCGCCGACCACCATGTCCATGTGTTCGCGCTGGCGGCCCGCTATGCCTCGGTGGATGTGGAGGGGGTTACTGACGGCGCTGCGTTTGCACAATCAGTGCGCGCGGCGGCGGCGCAATGCGCCGACGGCGCCTGGGTTCGTGTCATCGGATATCACGAGCGGATAGCGGGGCCGCTGTCGCGCAACGAACTCGACGTTATCTCGCCGCGGTACAAATTGCGAGTGCAGCACCAGTCTGGCGTGCTGTGGATGCTCAATTCGCTGGCGCTTACCGAAATCGGCGGCGCGCCATTCCCAGAGTGCGTGGAGGTCGACGATGTTGGCGCGCCCACTGGTCGGATTTGGCGCGGGGATGAGTGGCTGCGCACGCGAATCGGCGTGGAAGCGCCTGACTTGGCCAAAGTCGGCGCGCGCCTTGCCGCGTTGGGTGTCACGGCATTGACCGACGCCAGCGTCACCACAACGGAGTCCGCCGCGAAGCTATTGGCGGACGCGCACCGACAGGGGGCGCTGCCTCAACGACTGCGCCTGATGAGCGGCGCGGAATTGACTGCGCCAGAGGATAGCGCCTTCCAAGTTGGCGAGGTGAAACTGTTGTTGGACGAGGCTAGGCTGCCGGATGTGGACGAGGTTGCGGTGAAGATCGCGTTCGCGCGCGCGAACGGGCGCGCGGTTGCGGCGCATTGCGTGAGCGCGAGCGAACTCGCCTTCGCGCTTGCGGTGTTTGAAGCTTTCGACGCGCCTGTCGGCTCCCGTATTGAACATGGCAGCGTCATCCCTGAAAGCGCACTGGCGCAGATGCGGGCGCGGGGGGTGACGGTCGTGACTCAGCCTAGTCTCATCCACCGGCGCGGCGATCGTTATCTGGATGAAACCCCAGCGCGTGAACACGCTGATCTGTATCGCTGCGCCAGCCTTCGCGCTGCCAGAATTCCATTTGCTTTCAGCTCCGACGCGCCCTACGGCGATCCCGATCCGTGGATTGCAATCGCAGCTGCAACAGAGCGGAAAACCGCGTCGCGGCGCGCCTTCGTCCCTGGAGAAGCAATAAGCGGCGCGACCGCGCTCGAGGCTTATCTGACGCCGCTCGATGCGCCAGGCGGGCCGGTTCGGCAAGTGGCGATGGGAAGCGTCGCGGATCTATGTCTGCTCAAGACGCCGATGACTGAGGCGCTTCGCCGGCCGTCTGGCGAACTGGTCGCCGCTACGCTGATCGGGGGAGCCATGGTTTTTCGCGGCTAGTTGTAGCAGCTGCGGAAGCGTCGCTGGTTGACCCGTGATCGTGGTCTTTCAGATTGGCGCGACGGTGCAACGACGGACGCGTGCTTTGAATATTCTTGAAAATGCAGATATTCGCAGCGCTACAAACAGTTGAATGGGAATGATTCAGGGTTGTGCGGGCGCTTCGCCCCCTATCGGAAAGCAGTCGATGAGCGAAGCGGCCTGGATGGCAGCGCGTTGAGCTAGGCTAATGAAAGTCGCGGCTGCGCTGCAAAGGAGTAGTGGGGCCTTCCTCGCGCAAACGTGACAGGAGTTCTGAAAGATCGGTGATGCTTTCGGCAATCACGTGAGTGACGCCGTTGGCTTTCTGCAGCACGCCATCGATCAGCATGAAAGAACTCGTCATCCATTGGCGGCGCTGGGCTTGGAAAATTCGGTCCCAGACCACCAGATTGGCAATGCCGCTTTCGTCTTCCAAGGTCGCGAACATCACGTTCTTGGCGGTGCCTGGGCGTTGCCGGTTAAGGACAAGGCCTGCGACGCGGACGCGGCGTCCGCTGCTCATGCGCTTTTCTTCCAACTCCGCCGCCTGGAAAACGCCGCGCGCATGGAGCGCCCGGCGGAAGAAAGCACAAGGGTGCTGTTTTAGCGAGAGGCCTGTCGTGCGATAATCCTCCGCCACATGCTCTCGGAGGCGCATTGTCGGCAGCGTAGCATTATCTTGTGGCTCTTCAGGTGCAATGTAGGCAAGCAGCGGCGCGTCGCGTTCTAATGTACGCTCGTCTTTGAGCGCGCTTGCGCGCCACAAAGCGGTGCGACGATCGAGTTGCTCTGAGCGAAACGCATCCGCTTCCGCGATACGCTCCAGAACGCCGTGTGCAAGCCCGGCCTTGCGCGCGATATCTTCTGGCGTAAGCGCGCCCCTTTCGCGCGCCGCGATCAGCTTTTGCGCTTCGTTTTGGCTTAGGCCTGAGACCATGCGGAAGCCGAGACGCACGGCCTTTCGCGTGCCTCGCTCCGCTGGTTCCAGCGTGCAGTCCCAATTGCTAAATCGTACGTCCGGCGCGCGCACCTCTACGCCATGCTCGCGCGCATCGCGCACCAATTGCGCCGGCTGATAGAATCCCATGGGTTGGCTGTTGAGGAGCGCGGCGCAGAAGACGTCCGGGTAATGATGCTTGATCCAGGACGAGACGTAAACGAGCTTGGCGAAGCTGGCGGCATGGCTTTCGGGGAAGCCGTAAGACCCGAAACCTTCGATCTGGTTATAGCAGCGTTGCGCAAAATCCGGCTCGTAACCGCGTTTGATCATGCCATTGATGAACAGATCGCGATACTTAGGCATGTTGCCGTCGCCGCGGAACGTCGCCATGGCGCGGCGTAATCCATTGGCTTGTTCAGGCGAAAAGCCTGCAGCAGTAAGGGCAATCGCCATCGCTTGTTCTTGAAAGAGCGGCACTCCCAAAGTGCGTCCAAGAATGCCTTCAAGTTCATTCGGCGGGCCATGCTCCGGCAAGGGTGCGGGATAGACGACCGGCTCTTCTTTGTTTCTCCGGCGCAGATACGGATGCACCATGCCGCCTTGAATGGGGCCAGGGCGTACGATCGCGACCTCGATCACCAAGTCATAGAAATTTTCTGGTTTAAGACGTGGCAGCATCGACATTTGTGCCCGGCTTTCGACTTGAAACACGCCGACGCTGTCACCTTTCGACAACATCTTATAGACGCCCCTATCTTCGGCAGGGATTTCAGCGATGTCCTGATAGGGAACGCCATGATGCGCGCGCATGAGATCCAACGCCCGGCTAATGCAGGTGAGCATGCCGAGTGCCAGCACATCGACCTTCATTAAGCCGAGTTCGTCGATGTCGTCCTTGTCCCACTCGATGAACGTGCGATCTTTCATCGCTGCATTGCCGATGGGCACGGTCTCATCGAGCCGGTTCTGTGTTAGCACAAAGCCGCCAACATGCTGGGAAAGATGACGAGGGAAGCCGAGGAGCTGATTGGCCAGATCGACGGCGCGGCGGACTTCATGGTTTGTCGGATCCAGGCCTGCCTGGCGCACGTGCGCGTCGGGCATCGCGCCGCCCGCGCTCTGACCACCCCACGAGCCCCAAACCGTATTGGCGAGCGCCGCCGCGACATCCTCGGTCAGCCCCATCGCCTTGCAGACATCGCGAATGGCGCTGCGTTGGCGATAATGAATGACCGTGGCGCAGATGGCGGCCCGGTGGCGACCATAGCGCTGGTAGATGTATTGGATCACCTCTTCTCGGCGCTCGTGCTCGAAATCCACGTCGATGTCAGGCGGCTCGTTGCGTTCCTTCGACAGGAAGCGCTCGAACAGGAGTTTGGTTTCGGTCGGATCGACGGCGGTGACGCCGAGACAATAGCACACAGCGCTATTGGCCGCCGAGCCACGGCCTTGGCAGAGGATCGCTTTGCCGTTCTCCTTTGTGCTTGGGGCGCGCGCCCAACGTACAATGTCATGAACGGTCAGAAAGTACTGAGGAATGCCGCGCTCAGCGATGAAGTCGAGTTCCTTGCGCAATTGCGCGTGCACTACATCAGGCAGGCCGTTTGGGTAGCGCCACGATGCGCCCGTCCAGGTGAGGTCTTCAAGATGCTGTTGTGGAGTCTTGCCTGGCGGTACGGGTTCGTCGGGGTATTCATAGCGCAGTTCGTCCAACGAAAAGGTGCAGCGTTCCGTGATTTCTATCGTGCGGGCAATGGCGTCCGGATAGGCCGCGAACAATCGCGCCATTTCACGCGGCGATTTGAGATGCCTCTCCGCATTGGCCTCGAGCTTGAAACC
>JALHOC010000006.1 GCA_022843225.1 Hyphomonadaceae bacterium
AGTGCGAAATTGAAAAGCGATCGCTCCGGCAGGGCCAGCGATCTGAAGCGCGAGCATGCGCGCGAGGGGTAAAATGGTGGGCGCGACAGGGATCGAACCTGTGACCCCTACGATGTCAAGCCGACAGGGGTCACATTGAACTTGAAGCATTTTTCCGCTTAAATGCCCATGAAATAAGGGTTTTCTGGCAGATTCAGCGCGGACGAGTTCGGACCAAAAAGGACCAATTCGGACGCCGGGATCGGGAAAGGATCGGGAAAAATGCCGAGGGCCGCGACGCTCTCAGAGCGCCTGACGAAGGCTTATGTGAACGCGCTTTTGCCGCGCGCGCGCCGCTATCGCGTCGGCGACCAGGTTCAACGAGGTCTGAAGATCGTGGTCGAACCGGGCGGGCGCAAATATTGGACGGTGAAATACGTCACTTGCGAGGGGCGCGAAAGCGAAAAGGTTCTGGGCGAATGGCCCGGCATGCTCATCGATCAGGCGCGCACTGACGCCGCCATGGTGCGCTCCAGGATCAAGCGACAAGGCGTCGATCCCGCTGAGGAAGCGCGTCGCGCACGCGCCGAGGCCGAGCGCGTCCGGCAAGCAGAGCGCGAGGCGCGCGCCAAGACATTCAAGGCGCTGGCAGACTCCTATATTGAGGCATCGAAGAAAGGGTTTCGATCGGCGCGGCAGCAGCGGCCAAAGTCAGCGTCCACCATTTCCAAGGAACGCCAATATCTCGACAAGCACGTCATCCCGAAATTCGGGACCCGTCCCATCGGCGAAATCCGGCGCCGCGAGATCGTCGACTTCCTGGAGAAGGTCGCGCA
Organism: Hyphomonadaceae bacterium; assembly: GCA_022843225.1. Lineage (GTDB taxonomy): Bacteria > Pseudomonadota > Alphaproteobacteria > Caulobacterales > Aquidulcibacteraceae > Vitreimonas. Next base: position 816 of record JALHOC010000006.1, read on the forward strand.
CAAGTCGGGCGAAGGCGCCTCCAACTCCTGCCTTGAAGTCATCCGCCGCGCTTTTGCGTACGCCCGGCATCGGGAGGAGATCGAGCACAATCCGGCGCTGGAGATACCGGCCTACGCTCGCCCTCCCCGCGATGTGATCGCCAGCGACGACGAGCTGCGTGCAATCTGGCTCGCGCTTGAAGAAGCCAAGGAGCCGCCAACACCCGATGAGAAGGGCGAAACGCATTGGCATGAACGCAACGACACGTACCTGTCTGCCTGCGCCTTGCAGATCGCGATCCTCACGCTGCAGCGCCGCGGCGAGATCGTCTCGATCCACAAGGATCATATAGATTGGAGCAAGAGGCTCTGGGTCATTCCCGCTTTGAATAAGAAAGAGCGCCGACGCGGGCTTGTCCCGCTCGGCCCAATGGCGATGCACGTGTTGAAGCAGGCTTTCGAACACAGCGGAGGCGAATGGGCGTTTCGCGGCCGCAACCCTGACAGGCACATGGAGCCGCATTCATTGACGCGCTTCATGGCGCGACTGCGCGAAGACAAAGGCGTCAAGGAAATCACGCCACACGACCTACGGCGCACCGGACGTACCAAGCTCACAAGCGATGAAGTCGGCGTGGATGAAATGACAGCCGAGCGCGTGCTCAATCACGTGGTCGGAAGTCGCCAGCAGCGCGCCTACGATTGGCAGGCCTATACGTCACAGAAGCGCGCAGCGCTTGAGGCGTGGGAGCGAGAGCTGAAGCGGATCGTTCGGGGCGCCCGCGGCGGGATCGCAACCACAGCACGCGAGGTCGCCGCCTAATACTCAGAGCGGCGCCCCCACATGAGCGGCCACCTAAGCGCCACATCGATTATGTCCCGTATACGATACATAATCGGATTTTGTGCTCAATTTGTATCGCATAAAGGACGGTAGCCTTGTAGTGCAGTCTCTTTTACGGTACATATTAACGAAATATCGCAGATTTGTACCTTATATAGGTCAATATGATCGATCTAACGACCATCGGCCAAACGATCCGCAAACGCCGGCGTGAACTCGGCTTGTCCCAGCAAGAGCTTGCGGACCGAGCAAAGGTCGCGCGGAGTCGGGTCGCGCCGCTGGAGAACGACCGCCTCCCAGACATCGGCTTCAACACCCTGATGAAGATCCTGGGCGCGCTCGAACTCGATCTACGCGTCACCACGCTCAATCGCCAACGCCCCACGCTCGATGATCTGCGCGCGGAGCGAGAAGAATGATATGCGTCTGGACCGATGGCGAGCGCGCCGGCGTTCTCGACCGCGCTAAGGCGCGGGGCTCCGCCTTCGCCTATGCCCCCGACGCCCCGGCCGAACGAGCGGTTTCGGTGACAATGCCCGTTCGCCTTGAATCCTGGAGCGCCGATCGGGGCCTTGCGCCGATCTTCGAGATGAACCTTCCCGAAGGCGCCTTGCGCGAGCGTCTCCAGCGCATGTTCGCCAAAGCGTCAGATCGTTTCGACGATCTCGATCTACTTGAGGTCGTTGGAGCAAGCCAGATCGGACGCATTCGATATTCCCCCCTTGATCGCGATCTTGAGGAAAACGTCCCCACTCAATCCATCCAAGAAATTCTCCGAACGCGACACAGCAACGAGCTGTTTGAGTATTTGCTGCAGCGTTTCGCGCAGCATTCAGGCCTTTCCGGCGTTCAGCCCAAAGTCATGATCCGCTCGGCGGACGCCAAACCCTCCGACAAGAAGGCAAGGCGTTCTCCGACAATCCAAAGCGCCACGCACATCGTGAAGTTCTGGGAGCGCGAGGAATATCCAGAGCTTGCCGCCAATGAGTTCTATTGCCTCACGGCTGCGCGCGCGCTTGGACTTCCCGTTCCCCATTTCGAACTTTCAGATGACGGCGGCGCGCTCGTCGTCGAGAGGTTCGATCTTGCAGAGGGTGCCTATCTCGGATTTGAAGACTTTTGCGTCCTCAACGCCCTTGGCGCTGCTCAGAAATACGAAGGCTCCTACGAAACGCGGGTGTTCAAAAGACTCCGCGATTATTTGGACCCGATCGAATTGCCCAACGCCTTCGAACAAGTGTTCAAGCTCTTCGTCCTCAATTGCGCCCTTCGCAACGGCGACGCGCATCTCAAGAACTTTGGCATCGTCTATGAGAACGTGAACGGCGCTTCGCGCCTCGCGCCGGTGTATGACATTGTCACCACAACAGCCTATATCCCGCCCGACCTGATGGCTTTGAGCCTAGAAGGCTCGAAGCGTTGGCCAGATCGGCCTAAGCTCATACGCCTTGGCCAATTACGATGCGGGCTATCAACGCCGCGCATTGAAGCGATATTGGAGGCGACTGCCGACGCGCTCGCAGACACTGCTCCGGCCCTCGCGCGCCACTTCAGGAACAGCGAGTTTGAGATCGGCGACCGCATGCGCACGGCCTGGGAAAGCGGCATTCGCGATACGCTTGGGCTCTCCCGCGGCCTGACGTCAGTTCCCGCACAACCACGCGCACGCACGCGACGCGCCGGCCAGCCCGCTCGTTCAGACGCCCTCCTCCTAGAGCATCTGCGCGCGCACGGCGGCATGATCTTGGGTACGCAGAAATCGATCGCCGACGCCATGGGCGTGCCACCGACGACGCTGAGCAGCGCGATCAAGCGCCTCGTGGACCGAGGACTATTGTTCAAAGGCCGACGCTCACTTCAATTGCTTGAGCGTGAGGTCTAGCGCTCCTAAGCCACATCCGCCGCCTCGTCAGACAGCTCCGCCAGACAGTAAGAGCGTGGTGCGAGTGCCACCGTGCTCGCCCATGTCCAGGGCTTCGCTTCGCCGCGCAAGAGGTTTTGAACCGGATACCGGCGGTTCGAAAGCGCGGCCCTGGACATGGGCTGCACGCGGCGGCGCGCATGACCGCATCGGGACGCGGGGCGCGTCCCTTTGTTCCTTGTTCGATGCGCCTCCGGCGGATCGAACACAGGGCTAAGCGAGAACAAGGCGGTTCGCCGCATCGTAGAGCGCGCGATCAAGGGGAGCAGAAGAGCTTCAGGTTCACATTTGCTCTTGCGGCGGAGGTTTGAACCGCGGCGAGAAAATAGACAAGTTGAAGATCATGCGGCGTGGGCTCGCCAATGATGGATTGCTTCAGCGCATTGCGCTCAAGCGTGCGACCGGAAACGATCCAAATCTCGCGCTGCACACTTGCTGATCGCATCGCCGCAACGACCGCTTCCCACGCCGCCACCGCATCGGCCTCCTCTGGCGCATGCACCAAACGCGTCGAGATCCGCTTCGTCCCGAGCGGCACCGGCTTTGCCCAGTTCTTGGATCTGTCAGCGGGGACGTAGGCGCGCGTGAGAAAAGCAAGGCTCGCCAACGCTTGGCGTCCTACCGCCTGCAGGGCGTTCAGACTCTTGGAGGTATCGTCGGCTTTGGCGTGGATAAGGACGAGTGCGCCTCGGTTGCGATCAAGGCAGACGAAGTCACAAAATTCCGCGCCGCCATCATCGCATACAACCAAATCGAAATTATCCAGTCGGCTCGCGAACGCCTTGTCTTTCGCCCGGACGACACTCTTGAATTGCGGCGCTGGAGCTCCCCGATTGCCCTTGCCGAAGTGCGAATATACGCCGCCAAAAATGTTGTTGTTGGCCCACTCCTCAGCGGTGTCCGTTGCGCGTCCCTTCTCGGACGTCACATGCGCCAACCAGGCCGAAGGGATTACAGATTCAAGCGGGTTTCCGCCCGGCCGCTCCTGCGCGACAGCCTCGAAGTCGATCGACGGCTTATAGAAGTGCCGTTGCGCATAAACGAGTTCATGATTCTGCGGCACCACGCGGAAACACTGTTCTTGGGTTACCCAACGCGACAACGCCCGCGGCTTTTCATCTGCGCGTTTGTCCGCGAGAAGGTACTCGTCCAGCGGCTCGCACTCGACCACGTATCGCCCGCGACGGCGCACGCGACCGGTCACCTCATATGCGAGAGAACCCTCAAATTCGACGCCGGGTTCGATAGCGATTGTGAACTTCCCTTCCTCGTCAACATCGAGACACCGGTCAGCCGCCCGCAACAGCTCGGTGCGTTCAGCGTTCCAGCCTAGCGGCGCAGGCTCGCCCGTGAGCCCCAACATCTCGTCAAAATCAAAAAGAATATTGCGCGGCAGCGCCTCCTTGCGCGGCGGCGCCGACTGAGCCTGCGCAAATCGCTCAAACGCGCGGCTTGGAGCAATCTTCGTATCGAGCGCGGCATTGATGCCAGCCACCCATTGCGCGTAACGGGCGACGGGCACTGCGCCGCCCGGCGAGTCCGACACGCTCGAACGTTGCAGCGACAGATAGCGCGTGGTGGTTTCAGTTCCCGTGCGAAGATAGGCGCGCATTGCCGTCGCCGCCTGCATGCCTTCTGCCAAGTCAAAGAAGCCGGAGCTAAAGTCGCGCATTCTTGCCGTGATCGAGCGGATGCTTGCGTCAGAGAGATCAAGACTAACGGCCGACGCCTGCGACACGCGCGCCTGCTCGCCCCGCTTAGGTGCGGGCAAGAGCCGGTGAAGCGTATGGATGGCTTCTTGCTCAAGCCCAAGACGTTCTGGATCAATCACGAGACCCTGGGTGTCGAGCATGTAGACGCGTTTGCCTTCGTGCGCGATCGCCATCAGCCCGAAGCTCCAGAGCGGAAGCGCACGCGTGGATAGGAATTCCGAGTTGGCCCAGGTCATGTACGGTATGACCCGTATGTTCTGCGGATCGTCTTGGCCGGGGCGCACGATAATGGCGTGATGGCGGTCTTCCACGCCCATCGCCTCGCGACAGCTCTCGGCGAGTTCATCGAGTGACGCGTTTTCAATGTTGCGGAAGATGGTGGCGCGGCATGGGAGCAGAAATTCCCCCGCCGTGAGATCGCGCGCATCGATGTCGAGGCGACTGCGAAAATCTCCGCCCATATATTGCAGCTCAGGCGCCGCCTCATTCAGCGTGCGGAGAACATTTGCCTCGCGCGTGAGGGCTTCGCCGGGATCTCGATCAAAATATGTTTCATAGTCGAGATAACGCTGCCAGCGACCAAACATCTCCTCCTCAATGTCGGGCGCGGCGACAATCACGCCCTTTTCCCTGCGGCCACGATTGGCGAAGCGCAGGACACGACCGACTTGCTGAATGACCGCGCGCGTATTTGGCAACTCATCACTCACCGCGATCGCGACGAAGGAATTTTCATCCACGCCCTCAAGCAGCTTCCACTGGTGCAGCCAGAAAACGGCGCCCTCGCTATGCTCAGAAGCCAGCGCCCGGCTCACACTCTTGAATCGACGCTGCTTGTCATTGCCGGCGCCTTCGCGATGATGGATCACGACAGGCTTCTCGCCGGTCGCTTTCGTGATGTCCTTCTGCATTCGGATGATCGCGTCGTGGTCGTCGACGCGGACGATAATTTTTGCTTGGGATTTTTTGGCGAACTTCAGGCCCGCGACTTCGCTGCGCTTGCGCAGTGCATCGAGCCTCTCAATGAAGCTCGCATCATCGGCAAGCCCAAGATCCTTGGCGCGCATAAGCTTAACCGGACGGATGAGCTTTTGCTTCTCCGCTTCTTGGAAACTCAAATTGAACGCGAAGCGTCCGGTGATAGAAAGATACTTAAAATCATTCCGATAGGGCGTCGCGCTGAACAAAATGGTCGGACATTTGAGACTGCGGATACACTGCGACCAGACGTAAGCGGGCTCGTAATGGCTCTCATCCACGATTACGAGATCAAAACTTCGCAAATAATCCGCGAGCCGATCGCGCGCCTGCGCGTCCAGGTCTGAAAAGTTGCCAACGTCCTCCTGCGTCTCCCGATCAGGACGTCCGGCCGAGTGACGGCTCGCGGGGCGCTTCGGTCGCAGCACTTGTTCAAGCGCTGTGAACGTCCCGACGACAACAGCGCGATCACCCTGTTGGGCAGTGATCTCTTCGGCGAGGCTCGGCAACAGGCGACGCACTGGATTGTCGCGGTAAGGCCCGTCGGGCGACGCGTCGCCGTCGCGTCGCGGCCGTACATTCTCACCGTCATAGATAAGATCGAAACGCGACCAGAATCGCGTGAAGAGATCGGCGTACATCTGATCGACGAGTGCACGGCGCGGCGTAATAACGAGCGTGCGCTTAATCTGCGGCAAAGCGCACGCCAGCGTGGCGATCACCGCCGTTTTCCCGCTTCCAGTCGGCATTTTGATGAGAGCCGCTTCCTCGTGGACGACGCCCTCGCGGCTCGCTGCGAGGTAAGCAGCGCTCAAAGCAATGGCGCGCCTTTGCGGCGCCCAAAGACCCCGGGGCGGCAAGTAAGCGTTCGACTCCACCGCCGCTTGCCAAAAGTCTCGCGCCCGCAGCGGCCGCAGGAGGCCGTCATAAGCTTTTCGGACTGATGCAGTCAGAATCTGGCGGTCCAGCGCAACACGACCCCCGATGCGGTCGATATCGGCCCCGTCAGCCAGTAAAAGATCGCTGAGACGCAACGCATCCACCCACACCAGCTTCCCACAGAAAGCGTACTCAATCTCTGGTTTTGTCGCCATTGGCAATAGCGTGCGGGACTTACGAGATGGATTGAGGATTGCGCCCGGCCTGGCGACGTCGGCGCCGGTGTTTTGCTTCAACCGAATTGCGCGCCACCCCCTCGCCCCAGAGAAATTCGTCGAGGTCGTCGGGGTGATAGCGCGGGTCGCGGCCGAGGCTATCAGAGTAAGGCGGGCCGATGCCGAGCTGGCGCCATTTGGCAAGCGTCGAGACTTTGACGCCCAGTTGTGCGGCCGCCTCTGGCGCCGTGAGGCCACGACCGCTGCGCCGTTTGGCGATACTCATGATATCGCTCCCCTTCGATCAAGAACCGACGCGGCTTCACGCTCACGGGCGCCGCGGCGAAGTCGCGTCAGCTGGCGCATCGCCCAAAGGTGGAGAACGCGCTTCGAATAGAACGGGATGCGGCCCCTATGAATGCAGGGTGGCCCGTCCTCGCTCGTCGAATAGAGCTTCGCCAAGGTAGCCGGCGTACGCGGCACGCCGACGCCTGCGAGATAGGCGGAGGCTTGCCTGCGCGTCAGCCACGCATCCGTGAAGCCTTCTGGAAGGGCGTCTTCAGGATGCTCTAACATGGGCGCTCTCTCCTCCTACACGCGATAGGGACGAAGCCTGATGTCACGCGTCACCAGGACTCTGACGGGCGCGCCAGGACGCACACGCAGTGTCGGACGCACTGAGAGTTCGCGATCGACGATGCGCCCGCCGGAGCGCGCGGCTTCCTGTGCAGCGGCGTCGCCGACGCTACGCGCGAAGCCTTGCTCGTCGTCGTCTTCGGATTCGTTTGCGGCTACGCCGATGATAGCCGAGAGCACGACGGCGCCGGCGAGCCGATCGAGATGATTGTCGGTTCGATCGCTGAGGCCTGCGGCGCCGGAGGGATCTGCGCCGCCCATGCCTTCCAGATTGATGCTCCAGCCGTTGGGCAGAATGAGCCTATTCCAAACCAGCAACAGACGCCGGTCGCCATAGGTGGCGCCGCTTTCATAAGTTCCGATGAGGCGGGCGCCTTGGGGAATGAGCAGATGGCGACCGGTGATGCTATCGAACACCGGCGCGGTCACTTGCGCGATCACACGCCCGGGCAAATCGGAGTTCAGTTCGGTGAGCAGCGCCCCGGGAATGATCGCGCCGGCTTGAAGCTCATAAGCTGAGCGCGGCGGCATGAGCCGACTTGGCAACCTGTCGTCCGCCTCGCCGCGCTCGCGCGCCACCGGCGAACGGCCCGCTGAATCGTCAAATAGAATGGGCGCAACACGCGCGATCGCTTCGGGATCGGGCGCGGGCTCTGCGGCCGGCGCGGTTGGAGCGGCCGGCGCCCCACTCCAAGCCGGATCAAGCGGCGGCGCCAACACACTCGGATCGAGCTCTTCACTCTCCAACTGCCCGCGCGGCAGATCGCCGGCATTATAATCCGGCGACGCGAGACGAATGGACTCGGGCGGCCCAGCAGCCGCCTGCACGTTGTGCGCAGCGCCCTGGCCCGCCCCGCTTGGCCTCTCACCAAGGCCGATCACCAGCGCGATGGCAACGACCGATCCAAGCGCCAGCGCCCCAGCCAGCAGCACTTTGCGCGACAATCGTTTCGGAGAGGGCGGCTTAGCGCGGAGAGCGACGGCTGGAGCTTCGGGCTCATGCACCTGCGCAGTTGGGGTCACGGCCGGCCTCCCCTTCTCGCGCGCGGACGCGCTGGCGCCCGAGACTGGCGGTCGATGCGCACGACGATTGGCGCGCGCACGCCAAGGCGGAGCTCTGCACGATCAAAGACGCGATCGATGACGTAGCGTTCGCCATCGACCCGGTAATTGACCAGTTCGGCGCCCTCAGGCGTGACGACAAAGAGCGGCGGCAGATCCGCGGCGCCCACGCCGCTTGCAAACTCAATCCACGTGCGCCGCCCATCATCGAACACATGCATCGGACGCCACACAGGCGTGCGTCCGCGCACGGTCCGGATGCGATAGGCGCTATTCATCTGCGTTGGATCAGGCGCCGCGGCCGGCGATGCGCGCGCGGGATAGGACCATGCGATTTCGGCGCTGTAGGCGGGGCCGCGTTCGGCACGCGCTTCGACAAGATAGGTTCGCCGGTCAGTCACGATGACGATGTTGGTGCGCAGATTGATTGCTTGCGGCTTGACCAAGACGATAGCCCTTGGCTCCTGCTCACTCTCTGCTTCCGCCTCGGTCACCATCCAACGCGATGTGTCGCCGGCCGCGATCGCTGTGATCGCCTCGCCCGGTTCAAGCAGGATCACCGAGATGAAATTGGGACTGGCGTAAAGTTCATAAAGCGCGCCCGCTTGAAACGGGTAGATTTGACGCGCGGCAGAAAACGCTGCGACGGAGGGTGAAACGCGCGCCGCGGCGTTCTGGTCGGAGACAATCTCCATTGGGGTTGGACAAGGTTGACGGCGCGTCGGGACACACTCACTCGCCCGCTCTTGCGCAGCCGCTAACGCGGGCGCCGCGAGCATCGTGAGGCATGCAGCAATCTGGGCGGCGCCTCTCATCGTTCGCGACTCCAGGAGAAATCGCTAATCAGGAGGCCAAGGGGATTGGCTGCGATCTCATCGGACGTGCGCGGTGGGCGCGTCGTCAGCGTGAAGACGCCGGTGTAAACTTGCGGATCGCCCGTACCGGTGGCGTTGGTGGCGCGTTCGATCCAGCTCACCTCCCAGGAGCTATCCGAGCGCGCGATCACCGAGCGAACGTGAATGGTGCGTCCCACGCGGCCTAAGCTGAGAAAAGGATCGTCCTGGCGTGCGATCTCGGTCAGCTGCGCAGCGGCCTGCGGGGTCAAAAACGCATACGCTTCCAACCAATTCTCACGCAGGACCACACCGTCCGTCGGCAAGCTGCGCACCAGGCGGACGAAGCGACTTAGGTGATAGGCGATCTGCGCTTCGCTCGGCGACCAGCGGCCATCCACGGCGCGGACATTCATCACCTGCCCTTCCGGGGCCACTTCGACCACGTGAACAAAGGTGCGCTTCTGCAGCGCCACCGCCGTCAGCCCGGCCCCCAGCACGCCGACGCCAATGAGCGCGGCGAACGCGATGGTGCGCCAAGAACGCGCCGAGAGCACAGCCGAGCCCATGCGCGCGTCCCATTCTTGTTGGGCGCGCCTGTAGGGCGTGTCGGGCGGCGCCGGTGTTGTTGCTCGGATTGGCGATTTGAATGGAAAGTTCATGTCCCTCTCCTTCTAGGCGGCTTCGGCGCCGGCGGCTGAAAGCGGCTGTGATCGATGCCGGGCATAGACGCGCTCTGTTTCGCGCGCGCGCCGCCCAGGCGCGCGCCGGCATTACGGGCAGAGCGCGCGGTCGCGAGCGAAGCGCCGGCCGCCGCGCGCACGCCTTGCACGGCCAGTATTCCGCCGCCGATTCCGAGCGCGCTCGCGCCGATCCCGGTGCGGACAGCATCGGCGCCCGACAAATGCGGCTGACCTTGCACAACTTCCGAGGCCAGCATTGGGCCGAACCAGGCCAGCGCTAGGATCGTGAGGCCGAACAAGAGCACGTTGAGCACGCCACCGTCGTCGAGCGAGAACGTGCCAGGCAGCGTATCGACGAAATTGATCGCGACGCTGGCGATCAGCGCCAGCACGAACAGGCGAATGGCCGAGCCGACGACCCAACCCAGGGGTCGCTCCGCCACCCACGACGTCCCATTGAACACACCCCAGGGCAGAGCGACGAACGCGGCGAGCGATCCAAGCTTGAATGCAATCAGCGCCACGAAAATCTGCAGAGCCAGGATGAAAAAGGCGATCAGGATCGCGAGCGCGGAGATGAGGATGGTCGCCAGCGTCAGGAAATCAGTGAAGATGTTCATGCCGTCGCCGAGTTCGATGGTCTTGCCGAAGAGTTCGGTCCCGATCTCGGCGATGCGGCCAGGGTTGTGCAGATCCGGTAGCGTAAGGCCGCCGCCGCCGGCTTTCAGCCCCAGCATGGCGCCCGATTGATTGATCGCGGTGGCGAGCGCGTTCCAATTGTTCACGAGGAACGCGAAAAAGCCGATGAACAGGACCTTGCGGAAAAACGGCGCAACCGGCGCTTCCTGCGCGAGCGCCCATTGCGCTCCAGCGAGCGCGATTGAGATGACGATAAGCGCATTGAGCACATAAGCGACGTCGCCCCGGATCAGGCCGAAGCCGGCGTCGGCTACGGCGATGAACTGATCCAGGAATGAGTTGACTGTTGTCGGCTCCATATCGGCACGGCCTCTCAGAACGCCGAACGTGCTGGATTGGTGGTTCGCCGCGTGGCGGGGAATGCCCGGCGGCGAATTTCGCGACCACGTTCCTCGCGCGCCAGACGCTCCATGCGCTCGACCTGCAAGGCGCGCCCCTGCGCGGCCATAAGCGCCTGGATTTCGGCGAGCTGTGTGGCGGTTACGCCCAGCAATTGATTGCCGGCCTGCACGGCGCCGGTTTGGCCTTGCGCATCGGCCGAGGCGCCAAGCGCTCGATCGATACGGCCCCGCGCGTCGCCGACAGAGCGCGCCGCTTCTGCTTCCGCGCGCATGGCGAGTTCAAGGCTCGATCTGCTCTCCGCCATCCATCGATCGGAGCGCGCGAGCACGTCTTCCAGATCAAAGCTCTCAAATGTCTCCGGATAAAGCGCACGCAGATTCTGACCGACTTGGTTGGCTTCAAACGCCACCGCTTGCGCCGCCTCGAACAAGCCTCTTGCCTCTTCAAGCCGAGCCGATAGCTCCGGAGAGAGCTGCAGTGGCGAGCGCGCCAGCATCAGAGCTTGCTGCTCAATTTGCCGGATCTGATTGTTGATCTGCTCAACCGCGCGCGCGACCTGGAGAATATTCTGCGCGAGATTGGTAGGATCGATGACAGCCATTTGTGCGTGCGCCACTGGCGCAGTGCAGAGGCTTGCCGCCGCGCAGGCGCCTAACAACGCCCGACGTGAAAACAGCTTCTGTGTCATGAGCTCGCCTCCATGGTCTCGTAATTGATCTCGATCGGCGCGGCCGTAGGCGCCCGTTCGGCGTTGGCGAAGCGGCGCAGCGCGTCTGCCGCGGGACTCAATCCCTTTGCATCGAGCCAAGCGGGCGCGAACCCGTCGGCGCCAGCCTCGGCAAGCACACGATCCATGAGGGCATGATCTTCCGGACGCGACGCCGCGACGAACGCGAGCGTCGCAGGGCCGAGTCCAAGCTCGAGGAGACGACACCCATTGCGACTTGCGAAATAATAGTCGCGCTTGGGGACTGCGTTGGCGATGATGTCGATCTGACGATCGTTCAAACCGAGAGCCGAATAAAGGGCGCGAGAACGCGGTTCGCGCGCACGATCGTTGGGCAGAAAGATTCGCGTCGCGCAGGATTCGATGATGGTCGAGGCGATCGGGCTGGCCTCGACGTCGGCGAGCTCTTGACTGGCGAAGATGACGGCGACGTTCTTCTTACGAAGCGTCTTCAGCCAATCCTGAATCTGCGCGGCGAAGGCGCCGTCCTTCAGGAAGAGCCACGCCTCATCGAGTATGAGCAAGGTAGGACGTCCATCGAACCGCTGTTCAAGCGCGCGAAAGAGGACGCCGAGCACCGCGCGCGCGGCGGCAGGCCGGCGCAGCAGATCGTCCATCTCAAAGGCCTGCAGCGCGCCATAGCCCAAAGTGGAGCAGTCGCCGTCCAAGAGGCGTCCGTGCGGCCCATTATGGGTGAAGGGCGCGAGCGCGGCGCGCACGCGCGCGTCTTGGACTAGAGCTGCGAAGAGCGTCAGCGTGCGATCGCGCGTTTCGCGACTCGCCAACACCCCAAGCGCGCGCCAGAGTTCGGCCTTCAAATCCGGTTCGATGCCTATACCTGCGGCGCGCACGATATCGGCGACCCACTCAGCCGCCCACGCGCGCTCCTCGATCTCATCGATCCGCGCCAATGGCTGGAGGCCCAGCGCCCCCTCTTCGCCCAGATCGAAAAAGTCGCCGCCGAGGCCAAGCACAGTTGCGCGCGAGGAGCGGCCTTTGTCGAAGATATAGATCTGGGCGTGAGCGGCTTCGCCACCGGCATAGCGCAGCCATTGCGCCGCCAGCGTCGCCAGCAGCACGGACTTGCCCGCCCCCGTCGGCCCCACGATCATGGTGTGACCGACATCGCCGACATGAAGGTCGAACCGGAACGGCGTCGCGCCGTCCGTGGCCGTGAGCATCAGCGACGGCGCGTCGAGATGATGATTGTGCAAGGGTCCAGCCCACACCGCGCTCAAGGGCAAGAGGTGAGCGAGGCTAGGCGTTAGTAGGATCGGACGGCGCACGTCGGCATAAGGTTGTCCCGGGAGGCTGCCGAGCCAGGCCTCGACCGCGTTTACGCTCTCGACCTGTGTGACGAAGCCGAGCCCATCGGTGACTTGCTGAATTTGGCGCACGGCCTCGTCGGCGGCGACCTCGTCCGCGTCGGCAATCGTGATCGTGATCGTGGCGAAGCCGGCGGCGACGGAATCGGCGCCCAGCTCCTGCAGCGCCAAATCGGAATCCTCGGCTTGGTTGGCGGCGTCGTTGTCGACGAGGAGCGCCTCTTCCCGGAAGAGCGCTTCGCGCAAGAGGGTGAGCAGGCCCTTGCGCTTGGAGAACCAGCGCTTGCGGATTTTCTCGATCTCGTGGCGGCCAGCTTCGCGATCGAGCGGCAGGAACCGCGTCACCCAGCGATACGCGATCGGGAGACGATTGAGCGCATCGAGCAGGCCAGGCTCGGTCTCAGTCACAAAGCTGCGCACCGATATGACTTTGAGATGAGCCCCGCCAAGTCGCGGCGCGAGCCCTCCAATCAGGGGCGCATCGGCCACCAAAGCATCAATATGGAACGGCGTCCCGAGCGCCGTAACGCGGTGCGCGCGATCGGAAACACAGTCGTGCAGATAGGTAAGCGTCTCGTCGTCATCGAGCCAGCGCGCCTCCGGCAGGGTCGCTTGGAAGAGCGCACAGAGCTGATCGGTTTCGACACGGAAGCGCGCGAGTTCGCCGCGATAGTCGATGCCAACGGTGCGGTTCGGGTCGGCGCCTTCAAACAGGAGCGCTTCAAGCTTGCCCTGGCGCTCGGCCGGCGGCAGCCAGGTCAAAGTAAGGAAGTACTGGCTTTCAAAGCGCGCGCCCGCCGCTTCAAACACCGCGCGGCGTTCTTCATCGATCAGCCATGCCGTCGCGTTGGACCAACGCGCCTCGGGATAGCCAGGCGCTGGACGACGGCGCGCTTCGATATGCAAGCACCAGCCCGAGCTGAAACGACGCAGCGCATTGTTGAACCGCGCGCTCGCGCCCGCCAGCTCCGCGGGCGTAGCGGAATCGAGGTCAGCGCCACGAAACGACAAGGTGCGCTGAAACGCGCCGTCCTTGTTGAGAACGATTCCCGGCGCGATCAGCGCGGCCCAGGGCAGATAATCGCTGAGGCGCGCGACGCTATTCCTGTAAGGACGTAAATCCATCATCGTCATCGCCCTTACGCGTCGAAATAAATCGGCTTGGCGAGGTGCCTTGGCCAAGTTTCGAGAAACCCAGGATCGCGCGCGGCCGCCCAAGCGGCGCAGCCCTGCGCGATCATCCAGAGCGGCAGCGCGATGAGAGGCTGCTGCAGACCGAAGCCGATCGCCGCGCCCAATGTTGCGTTGAGGATCGCGAACGCGCGCGGCACGCCGCCCATCAGAATGGGACGCGTCAGGCTCGCGCGCAGCGGCGCCACATAACCGTCGGGAAGCTCGGCGCCGCTCACAACACCGCTCCGCCCGCGAACCCAAAGAAGTCGAGGAAGAAACTAACCGCCGCAAACATCACGGCGATGCCGAGCCCGACGAAGGCGAGCTTGCGGACCCCGCCGCCGCCTTCGGAGAAGATGATGGTGACGCCGGCAATGACGATGGCGATCACCGCCGCCGCCCGTGCAACCGGACCGGTGATGGAATCCACGATCTGTTCCAGTGGCCCTTCCCAGGGCATGCCCGATCCGGCGGCATGCGCGGGCGCAACAAGCACGATGATGGTCAGTGCGGCGAGCGCAGTCGTGCGCCCGACGCTCATTGGTCGGTGGAGCATGGCAAGCTCTCAAAAGTTAGGAACTGAACGGTGGTCGTGCGGCGGCGGAGACGACGCGCCGGCTATCCGTCCGGCGGCGGCCGGGCGAGGCGATAGAGCCCACCCTCGTGGCCTTCGACGGAGACAATCTCTTCGATGCGCCGGCCATGTGCGGTGCGTGCAATGAAGACGACGATATCCACAGCACTTGCGATCATGCGCGGGCGTGGGACCGCCATCGTCTCAGCGCAAAGATCCTCAAGCCGATGCAGTGCGTCGTGCGCGGAATTAGCGTGCAGACTCAGAAGGCCGCCGGGATGACCTGTATTCCACGCTTTCAACACTTCGAGCGCTGCGCCGTCGCGCACTTCACCGACGACGATGCGGTCGGGCCGAAGACGGAGCGTCATCTGCACCAGATCGCGCATAGTGACCGGCGGATGCGCGCGGCGGGTCAGCAGCTGCACCGCGTTCGGGCTGGCGCATTGAAGTTCGGCGGTGTCTTCGAGAATGACGGCTCGCGCTTGGCGAAAACTACGCTCGCTTAGGAGCGCGTTAAGCAACGTGGTCTTGCCGGAGCCTGTGCCGCCCGCGACCACGATATTGCGCCGCGCCTGCACGGCCTCGCGTAAGAGCATCACCTGCGCGGTGCTCGCGATGTCGTCGCGCACATAATCGTCCAAGGTGTAAAGGCGCTGCGGACGCTTGCGGATGGCGAGCACGGGCGCACTTGCCAAAGGCGGCAATACCGCCTGCACACGCGCCGATGATCCAGGCAAGATTGTCGCGAGCGACGGACGCTCTTCGCCCACCATCTCGCCGGCTTCGTGAGCAAGCAACCTGATCGCCGCCTCTCGATCGGCGGACGACAGAGTGATGGCGCTTTCGGTGAGACCAGCGCCCACGATGTCGAGCCAGACGCGACCGTCAGCATTGATTAGCGCCTCGACGACGTCCGCGCGCGCTATAGCATCGGCGATCGCAGGGCCCAGCGCACGCTCAAGTGCGGAGCGGCGGCGCGCAGCGCCCAGCTCTATCGGCGCCGCGCTCACAGGGCCGCCCCATTCACGTGTTCGACCTGAGGCGCGTCCGGTTCGAAGTGCGCGAGCGAGCGACCTGAATCGATGCTGTTGGCGATATAGTCCAGAAAGCGCTCGAAGCGGGCCGCAGCACTTGCCGCGGCGCTCGCTTCGAGGTGCTCCTCCAGCGGGGGATTGTGTTCGAGCCAGACACGCACGAACAGGAGGAGCGTTTCCTTTATGAGCGCGCCGTCGCGCACCACTTTATCGATGCGCGATTCTAGCCGTGCGATATCACGCCGAGAGAGGGGCTCAATCCCCTGCTCTTGACGGCCGAGGCGAAAGCGCACCGCTTCGACAATGACGCTGGAGGCTGAGCGCCCTTGCGCATCGGCCATACGCGCGACCTTGGCGCGGAGCTCGCTGGGCAGATAGACAGTGGTGGCGGCGGCTTGCATCTCGTTAAACCCCCGTGCCGCGTTGTTTGGCGCCGCCGCGCACATCGCGGCGCAACCCCGCGCTGGCGCGCTCAGACACTTTGAGGTCGGGAAAAAGATCGCCTTGCGGCTGCGTTTCTCCTGCGAGCACCGGCGCAACCTTCACGGCGCCGCGTTCGCCTTTGACCAGGCGCCCGAGCACGCGCACGCCAAACCAGTCATGACCGGTCGAAAGCTTCGGCTCGTCCCACGCGGCCGGACGCAGCCGATCTCGGAAGACCTGCTCAGCATCGAATTGAAGCTTCTTGGCGCGAATGGGCCTAGCGCCAGCGACAAAGATCAATTGCTCGTCATTAGGCAATTGCCGCACGTCGCCCGCAAGCATGAGCGGACGGCGCTCCTCGCGCACGCTCACGGAGCCTCGGCGTGGACCGATCAGAGCTTGCGGGCGCGAAACGCTCTCTTGCTCAATGAGCTCCCAGCGCTCACCAGTCATCGACGCGATCGTACGCGCCGTTTCCAGATCTGCAGCGGCGAAAGCGGTAATGACGCTGCAATTGTCGACGATAACGCTGTCGCGTCCGTAAGCACGGGTGACGTGATTGAGGCTTTGACAGACCAGATAGGCCTTTAGCCCATAACCGGCGAACGCCCCCATCGCCGTCTCGAAGAAACCAAGCCGCCCAAGTTGCGGGAACTCGTCGAGTACGAGCAATAGATCGTGGCGCTTCGTGCGTCCCCCTGTATCGCGGGTCTGATCTTCCATCAGCGAGCGCGCAATCTGGTTCAACACCAGGCGCATCAAAGGCATCAGCCTCGGCGCATCAGACGGCGGCGGTTGCAGGAAAAGTGTGACCGGACGCTCATGGCACATGAGATCGCCGACGCGGAAATCGGAGGCGGACGTGTTTGCCGCAACAAGCGGATCGGCGAAGATGCCGAAGAAACTCTCCGCCGTGGCGCGAATGCCGGTGCGCATGCGCTCTTCGCCCGCCAGATAAGACTCGGCGGCGTGCAGAACTTCGGGGTGAGTCTCAGGGGCCCCGGTTTCCGGCGAGCGACGATGCAGGACAAGACGCATGTGCTCGGCGCAGGCGTCGAGGTCGCGGAGCTTTTCGCGCACGATCGCGAGCGTCTTGCGATGTTCGGGCTCGACGTAGAGGACATGCAGGATAATACCGACCAGCACCTGCTTGGCGCTCCGGTCCCAGAAATCTTCGTGCCGCCCATCGCCAGCGGGATCGACGATGATCTCGACGATATTCTGCACGTCGCGGACTTCGTCGGCGCCTTTGCGCACTTCGAACAAGGGGTTGAAGCGCGCGCTGCCGGGCCGCGTGGGCGAGAAGCGCAACACCGGGCCCAATGTTTCGCGAAAACCGGCTGTTCCTGGAAAACCATGACGCGGATCGCCGGAGGCGAGCTCACCCTTCACGTCGAGCACGAGCGCCGACTTTGGCCAGGCCAATAGTGTAGGCACGACATGACCGCGACCTTTGCCAGAGCGCGAAGCCCCGATGAGGAGGAGATGGCCCGGGCCGTTATAGGCCAGCATCTCATCGTCAAATTTGCCGAGCACAGCGCCAGACGAAGCAAACAATCCCGCCTTACGCACGTCCTCGAAACTGGCCCAACCGTTTGGCCCATGACGACGAAGTCGCGGCGGTTTGTGACCGCTCGCCACCATCATAAACAGAACGCCGGCGCCTAAGCCGCAAACGATGATGAAGTCCGCGAGCGCGAATGGCCGCGGATACACATCGCGCCATTGCGGCGCCCAAGTCAGGATTGACCAAGGCCAGTAGATGGCGCCCTCGCGCAGCCTGAGCACAGGCGCGCCGAGCGCTGGCTGATACGCGAAGAGCGCCGCGATCACCTGCGTCGCCGCCATAAGGCTAGCGAAGCCGATGAAAGCGACGAACGTAATCGCGCCGGCCGCACGCATGAGCCACTCCTTCTCGGGCGCGCGCCTCTCGCGTTGTGCGATAGTTGCGACGCGCCGTCGTTTCAGGGCTCAGATTCAATAATCATAAACACACGCAGGTCGATTGACCTGATCGTGTCACGGATGCGAGGCAGGGTTCGCCTGCGGCGGGCACCGACGATCTCGCACGATGCTCAAATAGCGCGGGCGGAAACGCGGGCGGGACCCACGTGGCGTCAGGCCGACCAGGGCGCCGGCCGCAGTGTCAAGACGGCAGGCGCGCAAAGTTGGTCCA
The DNA here is from genome assembly GCA_022843225.1 of Hyphomonadaceae bacterium. GTDB lineage: Bacteria > Pseudomonadota > Alphaproteobacteria > Caulobacterales > Aquidulcibacteraceae > Vitreimonas. The sequence continues at coordinate 19,034 of JALHOC010000006.1, forward strand.
CGTCGGGGCGCGCACGAGATTGCGCTGCGGGCCAGCGCGCGTTCCATCGTCGCCCCGCGATCCCCGCGGTTTCCGCTCGAACGAATTTTCAACCTTGTGGGGCGCAAAGATGACTACTTTCCCCCTTTGTTCTACCCTATTTCATGGCCGGTTCAGCCGAGCGCATGTATCCAAAGCCTGTCATTTAGAGAGCTCAATCGTGCTGACCGCTCCTCCTCTTCGTGTTTCGCCCTCGAGCCTGGCCTCGGAGCTCCAGTTCGCTTTTGCCGGATCCGACGTGCGGGCACTTGCGGACATATTGCGCCTCCGTGGTCGGCCCCAGGACCTGCTGTTTGAAGCCGCTCGCGCCGCACGCCGCACACACTGGGGGGACACGTACATACTGCGAGGGGTAATCGAACTGACTAACCTCTGTCGCATGGGTTGCAGCTATTGCCCTATGCGCCGGGGCGGCATTGCTGCCGGGGATCATTTCTTGCTGAGCGAGAGCGAGGTCTTTGCCGCTCTCGCCGAAATCGCCGACACACCGGTTCAGGTCATTTCCTTTCAATCAGGGGAGACGCCGAAAGTAATCGGGCTCGCATTGTCAGCGTGCCGCGCCGCGCGCGCGCAATTCGGCATTAAGCGCCAAGTGCTGCTTTCGCTCGGCAAGCACTCACCGGAGATCTACTCCCAACTGCGAGACGCCGGCGCAACGAGCTACATAATGAAGTTCGAGACCGCCGATCCTGCTCTGCACAAAGGTCTTAGGGGCGAAACGCTCAGTCTGCGGCAAACCCACATTGATGAGCTCATCGCTGCCGGGTTTGAGGTGGGGACCGGATCAATTGTCGGCCTGCCAGGCCAAACTATCGAGTCTGTCGCCGCGGACCTAGTGTACGGTCTACGGCAGAACACTCATATGCTTAGTGTGTCCCCGTTTATTCCCGCTGCCCACACTCCGCTCGCCGACTCCCCGATGGGAGATGTCGAGACCACGCTCAACGCAATCGCGATACTGCGGATACTCGCCCCAGATCGGATCATACCTACGGTAAGCGCCCTTGAACTCGCGGCGCCCGATGGCCAACTGGCGGGCCTGATGGCAGGCGCCAACGTCATCACCGTAAATTGCACACCGCAGCGTCAAGCGGATCTTTATCAGATTTATGGTCGAGATCGATTCAAAGTACCGATGGATCATGCGCTTGAGACCTGCCGAAAGGCCGGCCTGAAACCAACTTCCGCTCCTGTTATGTGATTTCTTTCAGCGGCACGAAGAAGCTTGTCGGCGAGGCAAATGCCGCCTCAGGCGCGGCTCTAATTTCGTGCTGCACCCGGGCCTTGTACAACTTGACTTGAATCCATTTCGTTTCCGGCAACACGTCGGTTTCATATTCGTGATCGGGCTCAATAACGCCCATGCTGATCCCTTCGATGGACTCCTCGCTCGGCTCGACAGTGCACACCCCTCCTTCCAGCGGGCGTTTGTTCAAGTCAAAGCACAGCACCTCAATCTTTCGAATGCGTCGTTGGCCGACCGAAAAAACGAACTTGAGCTTCGCTGCGGCGGCATCCTTTCTCACAATCGCCGATTTCGGCGTAACCGCTTGGCGCAAATAAGTACGGCAAACCTCTTGGAGATAGGATACGTGCGTGACATCGCTTAGGACTGAGCCACGGAGCTGATTGCGCTGCTCCCTGGCGTCTTCATCCGGGATTACGTAGTAGGCTATCGCTGAGTCCCTATCGACATAGTAGTGCTCGAAATTTACGCGTGAAGAGTACCACACCAAGCCGAAGTCCTGATCGAGATTACTGCTAAGCTGGTCGGACGACTCGCGAATCTCCCGGCAGCGATTGCGTCGAGCGTCCGCGTCCATGGCGGGGCCCACGGCTTTCACCACCATTGATTCAATTGCCTCCTCCATCGGCCCCAACTTGGCGCCGTCAATGAGAGAGTCCGAATGATGCTCCTCCGCGCTGCGCCGTTTCGATGCGAGAAAAATGAAGTGAGAGATCGAGTCTTCCCTTCTGGCCAATTTCTGGAGCGTATTCCCGATACGGATGTGCGAGTCTTTGGCGGAGACGATCCCCACAGCAGGCACGAAATCGATAAAGAAGGTCTCGTTCCACGCCGCACCACGCGGGGCAGGACCGTCCTCAATGTCACGTTCCAATGCGTCAGCAAGCGCCGGAAAGCTGTATATCTCCTGTGAACGCCGCTGAAGGAGGCACATGGTGTTGAGCACACTCGCGACACCAAGGAGACCGGTCACGAACACAAACACAACACCCGGAAACGCAAATGCTTCCTCGGTTAGGTTATGTGGCTCCGCATGGTCGCAGAAGATCCGAAAAGCGACAATCAACAGCAGCGACAGAAACATCGCGGCAGCCGTGTACACGCCCGACGCTACAAGCAGCAATTTCCACCTGCTGGAAAAAGGCACGAGATTGCGGGGCGTCAGCCACAACCACGCGGCCTTATCGCTTCGCCGCGTCCGAGCGCGCAGCCAGACCCCTACTAAGTAGAGTCCGACGGAAAGCAAAAAGAGACCGACAAGCATACCCTCTCCAAATTCGGTCAACTGGAGCGCGCCACCCGCGCCCTCGGCTAGCATTGGTTGCATGGGAAGTTGAGGCGAAGGCCCCGGTATCTGAGCGATGGCGTGTTGCATGCTTACTCGAACTCAGAAAAGCGTCGGCGAAGGGTGCTCTGGGCTGCAGCAAAGGCAAGGTTCAGCCCCAAACCTGTCACCGCCAACAATGCCAACGCGGCGTACATCTCCGGATAACGGAACGCGCGTTCATAATCCAACAACCGATAACCAATGCCGTTCTGCCCAGCGAGCATCTCCGCGGTCACCGCAAGAATTAGCGCAATAGAAAGAGCTACTCGCGCGCCCGCAAGCACATGCGGCACGGCAGAAGGCAGCACTACTAGTGAGAAGTACTCTCGCGTGTTGAGCCGCAACAGCTTTGCTAGTTCTTTATGGCGGGAATCGACGCCCCTCGCGCCGTATATTGCGTTGACCAACAGGGGCCAGAGAGTACCAAACCAGATCACAAACAAAATCATCCCGGTTCCAAGCCCCAGGAAGAGAATGGCGATTGGCACCATCGCTGACGAAGGGATTGGTCTCAGGATCTCGATCAACGGCGTAAACGTCGCCCGAAGGGATTCTGAGACGCCGAGGACGAGTCCGATCGGTAGCGCAACACAAGCCGCCAAGGCAAAGCCGATACCGGCGCGCAATAGAGTGATCCCGAGTTGCTCGAACAACTGAGCCCGGACGGCGCCCTCAGCGAAGACCGCCACTAGCTGGCTTGGTCGCGGGAATAGAATCGGATTTATCGCGCCTAGCCCCGCCGCGACTTCAACGGCAATGAGAAGCGCGATGAGCAGCGCCATTCCAGGGAATGCTTTCCTAAACATAGCCAAGCTTTTCAAACAGCCGGCGACGCAGGTGCAGGAAGTCTGGCGATTCCCGGCTCTCCAACCGTCGTCTCGGGTGTGCCAGCGTGTTTTCAATCGTCTCAGTCGTACGACCCATGTTTGTGACAATAATGGAGTCCGCCAAGAAGCACGCTTCATCCAAATCGTGGGTAACGTGCATGACGGTGAACCCCATCAGGCCTTTCAGGCGAAGCATCTCTTCTTGCAAGTCGAGCTTAGTCGGCGTGTCGAGCGCGCCGAAAGGCTCGTCCAGTAACAAGACGCTGGGTTTGCTAGCTAACGCGCGCGCCAAGGCCACCCGCTGTTGCATACCGCCAGAAAGTTCGCGCGGAAACCTATCCTCCAAACCACTCAGCCCTACAGCGGTCAGCATCTCCGCAACCCGATCTTGTCGCCGGTTGGGACTCAGAATTTCTCGGCTCAGGGCGAGCGCTACGTTTGCACCGACGGTCAACCAAGGAAGCAGCGAACGGGAGTAGTCTTGAAACACCATCTGCACGCTAGGCTGGTGGCCGTTCGCAGTGTGCAGCCTCACTTCGCCGGAGACGGGAGTCTCAAGTCCGGCGACTAGGCGCAATAGCGTGGTCTTCCCCGAGCCACTCTTACCCACAACGCAGACGTACCCGTTTGCGGGCACCTCCATACTGACGTTGCAAAGAATTGGCTGCGAAGAAGTGTAATTGAAATTCACGTCCACGAACGCGACCGACGTCGTCATCGCAGGAGATAGTTGGCGGGGTCTGTCGCGCCTTCCGATATCCATCCCGCGCGCCGCACGCGTTCCAGCAGAGATCCAAACTGTTCAGGAGGAGTAGCGGTATTGAACGTTGGCAACGGCACAGCCGCAGCATCCGTAGCGGAGAGGCTCGTGAAGGTTGTGAGTGCCGCGCGCGCGCGTTCTTCGTCGGCCCCGACATCCGCCGCTGCCTGCTGCAGAGCGCGACGGAAGCGATTCACAACGTCGCCATTCCGCTGAGCATAATTGCCAGTGGTCATCCAGCCCGTGATCGGAACATTGTTCTCCACGTCAACCACATGACGCCCTATGGCGCGAACCAAGTTCTCCCGGAGCCCAAAAGTCACGAAAGGCTCTATCGCACCGGCAGCATCCACTGAATTGCTCTGAAGAGCCGTCAGCATTCTCGGAAAAGGCACTTCTACGAGTGCGACAGAGCTAGGATCGACACCGACGCTTGTGAGCCACGCACTCACATAGAGTTCGTTGATATTACGGCGTGTGTTGACAGCAATGCGTTTCCCGGAGAGCTGTTGTGGCGTTAGAGTCGAGTCCGCGCGCACGAGCATCGCATGCTGCGGATTGTCACTAGTCTCGGCCGTCGCCCCAGACACCAGCTTGAAGTCGAGCCCAGCTTCTCTTGCCAACATAAGCGAGACGTAGTTGCTCACCCCAAATGCCAGATCTCCTGACGTCATCGCCTCAAGAATTCGGGCGCCGCCATCCAGCATCACGGGCTCAACGGCCAGTCCTTCGCGCTCAAACGCCCCGGACTGCAGCCCGACATAGAGCGGCAGGCTCTCGGAGATTGGCAAAACCCCGACACGAACGGTCGAGGAGCGCCCAGTGCATCCACTGGCGGCAAGCGCACCCGCCAGCAAAAGAGTTCGCCTTGTCAGCATTCCCTCGCCCCTTTCCTGCCGTTTCACTCTATTCATTCCCGCCTAGCGTGCAAGTGTGTAGGGATAATCTCGCCGATCCAATGCCTTGTGGACAGCCGAGGCCCTGCGACTATGAGAGCTCACAATCGGCGTGCGCCTAGCCCAAGCAAAGTGACCTCACGCCTAGCCTTCAGAAAATGCGATCGATTCGAGGATGCCGCTTGCATCAGCGCGAGAGCCGTAACATCCGATGAGGAAGCCTCCATCCTCGATGCTCGCGATACGATGAAGCAAGTGCCTTTTCCGCGCATCCCTCGTGAGCCGGAACGCGCGTCCGTTCACGCGGCAATAGAGACCTTCATGGCCCGTGACCGGCGTCCATTTGCAATCAGCGCCTGAAAGGAAGCGCGCCTCCATTGCGGCGGCGGCCTCAGCGAGTTCACGCTTGCGCCGGTCGCGGCGCTCTTCATAGTTGCGCATCTCCTCTTCGGCGCAACGATCGGTGATGCGCTGGACGATGGCGGCGAGCTCGGTGCCCCTCGCCTTCTCTTCGTTATAGATCGCGAGACAGAAGCCCTTCTTGGCCGGGCTCGGATAGGTCTCGAAGCGATCCTCGCACATCATGTCCATGCGGGATTGCACATCGGTGGTGGTGAGGATGGGGCCCTCGATCTCGTTCAAGAATGCTGTGAGATCGTCGATCGGAATCCAGCAAGGAATCGCGCGGCGCAGGAAGGTCTCACGGGTCAGATCCCATTTGCGCCAGATCGGATCGCCGCGGAACAGTTCGGTCACGATCTCCGCCGCGAGCCGATCGAGCATGGCGGCGTCGCGGATGTGATCGAGCGACGGCGAGGCGACGTACTTGTCGAGCGCCTCGCGCACGATGCGGATGCGGAAATCGTCACTCATCGAAGTCATCATCCTCGTCGTCGGGCCCGGCATCGGAGTCGTAGTGAAAGCGCCCCGCTCCTGCCGTCTCGGCGAGTGGATCGGGATCGGGGAAGAGGTCAGCATGGCTGTCCGTGAGCAGCGCGATCACGGTCTGGGGATCGGCTTGAGCGTGAAGTGCGGCGAGTCGTCGATGCGCCCAGGCGATGAGGTCGGGCCAAGGTTGCGGGGCGGCCTGTGCGGGCGGCGCGCGGGCGAGCCAGGCTTCGAGGCGGCTGGCTTCGTCCTCGCCGGCGATGAGCTCTGACAAAAAGCGTGCGCGCTTGGCGTCGCGCGCCTGGCGGGCCTCGGCGCGAGCTTCGCGCGCTGCCGCTTCCTCTTCGCGGCGCCAACGCGCTTCGCGCTCTTCGCGCAGCGCCTTGTGCGCCAAGAGACACGCATCGAGACCGGCGGCGATCTCGTGCAGCATCGCCTCAAGCGACTGGCGCTTGGAATCGGACCAAGTCTTTCGAACGCCCGGCGTCCAGGTCTCGACGAAAAGCGCGTAGCGGCCGTTGAAGACGACATGGGTGTCGGGATAGGCGCGCTTTTCGTCGCGGCTGAATCCCAGCGCGATACGGCGTTCGCGCCCCTTGTCGGCGGCGCGTTCGGCTTCGGTCGGCCGGTAGATGCGCTCCTCGGTCTTGCCGGCAATGCGGAACTCGATGTCATCGGGACCGCGGCGGACGATCATGCGTGTGCCGTTGGCCGAGATGTCGATGTTGCGGGCGGTGAGCTCGCGGAAGAGCGCGTCGAGCAAGGCAATGACGCGTTCGCGGTGCTCGATGCCGATCCAGAGGCCGCAGAGGCTCTCCCCTCTCGCCATGATCGCGCCGTCGCGATCGGGCGTGGCGGTGCGGAACTTCTGCGCGGTGGCGATCAGAGCCGGGTGAAGCTCGGCTGTGGCACGGGAGGGAAAGAACGGCGTTGTCTCGCGATTTGCCCGAGCCTCTGTCTTCAGCGCTTGGATATCGGCGCGGGCGGCCTTGGGCGTGAGCGTGGCGGCAAAGCCGATGCGAAAGTGGGGATCGTCGTCTTCAGGCTTGGGCGGGAGCGGGATGGTGGGGCGGGACTTGCCGTGATGGATGGAGATCCAATGGCCCTGGGGCGGGGTGGGGATGTCGTGGCGCGTGCAGAGCTTCTTGAGGCCCACATCGGAAAGGCCGAGGTCAGCAGCGACTTTGTTCAAGGGCTTCGACCAGATGAGGGCGTGAAGCTCTGGTCTGGTGAAGGAAGCGCGGACCATCGTCTGATCGAAAGACCGTCGAGCTTCGAAAACTCCGCAATATTTCCGCCGCCGCCGATCTCCGTGCGCGCCGACGGCCCCCGGCGCGCCCGTTCTTGCGAGCGCGATCTGGTCTGAGACCTACGCGGGGCATTGGCGCCCATACCGATTAGCCCCTGGACGAAGGCCATCCAGCGCCGCAAACCTCGTTCCGGGGAGCTGAAACATGACGGCCAAGCTGACGCCGAAAGAGAAGGAGTGCCTGTATCTCGCTGGACGCCGGTTGAGCGATGCCGAGATCGCTCAACGCCTTGAAATGTCACCGAGAACAGTCAGCAATCATTTGGCGCGCGCCTACACCAAACTTGGCGTGCACGACCGCATTCGCGCCGCCGCGAAGCTGAGCAATCTGCACCCTGAGTATCCTTTGCCGATAGGCTACGAGGGCGGCGACACCTCTCTTTCGCCCCCGTCGGCGCAACGAAGCGACGCCAACGCCGGGGGACTCGCAGCCGCTTTTGCGATGCTCCCTCGCCCGCCATCGAAGGTGATGAGGCTCATCCTCATCCTCGTGGTGGCCGCGTTGGTGGCGTTCGTGTTCGCCGGGGTGACTGTGATCATGAGCGTCTCGACAGATAGAGCCGCCATCTACGCCCCGGAAAACGCGCGCTGACGCTGGAACGGCTTTTAGGGGCGTACACATGAAGCAAATCAGGTCGGCGGCGCGTATCGCCCGTCAAATTCAACAAACCGAAAAGAAGATGGATGAAACCATCCTTGAGGCCAACGCACTCGTCAGCGCCCTGATCGAGGCGCGCTTTGAAGGCAGGTTCGCCGCCGAAGTCGGCCATGAGGCTCTCGACGACATCGTCCGGGGCCTCAAGGCGATGACGGACGCACGCGGCGCCATCGCCAGCGGTCACGGCAATTTGGCCAAGGTCGCCAAAGATCTGGCGATCGAGTGGCGCATGGATGGCCCGCTCGACGAGAAAATTAGAGAGATGCCGTCGTTCAGCGCACAGGAACAAGACGCCGCTTGAGCTTAGCCCTCACTCTCACCATCGCTCAGTACGGCTTTCTCGCCGTCAGCATCTTTGCGCTTGCACTGCTGTTGGCGGCGGGAAAGACGCCGGAGCGGGTCGCGGCGACGACGCTCACCTGCCTGATGTTCATCTCTCCCTACCTCACCCGAGAGGGGCCGATCTGGCCCGCATTAGCGTCTGGACTCACGCTGGTGACCCTTGTCTTGCTGGCGCTCCGATACGAGCGATGGTGGTTGATTGGCGCATCCGGCTTTCAACTCGTCATCTTCTCCACCCATTTCGCACCGCTGATCAGCCCGCAACAGTACATCTGGCCGAGCATAACCCTTCGCTTGATCCTCTGGGGCGGCCTTATGGCGCTTTGCTTGTTCGCCATCGGTGAAAGCCGATGGGCGCCATACGCGCAAGCGCAGCGGCCGACAAAGCAAACGGACTAAATCTCATGTCTTGGACATCGATCCCGCACGCGCATGAATACTGGAAGAGCTGTCAGCGTCGGGCTGAGCCGCCTCCGAATCTGGAAGATGCGGAGACATTTATCCTCACCACGCGCCCGGCCACCGCGCAGGATGCGGCCTGTATTCTCGACGTCATCTACGCCAATGGCGGCGATCCGCGTTGCGACGGTCTCGACCACGCAGCGCTCGGACGAATCAAGGGCTTCTTAGCTGCGGCTTGAGCCGGCGGCGCGTGACGTCAGGACTTCTCTTCCGCCGTGGCGCGTACGAGTTCCAGCACGCGCCGCCGCACCTTGATGCTGCCGATGGATGCAAACAGGCGCACCAATTCCGCGACACCCGGTATCGCGAAGAAATCCTCTTTGCTGGGCTCGCTCTTGGCGCCGCGCCGGGCGCCGCCCAGCCCCTCGAAGAAGCGCTCCACCGGCATCTCAAGCGCGTACGCGATATCGTAGAGGCGGCTGGCGGCGATGCGATTGACGCCCTTCTCGTATTTTTGCACCTGCTGGAAAGTGACGCCCAAGAGATCGGCCAGCTTCTCTTGGCTCATGCCGATTTCGAGACGGCGCGCGCGCACGCGCTCGCCCAATTTGCGGTCCACGCTGGTGGGCCCCCGCTCGTCACTCACTGGACACTCCACTTTCGGCCAGCGTCCAACATGCGGGGCCAGATGCTGCCGGGCAAGCGCTGTCCCCCGCCTGGACACACAACTTGCGCGCGTGGCATGGGTTGTGGGGGCGGGATGACAAGCGCTTAAGACGCCAGTCCCGCCCCAGCGAAAGCGGGGGGCGAAAATCACAGGCATTGAAGACTTCATCTGCGTGCCCGAATGGACCGAGACGCCGAAAAAGCGCGGGCTCGACCCGCTGGGCATGCAAAATAGCGGCGTCCTGCTCTACCAAAATTTGCTGCCGGGCGTCTCCAATGTGACGCTGCGCATGCGCTATTACGGCTTCTATTGCTGGCTCATTGACCTCTACGCGCGCAGACACGGATCGACCGCCGCCGACGACTGGCGCCAATGGATCAGACGCGGCGAAGCTTTGTTCGCGCTCGCCGCCGCCAAGAAGGGCGGCGATGCGGCCTTGGGGGTTGGCGGCGTTGAATGGGCGCTTGAGACGCTGCAGACGAGCGACGACCCGATCGATTTCGGACGTGCGGCTGGGCATGAAGGCCGGGTCTACCTTGCGCAAGCGCTCGGCGTCTTTGGCGGCGCCTATGCAAGCCAAATGGTCGAAGCCGGGTTCTTCTCGCAAGGCGACAATCACGATCTCGTCGTGCCGAGCAAGATCTTGGGCGCTGACGCCGCCTTGGCCTTCAAACAGGCCGTGGGCGAGAACGCAGCCGCCATTTTCTCAGTTGCGCTTGGCGCGGGCGTCATTACGCGCGCAGCACTCGACGAACTTGCACGCTTTGCTCCCGACGCCATTGCTGCGGACTCGACGGAATCAGCACTCTATCGGGATGCGCTTTTCGCGCGGCGTAATGATCTGACACAGAGCGCGCCGCGACGGCGCGATACGCTCAATCTGATTTTGCGGACGGCCAAGGAATTGGGCCGGCGGCCTAGCGTCGACGATCTGCGCTGGACATTGTTCACGCCAGCAACGGACGCTGACCCCCTCTCGGCACAGCGTTTGCGTTGGGAGGCCTATCAGCTCCAAGACCTGTTCCAGGTCGCCGCGGCGGGATTGCTGCGCTGGGCGCTCGATCTCTTGCGCGACCGCACCGACGGGGCGCCGCTCAGCGAGCTGCTCGACCTTTGCCTTGATCCGCTCTTGCCGTCCCTCCTTGGCCCGACCTGGCGCACGCATGTGCTCGCGCTGAGGGCCACCGCGCCTGACGCCCGAGACTTGTCGCGCCGCGTGACCCAGGTCCGCGGCGAGCAGCGCATGACTTCAGAGCAAGCCATAGCTGCGCTCACATTGATCGGGGCACTTGATGCGCGCGTGCGCGAGCGCGGCGATCTTGAAGACGAAATCACGCGCTCCTTTAGCTTTGGCGATGGCTTTCGCTCGATCACAAGCGAACGCGCCTTTCTCTCGGCGCGTGAGGACGACCCCATTGCGCTGACGCTTCGACGCTTCTTCCAGGATCGTATTCTCAATCGTCACGCGCGGGTCGCGCTCCAGAAATTCCGCACGCAGCGCGACTACACCTATCTCTTCGAGATCGAAGATGGACGCTTTCATTGGCGCGCATCCTATGCGCCGGTGTTCACGACCCCGCGGCTCGCGCCCGCGCTCACCTTCCTGACCGATATCGGCCTTCTCGATGCGCACGGTCTAACACCAGCGGGTCACACGCTGCTTGAGGAGGCGTCGTGAAACTGTTCGACGTCTTCAATCGCGGCGGCGGCACGCGCGGCTTTCACACCGCGATTGTCGCCACGTTCGGCGTTGATTTCGGCGCCTTCGAGCACGTGCTCTTGCCCCAATTCGAGGGTGCGGGGGCTGCCAATATCGTCCTCATGGGCGACGAGCGCATGCTCGCGCTCGCCGCCAATGAAGGCGCGATGCGTCCGCTTCGCGCTGGCGCGCACTATCTTGTTCACCCGCTGCGGGCGCCGATGGGCGGCGTATTTCATTCCAAGATCGTGCTGCAATTGGGCCGGCAAGGCGCGCGCCTCATCGTCGGTTCGGCAAACGCAACAGGTCCAGGACTTGGCGGCAATCGCGAGCTCGTCGCCGAACTCAGATGCGACGAAAAACAAAGCGCCGACCAAATTATCATCGCCGATGCCTGGCGCTATTTGGAGCGGCTTGCGCGCCAAGGTGAACATGCCGACCTCGCGCAGGAGGCCTTCGCTTGGACGCGGGCGCGCACGCCTTGGCTCGCACGCGTCGAAGCCGCGCCCTCACCCGTCACGCTCTCCGATGGCACGCAATCGGCCTTCATCGCTGAGGAGGGTGATGGCGCACCCTCCATCATGGCGCGCTATTTGGATCTGATTGGCCCCGGTCCAATCGACCGGCTTATCGTCATGAGCCCTTATTGGGACGATGGACTGGACGCCTGCCGTGAACTGATTGCCGGTCTTTCGCCCGCGCATACGCAGATTCTCATCCAACCGGGACAAAAGCTCTTTCCCACCCAGGCGCGCGGGGCTCTCAACGCCGATCTGCACGATGTCGATGCGGGAGAGGCGCAGGTCCGGCGCTTCACCCACGCCAAGCTGATCATCGCGCGCCGCGGCGACACGGATCACGTCCTGATCGGCAGCGCCAATTGCACGCGCGCGGCGTTGGGCGGACGCAATAGCTCCGGCGCCGTCAATTGCGAAGCTTGTCTCTATCGCGCCTTGCCGGCGGGCTTGATCGAGCGTCACCTCGAATTGAGCGCGACGCTTGCCGGCGCGCCACTTGCGCCCGATGCCCTCAAGCCGCAAGATCTGGGTGAAGAGATCCCGCTTGCCGAGACAGCCGCGCGTCTCCCGGGCGCGTTTCACCTCGACGGCGCGCAATTGAGATGGCGCCCAAACGCGGCCTTCAGGGATGCCGAGGTCCAGCTTCTCGACAAGAATGGCGACGTCGTCGGGCAGCTCGCGTTCCACACTTGGCGCACGACCGAGGATCATTGGTTTTTGTGCGATCTCGACATGGATTGTGAGGCGATCCGCTTTGCGCGCGCGGTTTCATCGACCGGCGTTTCGCTCGACGCAATTGTCGCCCACCCCGCCCATCTCGCCGGCCGCCGCAAAGAGCGCGCGACGCAGAAGGCCGCGCGCGCCAGCGCCCTGCTCGAAGACTTAGAAGATTTCGATCTCACTATGCTCGAAGCGATGGCCGAACTTGAGCGGGAAGACGACAATGAGGACGGCGCCGGTTCGCGACGGTCGCGGACTAAGCCCGCCGATGGCGCCGACGGCGCCCGGCAGCTCTCTTATGAGGATTTCATCAAGGCGCGAGATGCGCATGCAGATGCAAAGCAAAAGGCGCGCAATACGCTTGCCGGACAGAATATCGATTCCGTGCGAGCAGCCTTAAACCGGATTTTGTTCGACGAAGACGATTCCAAGCTCTCCGGCGTCGACCCGCAGGATCTCGGTGACGATCTTGGCGAAACGGACGAAGATGGCGACGGCGGCGGTGGTGGCGCCCCGCCGCTCGGCGCTGAGCCACGATCGCCGCTCAAATCACCGCAAGAGCTAACGACCCGATCTTTCGATCCACATGACTATTCCGCCGCTGTGAAGGCGTTCCGCGAGACACTCGCCGCCCGGGCTAAGGCCAACGCAATTCGTTCGCGCGAGGCGCTACGCCTTCGGCTCATGCTCATGATCCTACTTGGCAAGGCCGATGCGCCGCTTGCGCCTTTTGGCGCGCGTAGGCTCGCCTGTGACGACACCGATACGGGATGGCCTCGGCTCGTTCTCAATCTCTGCGCCGGCTTCTTTCATGACAGGCCTTCACCGATTTCAGTGATGGCGATGGATGAGCGCTATGAAACGCTTCCCGACGATCTGCTTGAAGCCTGGGCGACGTCACTCTGGGCGCTTTCCTTGGCGCAGCATTGCTTGAAGCGCGCCCGCCCAGATGCGCGCTTGCTTCCACACTTTAGCCGTCTCATCGACGACGTGCGGGCTAAGACCGGCCTTCGCCGCGCGGATTTGGAAACCGCCCACGGACGACGTGTGCTCGAACGTCTTGGCCAAATCTTTCAGCCGCGCCTGGGCGTCAAACAATTTACTATCAACGCGCCCTCATGATTTAGTTTGCGAGAACACCATGTTCAAACAAGCCCAAGACTACATCCTAAGCGCGGGAGACCTCACCGCGCATCTGGCCTGCGCGCACCGGACCAATCTCGATCGCGCTGTCGCGGACGGCGTCGAACAATCGCCTCCCGTCTATAAAGATGCGATGCTCGAAGCTTTAATGGAACGCGGCAGGCGCCACGAAGCCGCCTATGTTCAGCGTCTCCGCGATCAAGGCTTGAACGTTGTGAGCATCGACGCGGTCGGCGTCAGCGACGCGGCGGTCGCGGCGACTCTGGCGGCAATGGGCGACGGCGTGGACGTGATCGTCCAGGGCGCGCTGCGTCACGGACCATGGACGGGCCGGCCTGACATTCTGCAACGGATTGATCGGCCCAGTCCGCTCGGATCATGGTCCTATCAGGTCAAGGACACCAAGCTTGCGCGCGAAACGACAGGCGCCACGGTGCTCCAACTCTGTCTTTATTCCGATCTGCTCGGCCATACCCAAGGGCTCGCCCCCGAATTCGCCTTCGCTGTCACGCCAGCGGAGAGCGGCGCCCTGGAAGAAGCTTATCGTGTCGCCGCTTATAGCGCCTTTTATCGCCGCGTAAGGCGTGCGCTTGAATCGAGCCTCGAGCAGCAGCCGCTGGCGACTTACCCAGAGCCGGTGGGCGCTTGTGATATCTGCCGCTGGTTTCAAATCTGCGACGCCAAACGCCGTAGCGACGATCATCCCTCCTTCGTTGCGGGGCTCAGTCGCACGCATATTGCCGAACTGCGCGACCATAATCTGACGACGCTGACAGCTTTTGCCACGGCCGCCGCACCGCTGCCGTGGAAGCCAAAACGCGGCGCGCGCGAAACCTATGCGGCGCTGCAGAGACAAGCCAAGATTCAACTCGACGGCAAGCGCAGCGGGACGCCCACCTATGAACTGATTAGCTATCGCGAGGGCTTAGGGCTGGCGCGACTGCCTGCACCGTCCAAGGGCGACATCTTTCTCGATTTTGAGGGCGACGCCTATGTCGGCGCCAGCGGCCTTGAATACTTGCTGGGCTATGTGTGCGAGGACGAGACCGGCGCACCGGTCTATCGCGGGCTCTGGGCGCGCAATCCGGTCGAAGAGAAGCAGGCCTTCGAGGCCTTCATCGATTTTGTGCTTGAGCGCCAAAAACTTTATCCCGACCTCCACATCTACCATTATGCGCCCTACGAGCCCTCGGCGCTGAAGCGGCTCATGGGCCGCTATGTGACGCGCGAAGATGAGCTCGACGCACTGTTGCGATCGGAATGCTTTGTCGATCTCTTAAGCGTCGTCCGCAACGGCGTGCGCGCCAGCGTCGAAAGCTATTCGATCAAAAAGCTTGAGGACTTCTATGGCTATAAGCGCAAGGCCGCGCTGACCGACGCCAATCGCGCGCTAACGCGCGTGCAAGCCGCGCTCGAACTCGGCGTCACGCTCGCCGATCTCGCGGAGGATTGCGAGGTCGTGGAGCGCTACAATGAAGACGATTGCCGCTCGACGCTTGCCTTGAGAGACTGGCTTGAAACGCTCCGCCTTGAACTCATCGCTGGCGGCGCGCCCGATGCGCGGCCCGCGCCAAAATCAACGGAAGCGTCCGAGAAAGTCACCCAACGCGCGGCGCGCGAGCGCGCGCTGGTCGATGCCCTCACAGCGGGGCTTCCGGTCGATCCAGAGGCCCGGAGCGAAGCCGAGAGCGCGCATTGGCTCTTGGCTCAGCTCGTGGGTTGGCATCGGCGCGAAGATAAATCCTCCTTCCATGAGAATTATCGTCTGCAGGCGCTCTCGCCCGAAGAATTGATGGATGAACGCTGTGCGCTCGCTGGCCTTCAATTCGAGGCGGAGATCGAGCCGGGCCCAACGCCGGTGCATCGCTATCGTTTTCCCCCGCAGGAGACTGAACTGCGCGAAGGCGACAGTGTCAAAGCCGCGGGCGGCGGCAGTTTCGGCAGCGTGCGCGCGATATCAGCGGCGGAGCATTGGATCGACATAAAGAAGCAGAAAGCCACCGCGCAGACCCATGTTGCAGCCATCTATGAATTCGAGCACGTCGATTCCGAATCCGTCGCCAAAGCGATCTCGCGCATTGGCGAGCATGTCGCAACGCACGGACTCGATGACGCCTATGCGCCCGCGCGCGACCTTCTGCTGAGGCGACCGCCGCAGCCGAGCTCCGGCGTCGTGAGGCAAGCGAGCGAAGCCTTGGACGCGACCGCGGTGCGCATCATCGGCGATATGAGCGAAGGCGTGCTGCCCATTCAAGGCCCGCCTGGCGCCGGCAAGACGTTCACCGGCGCGCGCATGATCGCAAGCCTCGTGGCCGCGGGGAAGAAGGTCGGCGTCACCGCCACCAGCCACAAGGTGGTCCTGCATTTGCTGGAAGAAGCAGCGAAGGCGGCCATTTCACAAGGCGCGAAGATTCGCTGCGTCCATAAGGGCAATAAGGATCTAACTTCCCCGCATCCTGACATCGTCATCGACACCACCAGCAGCAAAGGCGCAAACAAGAAGGTGCTCGACCGCCTGGGGGTGGACGCCGATGTCATCGGCGGCACAGCGTGGCTGTGGGCCGATGCCGATGCGCGCGATGGCGTCGATGTGCTCTTTGTTGACGAAGCCGCGCAGATGTCGCTCGCCAATGTGATCGCGGTCTCGCAAGCCGCCAAGAGCCTCGTCCTGTTGGGTGATCCGCGTCAGCTTGAGCAACCCTCGAAAGGCAGCCATCCGGACGGCGCCGATGCTTCCGCGCTCGATCACATTCTGGGCGGCGCAAAGACAATCGGCGCGAGCCAAGGTCTCTTTCTGGCTGAGACCTGGCGGCTCCATCCCAAGATTTGCGATTTTACGTCAGAGCTCTTCTATGAGGAGCGGCTTGAGCCGCGCACTGGACTTGAAGTTCAACGTGTGACCACGAGCGGGCGGCTCAATGGCGCGGGACTGCGCTATCTGCCGGTGGCGCATAGCGGCAATCAGAATTCTTCAATTGAAGAAGTCGCCGCTATCTCGGCTTTGGTCAACGAGACGCTTGCTGGCTCGCCGACATGGATCGATCGCGACGGCGACGAGCACCCGCTTGACCTTGAGCACATCCTGATCGTAGCGCCCTACAATTCCCAGGTCTTCGCCTTACGCGAGCTCATGCCCAACGCGCGGATTGGCACCGTCGATAAATTCCAAGGCCAGGAGGCGCCGATCGTCATCTATTCGATGGCCAGCTCGTCGAGCGCCGATGCGCCGCGCGGGATGGAGTTTCTCTATAGCCTCAATCGCCTCAATGTCGCGACGTCGCGCGCTAAGGCGATCTGCGTTCTGGTCGCCTCGCCTGCGCTGTTCGAGGCTGAGTGCCGCACACCCCGCCAGATGGAGCTTGCCAACGCGCTCTGCCGCTATAAGGAGCTCGCCGAGGAGATTTGAGGCTTATGTTCCTCAAGCCTGCGAAGCGGCGCGAATTGCCCGTCGAGCCAAGTACTGTATCGCCAAGCAATGATGTCTGATGCGATCCCGCCGCGTTGGCCGATCAAGAGAAGATGCCGCTCGGCATTGGCGGCATCGATGTGACGCACGATGTCCGATAGGCGTTCGCATTTCTGGATGAGCCAATCGCGCTTTGTCACGCCCGGCAGCCATTTGTCGCCGCAGAGTGCGTCGCTTGCGCATTCTCTCTCGGAGAAGTCATAGAAGACCAGAACGGAGAGATCTGCGCGCCAATGCGCGAGCTTCCACATCTCAGTTTCGACGTCGCTATCGTTCTCGTGCTCGATAGCGAGCACTGTCCGAGAATTCCAATAATCGCCAGCGCCTAGATAGGCCGGCGTCACCACACAAAGATCGAGCGTGTACCATTGCGCATGGAGCGACACGTCGGATTGGCTATACCCGCAAGCTTCGATCCACCGCCGCGCCGCGACGCGGAGCACGCCGGGCGGCGCATCGCCCAACATGAAGGGCGTCCACGACCGCGCATGCGCGTATTGAGCAAGCAGGTCCGGCGCTTGGTCCAGGGCTTGCGAGAACGCGTCTGCAAAGGCATCAAGAAAAGCTTCCACACGCATTGCATTGCCCCAGCCCAGTTCGACGATTTTGTCGCCCGGGCCTTGGCCTTCGTCAAATCAACCCGGCCAGATTCACGATACCGCGTCCGACAGCTTGACGGTCCGCGTAAGCAGCCCCATCTCCGCCGCATCCAGGGCCGTCGCCGCAGATCTCAGGCGACAAGAGCCGCCTGCTTTGTGCAGGGTCTGATGCGCCGAACCCACCGAGCGCCGCTGGCCAAACCCTCACAAGGGCAAGGCGACAGCATGTTTGGCTCCCTGGCGTCTCGTCATCTCTTTTCTCGGAGCCAAGGGGTATTTTCCCATGCCGCTTCGATGCCTTGATGGTCAAACAAGCATTCACGCATTCGATCTGACGCCGGAGGCGTGGAAGGCGCTCGCGGATGACAACCGGCGACGGCGTCATCTCGTGATGCCCTGCTGTGCGGCGTCCGTGGCTTTGCGGACATCGCGGCAAGGCACGCAACATTTCGCGCACAAGGCAATCGGCGCATGCACGACAGCGCCTGAAACCGAAGAGCATCTTCGCTTGAAGCGCATCGCGGTGGAAGTCGCGCGCGACCACGGATGGGCGGCGGAAACCGAAGTCAGTCATGGCGTCCACTGGCGCGCGGACGTGATGGCGACAAAGGGTGAGGCCAAGGTCGCGATCGAAATCCAATGGTCTCAGCAAACCGATGAGGAGACGCTGCGCCGCCAGGCGCGCTACGCGGCCTTTGGCGTACGCGGTATTTGGCTGCTGCGCCAACGAAGCTTCGCACGCGATAGCGCATTGCCGGCCGCGCGTGTCTGTTTGGAGGACGGCGCCTTTCAGGCCCTGGTACCGGCTGGCTTTGACGATCAGCGGCTTGATGTTCAAGACTTTGTGGGCGCGGCTTTGACGGGACGGCTCCATTATGGGCTACCGCTCAATTTCCCGGCCAGAATCGCGCTCAATGCCGGCGCGCTCTTTTGCTGGAAGTGTGGGGCTGAGACGCCGATCCTATCCAGCATCGCGATTGCATATGGCCCCCATCACCACCGCTTCAGCGTGGCGGATTTCACCGAGCTGCCAGAACTCTTTGCGATTGTGCGCGGGCGCCTGCCTGAAGATGCTGGGCTCGGCATTATCAAAGCGCGCTTCAGCCGAACTCAAGAGCGCGCCTATCTTTCAAATGGATGTGCGCATTGCGACGCTTTGATCGGCGAATTTCATGAGCATGAGGCTTGGGACAGCGAGCGCGTCATCGCTTCGTTTTCGATCGTTGTCGATGAAGCTTGGCGGGGAATGCTTGCGGCGCGCTCTTCGGCAGGGTGGGGCGTCTATGCCGAAATGTGAGATGCTTTAGCAAAGCTCAGGCGTAGAGGGCGTCGCCGCCTTCGGCGGCCGGGCTCTTGCGCGTACCGCGCTGAACCGGCGCATAGCGCCGTCTCAGCCCTTTCGGGCGGCGACCCCTGACGCAATCAGCGGCGCCATCAGCGCTGAAGCCGGATGGCCTGTTCGACCTCTATTTTGGGTTGCACACCGAAGCCGGCGGGCGCAGATTGCGCGCGACGGGGGTTGCCGATGACAGTCGGAGCAAATTGCATTCCTGTTCGCGCTTATTGGGCAATGCTCGGCGCACTGATTGTGCTCTCGCTGGGCGCGCCCTCATCTGTTGCGCAGACCGAGCTTGCGCCTGCGACAGAGCCCTTTGCGCAGTTCGACATTGGTGTCGCAAGCGCCGGGCCTAACGAGATTGCCGGCGAATGGATTCCGCTGGCGGACTCGGGCCTGTGGCTCGAAGCAGAAGCCGTCGAGTTCGGCCGCGATCAATCCCTCGATACGCTGCTTCGCCAGCGCGGCGTTAGACCCGATCATGCGTCCCGTCAGCTCGTGTCGCTGCTCAACCCTGACCTCGGCCCGCTTGATGCGCTCGGCTCCGGCGAGCGCCTCGTCCTGTTTCGCGTGCATGGCTCGCTGCCGGAGCAGAATGGAAAGCCCGTAGCGTTGGTTCTCTACTTGGCCGAGTTCCAGCGCTTGCAGGCGTCATTTGCGATGCTGCAACAACGCGTCGCCCAATTCGAAGTGCGCTACGGCAATCGAACGCAAGGTCTGCAATCGCGCTTCAGCGAACTTCAGACGGCCTATGAGCCCGAGCAGTTGTTCTCCGAACCTCAGATCCGCATCGCCGCCAACGCTCTCGAACTCAGCGACTACCGTTTAGCCTCCGTCGATCAGCAGCCGGGCTTCTTCAATGACCGGTACCAGCAGGCACTGCGCCAGATGCGCTCGACAACGATCGTGGTGCGGGAAGTCTCGATGATCCCCATTTCCACTGGTGACGGGCGCGCCAATCTTTCTGTTTCGCTCGCTTATCGGGGTCAGACCGCCAACGCCAATCCCGGCCGTTGCCGGCTCGCCTGGGCGGTCAATGGGCTTCAGAACATCCGCACTCTCTATGAAGACCTGCCGCCTCTCCCGCAGACATTGCGGATACTTCCCTCACCCATCTTGATCTGGGTGGTCCGCGACGGGCGCACGATTTCAGAGCCGCTGCCGGCGCCGCTCAGCCAGCAGCAATTGCTTGCCGCCAGTCCTTCGGTCACGCTCAATCTTCGCGAACCGTGCAGTCCATGAACGCCGCGCGCGATCTCCTCTCGACATTGGGCGCGACCTTCAGTGCGGTGGCTCTGTTCTTCTTCGCGCAGACAACGGTGTTCGCGCCGCCCGATCCAGACGGCATGGTCGTGCTGCAGGCGGTTTGCGCCTTCGTCGGCATCTTGCTCGGCGCAGGGTTTCTATTCTGGCGTCGCCACGCTTCGTTCCGCCCCGCCTACGTGTTCTGGGCTGCGGGGATCGCCGCTCTCATCGGTCTGATCTCGATCTTCGTCTATGAAGGCGAGCGCAACAATCGCACCGAAGCTGTGACGCTCGCGGGTCAGACGCAAATGTTCATCATCGCCAACCGGGTGACGCCCAACGGCGAACGCGTCGCGCGCGCTAACGAGATCGTCGAATGCGAGGGTGCGGCCTATCCAGAGGTGAGTTGGCCCTGCGCGGCGGCGATCGTCACCCAGGCGCCGGCAGCCTACGCCGACGCCTTCTTCCGCGGCGACATCGAAGCCTCGCGCTCGACCCTCACCCTCTGGTATCGCATCACGGCGTTTGGGCTGATGCTGGCGCTCTATCTGCTGATAAGCCAGATCCTTTACGAACGCACTGGCGCACGCGCGCCCACACCGCCGCCGGCGAACGAACCCGTTTAGATCGACGGGATCGGCAATTCGTTGAGCTCGCGCCGCGCCTCGGCCCAGTTCGGGTAGAGCTCGCTCAGAAGCTTGGTGAAGCGGGCGCTATGTGTGGGTTCAAGTATGTGCACGATCTCGTGGACGATCACATATTCCAAGAGATCACGGGGCTTCTTCACTAGTTCCGTATTGAGCCGGATGGTTTTGCGGGCGGTGTTGCAGCTGCCCCATTTGGTTTTCATGCGCTGGAGGAAATAGGCTCTGACCTTCACGCCGGCGCGGACTTCCCACTTCTTGATCAGCGTGGGCACAAGCGCGTGCAGCTGGCGCAAATGCCACGCGTGGAGCACGCGCGCGCGGTCGTCTCGCGTACTTCCGGGCCGCACCTGCAAGTGGATTGTCCGGTGATCGAGACGCACAGCGGGCTTGGCGTCGCGCTCGGTGACTTTGAGCAGATAGCGGCGGCCCCAGAGATAATGGGATTCTCGGGTGACGAATTTGCGCGGGGTCTCGCGCGCTTGCGCCGCCAAGCGCGCGCGCTGCTGCTTGATCCAGCCGATCCGGGTGATGGCGTAAGCGCGGGCGACATCGAGCCTGGTCGATCGCGGCGCGACAAGGGTCACACTTCCATCGGGCGGATGAACGGAGAGATGGACGTTCTTCACGTCCTTGCGCGTCACGGCGATGCTGATGTCGCCGATTTTGATGGCGACGCTCATCAATAGCCCGGCTGGTTCTTGACGATCTCAAACATAGCAAGCGTTGCTTCGCGGTCGCGATCGAACAGCGGAAAGAGCACGTTCTTCACTTCCTTCTGACGCACGCTGTCGCTCTTCCAGCCCGCCGGCGCATATTCGCGGACGGCGCGATCGATGCGCAGCGCAAGTTCGGCTTTGGCGCCGTCATCGGGTGGGCACACGAAAGTGGTCGCCGGCAGACTTGCGAGATTGTTGTAGATCACCGCCGCCTCCCGTTTGCCGTGCAGGCTTGGCGGCAGACCCGCATCGGGCTCGCGCGCGCTCATGCGGCGGATGAGAGCTTCGGCTTGCCGCAAGAAATTCTCGTAGGCCTGGGCGTCGGCGCGGCTTTGACGAATGAGATCATCCAGAAGATCTGACATTTCATCGTAGAATTTGGGATCGGTCAGCTGATCGCGAATGATGGTCTTGCGGATATTGTTGATGATGCCTTCGGCGACAGCGTTGGCGGAAAGCTTGCCCTTATTATTCAATTGCCGGGCAATGTCGTCATGGATGCCGGTTTCGACAATCGCTTGGGTCAGCGACACATCGCTCAGCGTGCCCAGAATTTGCGGCGCGTCAGCCTGGATATAGGTGTTGAGCAAGTGGCGCATATCCGCCTCGTAGGGCTTGATGTCGAGCTCTTCACCGGAATGACGTTTGATCGCCGCACGTAGGTCCGCATAGAGTTCGGCCTCACCCTTGATGCGAGCGGCCTCGTCGGCGCTGTAGCCCGCCTCTTCCAAATGTTGCGCGATCGCCGAATAAGCGCGCACGAAACTTGCAACCGCCTTGTAGAAGGCGATGCGCAAGGGCTCGGTTTCGTTGAGTGCATTTGGATTGGCGGCAGGCCCGCAGAAATAGCTCAGATATTGTTCGACTTCGCGCGGCGGCGGCACCGGCTCACACAAATAATGGAGCACTTCACGCGCGCCATCGAGCCGCGCCTTGCCCTCTTCCAGCCAATTCTTGATCTCGACAATGTTGGAGCCGCCGCTGCCTTCATCGGTGTCGAGTTCATCGGAGGTATAGACCGCGATCGCGTGCTGGACGTGGCCGAACAGCTCCTGGAAGTCGACGATATAGCCATAATCCTTGTCGTCCCCGTCCAAGCGATTGGTGCGGCAGATGGCTTGGAAAAGGGTGTGATCGCGCAGCGTGTCGTCGATATAGATGTAAGTGCAGCTCGGCGCGTCAAAGCCGGTCAAGAGCTTTGAGACCACAATGAGGAGCTTGGTATTGGCCGGCTCCTCAATGAAGCGGCGCTTGATCTCAGCCTCATACGCCGTCGTGCTTTGTCCGCCTGTGAGCACGAACCTTGTATAGGTGTCGTATTTGTAGCGCTCGTCGCTATTGGCCGGCTCGCGCGAGATGGCGTTGTGATTGGGTTCGTAGGACGTGACGATGCCGACATGGGCGCCGAGGCGCGTGTTCTGAAACTCGCGGAAATATTCGCAGGCGTCGCGAATGGAGGCCGCGACCAGGATTGCTGTGCCGCGGTCGTCGCTGAGGCGGGGTTTGAGATCAAAGTCCTGAACCACTTCCGCCACCACCCGGCGTTTGCGTTCAGTGGCGCTGAGCAATTCTTCCATCGTCGCCCAGCGGGCGCGCAGCACGGCCTTCTGGTAGGAATTGAGCCCCCTCGTCTTGCGATCGAACCAGGCATCGATCGCGGTGGGGCTGGTCAGACGCTGCGGCACGTCGCGGGCTTCATATTTGAGATCCAGCACGACCTTGTCGCGCACCGCTTCCTGAAGCTTGTAGGTGTGAATATACGTGCCAAAGACTTCGCGGGTCGTTTCGCGGTCCTTGCGCAACAGCGGCGTGCCGGTGAAGCCGACAAAGATCGCCCCTTCCAGCCATCTCTTCATCTGCTTGTTCATCGCCCCGCCCTGGGTGCGATGGCATTCATCGACCAGCACATAAAAGCGCCCGGTCACTTTGGGGGGCGGGCCTGAAAAATCGGCGGTGTCGAACTTGTGCAGGAGCGCGCAAATGAGCCTTGGCGCTGGCGCGCCGAGCCAGCTTACGAATTCGGCGCGGGAGGCGACACGCGGCGAACGCGCTTCGGGACCGATGACGCCCGCATTGCGCATGACGCCCTCGATCTGCTTATCGAGTTCGTCGCGGTCAGTGACAATGAGGACGCGCGCATCGGCTTCGCGCTCCAAGATCCACTTGGCCAAGAGCACCATCAGAATGCTCTTGCCGCTGCCTTGGGTGTGCCAGATCACCCCGCCTTCGCGCTTGGCCAAGCGCTCCTGCGCCAGCTTGATGCCGACGAATTGATGCTGGCGAGGGACTTTCTTGCGGCCTGCATCGAAGACAACGAAATTGCGGATGAAGTCGAGCAAACGCTCCTTGCGCAACATCTGGCCGATCGGCCGGTCGAGCAGCGCGCCCGCGGGCAGCTCCCCCGCCAACGGCGCCTCGTCGCGCCACTCGGCATAGAAGGTCTCGTCGGTGCTCACCGTGCCGTAGCGCACGCCTTGGGCGTCGCTGCCGGCGATCAGGAGCTGCGCTGTGGCAAAGAACGCTGCGTTGAAGAGTTCCTCTTGATTGGTGATGAGCTGGCGCACGCCGTCGCCGATCTCGACTGCCGCCCGCTTCAATTCGATCACCGCAACGGCAAGACCATTGAGATAGACGACAAGATCGGGCCGGCGTTCGTGGCCACCCTTAAGCGTGACTTCCTCGGCCAAAGCGAAATCATTGGCCTCGGGATTGTCCCAATCGATCAGGTGGACGGTCTTGAACGGTGCGCCGACTGCGGTCTGCACGCGGACGCCGTAGCGCAGCAGCGTGTAGGTCCTGAGATTGGCTTGATAGAGCGTCGTGCCTGTGACTTCGATCGCCTGAATCAAGCGCGTAAGCGCGGCATCGATCTCGGGCTTGGCATAGCCGCGCGCGCTTAGATTGGCGCGCAACAGCTCAGCCTCGACGCAGCGATTGTTGTTTCGTCCCGACCAGTCGCCCGCCGCACGATAGCCAAGACCACCCTCCTCCGCGGGCGCGGTGATGAAGGCCGCGAGACGATCTTGGGTGACGCGTTCGCTGCGCGGGCGTTCAGCCATAAGCGGCCTCCTTCATCTTCGGCGCAGCCTCCCGCGCAATTGGAAGGCGCACGCGGCCCGTGAGCAAGGAGTGCATCATGGCTTGCTTGAGTGCGCGGGTCTTTTCGAGACGGGCCTCCGTCGCGAAGAGGTCAGAGTTCCAATCGGAGATGACGCGGCCAATTGCTCTCTGCTCGTCTACCCTTGGGAGCTTCACACTTATCGCGCCAAGCGCGGCCGCGCTGATATGCACAACCGCGTCGCCCTGGCCCCTATTGGCCTTTTGGCGAGCTATCTCTGGTATGTTTAGGAGGTTTCCAAGAAACACAGGGTCTCCGCTGGCGGGCCTTAAGATGATGATATCTCCGCCGGCATAGGCCTCAACATCCTCCGCAATCGCGACGCACTTCCCGATTTCTTCCTTGGTCTCGCCGGAAGCAGCAAAGAGCAAGTCTCCGCGCTGAATCCGCGTGGCTGCGTCAGCAACCGCGCGCGAGACGTGTGAAGTGAATTTGCATACGACGTTGTGATGGGTCGTGTAGATTTCACCATATCGCACACATGGAAGGTCCCCCGACTGCGCATCATCGCGGCGCACGCCTCCACCCTTCAAGAACCGGCCGAGGTCACTGAGCTTTGTTTCGATCCATTGAGCGGTGAAGCCGGGGAGACGCGTCTCGCCGGTGAGGAGACGCTGAGTCACGCCCTGTCGCAGGTTGCGCTTCTTGCCGATGAATCGCGAAAGCGCTGCGATCGAAGCATCCACATCTAACAGCGCTGCAGCTATCGCCCGTTGTTCATGAACCGGGGGCCTGGGAATCCGAAGCTGGCCGATTAGATCGGTGTTCAAATTTGGTTGGCCATTTCCTGTTGCCACAGTTTCCCGAAGAAACTTGGTCATCGAGTTTATGCAATAGACCACAAACTCGGGGCACACTTCGCGGTCCAGCTGAAGCAACGCAGCTACCCCGTCGTTCGCGCAGCAATCTATTGCCAACAGCTTAGCCACACCTAACGTGGCGCCGCTGTTTGCGATTATAACCGTTCCGGACGGGAGCTCGCGGCTATGCTTCGCGCCCAGTTCGGTCAGCGACGTGTCTGTAACACGGACGTAAATATCTTCGTCCGCAAGATTCGTCAGCGCCGCGACGGTGAGCCACGGCTTGAAAGATCCGTTGAAGTAACGAGGATCACCCGCGGGACGCGGAGACGCCCCGCGAACGGGATTTGCCAGCGCCCCGATGGTGGCCACTCCCCACTCCACCGGCAATATGCCGATCTCGGTCGCCTTATAGCCGGGACTCGACTTCATATCACACCCATCGCCTTCAGGTGCGTTGTTATACGGGCCCCAAGCACATCAGCATCTTTTTCAAGTTGTGGAAGCGAAATCGCGTAGCGCTCGACAAGGGTGCTGACTCGACGTGTTAGAGCTTGCGACAGTCGCGCGATCTCGCTGTCAATACGCGCATTGATGACGCTGAGCCACTTGGCATTGATGACAATCGCCTTCACTTCGCTGCCTTTGAGCGTGCCATATCGGGCGTGGACTTTGGCGATGAGGCTCTCCTCCGCCGCCTTTCGCTTCTTTTTTGTTTCGTCGAGCGCATCGATCAGAACTTGATAGCCAAGCAGGGCTTCGCGTTCGTCGGCGAGATCGGGATCGCCATTGATCTCCTTCAATCGGGCTTTGAGGGTTTTGGAATTGATCTTCTGCTTGTCGCCGTCGCCCTCGATCACTTCGCTGAGCAGTCCGTCTTCGCCGCCGCCCTCTTCGAGCTTTTCCGCCATTTTCTGTTCGAGTTCGGTCATACGCGCTTCGAGCGCGTCGATCGCGGCTTGTTCGGTTGAGAAATAGCGGGCGATGATGAGCCTTGAGGGGACAAGGTCGGAGGCGAAGCGCCGTTTGCCGATTTGGTAGTCACCCGGCTCGGGCCAAACGAGCTTGTTGTCTTTGTTTTTGCGTTTGATGATTTCGCGGGGGCGTACGGCCTCGGCCCAGCCTGCGGCGGCAATCAGATAGCAATCGTCCTGCATCGCCTCGGCCCAATAATCCATCAGCTGCTGATAGACATCGTAGGGGTCGACCAAAGGCGCCTTACGAAAGGTGTCGAGCAAGTCATCCGAGATCGCTTCGATGAAATCCTTGGGGTGGCTGTCGATACCGAAGCCGCGGGCGGCTTTCTCGGTGCGCGTGCGCCAGGCGGCGAACGTATCGCCGGCGGCTTTGGTGAAAGCTTGAAACTCGGGATCGGTCTCGATCGCTTGCTTCACCTCGCTTGCTTGCAGGGTGAGCGCCAGATAACCCGGACGCAGATCGGCGAAGAGCTTGCCGCGTAGATTGGGCATCACCTTCCACCAGGATTCGAGCGCGTCGATGTCTCTCTTCGGGATGCCGCCATTCAGATGCGCGTCGATGTCGTGGATGTCTTCGACATCGGTGCTGTCGATGTAGCGCGGCAGATTGAGATTATAATCGTTCTTGGGATCGGCGATCTCGTCGGTTGCGACCATGCGCGCATAGCCGGGCACATCAGCGCCGCGGGCGAAGCTATCGACAATGCGATGGATGTCTTGTTCGCGCAGGCGGTTTTTGGGGCCGTCTTTGCGGAAGCCTTTCGAGGCGTCGATCATGAAGACGCCGCGGCGCGCATTGGCGTTCTCTTTGTCGAGCACGACGATGCAGGCGGGAATGCCGGTGCCGAAAAAGAGGTTGGCGGGGAGCCCGATAATGCCCTTGAGATAACCCGATTTGACCAGGGCTTGGCGGATCTCGGCTTCGGCATTGCCGCGGAAGAGCACGCCATGTGGGAGAATGCAGGCAGCTTTCCCATTCGATTTCATCGAGCGGATGATGTGCAAGAGATAGGCGTAATCGCCCTGCTTTGGCGGCGGCGCGCCCCAACCGAAACGCGCGTGCGGATCGCGTTCGATATTGATGCCGTTCGACCAGGCTTTGTCCGAGAATGGCGGATTGGCGACGACGTAATCGTAGGTGCGCAGGCGATCGCCATCCAAGAATTTGGGATTGGCGAGCGTGTTGCCGGGCATGATCCGCGCGGTCGGGAAATCGTGCAAGATCATGTTCATGCGGGCAAGGCCCGCCGTGGTCACGTCCTTCTCTTGCCCTTCAAGCGTGATGCGCTTGCCGGATTCGGCCGCGACCTTCAGCAGCAACGATCCCGATCCGCAGGTGGGATCGTACACCGTCGTGCCGGCCACCGTGTTCTTTGGCGAAATGCCGATGACTTTAGCGATGATGCGGCTGACCTCCGACGGGGTATAGAATTGGCCTTTGCTCTTGCCGCTCTGCGTCGCGAAGTGACGCATCAGATATTCGTAGGCGTCGCCCAGAATGTCGTCGTGATCGGCGCGGTTCTTCGAGAAATCGAGATCGGGGTTTTCGAAGATGGCGATGAGATTGCTGAGCGTTGCAACCTGCTCATCGCCCTCGCCCAATTTGTTGGGATCGTTGAAATCGGGGAAGTCGGTGCGCGCTAGGCTCTCATTGGCGTTCACCAGCGGCTGGATCACGTCGGTGTTGATGAGGTTGCCGA
The DNA here is from genome assembly GCA_022843225.1 of Hyphomonadaceae bacterium. Classification (GTDB taxonomy): domain Bacteria; phylum Pseudomonadota; class Alphaproteobacteria; order Caulobacterales; family Aquidulcibacteraceae; genus Vitreimonas. Next base: position 47,079 of record JALHOC010000006.1, read on the forward strand.
TGTCGGCCTTGCCCTTGAGCGCGACCATATCGGCGAAGCTTGCGCCTTTAGGGATGATGATCGGCGGCTCTAAGGCGTCACTGTTCGCGTATTTGTCCGATACGTATTTGATGAACAGCATGAAGAGGACGTAGTCTTTGTATTGACTAGCATCCATGCCGCCGCGGAGCTCGTCGCACGACGCCCACAGCGACGAATAGAGATCTGATTTCTTGACGGCCACCCCAGCCCCTTTATCCACAGACGCGCGCGCACGCTAATCTGTCTTTGTTGGCTATCCAAACCGAGCGATTCGCGCAGCCTTCCTGGACCGGTCAATGCCAAGATTGCTGCGTTGGCGGGATTAGATGAGGTAGCGTGCGGCGTTGGCGGCGGCGGGTCCGGCCGCTAGGTTTGCCCTGGGTGGCGTGGCGGTGCGCGCCGTGAGGGATTGAGTGCCATGCGAGTGGTCCTTTTGGCTTGCGTCTGGGTATTGACCGCATGCCAGCCGATTTCTGTCGCCGAAGCGCCCGCAGCGGCACCGTCATCGGGAGCGGCCCACGAGGGTGCGGCGCCAACGGAATGGATCATCACCGCGATCGATTGGGACGATGCCGATAGCGGCGATATCAATGGCGTGCGGTTCCGCTTGAGTGATGTCGATGCACCCGAAACCGGCGGCGTCGGCGCTGCTGTCGGGGCAGCACTGTGTGAGCGTGAGCGCGAACGTGGTCTTGCGGCGCGCGCATGGGTGGAAGAGCTCACGCGCGACACAAGCAGACTGCGGATCACCAGCGCTGCCGGTTATGATCGGATGGAGCGGCCGCGCTTATTGATCGAGCTCTCGGTCGATGGCGTTGATGTCGGGGGCGCGGGCATCGACGCGGGTCATTTGGCGGCTTGGCCGCATGATGGCGCGCGGGCTTTGGCGGCAAAACCGAACTGGTGTGCCTAGCTTGAGCCTGCGAAAGAATTGGGCGTCGCCGCGCCAAGCGCGGCCGGGCTCTTGCGCGTTCCGCGCTGAGCCGGCGTTCAGCCGTCTCAGCCCTGCCGGGCGGCGATCCCTGACGCGGGCTTCGCTGGGCGCTCTCGTGGGTTAGCGAAGGTGCAGCTCCCACAACATCGGAAAGCTCTGCGTCGTGAGCAGAAAAATAGCGCCGACAATTCCGTAGAATATCGGAAACGCAAACTCGCCGATGACGACCAGCCACCGTCCTTGCTGCCGAAAGGCTCTGACGCCGGTTAAGTCTTTAATCTGTCTGAGCGCCGTCGCCTTATGGCGCTGCGCGACCTGTTGATCCGCCTCACTGGATTCCTCATAGGTCCGGCCAATGGTTTGCTGCGTTGCCGGGTCCATGAGGTGATGCTTCGTCTCTCCCGAAATGAAGGCGTTCACTTGCGCTAATTCCTTGTTCGCCTGGTCGAGCCGCTGCATCCGGTCAAACTGGTCGGCGTCCGCCGCTTCGCGAACAAGCCTCTCATGGAAGCGCGCTCTAACGAGAAGCACGCCGGTGTAGAAAACCAGCCCGTGGAACAAGCCGAACATGACGACGTCACTGGAGAGCCGCGCGCCAAGGAAAGCCATCTGATCGGTCTCGATGACGAAGAACGATGCCAGATAAGCGAGCGTCGCCAACAGGATCACGTTGCGCCGTACCTTCTCGATCGGCGTCAGCTCTTGAATCAGCCATTCCATTGCGCGCCTCGACGGTCGGGATTCGAGTTCCGACCAAGTATTGCGCCGATTCGCCATCCCCGCTCGTCTTTGCGTCGCGCGCAGTCGGACAGGCGCAAGGTCGAGCCTCCGGCGGTAACGCGCACCTTCGCGGCTTCGAGGCCGTCGATCTGACAGGCCTTGACCCTACCGGGGCAATGTTGTTCGCGGAAAAACTATCGTTGCGCGCGGGTCGATGCTGGGCTTGTGATCAAGCATGAATATCTCCGAAGCCGCCCGCCTGATCGAAGCCAGCCCCGATTTTCGCTTATTGCGGCGCGTGCCCGCGCCGAGCGACTGGGCGCTGAACAGCCCTCGCGGTGAGACGCGACGCGGCGTGTTCGTGGACACCGAGACGACGGGATTGGATCTCGACACGGACGAAGTAATCGAACTGGCGCTGCTGCCTTTCGAGTACGAGCGCGAGAGTGGCGCGATCGTACGTGTCGATCACGATACTGCGCTCTCCGCATTCAGGCAGCCCTCCTTTCCGATCCCACCCGAGAGCAGTAAGATCCACGGCATCACCGATGAGATGGTGGTGGGCCAAAACATCGATCCTGAACTCATACGATCCCTGATCGAGCCCGCCCATATTGTGATTGCGCACAACGCAGCGTTCGATCGCCCGATGGTCGAAAAGCACTGGCAGCTCTTTGAAGCCAAGCATTGGGCCTGCTCGTTCGCGGAAATTGATTGGAAGAGCGAAGGATTGGGCTCCGCCAAGCTCGACTATCTGCTTTGGGCGCGCGGCTGGTTTCACGATGGACACCGTGCGCTGTCCGATGCCGAGGCGGCGCTCTTTCTGCTTACATTGCTGCTCCCCGCGTCTGGCAGGCTTGGCCTCAACGCGCTGCTCGAATGCGCGCGCCGGCAGCTTTGGGTGGTGCGCGCCGAAGACACCGCGTTCGAACAACGCGCGTCGCTCAAAGCGCGCGGTTATCGCTGGGATGACGGCGAGGGTAAGAGAGTGAAAGCCTGGTGGATCATGACCAATGACCCGCAAGTCGAGCTCGATTGGCTGCACGCCGATATCTATGGCGACGATCGCGACGTGACCGTGATCAAGGCGCCGGCGACACGCCGGTATTCGTCGCGATTGTGGGCAGAGTGAGCGACGTACTCTTTGACTTCCAAGAAGCTACGCCGCGAGCGTGTTGACGGAAAGCACACGTACAAGCTCGTAGAGCGCAGCGACGCCATCGCGCAGCCAACGAAGCACGACGTACGCTGGCGCGGCTCGCGCCATAGTTGTATCGAAATGAACTCTGCGCTATGGAAGCCTTGATGGCAGCTCGATCGGGCCTTTGTGGAAGAGCGCTGTGAACACACCTGAGCAGACACATAACGTCAGCAAAGTAATCGGTGATCTACGCGACCACTTGGCAAGACACGACAAACCGATCGCGTTCCTGATGGGCGCTGGCGCCTCATGCGCAGTAAGAATCGACGACGGAAAGGGCGGCTCCAAGCCAATTATCCCCGCCGTGCCCGGGCTGACTGCCCATTGTCGCGCAAATGGAGCGGGACTTGGGCAGCAGTTCGCATCAGCATGGGACGCGATCGAGGAGCATTGCAGAGCCTCGGGCCAGGTTTCCAACATCGAGAGCATCTTGTCTCGCTTACGCATGATGCTGGGTGCAGTTGGAGATGGCGATACACTCGCGGGACTGAATCGCGAGGAAATCAAACGTCTCGAAGAAAACGTTCTCAAATCCATCGCGACAATGGTGACTCCCAATCTTGATGCGTTGGACCCCAATTACCCGCATAGGCAATTCGCGCGCTGGCTCGCAAAGACAGTCCGGAGGCAGCCCCTCGAAGTCTTCACGCTCAACTACGATGTGTTGATAGAAAATGCGCTCGAATGTGAACGCGTCCCCTTCTTCGACGGATTCGTCGGCGGGTATCGCCCATTTTTCCATGCTGACAGCCTGCGTCGACCGGAAGCAGCACCCGGCGCTGCTTGGACAAGACTATGGAAGATGCACGGCTCGGTGACGTGGCGTCGGATTGTGGCGCCCATTGGTTCGCGCATCGTGCGCGGAGCCCCGGATCCGCAAGGAGAGATGATTTATCCGTCACATCAGAAGTATGACGACTCTCGCCAGCAACCTTATGCCGCGTTTACCGATCGACTCTCGCGCTTTCTGGATCAAGATGACGCATTGCTTATCGTAGTCGGGTTTTCATTCGGCGATGAGCACATCAACAACATTATTTTCGGCGCACTGGACAATCGCCCCCGTACGCACGTCTACGCACTACAGTTTGACGAGCAAAGCGATGATCAACCACTCGCTACCCGCGCACTGCAACGCGCCAATGTCATAGCCATTGGCCCCGACACTGGGATCATCGGCTGCAAGCGGGCGCCATGGACCGGTGGCACCGGTCTTGAAGACGGAATCATCAGCGGCGAAACCGGAGCCAAACAGCGGCTTCATATTGGCGACTTCGCTGTCTTTAGCACTTTCCTTCAGAACATGGCGGCGCGCAACGATGCCAATAACTGACGCCACCTATGTCGGCCAAATCGCGTCGGTCACCGGTGGCGTCATCCGTGTGCGACTTCGCGATGACATGCCATCAACACTGGTGCTGATCGAGGGCGAGTCATATCGAGTGGGACAGATAGGCGCCTTCTTTCGCGTGCCTCTTGGTTACACCCACCTCTACGCAGTTTGCACACAAGTCGGCGCTGATGCAGCCCCTCCGAACGAGACCGCTCAGCTATTGACGGCTCCTCTCGACGAAGACACCCGGCTAAAGCTCTCCGGCTATCGCTGGATGACGATCGTTCTCTTTGGTGAAGCGCTCGGTGGACGCTTCGAACGCGGCGTCGGTCAATATCCCACAGTCGGGGACGAGGTTCATATTGTGACGAACTTCGACCTAAGAGTGGTGTATGGCGCGGGAAGTTCGACGCGCTCCATCTCGGTGGGCCAGATCGCGGCCGCCTCGGGAATTTCCGCCGACATTAGCGTGGGCGGCCTCGTGAGTCGGCATAGCGCGGTGGTGGGTTCCACGGGTGCCGGAAAGAGCAATCTCGTGACCGTGCTTCTGGAAGCTGTATCAGACGGAAGCCTTCCCAACGCGCGCGCTGTCGTTATTGACCCTCACGGCGAGTATGCGAGTGCACTTGACGATAGAGCCCGCGTCTTTCGGGTACGCCCAGACCCCAAGAAGGGAGAGCGACCACTCGTCGTGCCATTTTGGGCTCTTCCATTTCACGAACTGCAGCAGATCGTGCTGGGCAGTCTGCAGCCCAATCATGAAGCGACTATACGTGACATCGTCCTTGATATGAAGGCAGCTGCAGCGCCGAAGCTCAAGAATGCTCCCGCGATCGAAACTCTGACTGCGGACTCTCCCGTGCCGTTTAGCCTGAAGCAGCTTTGGCACGATTTGGATAGATTCGAGCGCATGACCTTCTCAGTGAGCGGCACCGGGCAGAACGCCACAACGCTCAACAAAGAAACGGAAACCGGCGACCCCGCCAACCTTATCCCAACGCGATTTCCGCCGGAGGATCCCTACAACCGCGAGCCCTACAAGAACAACAAGAAACGCAATATCGAGCGCCAGCTCGATCTCATGCGCAGCCGACTAAAGGATGCGCGCTATTCGTTTCTGCTAGCTCCCGACCAGTATGAGCCAAACCTCGATGGAGAAGTCGTTCGCGACCTCGATATGCTCGTTGCTGATTGGATTGGTCACGACAAGCCCCTCACTATTTTCGACGTGTCCGGCTTACCATCCGAAATTCTGCCCACGGTGGTCGGCACAATGCTTCGCGTCGTTTATGATGTGTTGTTCTGGGCTCAAGACCTTCCGGTTGGCGGACGCAAGCAGCCATTGCTTATCGTCATCGACGAAGCACATCGGTTCGTCGCCGAAGGCGGCGATTCCGCAGCACATCGCACGCTTTCAACTATCGCCAAGGAAGGGCGCAAGTACGGCACGGGTCTCATGCTCGTTAGCCAACGACCGTCCGAGATTGACTCTACCATTCTGAGTCAATGCGGCTCGATGATTGCGTTGAGGTTGACGAACGGGGCCGATCGCGCACGCGTCGCCGCCGCCGCGCCGGATGAGCTTGGCGGGCTTATCGAACAACTGCCTTCCCTCCGCACTGGCGAGGGAATCTTTCTTGGTGAGGTGATGGCCATACCTTCGCGCGTACGTGTGCGTAAAGCGACGAAACGCGCCTTGGGTGACGATCCCCAATTGCCAGAGAGCTGGAAAACCACACCTCGTCCCGATGTAAAACTCTACACCCAGGCACTGAGGAATTGGCGCGCTCAGTCTACGGTTGGCCCCGAAAGTGAACCTGCTCCAACGAAGAAGGGCTGACATATGCCAGATATGGTCATGGTGAGTTCGACCAACATTGAAGCCGTCGGCTACGACGAGGGCACGCAAGAACTACATGTTCGCTTCGCGCGGTCGGGTGAAACTTACGTTTATACTAACGTCGAGCAGTGGCGCTTCGACGAACTGCTGCGCGCCGATTCAAAAGGCGGGTACATCAACGGCGAGATTAAGCCGAACTACAATTTCTATAAGCTTTAACACGGCCGACACGTTCTGCGCTTGACGCAGAAATTTTGCGGCCTTGCCGTATCTTGCCAAGATCGCGCCTGAACTGCCGCGGGCGCCAGCTCGCGCTATGGCACAGCCACGCATGTCTTGGCTCTGCTTCGATGCGAAGAAGAACAGCTCTTCCTACGAGGCCGCCCTTCATCGACTCGGCGTACCCCTATTCGCACTTCTTGGTGGCTGCTAGCGCCTCTTCTTGCCCGCAGGTATGTCCTTCAGCATTTCGGAGAAGAATTTCCGCTCGTCTACGTCTAACGCGCGCAACCATTCGACGAGCTGGATAATGTCCAACCTGCGTTCGTGAAGTTCGACTTTAGCCACATATGACTGCGTCTTTCCCAGTGCCTCTGCCAATTCACGCTGATTCAGCTCGGCCGCTTTGCGCAATGCGACAAGCCGAGCGACTATCGACCGATAGCGCGGATCTCGCAAAGTAGTGGCCAATCTGCCCTCCCCGCAATCCGGCGGTGGGCATCTCGGGTAAGCAACTTTCGGTTTGATCCCGAAGAGGGATCAACTAGACTGCGGACTGTATGGAGATTTTGGTCCTCTCCGCTGCGGTGTCCGCCACCTGCAATGCTCTTCACTCGGCACAATTGATGACGATTGCGCACGTCCTAGTGGATTCGGACGGCGCGTCGGACCTAGCCGTTGACCTCGGCGGACGCCGCCTTGCCGCAGTTCGGTGCGTGCGATGCGCCGCCATTCCAGATCATGCCGCCCTCGCAACAATGGTGGCCGAGGGCGACTTTGTCTGGGCGGGCCTCGTTTCCTCTGAGGAACTGAACGCTGACTGGCCCGGAGATATCCAAGCATTTCACGTGTCGGAGTTGCCACGCCTTGTCGAACGTCTTCGTGAGCTTCAGCGACAGGCCGCGCCATGAGGCAGCAGGACCTCATCCGGCTCTTTGAGGAGATGGCGCCTGGATTGCGGCGCTATCTCTCGCGCTTTGGTCCTGCGATTTCCGCGGACGACATTACCCAGGACGCCTTTGCGCGACTGGCTGCTGCCGAGCCCGGCACTATTGAGGCGCCGCGCGCCTGGCTCTTTCGCACCGCCCACAATATCGCCCTCAAAGAACTGAAGCGCCTGAAGGTCGCCGCCACCGATCCGGTTGGAGACATCTCCGCGCTTGAGCAGCCTTGCGATGCGCCCTCGCCGGAAGACCTCGTCGAACTGACCGACGAAGTCGAACGGCTGCGCGCCATCTTGGAACTCTTGCCCGAACGCCAGCGCGTTTCCCTGATCCTCTTCAAGGTCGAGGGATTATCGCATAAGGAGATTGGCTGGCGTCTGGGCGTTTCGCACCGCACGGTCGAACGCTATGTCGCCGATGCTATTGCCCATTGCCACGAATACCTGAGCGCCTTCCGCGCTGAGGACTGAGCGAAGATCGGATCTAGGGCGGATGAAGAAGCGTCGACTGACCGACGCCGAGCTGGAAGCGAGCCGTTGGATCGCGCGGCTTGAGGCTTCCGATGTCAGCCTTGCGGATCATGACGCGTTCCGCGCCTGGCTTGATTCCTCGCCCGAGAACCGCGCTGCGCATGAAGCCGTGAGCCGGAGCTGGGACCAACTTGACGCGCTGAAGGTGTTGGCGGCCGACGTCTCGGCGTCGCCCTCGCCCGCGAAGCCTTCGCGCCGGGCGCTGCTCCTCGCTGGCGGCGCTGGCGCGGCGACCGTCGCCGCGGCCGGACTGATTTGGCTTGCAATCCCCGCTCCGACGTTCGCCGCGACGTACGAAACTTCCATCGGCGAACGTGAGCGCGCGACCTTGCAGGATGGATCGGAGCTCGAACTCAATGCCGTCACATCAATCAAAGTCGCGTTCACCGAACGTGCACGCTTGGTGACGCTGGAGCGCGGCGAAGCGCTCTTCACAATCGTCTCGGATCAACGCCTGTTTCAAGTTCGCGCGGGCGGCAAAGTCGTCACCGTCTCCCCCGGCGCCTATTTAGTCAGATCTCATTCAGAGGGGGTTCGGCTTACGGTGATCTCGGGCGCCGCCAATGTGCGCGGCATGCCCGCGCCACTCAATTCCGGCAGCGAAGCCGTGCTCGGCTCCGGCGCGGCCGCAATCCATGAAATCGGCCTGGAAAACGCTTCGCGTCGTCTTGCTTGGCGCGATCACATGCTGGCGCTCGATGGCGACAGTCTGGCTGATGCGGCGGCTGAAGTGGAACGCCAAACCGGCGCACGTTTTGTGTTTGCTGACGCCTCGCTTGGAGACCTTGTCGTGAGCGGCTACATCGATGCGCGCGATCCTCGCGCCTTCATCGCGCTGCTTGAAACCAACCTTGGCGTCTCCGCGCGCGAACGCGCCGACGGTGCCGTAGAGCTTTCTCGCTAACATTGCGCATCGCGTGGGGCGCCTGCGCTCTCGCGCGCCTCGCCCGCGATTTCGCTGATCGCACACGGGCGAGCGCGCGCAAGGGCAAGCCTTCGGGCGCGTGATGCGCCCCTTGCGCGCGCTCTCAATGCCCGTGTGCAACCTCACATGACCGTCGCCGGCGAGGCTCGCGATGGCCGCCGGCCGCTCCGGCGCAAGGCATTGCATCATGTCTCCAAACCATCATCCGCTGCTCACCTATGAACAACACGTCCTCATGCTCTCGAATGGTCTTGCCTCCTCAGCTGGCGACGACACCGATCGCATGCCAGTTGTGAAGCTCTTCACGCCGGATGCGCAGTGCGTGTGGCTCTTGAGCGAGCTTGATCCGCATGATCCCGACATCGCCTTTGGTCTCTGCGACCTCGGCATGGGCTCTCCCGAACTTGGCTCCGTTCGTTTGAGCGAGATCGGCGCCGTCAAAGGCCCGCTCGGTCTTGCTGTCGAACGCGACCTCTACTTCCGACCTGACAAGACGCTCGGCGCTTATGCGGATCTCGCCCGCAAGCACGGAAGTGTACGCGCATGACTTGATTTGGCGACCGAACCAGCTTCGCCGCCGGTTCGGTCGCCTCTTTGCAGGCAACGTCCCTCCCCGCTCCTGGCCGTACGGGAGCGGCGCGCCCGTTTTCCTTCGCAAGCGCAACGACGATCTCAATCAGGGCGATTGAAGCCGCACAGGCGAGACTCTGGACCATTACACTCGCGTGCGGGGTGAAAATCGCTTCCAGATTGCACTTTTGGTGTAAACTCGCGCGTGGGTTAGGTCTTGGGAGGGCGAGATGTATCTGCGCCAGTACGCCGCTTTGCTCGGTGTTGTCGTCCTATCGGCGTGCGCAACCATTCGACCGTCAGACACACAGCCGTTGCTCACCTCGGCCACGGCGCTGCGCGCCAATCTTCACAACGAGGCCGCAGCCGTGGACGCCGCCTATCAGACGATTTCCGACGCGACGGATGCGGTCTGCGCTCATCCGAGGATTGGCCAGGAATTCGCCACCTGGTGTCAAGAGTGGAAGCCGCCCGCTTCCGGCGCCGCGCCCGGCGCGCAGCGCACCGAGGCTGACGTCGCCCGCAAAGGTCTTGCCTCAGCGGCGGACGCTGGGATGGACCGCGTCCTCGCATACATTCGCGCCGTGCACGCTATGGCCGAGGCGGGCGAGCGCAACGTTGCGGCCGCGGACTCGGTGAACCAGCGCCTCGGCGCGCTCTCAGGCTTGCTTGGCGCGGCTGATGGGCCGTTGTCTTTCGTGGGCGGAGAAGCGTTTGGAGCAGCCCTGAAAGCACTCGCCCAAGCAAACACAGCCTACCAAGTGCGAAGAACATTGCGAGCGGCGACCACTGAGGCGCAATTCACTTTAGATCTCTACGCGCTCGCCATGCGCAATGCTCTGGCAGCCTGCGATGTGGTGCCCCCGCCTGCGCTGCTTTCCCGTGTTAGGGACGCGCTGCCTACGCGCATGGCAGGTGTCGAAAATCGCGACGCGCTGATCGCAGATGCGCGAAGAGCGCTCGACAATGTGAGCCCAGGAAACATCGGCACCTCGGCAGATCCGTGCAGCCAGTCAACGTATGACGAGGTTGTCGCGCGTGAAGGCGACGCGCTTTTGGTCGCCGAGCAGTTTCGCACAAGCTTTAGCTTCATGGCGCTACAAGGCCTCCATGATCAAATGGACGCCCATGCCAACAGCTTGGACGACATTCTTGCAGATCTTGATCGGGCCGGCGCGTTTCGCGGAGGCTCTAGGAGCGCCCAACAGCAAGAGCAGATCGATTCCCTACTAACACGTCTTCGCGCACTCACCGCGGCGCAGGCCGCGATCGAACCCTTCAGACCCCAAATCAACACGCTGACGGAGCGCGAAATGGCCGCGCGGCGGTTCACGCGCGATCGGCGGGAGGGCGCCACCCGGCTCGCGCGCGCGTTCTTTGCCCTCGCGCAGGAACACCGTGCCTTTGCAGAGGTCGTCGAGGAGCGCCGCGGCTTTGATCTCTCATCCTTGTTGGGCGCCAAGCCGGCGTCCAGCGCCGAACCAACGGAGGCAAATTAGCCATGCCCGTTCTGACTGAGCGCGAAATTATCCGCATTGACCTTGAAGGTCGTCTTCAGAGTATCAAGGCTAAGGCCATTGAGCGCAAAACAGCCGCGCCTACATCCGAGACCTCTTCCACGTCTCTCATCCGCGATCAATTGGTCGAGCTCATCGCCGACGCGCGCGCCGATCGCATTGCCGATGTCGGCACCCGCGCAAGCGCGTTTCTGCTCGTCCTCGAAGCGATACGGTTGAAATCCGACTTGACCACATTGCGAGCAGAATTCGCCGAGGCCGCCACTGTGTCAGCCGGCATAAGCAAAGCAAAAGAGATCGCGACCGACGGCGTCAGCGGTCTCGTCTTCTTGGAGATCGACAAGGGGCTCGCAAAACTCTTCGACGCGCTTGGCAGCTTAAAGGCCGGACTGGACGCATTGGCGGCAGTCGGCGTCGGCGGCGAAGACTTTGAGAAGGCGCGCGTGGCGCTCGACAAGGCGATCAAGGCTGCCGAAGTGAAGGCCCAGGAGAAAAACAAGGATAAGTCCAAAGAGAAGTGAACGACCTAATCGCCGGGAGCTTTGCGATGACCGATACGGCTGCGTCCAACAAAGATCCGCGTGGCGCAATGGCGCTCTATCAGGTCTACCGCGCGGGATTGAGGGTTCTGCACGACACTGAAGGCGTCGGCGCCAATGGCGCCTCGAAAGACGCCAAGGTCGTCGAGTTGCTCGACAAGACGCCGGAGCAATGGGTCAATCTCTACGAAGCCGAGCAACGGCTTGTTGCGGGCCTTTCCGACACCCGCGTCGTCGCCGAAGCCATCCGCCGCTTCGTCGAAGCCGACAAACTCGGCGTAAAGACAGCAACTGACCTCAAGATCGCTTTCAACGACACCAATGCCGATGCCGCAAAGCGCAAGGCCGTGCTCGCCACTTTGCTCGATGATCTTCATTTCCGCTATGAGAAGCGGCGGCTTGACCGCATCGCATTGCAGGATGCAACGCTCCGCATCAATTGGACTGGGGTTATCCTCTTAGCGTTCGTGGCTCTTCCCACAATCTACGTCATTCTCTTCAACCTGCCGCAGACGGCGGCGATCTATCACCAAGTGTGGGTCGTCTATTTCGGACTGCTGGGCGCCTATTTTTCGCGATCGATCCATTTCGCGGCCAACGCGAGTACGCTCGATTATGATGCGTCGGTCACGGAATTCTCTTGGTGGGCCATCTGCCGCCGCTTGTTGGCCGGGGCGATCGGTGCGCTCGTGCTTTATTGTCTGGTGCGCGGCAATCTCGTCGGCGGCGATCTCTTCCCCGAACACGACTTCACCGAGCTTATGAAGAACGCCACGCTTTACGCAGGGCCGCGCAACGCTCAGCAATTGCCTTTGCCAACCGAGAACTTCGCCAAGCTCTTGGTGTGGTCAACGATAGCCGGCTTTTCCGAACGCCTCATCCCAGATCAATTCGCGGCGCTTGAGAAGAAAGTGAACGATCGCGCCAACCAGGCCTGAACGCTGACCGCCTGTTTGCGGACGATTATTGAACGATGGGCAATTGGCACGTCCCCCCGCATGGCGGCGTGCCGGAGATCGGCCCATGAATTCCTGGCGCTGCGACCAGAATGTGGCCCAGATCACCCAATGGGTGTGGCTGGCGATGTGTGGTGTCGCGCAGATTCGCGGGCGACCAACCAGCGCTCCAATGCGCACTCAGCGCGCTGCGTTTGGGATGATCGTAGGAATTGCCGGCGCCATAGGAGAGATACCACGGCGCATTCGGTGAGGCTGGCGCCAGAGGCGGACTTCCGCCTGACAAGCCGCCGTGGTGGGAAACCACCAACGCATCGGCGCGCGCGCCGGCGAATGATTGGGGAAGCGCGGAATAAGCGCAATCGCCGGTGAAAAAGACCCCGTCATGTGTGCACCAATCGGGCCTGTAGCGCATAGCAAGCCCAGAATCATTGCGCGAGGCGCCCTGGCATTTGGCGATCTCGATCGCGTTGTATGTGATCGACGTCTTGGAATCGTCCCAAAACTCAACCCGCGCGCCGCCCGCGATCAGTCGCATCAAGAACGCTTTGTGCACCGGCCCAATCTTCTGGCGCGGTACGATCCAAGTCGTCCCTTCAAGATTGGCGGCAAGTGCTGCGCCTTGCGAGCGCATAGCGCTCGACCAATGATCCCAATCCCAATGCGACATGATAATCGTCGGCTTTCGCGTCATGCACAGATGCCGCAGCGCGTCGGGATAAGTCCGCGTGTTTTGCAGCACGCCGCCGCCGAAGTCGAAATAGAGGCAGGGGTTGGCGCTCGCCTCCAAGATAGCGCTGCAGCTGCCCTGCCCCACATCATAGATCGCGGCCATGTCGGCGTGTGCGTCCGTTCTGGCAAGCGCCTCTTCGATGCGATGCTCTGAAGCCGACGGGAAGGCGTCTTCGGGCGGCGACGCCAGAATGCGTCGCCCAGTCCCAGCATCAACAGGAACCGCATGGGCGACGCCGCGCAGCGCCGCTGCGCCGAAGAGATTAAAGTATTGCCTCAGTGCGACATCGCGCAGCGCATCATCGAATCGAATATCGAGCACGACGCCTTCGGGCGCGGTGGCCAGCAAATGCGGATCGCCCTGCCGTGCTTCATATTCCAGCACCGACAAAGGCATGCCTTCGGGCGCGGACCAAGCATATCCATAGGCTTGTTCGAGAACGAACTCGGCGTCGATCGCCTCAAAATGACGGAGCGCTGGCCCTTCATCCGGCCGCTCCTCGCCGGCCAGCACTGCAAGGACGCGCCGCGGAGGACGCTCCTCCCATCCGCGCTCGGGATCGAAGTCGAAGAAGTCACGCATCGGCCCTCACCGGAGTTGGCTTAGATCGGAATATCCCACCAGAGTCCGTTGGGGTCAGCGACGACACCGGAGCCGCGCGGCGCTTCTTCGTCGGTTCTGAGCACGAACTTCGAGGCGCGATTTTCGAGGTCTTCGAGAAGACTCGGCAACGGCATCTTCCCCCACTTCTTCTTCATCGCCATCGCCTTATCGACCGGCAGCAACGCGATTTCGAGATTTTGCATCATCTCCAATCCGCGTTCGCGCAATGTCGCATTGTGACTGCCGTGGTGACCGACTTTGTAGAGAATTGTCCGTTCGATGAGTGAGGGTCCGGTCACTTTGTCATCGTCATCGATTTCCCATTCCAAATCATGCCAACTGAGCCAATTGCCGACCTGCGCATCGGCTGCGAACAACAGCACATCGCCGTCGTCGAGCTCGATGGCGATCGCAAGGCTCGTATTGTTGGTTGCGGAATCGAGCTTCAGCGCCATTTCAGGCGAGGCTTCGAGCCAAGCGCTGTCAATGCGCCGGCGCGCATTGTCGAAGCGATCAAGCACTTCGCCGCAGATCTGCTCAGGCGTTGGAGGCGGTGACGCTTCCCAATAGCGGCGCTGGAAGAAAGGTTCGCCGCGCGAAGCGTCCAACGCCAGAGCATATCGATCGTCGAAGGGCTGAAAGCCCCCGCCCGCGCCGGTCTCAAACGCCGCGGCAAAGGTGGCGTTGCGCGCAATCTCATAGGTCTCCGGATTGCTCTTTGATGGCGCGTAGCGGCGGATCATCGCTGTGTCGATAGGCGGTCCCAACGTGAAAATACGCGCCTTCGTACCCTCGGGCGTGGTCGGCGCGTCGGTTGGCTTCTTGTAATGCAAATTCTTCGACTTCTTGCGCACGGCGTCGAGCGCATCCGCCGTCGAGCCAGCCGCGCCAAAGAAGCTCAACAATTCCTGCACCTCTTCGGCGCGCTCGCCATCGCCGGCGAGGCGGAGCCTTGGCTCGGCAAGACGAAGTGCTGCGACCAGCGCCTGGCGCTCCTTGACGAGGCTCCGCGCCTTGGCGTCGCGCGGGTTCTCGGTCCAGCCAAGCCAAACCTCCGCGACGTCGATTTGTCCAAACTCGTCAGCTGCCTGCACAAAGCCGGACAAATGATCGTAGTGCTCGTGCGTGCCAATCAAGAGATCGATCACGCCGCCAGTCGCCTCAGCGATGTCCGCCATGATCGCTTGCATCCGCGCCTTGGCGTCGCTTGTCCCAAGGATCACACCGCAATCGATAAGGATTTTGTAGTCGCCGCCGTCCTCCTTCGGCAAAAAAACCAGGAAGCAATCGCCGAGACCTGGCCGATACATGCGCACGCGCGCACGCGCGCCGCCGGCGGCGCCGCGTGCGCGGCGTGCCGAAGGGCGCGATCGGTTATTGGCGACTTTGGCTTTGGGCGCGCGCTTGGCCGCCTTGGCCGTCTTTGCGCTCTTTCTGGTCTTGCTTTTGGCTTTGGCTTTCTTGGCCATCTTCATCCCTCCCGATGGCAAAGCGCAAACGGTTCGTCACGTTCACGGGGCCGGGGCGTGTAGGGCGAGAGCGGATCACCCGCTTCACTCTCGATCCGCATGGCGGTCTCTGTGTCGGCAATACGCTGGGGATTGGCGACGCGCTTGCGCACCACGTAGCGCAATTGACCGTCCTGACCGATCAGGATCGTGCAGCCGCCACGATGCTTGACGCTCTTATCATCATCGGGCGTCCACGATTGTGTGATCTCCACGACCAGATCGACCCGAGATTGCCCGTCAGGTCCAACTTTTCGCGACGGCCGCAGCGAATGCACTTCGATGGCTGAGAGTTTGCCTTTGCGGCCGTTCACGGCCCACACTCTGCGAGCGTGTTCGCGGTTGAGGCCCAGGCAGCGAATCTGATCTTCGCTGACACGGCTCTTGTCCATCAGCCATTTGTGGAAGATCGCTGCGTTCGAGCGCGACGCCATGAAGGCCTCAAGCCGATCCGCCCCGATGCCCCAGGTGAGTTTGATATGGGGCAACAGTTCCGTTCGGATCTGGGCGGGATCAAAAGCCACGTCCGGCCCTTGCCAGCAGACGCTCTCGATCGAGAGATTGCGAACGCCCGCAGGATAGATGCCGCGACTACGGCAGGCATCGATGAAGGCCACGCGGTAGGTGCGCCGATCGTCAGGCACCACGTCTCTGTCCGCCGTGATGAGCGCCCGCAGATATTCACCAAAGCTCAGATCAACGGGGGGACAATAATCGAGCGCGCGTATACAGATATTGAGAATCTGGCCCGCGATCTTCGCGGCTTCCCCTGCCAGGACATTGACGAGGTCCGCAGGGATCGCGCCGGGTGGCAACACGCCCGTGCCATTGGTGGCAAGGCGCATATATTCCGCGACACGCTTCTCGTAGATCTTGATGTAGGCGTCGAAGATAGCGCTCACGAGTACGGCGCCGCGTTTATGCGAGCCCGTGGCGTTGGCGTAATCGTTGCGGCTGACAGGATTTGCGCGCCACACGCCCTCGGCGTCATATTCGCCAATGGCCGAACGGAGCGCTCCGTAACGGCCAATCCCTTGCCCGAACTGAACCGCAAGGCGCCCAAGGTCGCTTGCGGCGCGGAGATCGCCGCGTGTCTTGGCGACAGCGGCGCGCACCGCCTCTGGCATGGAAAAATGCTGGAACAGCGCAACGATGTCCGCGAACGCTTCATGAAAGGCGAGGACGTCCGGATTGGTCGCTTCCCGGAAGCGGCTGTGCAGACCATCAAGTAGAGCGTGCGTGGTCTCATGGGCGATGATGTCGTGCGAGAGGCAGGTGAAGACGGTCCCGCCTGGCATATTGTCGCCGACATCGTCGCCTTGCGCTGAGAAATAGCCAAACAGCAACGATTTCCGCGCCGGACTATAATAGGCGTTCTGTTCGCGCAACGCGTGCGGATAGACGCGCAGGCGCCGCACGAACGCCGTCGTGTTGGACTGGCGATCGAACTCAGACGCCCAGAGCGCGCTTCGACCGAGCGCCTTCTCGAAATGGCCGATCGTCTTCATCGCCACCGCATAGACCATCTGCTGATGGAAATGCGGATCGGCCTCGCTGGGAGCGAGACCATTCTGCACCAAGAGGTGCGGATGGTTGAGATCGACCGGCGGATAGACGCGTCCGCTCGCCGGATCGACATCCACCACTTCCAGATACTCGCCGACGGGGCCAGGTTCGAGGCTGGGCTCCCACGGGACCTGCACGAGCGCTTCATTCGTCGCCAAAGTTTCGAGCTTGGTTCCAGCCAACGGATCACGTGCAAACACACGCAAACTGCGCATGTGTGGCGCAGGCGGCGCGCGCTCCAAGGCTGGCGGACGGGCGACGACATCCATCCGCGACCCCGGCGCCGCTTGACTTGTCTTGAGCGCACTTGCAGCGCCCTGCGCAGGCGCGCCATGCCCCAGAGCATTCTCAAGACGCGCACGCAGCGCGCGCGAGGCACGCGGCTGCGCCAACAACCATTCAGCGACCCGCCGCGCTTGCCCAGGCGTCAGATCATCGCCTGCCGGATCCTCCACGCCGATTTCATCGGTGGCGCCAACGCTCGCCAATTGCAGCGCCTCAAGCTCAAGCATCTCCTGGCGAGGGTCATCGCCAGCGATTCCCAAACCAGTGAGCACACGCAACGCCGCGAATGAAACAGTGTCGCGCTCCTCTTGGGCAAGAGCGGACGCCGCCGCCGGCTTTTGCGCGAGCGCACGCGCTGCGCGCAACATTCCGCGGCCCAGGCGCTTCGCATCGAAGCTCCCACCATGTTCGGAGGTCTCGAACAGAGCTTGGCGCACCGCTTCCACCCGCATCCAGGCTTCGGGAAGAGCCGCGAGTTGCGTTTCGTACTTGGCCATATAGAGCGCCGCGGCCGCCGCAATTTGCGGTGTGGCCGAAGAGGTGCCCGCGCCATCAAGGTCGATTGTGCTGGCGCAGCCGATGCGCGCCCAAGGAAGATTGGGCGTATAGGCGGCCATCGCCGTCTTCATCTTCTTCGACGGACCGTAATTGCCCGCCATCATGGTGAGCGGCAGGTCTGCATAGGCGCGACCGTCCGCCATCACGCCGCAAGCAGCGACGACACGGCGGAAACGCGCTGGATAGACAATATTCCGCGTTGGCAGATTGCCGTAATTATTGCCCGCCGCTGTGACGATGAAGACGCCCTGCTCATAAAGCGCGTTGATCGCTTCGGCCCAGGCTTTGGATGCAAGCCCACCCATGCTCATGGTGATGACGTGAACCGGCGTCGCGCCAGCGACGTTCAACGCGTGCACATAATTAAGCGCCTTCGCGATCGCGCTATTCTTGAATAAGACCACCGCGTCGGCGACACGCAGCGGCACGACATGCACGCCGGGCGCCCCCCCTAGATCACCTGCACCTGGCCATTTGCCGGCCAGAATGCCGATTGTGCCGGTGCCATGGCCCAAATTGGCGAGAAGACCGTCCTTTCGATCGGTGACATCGCCTTCTGGCTGATCGTCGAGAAAGTTTCGCGCCAGCGTGAGATCGAGCAACGCAGGCAAGCTCGCGTGCTCTAGATCAAGCCCGGTATCAAGCTGCGCGATGCGGACCTTGGCCTGGGTCGTGCGCGACAGTGCGCGCGCGCTCGCGAGATCGGTGTACGCGGCGGAAGTGAACCAATTGGCGTCGCCGCCGTTTGGATATCGGGAATCGAACGGATCGTGTTGGGCGCAGTCCTTCGCCAACGAGAAGCCGCTTTCCAGCGATTCTCCTGTAATCCATTGCTGGTCGAGATCGGGTTCGACAAAGCTCGGACGCTCCGTTCCGGCGACGCCAAACCCTTCGGTGGTCAAAGCGTGCGCAATGTCCCAGAGCTCGCCGACACTGCGCTCCCCGTCGAGTTCCAATCGGCTCCATGCCTCTCGCCGCGTCTTCGGTTCGATGCTGGGCATGAGCCGCTCGCTCGACACCTCGGCGCTGTGTGCGCCGAACGATACGCGTCCCGCCAATGTCGGTGATTTCGACTTCACCAAGAACGCCGCGTGACGCCCGCGTTGATCGGCCATCGCCCGCTCCTACACAAAACTATCGCTGGCTTGGGTGAAGCGCTTGGCGCGCGGCGCGATGAGAAGCGCATCTTCCGGTTTGGAGATGACGTTCTTGTTCGCCTCGACGAATGACACGCGACGCATGGTCGGGCCCGCCCGCAGCCTCGCGCCCACTATAGGACGCGCACGCGCCCGGGCAATACCCCTGGTTGTAGGCCGCTGAACGCTGTTTCCCCAAAGAGGCGACCGCGCGTCTTCATCGGCTGGCGCCGCTCGCATCCCCTCCTTGAACGGCCGCCGGCGCGCCTGCGGGGTTTTGGCGGCTCGACGGTCTTTCTCCCTGCGACGGCGCGATCAGACGCCGAAAGGGGAGTATAATGGGGACCAACAATCACAACACACGCGGCCATGGCGCCCGCTCGGCGCTGGCTCTTGCGCTGGCGTCTGTCTCTGGATTTGCGTTGACAAGCGTCGCGCAAGCGCAAACGCCCGCGCGCGCGGAGCGTGAGAGCAGCGCAGCGGCAACGTACGATATTCCCGCCCAGCCGCTTGGCGCGGCGCTCATGCGTTTCGCCGAACAATCAAGACTGCAGGTCCTCTTCGCTGAGCATGACGTCTCCGGACTCACCTCACGTCCGCTCCATGGACGCTTCACCGCGGAGGCGGCCTTGGCGCAAATACTGCCGCCTGGCGCGCCAAGGATCGAGATCATTGGCGACCAGATCGTACTGGCGGAGCCTCCCCGCCCCCAGTACGCCGAAGATGAGAGTGCGTTGGACGAGGAAATTATCGTGACCGGGACGCGGATTCGCGGCGCGGTCCCGGCAGGTTCGAACCTCTTCACATTGGACCGTGAGAGCATCGAGGAGACCGGTCGTTCAACCGTCGCCGATGTCGTTTCGACACTGCCGCAGAACTTTCCAGGGTCGCAAGGAGAGGCGACACAGCTCGGCGCATCGGACTCGCGGCGCAATGTCAGCTTTGGCTCGACCGTCGATCTGCGTGGTTTGGGCTCGGATGCGACGCTGACCTTGGTCAATGGCCGCCGCTTGGCCCCTGCCGGTTTCGGCAATTTTGTGGATGTCAGCGCCATTCCGGTCTCCGCCGTTGAGCGCGTCGAGATTTTGGCCGATGGCGCGTCAGCTACGTACGGCGCCGATGCCGTCGCCGGCGTCGTCAACATCATCCTACGCGACGATTTCGAGGGCGCTGAAACGGCGCTCCGTTATGGTGGCGCGACGCAAGGCGGGCCTGAAGACATCGGCGTCTCGCAATTGCTCGGCGCCTCATGGCGCGGCGGCTCGATCATGGCTGGCTACGAGTATCGCCATCGCAGCGATCTTCTGGCGGCCGATCGGTGGTTTACCTCAGATTCCGATCTGCGCCCCTGGGGTGGGACCAATTTCTCCAGCACATCTTCCAATCCAGGCAACATCACGCGCATTGGCGCAACCAATGTCGTGCTGGCGATCCCGGAAGGCCAGGACGGCACATCGCTGTCGCAGACTGACCTCTTGGTCGGGGTGCGCAATTTTCAGAATAGCACCGAAGGTCAATCGCTCCTGCCCGATCAGGAAAGCCATTCTGTGTTCGCGGCGGCGCGCCAGGAGCTTGGCGCACTTACCTTGAGCGCGGAACTCTTGGCCAGCGAGCGCACGGCCTTCGCCTATTCGCGCCAACTCAACGCCAATCTTACCGTGCCAGAGAGCAATTATTATCGTCAGCTCAACGGGCTTTTTCCGGGCCAAGGCAATCTCATCATCGCCTACAATCTCGACGCGGACCTCGGACCCACTTGGTACGACACGCGGGCGCGCGCTTTGAGTTCTGTGCTCGGCGCGCAATACCCATTGCCGCGCGACTGGCAGATCGAAGCCAATTTCGGCTTCGCCCAACACGCCGACGACAGCGTTCAAGGAAACATCTATGATTCCGGCACGCTCAACGCCGCGCTCGCCAGCTCCAACGTGGCGACCGCGTTCAATCCGTTTGCCGATGGCTCGAACAGCGCCCCAGGCGTGCTCGAAGGCATCACCTATGAATCTCTAAACGGCAGCCGCACCGACATCACGACGTTCTCGATGCGCGCCGATGGCCCACTTTGGACATTGTGGGGCGGCGCGTTGCGGGCCGCTGTCGGGATTGAGCGCCGGCGCGAGACGTTCGAATATTACAGCCGCCAGCGCCGACCGAGCGGAATCACCAGCACGGCGCCCTTCCTGCCTGGAGATCGAACGACCGACGCGGTGTTCGCGGAACTGTTCGCGCCGATCATCGGCGCCGAGAACGGCGTGCCGCTTGTGCGTGATTTCACGCTGTCGTTCTCCCTGCGGCACGAGGCGCCCAGCGACTTCGAGGCGACCACCGTACCGAAGATTGGCGTACGCTGGAGTTGGTCGGAAGATTTTGCGCTGCGTGCAACTTGGGGCGAAAGCTTCAAGGCGCCCCAATTCCAGCAAATGCTCGGCAATACGGTCGGCACGCTCTCTACAGCGACGCCGACGCAAGACCCGTTCGCGACGAACGGTTCAACCGGCGTGCTGCTTCTGGGCGGCTCGAATCGGTTTCTCGAACCCGAGCAAGCGACGACGTGGACCGCAGGCTTCGACTATAATCCATCTTGGCTTACCGGGCTTGAGCTCGGCGCCACCTATTTCGACATCGATTTCGTCGATCGCATCGGCAACGCCGGGAGCGTGCTGGCGGCGCTCGCGAATCCTGCTGGCTTTGAGGGCGTCTTCATCCGCAATCCGACGGCGGACCAGATCGCCGCCTATCTCGGCTTCGCCAATCAAGTCGTCGGCGCGATGCCGCCCGATGGCATCGAGGTCATCTGGGACGGCCGATTGGTCAACCTAGCGACGCAACGCACGCGCGGCATCGATCTCAACGCCGCCTACACGCACGACACGGCATTTGGGCAATTGCGCTGGTTCGCCAACGCGTCATTCCTGCTTCAGCATGAACGGCGCGCCACGCCCGCCGCGGCGCCGCTCGATTTGCGCGATACGATCTTCAATCCTGTTGATCTGCGCGGCCGCGCTGGCGTGTCGTGGAGCCACGAAGGCTGGTCGGCGCTCGCGGCCGTCAACTACGTTGATGATTATCGCGACAACATCAGCACCCCCAATCGCGAGATCGATGAATGGGTGACGTGGGACGCGCGACTTGCGCATACATGGCGCGAGGACGGCGCGCCTGGGCTGCAGATCGCACTCAATGTGCAGAACCTGTTCGATGAAGATCCGCCGTTCGCGAACAACCCGATCGGCTACGCCTTCGATTCTCAAAACGCCTCTGGCATCGGCCGCTTCGTCAGCATCGAGCTGCGTAGGACATGGTGAGGCGTCTCGTCCTTGTCGCGGCCCTGTTGGCTTGCGTCTCCCCCGCCGGCCACGCGCATCCCCCAGGGCGCGTGGCCGGTCCCACCATCGAGGATCTGATCGGCCTCGTCGATTTGGGAACCGTGCACGGCGAATTGGCGCTGTCGCCCGACGGCGCCAGCATCGCCGTGTTTGAGCGACGCGCCAATCTTGCGCGCAATGATTACGACTACACGCTCGTGATCGTTCCAACGCGAGGCGGCCAGCCGCGCCCAATCGCCGACGGCGGCGGCTTCATACGTCACGCCTCGGATGGGCGGCGCACTGGCGGCCCTGCCGACCGAACGCCCGTCTGGTCGCCCGACTCAGAATGGGTGGCCTTCATCGCCGAGCGTGAGGGCCGCGCGGAAGTCTGGCGTGCGCACATCGATAGCGGCCGCGCCGAACAATTGACGCCGCTCGATGGCGACGTCACCAATCTGAAGTGGCTCTCCGACGGTCGACTCCTTGTCGATATGGGCCCGCCGCGCGCCGCTTTGGCGCATGAAGAAGAGCAAGACGCCGATTTCGGCTATCGCGCCGACGATCGGTTCTCTCCGATCTTCAGTTTGAATCGCATGCCGCGCGGCGATGTGCGGAGCGTGGTGGTCGATGCTTCAGGCGGTGTTGAGGCGGTTGACGCGACCGTGCGGGCAGCACTCGTTGCTACAGAAAACGCGCTTCTGCCCGTGATTGCGCCTCAGCCGGGAGCGCCGGCCGTGCAAGCGCCGCCGCGCGAAGTGCGCGTCAATCGCGATGGCCAGACTTTGCGCTGTTCGACAGGTCTGTGCGAGGGCGACATTCGCAGCCCCATGTTGCTGGCGAATGGCGATGTCGCGTTCCTGCGCTTCTCCGGTTTCGCGCGCACTGAGACCGGCATCGTCATTTGGACCCCTGAGACGGGCGCCCTGCGCCACTTGCCGCTCGATCAGGACCGGCTTGCCTGTGTTGCTGGGCGAGAAATCTATTGCCTGCGCGAATCTACTTGGCGGCCGCGTGAGCTCATCGCCGTCGATCCAAGCACTGGGGCGAGACGCGTTCTCTATAACGCCAATCCGTCCTGGTCGCGCTTCCCGCGGCCCCGGGTAGAGCGGATCGACTTCACCGATCAGCGCGGCCTCGAATCCTATGCCCACCTCGTCTATCCAGCCGGATACCGCCGCGGGCGACGCTACCCTCTCGTTATCGTTCAATATCGCTCGCACGGCTTCTTGCGCGGCGGCACTGGGGGCGATTATCCGATCTACCCGTATGCGGCGCGCGGCTATTTCGTGTTGAGCGTCGAGCGGCCGGACGATCTCGTCCGTCAAACGCAGGTGGATGCAGATACCTACTTCGTCGAACAGAATTTGAGCGACGAAGAAGACCGGATGAAGCGAGAGGCGCTCGACGCGTTTCTCTCAGGTCTTGAGCGCCGCGGATTGATCGACCCGCAGCGTATCGCCATCACGGGCTTGAGCGATGGCTCGGAAACGCTCTACCGTGCGCTCTTGCGCCGTCATTTCGCCGCCGCGATTGTCTCGACGCATCCGTCAGAGCGTTCGGCTTGGTGGCTCCAATCCGAGACGCTTCGTGCGTATCTTCGCCGCTACGGCGATATTGTCCCATGGACACAATCGGAGCCCTGGCGCTCATGGTGGAGCGCCAACGCCATTAGCGAACAATCGTCCGCCATCGACACGCCGCTGCTCTTCAATATCGGCCACAGCGAGGCGATGGGCGCTATGGAGCTCTACGTTCGCTTGCGCGAACAACGCACGCCGACGGAGATGTATCTCTATCCGGACGCCTATCATTTGAAATGGCGCCCACTTCAGGTGGTCGCATCGCAAGAACGCGGCATGGCCTGGATCGATTTTTGGCTGCGCGGCGTGGAGGTCGAGGATCCGCGTGACGGCGAACGCATCGCCCGCTGGCGCGCGCTCAGACAAGCTGCTCCGACGGCGGAGGCAGCGCCTTGATGCGCGCGATCCAGGACTCAGCGATAAGCGCGGCCGAGAGACGAAACAACGCCCGCCCCTCCGGCGCTTTGAGATCTTCCTCCAACACGCTACGATCCAGAATGCCGCGGCGCACCAACTCGCCATCGGGCAAAAACGCGCGGAGATAGTCGAGGTTGTTGTCGAGCGCGCGGCGAAAGTGGCGCGTCGTGTCACCCTTGCGGGTTCTCCCCAATGTCGCAGGCGGCAGGAGGTCGGCAAACGCAGCGCGCGCAAGCGCGCGGGTCATTCCTCCATGCTGCATCACGTACGGAGGTATGCGCAGAATTGTCTCCACAACGGGCTGCGACGCGAAAACGGGCGCCGCAACGCTGTGCGCCGACGCGGGCGTCGGCCGCTGATAGAAGGCGAGATCCAACAGATTGAGCGCGCGATAGGTGCGCGCTGGGCCACGATGATCGATGTCGCTGAGCCAAGGATGCGTAAGCTGATACGCAAGCGCAGCTTTTGGGTCGCCGTCCTTAGCATCCGTGTGCGTGTTCAACAGCGCAATGACACGCCGGCCTTGAGGTTGCACCAGCCCCAGCCAGGATTTGCCGGCAATCTCTGAGAGCGGCTTGCCGCTGAGACGAGCCTCTTCCCAAAGGATGCGTCTGATCTCAGACCACGGCCTGCCATCGCGAAGGGCGTCGGTGGCGCCATCCGTCAAGGGACGCCGCGAGAACACTTGGTCGCCGCCCTGCCCCGATGTCAGCGCCGAGACCCGCTCTTGGTCGAGCGCGCTGGCGATCTCATTACTAGCGAACGCCATGTCGGCCGGCGAAGGCTTCGCGGTCGCCGGCGCGCGCTGGATCGCGGCATAGTCAGCGGCGGCGGCGTCAAATGTCAGACCATGGAGCCTAACGCCCACATGCGCGGCCGTACGCGACGCGGCGTCGAACTCGTCTCCCTCAGGCACATTGAACGGGCGCTCATTGACGCAAACGATGTCGGTTGCGCCACATCGCACCAAGCACGCGAGGGCCGCGCTCGAATCGAAGCCGCCGGAGAGCCGGTGAACAATCGGCAGGTCGGCATGCGCCCATGCGCTGGCGGCCGCTTCCGCGCTTCTGCGCAGCGCAGCGCGCGCTTCGTCGAAATCGAAGATAGCGGCTTCTCGCGCCGGCGGCCACGGCGCCCACGCCACCGATTGCGCCGGCCCGCTGCGCTCCCAATGATAGAGCACGCCGGGTATCGCCTCAGGCACACCACGGAGCCCAGTGCGCGCGCCTTCAATGCGGGTGTGGCGCAAGAAGAGCGCGATATAGGCGTCATCGATCGTGAGTGAGCTCAATTTCGCCCAATCGGCGACGTCCGTGAACATCACATGCACACCGGGCAATTCCGCGAAATAGCATGCGCGCGCGCCGAGCGGATCGCGCAAGATCAGGACGCGGTCGCGCTCAGAATCGCTGACGACGGCAAGGTACGGCCCCCAATAATTCTCGACGAGCGCTTGGCCATCGCTGGCGGCCCACGCGCTGACCGCAGCGCTATCAACTTCGTACACACGGCGATCGCCCCCTTCCCGGCGCTCGAAAAGGATGCCGCTCACAAGGCCTTTGTCGCCGGGCAGCACGATTGCATCGACGTCGCGTGCATCAGAACGAGCAAGCAGGCGAAGACCGCGGTAATTCACCGCCATCGTCCATGCGCCATCCCGCGTCATGACATCGACGCAGCGCTCCGCGAGCTTGCGGCCATTGTAATCGCCCACTGTGTATTTGAAGGCGATGAGCGCGGTCATGCGCCGCGCATCGGCGTAAACCCCGCACAATATTCGGGATCGTCGTTTATGATGACGCCGCCGATCTCAAGCCAGGCATGGGCTGAGAACGGTCCGCCGCGCACGGCGTAGATGAGATTGCTCCGCACGCCCGCGCTCCACAGAAATCGGCCGAGCGCCAGCGAATCAAACAGGCACGACGCCGCGCGCGGATAGAGCGGACGCCATCTTTGAAATCGGACGACGAGTTCGCGTGCGCCAGCGGCAGCGGCGTCATCAGCGCCTTGGAGCAAAGTCGTCGCGCGATCGAGCGTACGCCGCTTCATGACGTTGCGGGCCCAAAGCGCGGCGCGCCAGAAAGACCAAAGCCCTTTCCCGTCTCGACTGGGCATGCGTCTGAGTTCGGGAAGTGACGGATCGCCTGCAGGTCGAAGCAATCCGCGCTCGTCCAGCTGACGCGCCAAACCTGGCGTCTCCAGCTTGGCCATCGGCACGGAGAGATATGCGTCAGAGCGCAGGTCCAACACGAAGAGCACATCGTTCTCGACCGCCCAACGCACATGCGCGGCCCAGTGTAAAAGTTCGGGCGCTGTGCGGCGCCCGAACTCGACGGCGTCATGCATCATAGAAGTCGGGATGCACGAAACCTTCCATGCCGCCCGGCATCCATTCGCCAAGGGTGAGAGCGGTCGCGTCGCCGAGAACGACCAAGTCCTCGGTCTCGTCACGTTCGTTCATGATGTGGTGTCCTGATTGAAGGAGACAAAATTGCGGGCGTCGATCACGCCCGGCCGCACGGCCTCGTGCGGCCGGACAGACAGCGTCGCTCAGCCGACGTCGTATTTGTCGGGGACCGTGAGCGCTTCGATCGATTGTTCGAGCCGTTCGCCCTTGGTCAGCGCGGTCGCGTCGCCGAGTTCGGTGATGCATTCATCGCGAGTTTGGTCTTCACGCATTGCTTTACTCCTTGCATGTTCGGAAAGCCGAACGACGAGAAGCATGACAGCGGCGCTGCAGATCAGGTGGACTATCTCTGTGAATATCTTGAAGGCTATTCGCCGTTGCGCGGCAGAGCGGCCAAGCCGGCGCGGGCGCGAATGCGGCCCGCTTCGCGCACACGCATTTTGAAATGACGGCGAAGTGCTGCCTGAAGCTTCGCCCTACTCTGTTGCGACGCGCCGATGAGATCGTTCAAATGCGCGCTTATCCGCTCCAGCACTTCGGGCTCCGCGGCCCGCGCCAAAGTGAGGCGCGCGTCCGCTGCCGCGATCGCGCGCGCCAGTTCGCCGTGGCGGCCTTCTTCAATGTGCGTAAAGACACCCGCCAGCGCTTCCACATAGGGGCGCTTGTTCAGATTGCTTGGTAACGGACGCACCTCGTAGGCCGCACTCGCCAAGGCCGCGAGCTGACCGCGCCACAGATAAAGCACCGAAAGCTCCCGTTCGCTCCAGAACGCGACCGAATAGCCTTTGCCCGGCGTCAGCTTCACCAATCTTTCAACGGTGAGCACAGCGAGCGCATGCCGCACGGGCGTTGCGCTCGCCTGCAAGCGCGCGGCAAGGGTCTCGATGTCCAGATGCTCCCGCGCGCGCAATGACCCACTAAGTATGGCCTCTCGCAACGTCGCATAGACGCGTTCGGTGACGCCTGTTTCTCCCGCCATCAGCCGCCGGCGCTCTCCTGCTCTTGATAGAGCGCACGCAATTGCTCGGCGATCTCCGGCGTCAGCGCATCGATGTGCGGCGAAGGCGTGCGATCGTCATCGAGATAACGGATCGGATCCTGGCCCTCCCAGCCGCCCAGATTTGGCCGGTGCATCTGATAGCCGAGGAGACGCTGCAGCCGCTCGGGAAAGCAGCGCGCGACGTCACGGGGATAGGCGAGAAATTGGTTCTCGTAGGTTTTCAGCCAACCGAGGCAATAGCTGACGATGACTCCAGTGCGCGCAGCAAGGCTTCGATTGGCGCCAGCGCCGTGGGTCAGCGAGCCGAGGAAGAGAAGCGCCGAGCCCGCCGGCATCGCCGCGGCGATCGCATTCTTCGGGTCAACATTGCGGTCAAGCTCGCTTAAGTGCGATCCGGGCCAAATGCGGGTAGCACCATTCTCTTCGGTGAAGTCGTCGACCGCCCACATCACATTCAAAAGCCATTCCATCCCCTGCTTGTCGGCAGGCCACATCTCTTCATCGCGGTGCGGCGCCTGGGCGCGCTCACCCGGATGCACCCTGGTCGCTTGGGTGAGATTGAGTTGGATACAATCGCATTGCGCGGAGAGCAGCGCCTCGGCGATGGCCAGAATGCGCGGCTCCAGCACCAAGTGCTGCACCGATGGCGCCTTCGACAAGAGCCCGCCGACGCGCGTCGTTTTCCAGCCGTAGAAATCACCTTCGCAGCGCGGCGTTGTACGCAGCCAAGGCTCCAATTCTTGGACGAGCTGGCGAACCTGCGACGGCGTCAGCACATTCTCCAGAATGAGATAACCATCACGCTCAAGCCGATCGACGTCGCCGCGCACTGGCGAGTGCGCACTCTGGCGAGAAGGCAGATCAATCACGTTCATGGGTGTTCTCCTTCGCTAGGCTGCGCGCGCCAGCGCGCCAGGGGTAAAGCGCGTCAAAGGCGCTGTTGCGCCAAGCGCTTCGCGGACGCGCTTCAAGCCGCTGGAATCGATGTCGGCGACATAGGCGCGCAGCTTCTCACGACCGACGCGTTTCTCGGCGCCAAGCGGCGCGACGCTCCAACCCGCGCCTTCAGCTAGCGGTGCGAGGGCTGCGCTTGCGACATAGGTGATGCGCTCGATCCCAAAGAGCAGGCCCGTCTCCATGATCGCGCCGATCATGCGCAGCAGGAGTTCGTGGCGCGCGGGTCCGCGCGGTGTTCCCGGCGCGGGGCAAAACCTGGTCGCTTCCCAAACGCGCGGGCCGCTCGGCGGCGGCTCCTCGCATAGACAAGAGAACACTTCGTTCAAAAGGTGCGGCCGAACCGTCGGCAGAAGGCGCGCCGAGGCGGTGACCGCCGCACGCGCATCGTCGGCCTCGATCAGATAGACGACATCTTCGGCGTCGTAGGAATCGATCTCGATCCCCATTTCGTCATTGAGCCGCCAGCCGAGCTCATCGATGAACACCCGCTTCCGTTGCACGTGCATCTCCATCAGCGCGTGGCGGAAGAGGTGGCGGTTCTCAGCGGTGACGATGTGGATCATGGCGCAACTCCTCGGTCTCAAAGCGCCGCGAGGATTTGCGCGTTCTCGTTCCAGGCGAAAGAGGCACGTCCGTGCCTCTTGACGGGTCCGTCCAACCGTGACTCGGCGCGTCAGTCGGCCACGTCTTCGATCAGGATTTCGCGGTCGCGGAGCGCGCGCGCGAACATCTGAATCCGGCTGACGACGCCATACTTGCGCATGATGCGGCGAACCGTGTTGTGCACCGTGTGTTGGCTGATGCCCAAGATAACGCCGATTTCGAAATCGCCTTTGCCGCGTGCGATCAGTTCGATGCATTGGCGTTCGCGCTTGGTGAGCAAGCGTGGGCGCGTAACCGCGAGCTTGAGCAACAGACGCCGCACCGTCTCGTGCGCATAAACCGCATACCAATGAGCTTGGCCTGGGCTGAGCGGATCAATGTCGTCAGGACCGATCACCAGCGAACACGACGCTGGTAAAGCATTCGGCGCATGAATTGGGATCGTAAAGCCATCGCGAAGCCCCGCTTCAGCAGCGGCGTTCAGGATCGCGATCTGATCGGGCGCCAATCTACGCCGAAACTTCTTATCGCTCCATCGAAACGGCAAGGCTTGAATGCGCGCCGTGAAGAAGATGGGATCGCGAGCGGCTAAGCCCTCGTTGCTGAAATGCTCGACCCAAGGGCGGGGATAATCGAGCATCATCACCGCCCCCTCTGGAGGGTTCAACGGATCAACGTGCGAGGCGCAAGCGGCGTAGGAGAAGCCTAGCCTTCGCACCTCGCGCATGAAGATCTCTTGTACCTCATCGACCGATTGAGCGCGTTCGCACATTTCCGCGAACGACCAATTGAGTCGCGCTTGCATCGCCTTTCTCCCGCCTCACACCTACCACCACCTGTAGTTGCTACTACCGCCGTAGAATTGCCGCGCTGGCAAGCGCTCGCGGCCGCTCATTGCGGATATTTTCCAGAATATTTTCCGATGCTTTGACGCTCACGCTTTTGAGGCGAGAGCCAGCGCCCACGCTTTGGCGCGGGACATGAAGATCGCCCGCGCGGGACCTCGCGTCCAGGGGCGCGTGCGCTCGCCTCTAACGAGGCGCCCTGGACCCAAGGCCCCTCATGCGCGGGCGGAACGACGAGCACGCCGCCCGCGCCAAAGCGTGGGCCCCGGCGGCATTCGCCGCCGGGCCTCCTTCCAAGGAATGCCCAAATGTCGTTTCAACTCATTCCACTCAATCAGCTCGTCGCATCGTCCGCCAATGTGCGGCGCACCGATCGCAAAGCCGATGTCGACGCATTGTCAGCCTCGATCCTCGCGCACGGGCTCTTGCAGAATCTTTCCGTGCAAGCGCGCGGTGAGCAGCGATTTGAAGTCGTCGCCGGCGCGCGCCGTCACGCGGCGCTGAAGCGCCTCGCCAAGGAAGGCAAGATCGCCCGCGACTTCGCGGTGCCGTGCAATCTCGTCGCGCCTGATGGCGCCTCAGAGACTTCTCTCGCCGAGAACGTCCACCGCGTCCCGATGAATGCGATGGACGAAGCCGACGCATTTGCGGCCTTAATCGACCAGGGTTTCGACACTGACGCGATCGCCGCTCGCTTTGGCGTCGCCACGCGGCATGTCGAGCAACGCATCGCATTGGCGCAGCTCTCGCCTAAGCTGAAAGCCAGCTATTGGCGCGGTGAGATCAATCTCGACGCCGCGCGCGCCTTCACAATCGAACCCGACCACGCCAAGCAGGACGCGGTGTTGCGCGCCCTGGGAAAGCCCATCCTGCAAGCAAGCCAAGTGCGCGCCCTCCTCACCCAGGGCGCAATGAAGGCGAGCGATCGCATCCCCCGCTTCGTCGGACTTGAATCATATGAGGAAGCTGGCGGCGCCCTCATCCGCGATCTCTTCGATCCTGATACCGTTTTTGTCGCCGATCCCGGTTTGATGACGCGGCTCGCCGACGCGCGGATGGAAGCGATTCGCGAAGAGCTCATCGCCCAAGGCTGGGGTTGGGTCGATGTCGATCTGGGCCTTGGCCGGCTCACAGCGCAATCTGGTCAGCGTATCCAACCAACACGCCGACCGATGACGCGCGGCGAGCGGCGTGCGCTTGCCGCACTCGATGCAGAGATCGCGGCCAGCGAAACCAAACTCAACGATCCGGAGATTGAAGACGATGGGCTCTGGCCCCAACACCAAGCGCTCGAAGCCAAGCGCCAAGCGCTCATCGCCGCGACTGACCAATGGGACAAGGAGCTCATCGCCCATGCAGGGACCATCGTGCGCCTCGACCATGAAGGCCGCGCACATTTCACGCATGGGATTGTCGCTAAAGCAGATGCGGGCCAACTCAAGCGCGTTCTGGCCGCGCGCGCGCCAGAGGGCCAAGCGCCCGATGCGGAAGCCGCCGATCGCGGCGATCAAACGCCCGCGTCAACTGGACCAAAGCTCTCCAAAGCGCTGGCGCGAGAGCTAACCACCGCCCGGTCGATCGCGTTGCGCGAAGCCGTATCTCAGTCACCGGATCTGGCCCTCGGCATCATCGTCTATGCCGGCGTCAAAACCGCGCTGCAGAACGCTCGTGCGCACGGCGTCGAATTGACCATGCTCGCCGTGGCCGCGGCAGATGCCGACACCCTTGAAAACGCGCGCATGCGTCTCACGTCCACGCTCCCGAGCAGCGACGCGGAGCTTCTCGATTGGTGCCTTGCCCAGAGCCGCGAGCGTTTGCTCGAAGCCCTGGCTATTCTCCTCGCCGGCGCGCTCGATCTGGCGCACGAAGCGCACACGAGCGCCGATACCGCGCTCCAAGGCTTTGCCGATCGCCTTGCGGGTGCGGTCAATCTCGACATTCGTTCGCATTGGTCCGCCGATGTCGGCTTCTTGTCGCGGCTGCCGAAATCGATGCTGATGCAGATCGCAGCGGATGCGCCGTCAATCGCGGCAAAGACGCCGAAGCGGCGCGAACTTCAGCTCAAAGCCTGGGCCAAGATGAAGCGCGACGATCTTGCAAAGGCGGTCGCCAAAGTGATCGGCGGCGCCGGTTGGCTGCCGGACCTCTTGATCACGCCTGTTCCGGCAGGCGCTCTTGTCGTCACAGACGAAGGCCAAGCCGCGGCTGCATCGATCGCGGCTGAATGACTTCCCCGAGGCGCGCTGCGTTGGCTGCGGTCGATGCAGCGCGTTCTTCATGCGGTCTTCTGTTTTCTCACCTGCGAGCTGCGCCTCGAAGCGCTAGCGCAAGGAATGCGATCTTCCGCCGCCGCCGTCGTGATCGCCCGCCATCCCGACCGGTTATTTGCGAACACGCACGTCCATGCTTGCGCTCCCCTCTGATGCATTTCGCCGGGTCGCATTCGCTTGTCCGCCTGACGCCATGCGTCCGTCAGGTCGTGGGCGCAAGGGGCCGTGTGCTCGGCTAAGCCTGCGCGCCGCACCAAGCCCCCTTGCGTCCACGCACGCTCGCGCTCCTTCGACGGCCGCCCGTGCTGAGGCGTCGCGAACGCGACCCCGGCGGAATGAACCGCAGGCATTGGAGCACAAGCAATGGACAAGGCATCATTTGAAATCATCGGCAACGTGGGCAAAGTCGAGATCAAGGGCGTGAAGGGGGACAAGAAGATCGCCATCCTCTCGATCGCCACCTCCGAGCGCTGGAAGCGCGACAATGGCGAGTGGAACGAAAAGACTTACTGGCATCGCGTCGCCGTCTTCGCCCCCGCCAAGGTGGAGCGCATCGAAGCGCAGGTCCAGAAAGGCACGCGTCTTCGTCTCGTCGGTCAGATTCGTCCTGGCTCCTACGAAGACAATCGAGGCCAGACCAAATACGTGGTCGAGTTCGTGGTCGGCCCCTTCGGCGACGTCGAAATTCTGGCGCGCGGCAAGGCGCGAGAAGAGACCGCTGAGTCCAAGCCCAGCCGACGCAAGGCCAATAGCGCCGATACGAGCGCGAACGCGTAATCGGTAACGCTCGGGCGGGCTTCGGCTCGCCCGAGTATCTTGTGCGTCTACTCCGCTTGGCCGGGCGGCCCCCAGCGCCGTCTGAGTGAATGCGGCGAGCGCGGCCGCCGCGCAACGGCTCGATTGCGAGCCGTCCTCCACTGACGTTGCGGGCCAAGGCTGCGCGGCGCCCGCGCACGCCGTCTTTGAACGAACTCCGTCGCCGGGCGCCGCCCGGCCAAACGGAGCGAGTCTCATGTCCATTCTCGAAAAATTCTCACCCGCGCAACGCGTCACCCAAGCCATCGAAAGCGCCTTACGTCAGGGCGTTCGCCCCTGGGCCAAACCCTGGCGCGACGAGGCGTGCGGCGCGCCACTCATCTTGCCGCGCCGCGCCAATGGCGAACCCTATCGCGGTATGAATGTCGTGGCGCTCTGGGCCGCTTCTGAACAAGCGGGCTTTACCTCCCCCTATTGGCTCACCTTCAAGCAAGCGCTGGCGCTCGGCGGGCAAGTCCGCAAAGGCGAGCGCGGTTCGTTCGTTGTCTTCTACAAGGAACTGAAATCCGAAGATCAAGCGACTGGAGCGGCTGAGGACGCGGAAATGAAACTGCGCCGTATTCTGCGCGGCTATGTCGTGTTCAATCGCGTGCAGATCGACGGCCTGGACGGACGTTACGACCCGCCCGCGCCCACCGCGCCGCAGACGCCGGACGCGTTCGCCGCGCGGTTCGCCAAAGTACCGGCCCACATCCGCTATGGCGGCGCGCGCGCCTTCTACGCACCCTCCTCCGACCACGTACAATTGCCGCCAAAGGCGGCCTTTATCGACACGACCCAATTCTACGCCACGCTCGCGCACGAGCTCGGGCATTGGACCCGTCATCCTTCAAGACTCGATCGCGACTTCGGCCAGAAGCGGTTTGGCGATCATGGCTATGCGCTTGAAGAATTGGTCGCCGAATTGTGCGCCGCCTTCGTTGGCGCCGTCATCGATTTGCCGAGCGAGCATATCGAAGATCACGCTGCTTACATCCACCACTGGCTTGGCGTGCTGAAGGAAAATCCCTCTGCATTCCTCACTGCCGCCGGCAAGGCGCAAGCAGCTGCCGATTACCTCTTGCGCCTTATGGGCGAGAGCACGGCGAGCTCACCGCCACCAGAATGAGGAAGGTCGAGTGTGCCCAGACAACGTCGCACACTGCGCCCATGCGACACGTCTGGCTCATTGCATGTACGTTGCTCGCGGCCGCCGCCTGCGCCGCGAGCTTCACGCGTGTCCGAGATGTGGTGCTGTACAATTCCTCGCCCAGCGTCCCGGTCGGGTTCTACTGGCGCACCGATGAGCCCCCGGAGCTTGGAGATTACGTCACCGTGCGCGCTGCCGATGTCGCGCCTCGCTATGCGGCGATCCGCGACTTTGCCGACGCCGACGACCGTTTCATCAAGCGCGTGGCCGCGCGTGGAGGAACACGCGTCTGTGCGTCACCCACATTGGTTCACGTCGGCGCGGACATAACGCTCACCAGACGTACTACTGACGGCGCCAATCGACCGCTTCCCTCGTGGTCTGGTTGCCGCGTGCTAGCAGCGGATGAGGTCTTCCTCGTGGGCGACACGGACGACAGCTTCGATAGCCGCTATTGGGGCCCGGTTCGCGCCCAGAGGATCGAAGGGGTCTGGAGACGCTTGCAGCGCTGGGGCCACGGCGCCTAGAATCTCCCTATGCTCGCGCCCATCATCCTTGCCATCGGAGCGCTTCTCCTCTTCCCGCTGCTCGGCTCGTGCGTGCGGCGCGCCATTCCGCTTGCACTCGCAGGCGTCTCAGGCTGGTTCGCCTTCACGCTTTCAGGGGAGGTCGGCATAGCGCTGCTCGCGAGCTTTTGTGTCCTCTGCTGCGCCATGCTGGTGCTCGATGACCTGGCTCAGACACGGCGGTCTCGTCCGATCCTGATCGCCGCTGAAGTCTTGGCTGGCGCCGGATTGGTGATGACACTCGCTTTTGCGGTGCTGCACTCGGCCGACGCGGAAGGCATCACTGTGGCAATCGCCATCCTCGTCAGCGGCATGCTTGCGGCGAGCGTAAGTCTGCGTTTCCGAGGCGCGGCCTGAGGTCGAAGGTCTACAACACTGACTTCTCCCGACGCGCGCGAACGGAAAACATCTGCGCGACAGAGATGATTCAAAACAAAAGAAAAAGTTCGAACGCAAGATAAAGCGCGCTGCGCGCGTCTCTCCAGGCGCCTGAATGCGCTTGAGAAAAACCAATGTGATGGCTTCACTGATAATGTGGCGCCACATTGGCCGATGACGCGGAGAGCAGCCGCTCATGAGCAGTTCGAGTTTCAATGAATTGTTTCGCGGCGGCGCGCTCCAGCGGCCAGGCGACGCAATTCCACACCTTGCTCCGCATCGGGTGATGAAGCTCGACGCGGGACAGCGCGAGGACGAATTGCGCGGCCGCGTTCAGAAGTCGCGCGCCGGCGCCAACGGCGGCGCGAAGCTCTCACACGGGCTCGATCAGCGCCTGGGCCTTGCACGGCGCTTCGGCTTTCGCGAGGCGAAGGCGAGCAAGAACGGCATGTTCGATTCGCGCCAGCGGGCCGTCGTAAAGGTGCACTTCTTCGGTCATGGCGGAGGCGGCGGGACGGCGCTGAAAGCGCATATGCGCTATGTCGCGCGCGACGGGGCGCGGCGCGATGTGGCGGCGGAAAGCGCATTGGACCGCAACCGCGAACGCGAGGAGAACAAGCGCGAGCGCGCACCGGAACAGCATTTGCGCACTCACGCTGACTATCTGGAGCGCACGCGATCTGGGAGACGTGAGGTCTTCTATGATGCGTTCGAAGAAGGCGTCGATGGCGCCGCGCGTGCCGCGGTCTGGGCGCGCGAGGACAAGCGCCACTTCCGCATCATTCTTGCCGTGGAGAATGGGGGCCAGCTCAAAGACCTAAAGCCCTATGTGCGAGAGGTGA
This sequence comes from Hyphomonadaceae bacterium, assembly GCA_022843225.1. Classification (GTDB taxonomy): domain Bacteria; phylum Pseudomonadota; class Alphaproteobacteria; order Caulobacterales; family Aquidulcibacteraceae; genus Vitreimonas. Next base: position 82,835 of record JALHOC010000006.1, read on the forward strand.
TGGACCGCGCCGAGGACGCCCTTGGAACCCGGCTCGAATGGCTAGCGGTCGATCATTGGGACACCGACAAGCCGCACACTCACATTGTACTTCGGGGCCGGCGGGCGAACGGGAGGCCGTTGGTGCTGCCGCGGGACTTCGTGAAGCATGGTCTGCGCAACCTGGCCCGCGACCTCGCGACCGAGCGCCTCGGCGACCGCACGCGCGATGACGAGCGCCGAGCGCTGGAGCGCGAAGCCCGGGCGCACCGGCCTACACGGCTCGATGCGCTGATCGAGCGGGAGCTCGATGCCGAGCGGCACCTCCACATGGCGCAGCTGGAGAGGCTCAGTCGCGACCCTCACCTCAACAGCGCATTGAAGGCGCGGGCGCGCGAGTTGCGCCGGCTTGGGCTTGCGACTGAAGTGCGACGCAACACGCTCCTGTTCCAACAGGGCTGGCGATCGGAGCTCTCAGCCATGGAGCTTCATCTCGACACTCGGAAACGCATCATGCAGGAGCGCGCATTAAGCCGGCGATTACCAACCAAGGCCTTACCCCTTCCAGGCATAAACGGACCGCACTTCTGAATTGGCCAAGGCTGCCTGCACCAGGCGTTACGAGCTGCCGCTCAATCCTGGACATTTCTTGGTCAGATCCCCCTGAAATCCGCGAGCGGTCGTTGGCTGGAATGCAGCACACAGCGGACGTTTGAACCCGCGACGCGACCGGCAAGAAATCGCCGAAAGTTGCCGTCAGTTTGCCCGCCAAGCCGCCCACAAGATATGCCACCAAAGATAGTAGGTCAGCCGAAACGCATACATTGCGAGGAAACCAAACCTACGCAGTAGGTAAAGCTCGGCGATACCAAATCCCAAAAGATGCACCGCCACGAGGGCCGCGATGACGCTGTCACCACCCCATATTTGAAGTGCAGCCTCCGGCGTGGACGCCGCCGCCATCGTCGTCCACGGCCGCGCACGTGCGAAGCCCGGAGCTAACCACACGATCGCGACGAGAGGCGCCAAGTGCAAAGCCACCTGCGCCGCGAAACCCATCGCGGGATAGTAGAGCAAGGACCATGGCAGCGGCGCGTTCAAGTCAGGCGGAAAGCCAAACAGCAGGTCCATTGCCGTGATCAAAGCGACGAAACCGAGGACAATGGGCGAGCCCACGAGCACGGCGCGAAACTGCGGCGCGCCCCACCAACCGTGCCGTTTCAGCAGCGGCGCCGCCGACAGCGCGATGACACCCAACCCAGCAATGCACAGCGGCGGCCAGACCGGTCCAAAATATCGGGCGAACCACTCTCTCAAGTGTGGCTCGGCAAGCAGTGTTGCTCCGATAGCAAACGAGGCGACAACTGCAACGCCTAGGTCCAGACCGACAGCCCTCCGCACGCCTACCCTCCAAGCAGCCGCAACGGGCCAGCCGATGGGCTACAATATGCGACCGGCAGACCTGCTCCAATCAAGCCCTAAGCAGTTGCAACGCGGGGCGGCCTGGAATCGCCGAACGTTGCCGGTCGGCCTAAGCCGTGGGCCGTACAAATCGGCTGGCGAATTTGACGTTGTACGCGTGAAACTCGCCTTCCGGCGTAATGACCACCCCCGTGATATTGGCGCGC
>JALHOC010000007.1 GCA_022843225.1 Hyphomonadaceae bacterium
GTAAGGTCAATGTCGGGTCCAGCGGCAGCGGCGCTGCAGGGCGCGTGGAATTGTACTACACCTGAATTGTACACAATGGGCGTCCGCTCGTGAGAGCGACCAGTGGCTCAAATGGGCCACCGCCGGCCTGCTGGTAACATTTCTCGACGGTCTTGGTCGCTCAATTCCTGCCGCTGGTCATAGTGCATAAGCTAGGGCAGGCCGTCGCCGACAGTGGACATTCGGCTAAGTAACCAATTCCGCGCCTGTGCTGTCTATGGACGCCGGGCGTGTTGAGAGACGCCTGAGACGCTGCACGCACAAAAATGCGAACTGAAGTGGGCGCACGTCCAATGCCAGGAAAAGTTTGCGGTGCCCGATAGAGACGGACGCGATCGCACCGAGCAGGACCACTAAGAACCAGGTTCCAAGAACCAACGCCAGCATTGGCCGAACTATCGGCGCCGCCATCAACAGCACACGCTTGAAATAGTAGCGCTGGAACTCGAGATGGCGATCTTCATCGCCGCCAATTGCGCGAGCAACCTCAGCGACATGGGAACACGGGACTCTCGTTGCCACGACCCAATAGAAAGTCGAGCCGACGACCTCAGCCGCAGCAATCACGGCCATCTTGGGCCGCAGTCCAAAGAATCGTCTGGACCACCTAAACCATCGGTCGAACCGATGCTTCCGGATGACGGGCTCGCCCATCGCGCTCAGTAGTTTGGACAACTCCCGCGCATGACGACCTTCCTCCCTCACGTATAAGCGGACCGATTCCTTCATTGAATGGTTCAGCGCTGGGTCGAGCGAGCATGCGGCCTCTTTGGCCACTCTCCCTTCTCCGGCTTCGCCAAGCTGAAAGCACTGCAACGCCGTCACAAGAGGTCGGTGCAACTCCGGCGCAAGTGATGCCACGTGCGAAGGCGTTTGAGGCGCCGGCCGATTTTCATTGCTTTCGAAATACGCCAACCATTCATCGCACGTCATAGCGTCTTCCAACTACTCTGGGGACAGTCCGCGCCGGTGGGTCAGCCGCTATCCTATGCTCGCAAATCCGAATGTGTACGACGGGGAACTTGTTCTAGCCGTCTAGGATGTTCAGGGTCGGCAGAAGCACCAAAACCAGCAGTGCGCCATAGGGAAAGAATAGCCATGGCGCGCCAATAAGCTCACCTAAGAGCATGATGGGAAACGTGAGCAGCCCTGCGCCTAGCCACAGTTTCATCCCCCAGCCTAAGCGTTTGCCATACAGCCTCACCGAAGCCTCCCACGCACCGGGCAACACGCTTTAGTCTAGCGCGAGCACGCAGATCAAAAAGGCTGAATTGGGCCAATGAGCCTAGTTCGTAACATTGTGGCGGTCCGGCCGCAGTCCGCCCCTCTCCTGCCGGTCGAGTGAGCTCGGACATCGGGGGTCTCCCGTCTCGGGCTCGACCTGGCCAATCCAGGCGCAGCCCTGAGACAGGAGGCGCTGGGGATCACGCAAGCCTCTCAGGCACAGCGTCCCGCGCGAGCGGGTTAATGCATTGCCCCAGAGCTGACATCGCCGGCGGTGGGGCTTTGGGCCAGTGCACTCATTTGTCCCATACGATGGGGCCACCGATAACAAGCATACTCTTCCAAGATTCGATATCCTCCGTGCGCCACGCGACCGCGCGACGGCTGATCCGAAGCGGCGCAGGGAAACGTCCCTCGCCAATGGCCGCGTAGATCGAAGAGCGGCACAGACCGACTTCCTTCATTACTTGAGGCAGACGTAACAACATTTCGAGTCCCTGAGGGGCCAAACCGCGTCACGAGGATACGGCTAGCGTCCGCACTTGTCGGCGCACCATGTGCTGCTGGAAAATTTCGGAAACTTCCGCGATGTTCCGGATGAGGAGCATAGCGATCGGGAATCGAACCCGTTTAGCCAAGTCGTCCGGCGGCACATTGACGGCACGCGCGGCGTCGCCTTAAGAAAATTCGACCTAGATTCCGGTTGTTAGCGGGCAGTTCGATTCCGGCCCCAGCACCAGCACCCCCTCCAGGGACTTCCGCTAACGTCCAAAAATCGTTGTTTTTCAACGCGTGTCGTCCATCAACGTCCAAGGCCGATCGTTCACAGCGACAGCTTTCTAGTTTGATTTGACGCAAAGTCGGCGGGCAACCGGCCGCGGAACATAAGGCTGATCGTACCCGTTGGCCTGCAACGCGTCTTGAGATCACCACGTCCGCGCACCCTGACCGTAACACACGCGCCCAGAGGCCCTCTATGCTAGCCGTAATGCACCGATTGAGAGCGTACCACGCGCTCCTCGCAGTTTTGGCGATGGCGGCGTACCTGAGCGCTGAATGGGGCAAAATCCACGCCTGGTTCGGATATGGCGTTGCTACGGTGATCGTGCTGCGGCTCGTCCTGGCGTTCTCAGGAGCTCCCCAGCTGGGCCTTATGCGTTTTTACCCGCATTTCGAGGGGATGAAGCTCGGCAATGCGATGACCCACCCCGCTATAAGCCGAACGCTCTTGCTGGCAATTGCGATCAGTTTACTGGGAGTGACGGGAACAGGGATTGCGATGGATCGAGGTCGCGCAATCGGCTTGGCCGGAACGCCATCTGGCGCTTCGTCCGCCATCGTTGGCGAAACACGTGACGGCGAATACGACGAAAGCGGACGTGAATCAGGCGAAGACGAAGAAGAAGGCGTCGTTGCGGAAGTCCACGAATTGCTTGGGAATTTGCTCGTCCTCTTAGTTGGCTTGCATGTTTCCTATCTGCTACTTTTCAAGCGGCCTCTAGCGCGGTTCATGCTGTTTGCCGAGCCGCGCAAATAGTCACCGGCCAGCGGCAGCGGACATCCAGATCAGCCGTTCGCGCCTATTGCTAAGGTGCGGCGTTAGATCGCCGAAGACGGCCGCACGGCATTGGCGCGCGCATCGTCGCCACGGCTCTCGTTTGTGGTCATTCGTGATCATCGACGACCGCGCCACATTCACATCTGTGTGCATTCGGTCTCAGACGTCACGCGGATAGCCGCCTGGACGTTCCTGGGCTGGCGATCCAGCGCGCGTACGACGGCGACGTCGCGCCTGTAGATGTCATCAGCGTAGCGCACCGCTCCTGTGCTATCCGCTGCCGCTGTTACGTACAGGACGTAGATCGGCAAGGGAGATGCCAAAGCGATGGTCTGGGTCGCACCCGTGTCGATTGCAGCCTCGATCGCGGTTTGGTCCCATGCGGTATCAGCGAGCACCGTGGTCGCAAGCGCCACCGGCTCTGCGACGCGAATGCAGCCGTGGCTCAGCGCACGGTCGGCGCGAGCAAACAGGCCCCGGCTGGGCGTGTCATGCAAAAACACGGCGTACGGGTTCGGCAAATCAAAACGAAGACGCCCCAAGGCGTTGTTGGGACCAGGACGCTGCCGAAGAGTGAATGGAAACGGCCATGCACGCCAGTCCACTGCGGCGGGATCGACCGACCGTCCTGAGCTGTCCAGCACATCGAAGCTCTCGCGTGTCACCGCATCAGGATCGCGGCGGAAGCGGGGTATGAGTTCACCCACCGCAATGCTAGACGGTGGTGTCCAGGCGGGATTGAGCGTGATCGTCTCGATGGCGGCGATGAAGCTGGGCGTTTGCGTCCTGCGGGCGCCGACGATCGCGACATGGGTGATGCTCACCTCCCCCTCGCGCATCCGGAGCTCAAAAAACGGCGCCAACACCTCGATGCGCCGCTTCGGGAGGCTCTGCGGCATCCACCGCCATCGCTCAAGGCTGGCGCGCAGTCGCGTCTCGCGCTCACTGACTGTCAGGCCCGTGCTTTCGGCTTCATCATTCGGCGACATTCGGACACGCGTCAGCTCGGCCACGAGCGCCAAGTATTCCGGAGAGGTCGGCAAGAGACTGACTAGCGTTTGTGAAACGCCAGCGCCGTTTCGCAGGGCGCGGCGCAGCATATCAATATCCGGTGCAGGCGGGCGAGCGATCCGCCACTCAGGATCGACGATCGTAGGATCGGTCGCGCCAATGGCGAACGCCGTCGCCAAGGCCACAAACAGCTGGTCTGCTTCTTGGTCCAGGCGTCGTGCCGCTTCGGCATCGCGTGGTGAAAGCGGCTCCAAGCGAGCGAGATTATCGAGCGCATCCGACGGCCGCGTCAGTCCATGTGCGACGGCCGTGTCAGCCGTGTCGCGCAAGTCGGCCAGCGCCGCGTCGCTCCAGGTCCTCGGCGGTGGCGGTACGGGTTCGACGATGGGCGGCGCCTCCACGCGGCCGCCACAGCTTGCGACCATCACCAGAACGAGAAGCGCAAACGGGGCAGCCAAGCGCAGCGCGCGTCTTTGCGTTCGACCGCAACCGTCGTAGGCTTGTGCTTGTGCTGACACGTCGAAATTCACTCCTGGCGGGATTGGGTTTAGCCGCCTCCGCCATTGCTTCGCCGCAAGCCCATGCTGACGCTGCGGCAGGCCGAACCTTGAGCTTTCATAACTTACACACAGGCGAAGCCCTCGCCATTGAGTATTGGCAAAATGGCGCCTATGCGCCCGATGCCTGCGCCGCCATCGACCAAATTCTCAGGGATCACCGTACGGGCGAAATTCATGCCATTGACGCGCGCTTGCTCGACTTACTGCACGAACTATCGGGCCAGCTTGAGACCCGCGCGCCTTTTCAGGTGATCTCTGGCTATCGCTCGCCGCATACGAACGCGGCTCTCGCGGACGCCAGTTCAGGCGTAGCACGCGGCAGCCTGCACATGCAGGGCCTAGCCATCGATATCGCAATCGAGGGCGTCCCCACCGCCACGCTTAGAGACGCCGCGCTTAGTCTAGCGCGCGGTGGCGTCGGCTTTTATCCAAACCCTGGCTTTGTACACGTCGATGTGGGCCGCGTCCGGCGTTGGTGATCCAAAGTGATGCGCGGGGGATCTGACTGATACCTGCGCGATAGACCGAACGGAGGTCATGCCACGCCGGATCGGAATCACGACTGGCTTGGCAGCTTGAACGCTGTCGCTGGTAATGCTGCGCTCACTTAGCCACGATGTCGCCGACATGCGTCATTCTTGATGTTGAGGCAGTGCAAGAGGCACATCGGTCGTGGACGCATCACGCTCCGCAGGAGGCGGTGTTACGTCGTCCACTGGAGCAGGAGCGCACGCGGCGCGCGCCACGCCCTTCAGAAAAGCGCGCCGCACCATCCCGGCGAAAATGGCATCCCGCAATACACGCTCTCTTCGTTCGGCACCCGAGATCCTCCGTATGATGCTGCGATAGGGCAGTCCAACCATACCGCCTAGTGCGCCAGACATTAGAGCCGAAGCGTCGAAGCTCGATTCGCCCTCGTGCTCGTCGGCCTCGTCCAGGTCTGGCCCCAGCACAAGATCGAGCGCCGATATCTCGTTCAGTATCGCGCTGCACTCTGCGTCGCGCGCAAGTGCATAAGGCGTCTCGGTGGCACGGATCAGAACCTCGGGCGGATTCTCGCGGGTCCAACCGGTGTCCCGTAACGGCTCTCCGGCGGCGTCGCCAACCCGGTTGTCTCCCGTGCGATGCGCATATGTCGTCGCCGCGCAACCGCTCACTGCCAAGAGGCAGACGCTCAACGCGATCGGCTGGAGGACGCTCACCAGTCGCTCCATTAGCCGTTAGGGTTGGCTATTTGGGTTGTCGTCGGTTGCGTCATGGATCGCATCGGCAGGATCATGGTTCTCGCGCCCGGTCGCTTGATCGATCGCCTCCCCTGCATTCTCAAGGGCGCCGTCGCCGCGATTGACCTCGCCTTGCGTGGCTTCTTCGATAGCGGAATCCATGTTCTCGCCAGCCTTCTCAGAACTGCCTTCCTGGCTGCAACCGCCAAGTCCGGCAAATCCCAGCACGACCAGTACGGCGAACATTGTCCGGTTTCGCATTGGATTCTCCTATTCATCCGAGCAAAAACGTTAGTGCGATCCCCGCAAATACTGCTTGATCTTGCGCAACCTCGGTCGACCAAATCTCGAAAGGCGCGATTGATGGCCGGCACCGCACTCAATTTTGCTCATTCGGCCTGCAACGCCGCGAGCACATCAGATCCGCCTCGACCAACCAGTTCCTTGTGCACTTCTCCGACAAGTATCGCTTCGAGTTGCATGTCGTAATGCCGGCGCATCTCGCCCAAGGTCCGCGGTGGCGCAATAACAACGAGGTGCTTAATCTCCCCTTTTTTTGCCCCTTGATTAAGCCAGCCGACCACTGCTGCGGCGTGCGCATCCTCATCCAAGAGATGTCCGGGGTTGGCCGAACTCGTGATATGACGAGCGCCCGACCCTCTATTGTGCTCATCAAGATGAGGCGCATCCATTCGCGAAAGCTCAGCCTCGGCTTCGTTGCCGATGTTGCGATAAAGTTTGAGCTTTTCGCCATCGACAACGACGACAACCGTCCCATGAGGCAACAGCATGCGCATCTCCTAACTTCAAATCCTGGATGCGCGGCGGCGGTCAACTGGACCGCCGCCGCCTAATTGCGTCATTCAAGAAACGACGGCGCGACACGCATTCAATCGCCGACGACCCAGACGCCATTGGGGGGGCTGGCACGCATGACCTTGGGTTTGCCGCGAGCGACGGTCGACCGTCGTTGTCTGGCGATAGGTCGCACACCGGAAGCCATCCGGATCCTCATAATACTGATCGACATGGAAACGGCCCGAATTGCCGTTGCTCTGATTGCGTCAATCGTAATCGGTATTCGGATTCGGGCGGTTCGCATTTGAGCCATCATAACATTGTTTGCCCAATGATAGATTGATCCGCATCAAGCGCTGGCGCCGCCCTGGGCATACCGTTCCACTACTCAAAAAGTAGACAAACATGGCTCACGCCGCGAAACAACTCATGACCGAATTGTCCGATGACTACGAAGTCGTCGTGAAAGCACTCGGCCGTATGACCAGGAACATTGGCGAGCACGGTGACGACGCCGTGGTGGAGTCGGCTCAAACCTTCGTTCATTCCGCGTCCGCTCTCGCAGATAAGATCAAGACGCAATCCAAGAAGCTCGCGAAGACAGCCGGTGAAGAAATGCGCGAGCATCCGATCGCCGCAGCGGCGCTGGCGGCGGCAGCTGTTGGTTTGCTGGGCTACGCCGTGAGCCAATCCGGAAAACGCCAATAGCGGCGGCTCGAACAACGCAAGGCGCGTTGCCGCTCGCATAGTAGTGCTGTGCGGACGTGCAACGCACCTTGCGTTGGCGCTAGCGATAACTGGGCGCGCTCGCTCAGCATGCGTTCTCTACCGGTGCCGCATGAAACCTACGCTGGCTGACGTCTCTCCATGAGATTTGGCCTCATCGCGACCCCCGCATCAGTAGTCGCGCGGGTTGGTGGCGCTCGATGCTTCTGGTTTTTCTTACGTTGTGCCTTGGCGCTTGCGGCACGATTTCGCGGGAATTTGACACTGCGTACCGCCACTCGGACGCGGTCGCCGCTTTGCCTGCCGGCGTGCAAATCCTGGCCCTGCAGGCGCCTCAAGATTTGGCGCTCGCTGAGCGCGTTCCGGCGCAACCACCGTCAGAAAGTCACGCCATCCTCGCGCGCTCGGGAGGTGGCGCGAACGGCGCGTATGGCGCTGGCGTTATCACGCTTCGTGCTCGGCGTGGGGTCGATGCGTTGGCGGCGGGGTCGCGCATAAAAAGGTCATTGGGCGTCTGCTTGGCGAGTCGGCTCGAAGTCGCCGTTTCTGTCCTTCAAGGCAGCAATTACGGTTACTTGACCACGCACCCATCCTCGAAGGCGCCATCTCCGCGCCCAGCGCTGACGCCTTGATCCGGCGCAAGGCGCACATTTGGGGGAGCGCGCAGACGTTTAATTGAAGAAGTAGGAGCGGCGACATGAGCCAAGCGGTGATCGATTTCTGCGAGGGACTGAAAACGACGCTGCTCGCCCTGGAGGACCGCATCGGCAAAGCCCAAGCGAGCCTTGCGAGCGGGGCGGTTCAGGTCAGCGGCGAAGCCAAGAAGCATCTGGACGAAGCTGCTGCGCAACTCGACAAGTTCAAGGTCCATGCCGGCCTGATGGCGCAGGCCATTCGCGCCGATTTGCCCGAGCAAACCGCCGAGATGAAGGAGAAGCTCCAGGAATTCGGGCTTGAGGCGCAAGTGGCGATGCGCCACGCTGTGGTGTTCTTGGCTGAGACGGCGTCTAAGGGCGCTGAAGGTGCTGCCGCAATGCTCAAGGAAGGCGCGTCCAAGGCAAAAACCCTGGCTGAGGATTTGCGGCACGACACGGCGGTGACGGTTGCGACGCCCGACAAGCAACAGCCCGGCGTAGCCACGCCCAACTAATCATGACCACAGCCCGGGCCGCGCCCGCATGGGAACGTGTGAGCTTCGACCATCGGCTGCAACCGCATGTGCGCGTGCACCACGCCATTGGCGGACGCACGCGGCTGCGACTTGCGCCGCTTGCAGGCCGCGCCGATCTGCTGGGCGCTTTGGCGCGCCGCGTCGCCGCGCGCCAAGGCGTTGTCAGCGTGCGCGAGAACGCAGTCTCGGGCTCGCTGCTCATCGATCACGACAAACGTCTGACCTCCGAAACCATCGCGGCGGTAGTGCGCGATCTCTGGCGCGCTGGATTGACGGGCCCGGTTAAGCCCGCGGCCGCCGACTCCGTCGAATCTACCTGGCACGCGCTGCCCGCCTCCATGGTGCTCGATGCCTTCAAGGCAAAGCAACCATTGACCCATTCCGAGGCGCATGGGCGGGTTACCCGCATCGGCGAAAACCGGCTCTCGGAACCGGCCCCAACACCGCTTGTGCACTTGGTCGCCGCGCAGCTCAAATCCGCCCCCGTCGCCTTGCTCAGCGGGTCGGCGGCGCTTTCGCTGGCGACCGGCGGACTTATCGACGCCGCGCTGACGCTCGGCGTCATTGCGCTCAACGCTGGGATCGGCGTGTCCACAGAGAGCTGGACGCGCCGCCTCATTCGTTCGCTGTCGCGCCCGTCCGATCCCGACGCGCTTGTGTTGCGCGACGGAATTGAGACCCACGTGCCCGCGTCGCGGCTTGCTCCAGGCGACTGGATCATTCTCAAACCTGGCGTGGCCGCGCCCGCCGACGGCCGCCTGATCAGCGCCGAGGGGCTGATGGTGGATGAGGCCTCGCTCACCGGGGAGAGCCACCCGGTCGAAAAGCACGCCGAGGCCGTCGTATCGCTCACCGCTCCGCTCAGCGCGCGGCGCACGATGATCCATCGCGGCGGCGTCGTCACCACTGGCTCTGGCGTCGCGGTGGTGACCGCCACCGGTGAGGCGACTGAAATCGGCCGCGTCCGCACTTTGCTGCAAAGCACGCGCGCGCCCGTGCCGCCGATGGAGCGGGCGCTCGATCGCCTCGGACTGCGCCTGACCATCGCCTGCCTTGGCGCTTCTTCGATCCTTGCAATCCTGCTGCTGATGCGCGGCGAGCGCGTGTCGAAGGTGGCCAAGAGCGCGGTGGCGCTCGCGGTATCGGCCATTCCTGAGGGGTTGCCGGCCCTGGCCGCCTCCACCAAGGCGCTCGCCGCGCGCGCCATGTCGCGCGAGGGCGCCTATGTGCGCAATGTCAACGTGCTTGAAACGGCCGCGAGCATCGATGTCTTGTGCCTCGACAAGACCGGCACACTCACGCAAAATCGTATGGAAGCGGCGATTGTGCGCACCCTGGGCGCTGAACACCGACCAGCGACCGGCGCGCCGATTCCAAGCCTTGTGCGTCTGATCGCCAGGATCGCGGCGCTCTGCAACGACGCTGAACTATCGAACGCTTCAGACCCATCGTCAGGATCGGGCACCGAGCGTGCATTGCTGCATTTTTCCCGCGACGCGGGATTTGATGTCGAATCGCTGCGCGCGGCGCACCAACGGCGCGGCGTCCTGCCGCGCACGCAGGCGCGTCTCTACATGGCGACAGAGCACGCCGCGCGCGGCGGGCCTCTGCTTGCTGTTAAGGGCGCGCCGCACCAGGTGCTGGCGTTGTGCTCCACTGTTCGTTCCAGCGCGCGGGCGCTGCCGCTCGATGAGACGATGCGCACAGCGATCCGAGCGCAGAATGAGTATCTGGCGAGCGAAGGGCTGCGTGTGCTGGGCTTTGCACGCGGGCGCGGGCGTACCCTTGCGGAGGGCGAACCGGAAGCGCTCGAATGGCTGGGCCTGGTCGGCTTGCGCGATCCGTTGCGCCCCGGCGCGGACGCCGCGATCCGCACCTTTCAGCGCGCGGGCATCCGCACCATCATACTCACCGGCGACCAGGCCGGCACGGCGCGCAAGCTTGCGTCTGACCTCGGCATGGCGCCCGACGGCGCCGTGAATGTCGTGGACGCGAGCGAGCTGCGCAACGCGACGCCAGAACACATGGCGGAACTCGCCAATAGCGCCGAGGTGTTCGCCCGCGTCAGCCCCGCCGACAAGCTCGCGATCATCAAGGCGCTGCAAGCTCAGGGCCATGTCGTGGCCATGACCGGGGACGGGGTCAATGACGGCCCCGCTTTGCGCGCCGCCGATGTCGGCATCGCCATGGGCAAGTCCGGCGCCGATGTGGCGCGCGATGTTGCCGACATTGTCATCGCCGACGACGATCTCGCCAGCCTGGCGACTGCCTTGTCGCGCGGGCGGGCCGCGGACGACAATCTCCGCCGCGCCGTGCGTTTTCTGCTCTCCACCAATGCGAGCGAAGTGGTGCTTCTGCTCGCCGAAGCGCTGCAGGGCCCCGACGCGCTCGAAACACCCGCACAACTCTTCTGGCTCAATCTCATGACAGACGTTTTCCCGGCATTGGGTTTAGCCATGGCGCGGCCTGCCGCCGACATTCTCGACCGGCCGCCGCGCCCGGCGGAGGAAGATGTCTTCGGTCGTCGCGAAGCGGCCGCCATCGCTGCGGACGCTTTGCGCATCGCAGCGCCAGCGATCATGACTCATTTTTTTGCGACGCTGCGGCACGGTTCGGGGCCGCGCACGCGCGGCTTGACGTTCCTGGCGCTCGCCAGTCGTCAATTGATGCAAGCGTTGCGGCTGCGTCCGGGGCGACCGGCGACAGACATTCTGGATCGCCCTATTGAGCTCGGCGTCGCCGCCGCGTCCGTCTTGCTTGCTGCGCCCTTTGCGCTGCCCCCGTTGCGCCGCGTGCTGCGGATTTCCAGCCCGCGCCCGATCGAGGCCGCTTTCATCATCGGATTAAGCATCGCGCCCTTGGCGCTGCGCTTCATCGCCCCGCAAGGGTCGGTTGGCACGCCGAAAATCTAGCTGCTGTGCGCTTCTTTAATCGGGGGGTCTGCGTCGGGCGCCGACGCTGGCCGTTCGCGCGTCAGTTCCGCTTGCACTTCAGCGACCAGGTCTTCCACATCCTCGGTGAATTCGGCGGCTGCCGCGCGAGCGCGCGCATAGGCGCCCATGCCGCGCTTCAAGCTTTCGCGCACAAAAGGCCTGGCTGCGCGCAATATCTTCGGCGCCGCCACGGCCAAGCCGATCACGGCGGCGCCGCCACCTATCAGCAGCGCCGCTCCGAGAATTCGCGATCCGATCATGCTTCCGCCTGCGTTTAACGCCAAACGCTAGCCATGCTGAGACCCGGCCTGTTGTTTTAGATCAAAGCCGCACCCTAGCGCCGCTCAAAAATGCATGTCAGGCGGCAACCGAATAGGCCACCCTAAGGATGAAGCATGACCGCAATCGAACTTGTCGGCGCCAAGACGCCGCCTTCTCTGGGCGCCATGCGCATGATCGCTGGCGCGCTGCTGCTGTTGATGGCGGCGCTCTATCTGCTGGCGGTGCTAAATCAGACCCAGGCGCCCGGCTGGGGCTATTTGCGCGCGTTCGCTGAAGCGGCAATGGTTGGCGGGCTCGCCGACTGGTTCGCGGTGACGGCGATCTTTCGCCATCCGCTTGGGCTTCCCATACCGCACACGGCGGTCATCCCGCGCAACCAAGAGCGCATTGCTGGCGCGCTGGGGGAGTTCGTCACCGTCAATTTCCTTGCGCCCGAGATCGTGCGCGAACGCCTTCAGAAGGAAGATCTGGCGGGTGGGCTCGGCCGCCAACTCGCCGAACCCGCTGCCGCGCAACGCATCGCCGGCGGCATTATGAACGCGCTGCCCTCGCTGGCGGATCTTCTGGATGACGAAGTTGTCGCCGATTTCCTGCGCCGTCAGATTGGCGATCTCAGCCGCGACGAGCGCCTCACCTCCGCCATCGGGCGCGGACTCTCCCTCCTCACCGCGCACGGCAGGCATCAGCCCGTGCTAGACGCCGCGCTTAGCGAAGGCTGGCGGGCGCTTGAGGAGCACGAGCCTGCGATCCGAGCCCAGGTGCGCGCGCAAACGTCTTGGATTTGGCGCGTCATCGCACTCGACGCCCGCGCCTCCGATGCGCTGATCTCGGCGATTGAGGAGACGTTGAAAGCTATTTCGCGCGATCAAGCTCATCCCGCCAGACAGCGCATTACCGAACTATTGCAGAAGCTATCCGCCGATCTGCAAAGCTCCCCGGAATTACGCTCACAAGTCGAGAGGATCGTCGCCGACCTTCTGGCCCATCCCACGGTCGGCGCCTATTTCGCCGACCTCTGGCGCAGCTTGCGCGCCGCCATGCGCACCGCCGCCGAGACGCCTGACGCTACGGCTCGCACAGCGCTCGCCGACGCCATCGCCCGCTTCGGTGCGGCGCTCGCCAATGATCCCCAGGTGCAAGCTTCGCTCAACAAACGCCTGCGCGACCTGCTCACGGAGATCGCTGGCCGCCACGGACGCGATATCGGCGCCCTGATCACCGAGACCATACGCGGCTGGGACACCAAGACCGTCGTTGACAAGCTCGAGCAGAATGTCGGCCCCGACCTGCAATATATCCGCATCAACGGCACGCTCATCGGCGGCCTGATCGGCCTATCCATCCATCAAGTGACGCAGCTGCTGACTTGATCGGCAAAAGCGGGCGTCCGCGCACGTGTGGCGACGACCAGTCGGTTGCGGCCAAGAGCTGCGCGTATGGTCGCCTGCGCCGCGCCTAGATCTTCTCCTCGCGCACTGAGCGCACCTCCACATTCGCGTCCGCGAGGCGTCTGTACAATTGTCGCCTTTGCGCCAGCGGCCACCAATCGTAGAGGAAGATCTCGATCGGACGCCAGTTGGCGACCCAGCCGAGGATAATGAGCCCCTCGGCAAAGAAGCTTGAGATATCACCAGGCCCGAACACACCGCTCACCAATCTCCCACCCAACACGCAACCGCCCAACACCGCCAAACCGATAAGCAGCGACAGGCGTCCAATGCGAAACATCTCGTGGAGATCACCTCTCATGCGCTCAGCGCGATAGGTGAAGTGACGCCGCAGTGCGTCCGCTAGTCCCGCCGCGGGGGCGCTCTGCTCCTCGCCCTGCGACAGATGAACGACGATGCGGAATGCCTGGCCTCTCGGCAGCTCTCGCGCCCAGCCGACTATGAAATCTTCTGCACTTCTGGCGAGATCGCGCGTCGGGATCGGAAATGGATCGAATGGATCGAATAGTTGGCTGAGCTCCTCAAGCCGAAGCTCGATTGAGGCGCCGCCCTGAAGGTCAACAACTGCCTCGGTCATTGCTCATCCCCGTTCAGGCTGCTCTCACAGGCACCCAGGCGACCCATGAGCCACGCTAGGATGCGATCAATCTCGCCAGCTGCGTCAGCAGCAGGAGTCGTCGCGCGCGGAGCGGATGCACATCCCCGTTCATGTGAGATCGTAGCTGAAGAGCGGATCGACCACATTTGCCCTCCAGTTGAGCTCGCGCTCGACACGCGTGCGCAAGACCTCCGCAGCTGCGGGCTCACCATGGACTATGAACAGACGGCGGGGCGCCTGCTCAAAGCCTGCGAGCCATCGCATGATTTCATCAACGTCGGCGTGAGCGGAGAGCTGAGGCAAACTGGCGATCTCAGCGCGCACCGGAATCCAGTCGCCGAACATTTTGAGTTCCGTCTCCCCCGCCAGCAGACGCGCGCCGCGCGTACCCAGAGCTTGGTAGCCCGCAAACAGGATGGTGCTTCGAGGATCCGGCGCAAAGGTACGAATATGGTGCACCACCCGTCCTCCGGTCGCCATGCCGCTGCCTGCAATCACGACCTTGGGCATGGGGTTGGATGTGATTGCCTTGGAGGCTTCCACATCACGCGTGTAGGCGGCGACTGAACAGGACCCGTCGATGGCTTCTGCGTCGAGCTTGTGATCTTCAGGATAGGCGCGCAGCAACTCGGAGGCGCTGATCGCCATAGGGCTGTCCAGAAACACTGGCGTCACCCCCAATCGTCCCGCGCGCTTGAGCAGCCACAAATGATAAAGCAGACGCTGCACACGCCCCACGGCGAATGCGGGAATAACCACGGTGCCACCGCGCTCCACCGTGCGTTCGATGATGTCGCCCAGCTCTGCCATGGGATCTGTTTTGGCATGCGTTCGATCGCCGTAGGTGGATTCAACGACCACATAATCCGCCTGTGTGACGGGCTCGGGATCGCACATGACCGCATCGTTGTACCGGCCGAGATCGCCGGAGAACGCCAGCGTCATCCCGCCGATCTTCACCTCCGCGGTGGCAGCGCCAAGAATATGCCCCGCGCGCCGGAACTTCAGACCACAATCGCGAGCGATCTCGAATTCTGAGTCAAAAGGCATTTGCTTCAAGTGCTTCAGCGCCCGCTCTGCATCGCGCATTGTGTAAAGCGGCAACGCCGGCTGGTGCTTGGAGAAGCCCTTGCGATTGGCGTAGTCGGCATCCTTCTCGGCGATCTGGGCGCTGTCCTTCAGGAGAATGTCGCAAAGAGCTGCGGTCGCATCGGTGCAATGGGCAACGCCGCGAAACCCGTCGCGCACCAGCTTCGGCAGATAGCCGCTGTGATCCAGATGTGCGTGCGTGAGGACGACCGCATCGATCGAGTCCGGCGGCACGGCGAGCGGCGCCCAATTGCGCTCACGCAGGTGCTTCAACCCCTGAAAAAGACCACAATCGACCAGGACGCGCGTGCCATCGGCATCGATCAAGTGCTTCGATCCGGTGACGGTCTCGGCTCCGCCAAGACTTCGCAATGTCAGCTTCACGCGCGCCTCCCCCATGCCCCGAAGCGCAACAATGGCCAATGCCAGGCGCCGCTGACCAGACCAACGCCAATGGCCAACAGCACATACTGGGCGCTCGGCGCCGCCAAGTGAAATATCCCCGCCAGCCAGTGGCTGGCGACTACCATCGCCAGCGCGACCATCAGCACCCCGGCGATGATCCAGTAAATGCGCCGCTCCGGATCGAGGATGCGTCCTTCTGCGCCGACCGCGTCCACCAGCGCCAGAGTAAGATTGGCGACAACGAGCGCAATGAAAGCCGCCCCGCGCGCCTGCTCGACGGTCAGAGTAACCACAGCGTAGACGTAGAGCGCCAGGACGGCGCCTAAAATGACGAGACCCTGCAAAGCAGCGGTGAGCAATTGCCTCGGGCCAAACAGCGCTTCGTCGGGCTTACGCGGCGGGCGTTTCATGGTACCTCGGCTGCTGCGTTCGCCTTCAAAGGCGAGCGCACAAGTCGGGTCAATCGCGAGTTCCAGTAAAACCACGTGCATCGGAAACAAAAGCTGCGGCAATCCAAGCAGGATCGGCAAAAGCGCGAGACCGGCAATCGGGACATGGATCGCCGTGATATAGATTAAGGCCTTGCGCAGATTGGCGAAGATGCGCCGGCCCATGCGCACGCCACCGACGATCGACGCAAAGCCGTCATCGAGAAGCACAAGATCAGCGGCTTCGCGTGCGACATCGGTGCCTTTTCGGCCCATCGCGATCCCGATATGGGCCGCCTCAAGTGCAGGCGCGTCGTTTACGCCGTCGCCTGTCATCGCCACAACTTCGCCATTGGCTCTGAGCGCCTCGACGATGAGCAGTTTTTGATCGGGAGCGATGCGCGCGAAAACGCGGCCCTGCCGCATGTGCTGACGCAAGGAGGGGAACGGAAGCTCAGCCAACGCAGCGCCCGTTGTTACTCCGCTTGCGACGTCGATACCGGCGGCAGACGCGATCGCCAGCGCGGTCGCGGGATGATCGCCGGTGACCATGATGACTTGAATGCCGGCGCTGCGCGCCTCTTCCAATGCACCGGGCACATCTTCACGCAGCGGGTCGAGAAATCCGATGAGACCTACAAACTCGAACGAAGCGCTCTCGGGGGTCTCCGGAAACGTGGTCGCGCCCCGCCACCTGGCGACACCGAGCACGCGCAAGCCATCCTTCGCGAAAGCTCCGATAATCTCATGCAGTCGGGTGATCGTCCCATCGTCGAGGCCGCACAAACGAAACACGGCTTCCGGCGCGCCCTTCGCGGCCGCCACGCGCTCCTCGCCATCACGCCAAAGCTGCGTCACCGCCATGGTTTCCGGGCGAAGCGGCCAGCTTCGCTCGATCTCGCCCACCGCGACAGGCAATCCGATCGCCGTCGCCGCTTCATGAATGCCGCGATCCATCGGATCTATTGGCCGCACACTTGACGCGAGGGCGGCGCAAGCGACCAGCGCGCGCCCCTCCTCTCCCATCGCCGCGTCTACATCGGCAACGCCGCTTTTTGTCCAAACACGAACGAGCCGCATGTGATTTTGGGTCAAGGTGCCGGTCTTATCGACACACAAAACCGTCGCCCCGCCCAGCGTCTCGATGACAGCGCTACGGCGCACGAGCACTTTGTGGGTCGCGAGCCGCCAAGCGCCCAACGCCAAAAAGACCGCGAGCACCATCGGAAACTCTTCCGGCACCAACGCAATCGCCGTCGTTATTCCGGCAAGCGCGCCGGCGACCCAGTCACCGCGGAAAACACCAAAGGCGAGCACCACCAAGCCACAGAGAGCGAGCGCAAAGAGACCCAATAAGCCAACGAGTTTGCCTGTGGTGCGCTGCAACGGCGTAGGTTGCTGATCGATCTCGGCGAGCGAGCGGCCAATGCGTCCAAGCGCCGAGCGCACGCCTGTATGGGTCACCCGCGCTACGGCTTGGCCACGCACCACCAGCGTTCCTGAGAATAAAAGCGGCGACGCTTCGTGCGTAGGCGCGGAGACTTCGGCAAAGACCTCGCCAGCAAGGGCCAAGCGCTTGGAGACTGGGGCGGACTCTCCGGTCAGAGACGATTCATCCACGCTCAGAATGTCGCCTGCGATCAAGACGGCGTCGGCGCAGACCCGATCGCCTTCACCGACGAGCATAATGTCGCCGGGCGCAATTTCGCGTGACGCCATCTTTCGCTGAACGCCATCGCGCACGATACGGGCGTGAGGCTGCGCCAAGTCGCGCAGTGCCGACAGCGCCCGTTCACTGCGCGCCTCTTGTGCGACCACAATCGCAATCGCCGCGCATGCGCCGAGCAGCAGAAAGACGCCTTCGCCAAGACTACCGAGAAAGAGATAGAGCCCCGCCGCTGCGAGCAGCAACATGAACATCGGCTCACGCAAGGTCTCGGCAGCAATCTTGGCGAGCCCGCGACGCCCGGGGCTCGGCAGTTCGTTTGCGCCCCATTGGGCAAGCGATTGCTGGGCTTGCGCCTCGCTTAGGCCCGTGAGGCTGTCTTCGGTCACCGGACAGATTATCCGCACTCTCCTGCGATCGCGACTGCGCAGGGCCATCCCGGAAGGGCCCACACAAATGTTCCCTATCATCGGCAATCGCGAAAGGGATAGACATCAGAGCAGAGCGCCAAGCAATGTCACTTGAGCCCGATCAAGGATAGCCTGACCAAACCGGGCATGAAACCTCATGATCAAGGTCGCGCCGTCGGATCAGCCTGCGCCGCTTTTCGCCCTGCGCGGCATTTGCAGGACCTATGGCGCGGGCGAAACAGCGGTTCGCGCGCTCATTGACGTCGACCTAGATATCGCCGGCGGCGAATTGATCGTGCTCTTGGGCCCGTCAGGCTCCGGCAAGTCCACCCTTCTCAATATTCTGGGCGGTTTGGATCGTCCGAGCGCGGGCGCGATCCACTTCCGTGGCGCGCCCCTCACTGGACAAAGCGAACAAGCGCTGACGAAGTATCGCCGCCTCCACGTCGGCTTCATTTTCCAATTCTACAATCTCATTCCAAGCCTCACGGCGCGTGAGAACGTCGAACTCGTTGGCGAGATCACCGACGATCCCCTGGAAGCCGCCGAGGCGCTTGACCTTGTTGGTCTCGGACAACGCCTCGATCACTTTCCGTCGCAATTGTCCGGCGGCGAGCAGCAGCGCGTGGCGGTCGCGCGCGCCATCGCCAAAAGGCCGGCCGTGCTCTTGTGCGACGAACCCACAGGTGCGCTCGACGTCAAGACCGGCGTCCGGGTGCTGGAAGCGCTACAAGAAGTGAACGAACGCTACGGTTCGACAACCTTGATCGTCACCCACAATGCCGATGTCGCGCGTATGGGCGCGCGCGTCATTCGCTTTGGCGACGGACGCGTCCGCAGCGTCGAGACCAATACCGACCGCGTTCCACCTTCAGATCTGGTGTGGTGAGCGATGCGCGCGCTGGACAAGAAACTCTTTCGTGATGTCTGGCGCATGCGCGTTCATGCGCTGGGTGTGGCGCTTGTGCTCGGGTGCGGGCTCTCGGTCATGGTCATGGCTGTGGGCATGCGCGGCTCGATGGAGCGCACACGCGCAGCGTATTACGCTGAACGGCGCATGGCCGACTTGGCCGTGTCCGCCGTACGCGCGCCGGAGCGCATGGCCGAGGTTTTGGCTCAAGCGCCGGGCGTGGAGACGGTCGAGACCCGCGTGAGCGGCGTTGCGTTACTTGATTTCCCCGGCGTCTCGGAACCGGCATCGGCGCGCCTCGTCTCGCTGCCAATCGAGGGAAGACCTCGCGTCAATGATCTGACGCTTGCCCGCGGCCGCTGGCCGGATCCTGCACGCGCCAATGAAATTTTGCTGAGCCAAGCTTTTGCCGACGCCAACAATCTCGGTCTCACCGACACGCTGAACGCCACTATTCATGGCCGGCGACAGACCTTGCGGATCGTCGGCATCGCCAACTCGCCGGAATTCGTCTTCGTCGCAGCGCCCGGCGAACTCTTCCGGCAAGCCAAGCGCTTTGGCGTGATCTGGATGAACCGCGAGGCGCTGGCGCGCGCCTACGACCTCGACGGCGCCTTCAATGATGCTGTTTTCTTGGCTGGCCGTAACGCGAATCAATCTGAAACGATCGCCGCCATTGATCGCATTCTCGAACCCTATGGCGGCATCGGCGCTTATGGCCGCGACCGCATGGTGTCAGACCGCTTTCTCAGCGAAGAACTCCGCCAGCTCTCCACCATGGCGATCTTTCTGCCAGCGCTGTTTTTGATCACGGCGGCGTTTCTGGTGAACATCGCGCTTGGCCGCGTGATCGCGACCGAGCGTTCCAACATCGGCCTGCTCAAAGCGTTCGGCTATTCCAATGCAGATGTTGCTTGTCACTACGCCAAGAGTGCGCTCATCTTCGCGGCGATCGGCGCCTTCATTGGCTCAGCGGCCGGCATTGCGCTTGGCCGGTCAGTCGCTGACCTCTACCGTGACTATTACCATTTTCCGACGCTTGAGTTCTCCGCCTCGCCCGCAACCTTCCTCGGCGCCTGGGCGGCAGGTTTAGCGGCCGCCCTCACCGGCTGCATTTTTTCCGTGCTGAAAGCGGCGCGGTTATCTCCCGCCGAAGCCCTGACGCCGCCACGGCCGACCACCTTCTTCTCGGCTGGCCCCGCGCTTTCGCGGTTTGAGGCCAACCTCGACGCCAAATCGCGGATCATCATGCGGCGGATCGTGCGCTTTCCCCGCCGTGCCGGCACAACCGCGCTTGGTGTTGCTTTCGCCATCGCGCTGCTTGTGGTCGCGCGCACCATGCCGGCGGAAATGGATTATCTGCTCGATGTCAATTTCGGCGTCGCCAATCGCCAAGACGTGACACTCACCTTTACCGAGGCGCGCGACAGCGGCGTCCTCCATCAAGTCGAGCGACTTCCAGGCGTCCTCTATGCGGAGCCGTTCCGCCTCGACGACGTTATCTTGCGCCACAACGGTCGGACTGTGCACGAGGCTGTATTCGGCGTGCCCGAACATGCGCGCCTCAGTCAGATCGTGGGGAGAGGTCAAAGGGTAATGGCGCCGCCAGCGACGGGCATCGCCTTAGCACGCGCACTTGCGGAGAAGCTGGGCGCCAGGCCGGGCGACGAGATCCGGTTGGAGCAAACGCGCGGCCGGCGCATTGCGACAAACGTGCGCGTGACGGCGATCGTCGAACCGATGATTGGCTCATCCGCTTACATGGAAATCGCCGCGCTCTCGCGGCTCATGCGCGAGCCCGGCCGCGTCAGCGGCGCACATCTGCGCATGGATCCGGGTCGCTATGGGGCGTTCGACCGTGAGATCAAGGATATCCCCAACATAGCAGGCGTCAGTTATGTCGGCCAGGCGGAGGCGTCGATGCGCAGCGAATTCGAGCAAGGTGTCGGCGTCATGAACCTCATTTATGCCGCTTTCGCTGCAATCATGGCGGGCGGCGTCGCCTTCTCGGCTGCGCGCATAACTCTGGCCGAACAGGAGCGCGATTTAGCGACGCTGCGCGTCCTCGGCTTCACCCGTCTTGAAGTCTCTTACATTCTTGTCGGCGAACTGATGGCGCTGGCGCTCATCGCCATCCCGGCGGGCCTCGCGCTCGGCACCCTTCTGTCGATCTGGCTGATGCAGCTGTTTCAGACCGACATGTACGCCTTCCCGTTCGTATTCAATCCGGCGGGCTACGCCTTCGCCATCGCTTTCACGCTAGGATGCGTCGCAACCACCGCGATGGTCGTGCGCGCCAGCATCGACAAACTCGATATGATCGCCGTCCTCAAAGCCAGAGACTGATTTCATGCGCCTGCCCTCTCGCACAGATCTGATTGCAATGGCGAAGGCGCCGCTGAAATTCACTGTCGCACAGCGCGTGTGGCTGGGCGCAGGCATTGGTGTCGCGCTCATGCTTATCTGGCTGGCATGGCCGCGGCCAATGAGTGTGGAGATCGCCGACATCGACAGAGGCGTCGTGCGCAGCGAGGTGGTCGATGAAGCGCGCACGCGAATCCACGACGTCTTTGTGGTGGCCGCTCCCGTCAGCGGCGAACTGCAGCGCCTTGAGCTAGAGCCCGGCGACGCGGTCGAGCGCGGGCAAGTCGTCGCCTCGATTCTGCCGGCGGATCCCGCATTGCTTGACGCGCGCGTCGCCGCCGAAACCAGCGCGGCCGTGGCAGCGGCGCAAGCCGCGCTCGCCGCCAGTGAAGCGGATCTTCAGCTGGCGCAGAGTGATCAAAGGCGGGTGGCGACACTCTTTGCCCGCGAGTTTGCCTCACAAGCAGCACTCGACGCCGCCAATGCCGGCCTGCGCGCAGCACGCGCGGCGGTCAACGCGCGCCGGGCCGAGGTCGCGCACGCGCGCGCGGCGGCGAGTTCTCCGTCCGCGCGAGCGCGCCGTGCGACGCTGGTGACCAGCCCCGCCGCCGGTCGCGTGCTTCGCGTGCTGCAACAGAGCGAAACCATCGCGCTTGCGGGCGCGCCTCTGATTGAGATTGGCGACACCAGCAAAATCGAGATCGCGGCCGAGTTCCTCACCCAAGACGCCGTACGCATGCAGGCTGGCGCCTCGGCCCAGATCGAAAACTGGGGCGGCGATACGCCAATCCCGGCTCGCGTCTTCCGCATCGAGCCCTATGCGCGCACGCGCATTTCAGCGCTGGGCGTTGAAGAGCAGCGCGTCAACGTGATCCTTCACCTTGTCGACCCTGAAGCTGCTCCGCCGCTCGGCCACGGCTTTCGCGTCGATGCGCGCGTGGTGTTGAACGAGCAACGCGATGCGGTCCGCGCGCCTACCGATGCATTGGTGCGCGACGGCGAGGGCTGGGCGGTCTTTGTGGTTCGAGGCGGACGGGCCCGGCTGACACCGATCACGTTGGGGGACGGCGGCGACGACTATCGTGCCGTGTCGTCTGGATTACGCGAAGGTGACCGTGTCATCCTCTTTCCTGGAGACAGGATGGTCGATGGCGCCCGGGTTCAGGGGGCTCCGCGCCGCAGGTAAAGCGATCTGATATAACCATCGGCGCTGATCACGATTGTGACCTGTTTGCGCTCTCCAAACGTGGCTTTGTTCAAATCACCACGAAAACGACGGAGCCCTTTTCTTTCATCAAAAGTGTCACGTCGTGATGACCCTTCGAACCTTCTCCTTAGTGGGAGAGTCCGCGCCCGTTCGAGTGAAGATCAACTGGGATGGGGGTGGCCTATCGGCTCCCCCGATCCGGAAAAGCAATTGCAGTTCTGTCTTGCCCGCGTTGTAGCGTCCGCTTTCGCCCCCTCAAGTCCGCAAGTGGACGTCTGAAATTGCCCCGACTCGGACCTCGCACGGGCTTTTGGGCGCGCACTCATTTGTCCCATCTGATGGGGCCACCGACAACAAGCTTACTCTTCCAAGATTCGATATCCTCCGTGCGCCACGCGACCGCGCGACGGCTGATCCGAAGCGGCGCGGGGAAACGTCCCTCGCCAATGGCCGCTTATATCGAAGAGCGGCACAGACCGACTTCCTTCATTACTTGAGGCAGACGTAACAACATTTCGAGTCCCTGAGGGGCCGAACCGCGTCACGAGGATACGGCTAGCGTCCGCACTTGTCGGCGCACATGTGCTGCTGGAGAATTTCGGAAACTTCCGCGATGTTCCGGATGAGGAGCATAGCGATCGGGAATCGAACCCGTTTAGCCAAGTCGTCCGGCGGCACATTGACGGCACGCGTTGCGTCGCCTTAAGAGAATTCGACCTAGATTCCGGTTGTTAGAGGGCAGTTCGATTCCGGCCCAGCACCATCGCTTTCACCCGCGGCAAAGAGCGGCCACAATCGAGGTGCGTGGAGGCGTTGGGCCAGAGGCAAGCCAATATGATACTCAACCGCCGAACGTTCACGCTCGCGACATCGGCGCTGACCGTGGGCGCGCCGACATCAGCCCTGGCCGACAATCTCACCGACGCGATCGGCCTTGGCGCGCTGGAAGCCCCGCTGACGCTGGTGAGTATGCATCGCTCACCTGCACGCACTGCGCGCACTTTCATGAAACGAATCGGCCAACGCTCAAGGCCGCCTACATTGATCTCGGGCGGGTTGGGTTCACGCTGCACGAAATGGCGACGCCGTCCCGGCGGTCGCGCTAGCCATGTTCCAACTCGCGCGCTGCGGTGAGGCGGATGCGACAGACTACTTCCGCAGAGTCGCCATCTTGTACCAGCCCCAAGTCGCCATCATTGGAACGGGAACCATGGCGGGCGTTCGCGACAGCCTCTTGGAACTCGGCGCGGACTGGGGGCTCGCCGAGGATCAGGTCATGGCGAGCTTGACCGATCGCCGTGGCGCGGAATGCATCACGCGCTCTATCGAAGACGCATCACGGCGCGGCGCAACAGGAACGCCGGCTTTTTTTGTCGGCAACGAGCGCATCTCCAACATCGGCTTCTTCACCACCGATGGTCTTGCGTGCATCCTCGATGCACGTCTTGCCGCCGGAACATCACCATAGACGGTCAGCGTGAGTTCCGTGGCGCGCACCCTTTCCGATCTCCGCCGCTACGCCATCGCGCGTTCCTTGTTCGCGCCAACAACATTGCCGCGCGCCATCCAGCGCCTCGGCTTCGTGCAAGCCGATCCGATCCGCGCGCCAGCCCGCGCGCAGGATTTGACGCTGCGCCATCGCGTACGCGGCTACAAAGTCGGAGACTTGGAGCGCCGATATCCGCGCCTGCCCATCGAGGAAGATTTCTTGGTCAATTACGGGTTTTTGCCGCGCGCCACACACGCGCTGATGCACCCCCGCACCCCGCGCCGCGCGTGGACAAAGGCGCAGCAAGCGAAGGCCGCCAGCGTTCTCGCGCTCGTGCGCGAGCGCGGCGTGGTGCATCCGCGCGACGTCGACGCCACGCTTCAACACGGCAAGATCACCAATTGGTTCGGCGGCAAGACCAACGCGACGACGTACCTCCTCGATGGCCTGCACTATCGCGGCGACCTCCGCGTCGCGGGCCGCGAGCGGGGCGTGCGGCTCTACGCGCTGCGCGAGCCAACTCTGCCAGCGCCAAACGCTGAGGCGGCGATGGACACACTCGTCGATCTCATCCTCGCCAAGTATGCGCCGCTGCCCGAGCGCTCGCTCGGGGACTTGATCACCTTGTTGCGCGGCGGCGCGCCACAATGGGCGCATGCGCGGCGAGACGCCTTCGCGCGCGCGCGCCGCCGCGCGCCTTCCGTGGAAATTGACGGCATTCGCTGGTTCTGGCCCGACGGTGAGAATCCCCGCGCCGCGCGGTGGGTCGCCGATGACGAGGTGCGATTCCTCGCGCCGTTCGATCCGGTGGTGTGGGATCGACGTCGCTTCGCGCTGTTCTGGAATTGGACCTACACATTCGAGGCCTACAAGCCTGCGCCCAAACGCGTGCGCGGGTACTACGCTCTACCGCTGCTGTGGCGCGACCGCGTAATCGGCTGGGGCAATCTCGCGGTCAGGGACGGCGGCCTTCATGCTGACATCGGCTACCAATCCGGCGCGGCGCCGCGTGGCAAGGCGTTCATACATGCACTTGATGAGGAGCTTTCCCGGATGCGGGCGTTTCTCCAAATACTCTAATTCGACGCCGATGCTGTGCGCGCCGCACCTTCCACTTGGGTCACACGCGTCTGTATCTCACGCAACGCCCGATCGTTCATGTCCCCGGCATAGGCGAACTGTCCGAAGGGCCCGCGCACCGCGAACGGAATGACGATCCCGCCTCTTGGCGAGCGCGGCGCCAGCCGCGCATCCAGACGACGCGCTGGTAAATCGATCACGCCAATACCAGGGATGCGCAGGTCCGGCGTGTTGAAGGTAAGGTCGCGCGTCGCCATCACGCCATCGGAGATCAGGAATGTGCCTGAGAAGCCGTTGAACGCGGTGCGCGCTTCCGGGGCGATCAATTCGCCGCGCAACGCGTTGCGGATGGTGCGCGACACCCCGCCGAGATCGACGCCGTGCAGCGTGCCGGAAACAATCTCAAGATGCACGCGCCCGTCGGCGGCGGCGGTCATCTGCTCTTGCGTGCGCCCTCGCGTGCGCAGGAATACGGTGAGTTCGCCGCGCCCCTCGACATTGGTAAAATTAATGGCGTCGGTGAGAAATGGCCGCGTCGCGATGCCGTCGAACGCAAAATCTTGCAATAGACGAACGCTCGGCTCGCGCGCGTCAATCTCGAAACGCCCGCGGCCCGATCCGCCATAAAGCGTGAGATTGTGCAAGGTCGCCGCGAGGTAGCCGTCATTGATAACTAGATTGAGTCGCCCGCTATCGACACGCATGTGCTGCACCAGCACGGCATGGGTGACCAATTCCAGGTCGGCGTTGAACGCGCGTAGGCCGGAGAAATCGATCGGCGTTTCGCTGGGCGTTTCCTGCAGATCGAGCGCGCGCGGCGCGGCTTCGACGGCGGCGATTTCGGCGGTGGGCGTCGGTGGAGCGTCGGCGGTAGGCGGCGTGATTTGCGCCTCCGCTGTAGCGGCGACGGGCGCTTGGCCGGAAATGTAGGGGTTCAGGTCGAAGTCGAACAATTCAAGGCGCCCACTCAGATAGGGTTTGCCCCGCAATTCAGAGAGCACAAAATCGCCGCGCCCGGAGATGCGGTCGAGCGTGAAACTCGCATTGGAAAAGTCATAGCGCCCGCCGCCAACCGCGATGCGTCCGGAGACCTGAAACGCCTCCAGCCCAACGCCGCCCTGGATTGGGGAGCCCGCCCACGTTGTGAGCTGGCGCAGGCTTGGCCCGGAGGCTTGCACCGCGCCGGCGATTTCGCCCGACGCGGCGGTGGTTTGCCCATTGAAAGATGCGCTCACCAGTTCGCCCGCGAGATCCAGCTTGAGCCGCGTCGGCTGCCCGCTCATCGCCGCGCCGGGCGCGGCGAGTTCTATCGCCACGTCGACCATACGATCATTATACCGGAAGCCGCCCTCCGCGCGCATCGGCGCGTCAAGGCTGGTGAGCGCAGTGCGCAGGTCGAGATCGCCCAATTGCCACCCGGCGCCGCGGCGCGCGTCGAAAAAGCTAACTTCACCGCCAGCGATGCGAATTTCGCGCAGGCTGGTGCGCGCCACATCAACAATCGGCTCGCTTGGCCGTGTTGGGGGCGGTGGCGAAGAGCCAGACGGGCGCGGCGCGGGCGTCAAAATCCAATTGGGCCGCCCCTCGGCATCGACTTCAAGCGCGATGCGCGGCTGTTGGAAGATAAGACGCCGGACCACGACTTGCCGATTGAGTAGCGGCTGCAACTCGACGCCGACATGGATGTCTTCGGCGGTCAAGAACGCCGGGGCGCGGCCGCCCGCAACATTAGCCAAAGAAGCGCCCGCAGCATGAACGCCAAGCGTCGGCCAATAGCTCACACCGACGCTGCCGGAAATCGTGAGGTCGCGCCCGGTCGCGCTTTCTACGGCCCTCTCCACCTCCGCGCGCACGTCAATCCGCGACACGAGATAGGCAAGAGCCCCCGCCCCAATCAGAGCCGCCGCCAAGAGCGCGCCCACGATATAAAGAACCCAGCGCAACCAAGCGTTCATGAGCCGCCCCCACCTTTTGCTAGACCCTAGCCGCTAGCGCCGCCCGCCGGAATAGCTATCTAGGGGCCTATGACCACCATGACACAGCCCGTTCCCGTTACCGTGCTCACTGGCTTCCTGGGTGCTGGCAAAACCACCCTCTTGAACCGCATTCTCACTGAGCAACACGGCAAGAAATACGCCGTCATTGTCAACGAGTTCGGTGAAATCGGCATCGACAACGACCTCATCGTCGATGCCGACGAGGAAGTATTCGAGATGAACAATGGCTGCGTGTGCTGCACGGTCCGCGGTGACCTCATCCGCATCATTGAAGGTTTGATGAAGCGAAAGGGGCGCTTCGACGCCATCCTGGTGGAAACCACCGGCCTTGCGAAGCCCGCGCCTGTCGCGCAGACGTTCTTCGTCGATGCCGACGTCCGCGCCAAGACCAAGCTGGACGCCATTGTCACGGTCGCCGACGCCAAGCATTTGCTGGGGCAGCTTGCCAGCCAAGAAGAAGCCGTCGAGCAAATCGCGTTCGCGGACGTGATCCTGCTCAACAAAACCGATCTGGTCAGCGCTGAAGAGCTTGCGGTCGTCGAACGCCAAATTCGCGCCATTAACGCGACCGCCCGCGTTCACCGCATGCAGCGAGGCAATATCGCGCTGGATCAAATCTTAGGGTTGGGCGCGTTCGATCTCGAACGCATCACCGAAATCGATCCACACTTCCTGCCCGACCACGATTGCGACGATGCCTGCGCACACCATCACGACCACGGCCATGATCACCAGCACGATCACCACCATCATGACGACGCCCATGACCACGTCGCCGCTTCCGGTATTGCAAGCGTCTCCCTCGCGACCGACAAGCTGATCGATCCCAACAAGCTTCTGCCCTGGCTGAATGATCTGACCCAAGCGCGCGGGGCGGATATCTTACGCCTCAAGGGCATTTTCGCTTTCCCCGACGAACCCAAGCGCTTCGTGGTTCAAGGCGTGCACATGATCATCGAGGGCGATACTCAACGCGATTGGCGCGAGGACGAAAAGCGCCTGTCGCGCCTCGTTTTCATCGGCCGCGATCTCGATCGCGAGGAACTCGAGGCCGCTTTCGCGAAATGCGCGGCATGAGTCCTCAGACTCTGTCCGTTCCCCCTCCCCTAGAGGGGGAGGGGGTTAGGGGGTGGGGTGATCCTACGGCTGCGCATGTGCCTGCGGATACGTGGAGCAGATCACGTTCGCGCGTTGCACGACTTGCAACAGCGCTACTCACCCCCACCCCTGCCCCTCCCCCCTCCAGCGGGAGGGGATATGCTGGTGTCCACGCATCATGACCCTTCCCGGCCAACAGCGCGCGCTCGATCTCGGCGCAAGCGTCACGAGCACACATTGGATCGGCCCAACCGCTCTCTTCGCGCTGGGCGACGGCGCGGTCGTCACCGCCTCCGCCGACGGCGCGACAGATCGCATCCAAGTTCATGACGGCGCGATCTTATGCGCGTGCGCGCATCCCGACGGCAAACGCCTCGTTACTGGCGGCGACGATGGCAGGCTCATCGCGCTGGGCGAAGGCGGTAATCTCACGCCGCTCTTGGAGACGCGCGGCAAATGGGTCGATCACGTCGTCGCGAACCCCGTCTCAGGCGCCCTCGTCGCCAGCGTCGGCAAGCAGGCTGTTGTGCTGCAGAAGGACAAGGAAACGCATCGCTTCGAGCATCCCTCGACAATTGGCGGGCTCGCGCTCGACGCCAAGGGCCGCCGCCTTGCCGTTAGCCATTATGGCGGCGCTACGTTGCGTTACGCGCTTGCCGGCGACGATCCTGGCGTGGCGCTCAAATGGATCGGCTCCCATCTGCTCGTTTCGATCTCGCCGGACGCCGATTACGTGATCACAGCGATGCAGGAGAACGCGCTGCACGGCTGGCGCCTGCCGGAGAAGACCGATCTCAAGATGGATGGGTACCCGGCGAAGACGAAGAGCCTATCCTGGGACAAGCGCGGGCGTTGGCTCGCGACCTCCGGCGCCGACAGCGCCATCGTGTGGCCGTTCGTTGGAAAGCTCGGCCCCCAGGGTAAGGCGCCGCTCCAATTAGGCCAACGCGCGGCCTTAGTGAGCGCGGTGGCGTTCCATCCCAACGAGGAATTGCTTGTCATCGGCTATGCCGACGGCGCGGGAGCACTTGCGCGCTTCTCGGATTCCGCCGTGTTGGACTTGGTTCCGCCGGGCGATGGTCCGGTAACCGCAATCGCTTGGCGCAGCGATGGCCGCGCGGTCGCGCTCGGCGACGATTCGGGGCGCGGAACATTGATTGAGTTCTAGGCTTTAGTTAGCGCGCTTTCGCCAACCACCGTCACCCATTCGCGCACGCGCCAAGACTTGACGACGCCGTTGAGCACATACGGATCGACGCGAGCGAAATCCTCTGCAATTTGTGGTGTTTCGGCTTTGAACAGAAACATGCCTAGAGGAGGATCATCCTCCGCGAACGCGCCGCCGAGTTGCAATTCATCGCGCGCGACAGAGCCCTTCGCATGCTCCAGATGCATCGCCCGGTGCAGCGCGCGCCGCTCGCGGAAATCGGCGGGATAGTCGTAGAAGAGGACGAAGTGTTTCATGGCGTAGATTGGCGCGTTTTTTCATCCCTAGCCTGCAGTACCCGCAGGCGCTTCATAAGGCCTTCGGCCGCCCCCTGAGCAATCGTGCTCTCAGGAAATTTTTGGAACTGCAGCAAGAGCATCCAGGACCATGAGACTACATCGCTCTTGACACTGTCACTCCAGCGCACGCTATCGGCTGTTGGCATCAACTCCGAAACATACTGGTCAAGCACGAGTTCGGCTTGCTCACTCGCAACTGCCAATTCATAGCAGATTCCCTGCAGGTCGAGAGAGCTGACGTACTCCTCAGCATCCCGTCTGCACCTAACAATAACATCGATAAGAAAGGTGAGCCTGTTAACGAGCCGACCGGTCCTCTCATGTCCGGCAACATCGGCAGGAAAGGCTCGGAGCGACGCCGCTAACTCAGCTGACGTTTGCGCGATCTCGCCGACCGTCTCGATAAAAACCTCGATCGCGTGAAGCCTCCGCTGCTCCCGAAGTTGGGAGAGGGCCATGGGCACAGCTACAAACGCGGCAACCACAGCCGCTACGCCCGCAAGCGCTCCGAGCATTTGGGCCCAATCCACGGGACTGCAAGTTGCCAAGCTGCCCCAGGTACAAGTGGTCATCACTCCGCCGCCACCATGCGCACTTGATGCACGCCTTTCGCGGCGCGGTAGCGATCGATGCGTTGTTCGATCTCGCCGCGGAAGCAGCGGATCAGGCCTTGGATCGGCCACGCGGCGGCGTCTCCCAACGCGCAGATCGTGTGGCCTTCAACCTGACCTGCCACGTCGAGCAGCAGATCGATCTCGCTGTGATCGGCCTCGCCTGTGACCATCCGCTCCAACACCCGCCACATCCAGCCCGTGCCTTCGCGGCACGGCGTACACTGGCCGCAGCTTTCGTGTTTGTAGAAATACGCCAAGCGCGAGATGGCGCGGATCATGTCCGTGGATTGATCCATCACGATCACCGCCGCTGTGCCAAGGCCCGAGCGATGCGGCGCCGCCGACAGCGAGTCGAAATCCATGAGCATGGTCTCGCTCTCTTGCGCGTTGATCATGCGCACCGAGGAGCCGCCCGGGATCACGGCTTTCAGATTTCCCCAGCCGCCGCGCACGCCGCCGCAATGTTCCTCGATGAGTTGCTTCAGTGGAATGCTCATCGCCTCTTCGACATTGCACGGCTTGTTCACATGGCCGGAAATGCAAAACACTTTCGTGCCGGTATTGTTGGCGCGGCCGATGCCGGCGAACCATTTCGCGCCCCGGCGAATGATCGTCGGCGCCACCGCGATGCTCTCGACATTGTTCACGGTCGTAGGGCAACCATAGAGGCCGACATTGGCCGGGAACGGCGGCTTCAGGCGCGGTTGGCCTTTCTTGCCTTCGAGGCTTTCGAGCAGCGCGGTCTCCTCGCCGCAAATATACGCGCCGGCGCCGTGGTGCATGTAGAGATCGAAATCCCAGCCATGCACATTGTTCTTGCCGATGAGTTTCGCTTGGTACGCTTCCGCGATCGCGCGCTCCATCGCTTCGCGCTCGGCCACGTACTCACCGCGAATATAGATGTAGCAGGCATGTGCCCCCATCGCGAACGACGCCACCAGGCACCCCTCGATCAGCAGATGCGGATCGTGGCGCATGATGTCCCGATCCTTGCAGGTGCCTGGCTCGGACTCGTCGGCGTTCACAACGAGATAGTGTGGGCGATCCTTGATCTCCTTGGGCATGAAGGACCATTTCAGCCCGGTCGGGAAGCCCGCGCCGCCGCGACCCCGCAGGCCGCTATCCTTCACCTGCTGAATGATCCAGTCGCGCCCGCACGCGATCATGTCCTTGGTTCCGTTCCAGGCGCCGCGCGTCTTTGCGTTCTCTAGGTCCGCGCCGTGACGGCCGTAGAGATTGAGGAAGATGCGATCCTTGTCCGCGAGCATGCGATTATTTCCCCAACATCATGAAGGCGCGAAGCCCAAACCAGAGCGCTCCGATTGCAGGCGCGACCACATAGCCGCTCGTCATGGAGCGATGCTCGACGCCAAACATATAAGCCGCGACGCCGGCGCAGCCGATCGCCGCGAACACATAGATCCAGCGCGCGCCCGTGCGCGCGACGCCGCCGAGCGAGATCGGCTCGAAACGCGGCCGCTTGGGCGCCGCATCGGTGGCGTTCACCTCGTTCACACTTTCTCCGGCAGGTTCGGCAGTGTGATTTTCTTCGCGAGTGAGCCATCGAACAGCGAGGCATCCGTAAGCACAGTCGCATCGCCCTCCGGCGCCGAGGTTTGGCGGCCCAGCGCTGAACCCGGCGTCACGCTCTCCCCGCGCGCAAGCTTGTCCATCAGCGCCTCAAACGCCCCGGGCGTGAGGTCCTCGTGGTAATAATCATGGATCGCCACGACCGGCGCGTTCACACAGGCGCCGAGGCATTCCATCTCTTCCCAGGAGAAGAGCCCGTCGGCGCTCACTGCGTGCGCCTCGCCGATGCGGCGTTTGCACAACGCTTTCAAGTCCTCCGACCCGCGCAGCATGCAGGGCGTGGTGCCGCAGACTTGCAGATGGTGCTTACCGACCGGATGCAGGTGAAACATCGTGTAGAAGGTCGCGACTTCAAGCACGCGGATGGGCGCCATGCCCAAAAGTTCCGCGATAGCGCGGATCGCGGGCTCGCTGACCCAACCCTCCTGCTTCTGCACCAGCCACATGATTGGGATCACTGCCGATTGCTTACGGTCAGGTGGATATTTCGCGATCCACCAGCGCGCTTGCTCCATGGTGGCAGACGCGAAGGCGAAGCTTCCGGGTTGCTCTGCGGCGAGACGACGAGCGCTCATCTTTCTCTCACTTCACGAAATCGACGCGGGCGATGAGCCCATTCTTGACGGTGTAGATAGCAAGCGCCTCGAAGTGCGGGCCCTCAGGGCCGCGCGACACCGCTTCATGATCGATCACCACATCGCCCAGCCCGATGCGGTTCACGACACGCGCGCGATTGTTCGGGTATTGCGCGAACATCGCCGCATAGCGCGCCCGCAGCTCGCCGCGGCCGCTCTGCGTGATCGCGCCATTCAGGTCAGCGATGACGCAATCCTCGGCATAGGTCGCGACAAACGCCTCCATGTCTTGCGCGTTGTAAGCGTCGAGTTGTCGCTGAACCAGATCGACGGCGCTCACAGATCGCGCTCCTCGGCGATAAACCCTTCGCCCATCATCTTGTCACGCACCATCAGCACTTTGTGACGACCGCCTTTTTTGAGCAGGAAGCAGTGCTGGAACATGCCGCTTGAATCGATCGCGGCGCTGTACTGGATGACCTCCCATCCCTGTGCGGCCAACGCGCTCAAGGGTGTCTGCGTCGTGCTCATGCGGGGGCCCTCCGCGCCTCGATCTCGTCCAGCTTGACGAGCGCCTGCGTCGCGTCATCGCGCGCTTTCAGCAAGCTCGCGCGTCGAAAGGCGCGCAGATAGGTCGACAGCACCGGCGCTTTCAACAAGACCCCGCGCCGTACCGCGATCATCAACAGCAACGCCGGCAGCCAGGCGAGCGATTGGGTTCCCGCGCCGCCCGGCATATCCATGCCGCGCGCCTCCATGAACTGCATGCGCACCGGAACAAGCACAAACCCGATCAGCAAGCCTATCGTCAGCCCCTGGATCGCGGCGCCAATGCGCACGCGTGTGGGCATATGCTCCACATGCGCGGGTTTGAACGCCAGAAATGCGTACAGCACGTACCCGACCATTATCGCGAGCGCGACCGCGCCCTCGATCCACAGCATAAGCGGCGTGTGCGCGCTGCTCACCGGTCGATCTCTCCGAACACGATATCGAGCGAGCCCAGGATAGCGCTCACGTCCGCCAGCATGTGACCCTTGCAGAGATAATCCATCGCCGCGAGGTGCGGGAAACCGGGCGCGCGGATTTTCAGCCGATACGGGCGGTTAGTGCCGTCCGCCACGAGATAGACGCCAAACTCACCCTTCGGCGCTTCGACCGCCGCGTAAGTCTCGCCCGCCGGCACGTGATAGCCCTCAGTGTAGAGCTTGAAGTGATGGATCAAAGCTTCCATCGATTGCTTCATGTCGGCGCGGCGCGGCGGCGCGAACTTCGAATTCTCCGGCATTACGGGTCCAGGCGTTGCGCGCAGCAAGGTCACGCATTGGCGCATGATCTTGATCGACTCGCGCATCTCCTCGATCCGGCACAGATAGCGATCATAGCAATCGCCATTCTTCCCGAGAGGAATCTTAAAATCGAGTTCCGAGTAAATCTCGTAGGGTTGGCTGCGGCGCAAATCCCACGCCATACCGGAGCCACGCACCATCACGCCCGAGAAGCCCCATTTCAGCGCGTCTTCCTGGCTGACGACGCCGATATCAACATTGCGCTGTTTGAAGATGCGATTGTCGGTGAGCAGGCCTTCGATGTCGTCCAAAACCGCAGGGAGGCCAACGCAGAACGCCTCAATGTCGTCAATCAGCTGTGGCGTGAGGTCTTGATGGACGCCGCCAGCGCGGAAGTACGCCGCGTGCATGCGCGAACCCGACGCGCGCTCGTAGAACACCATCAGCTTTTCGCGTTCCTCGAAGCCCCAGAGCGGCGGCGTCAGCGCGCCTACGTCCATGGCTTGCGTCGTGACGTTCAAGAGGTGCGAGAGCAAGCGCCCGATCTCGGAGAACAACACGCGGATGATCTGCGCACGGCGCGGCACCTCGATGCCCGCGAGCTTCTCGATCGCCAGGCAGAAGGCGTGCTCCTGGTTCATCGGCGCGACGTAATCGAGCCGATCGAAATAAGGCAGCGCTTGAAGATAGGTCTTGTACTCGATGAGCTTTTCGGTGCCGCGATGAAGAAGTCCGATATGCGGATCGACGCGCTCGACGACTTCGCCATCAAGCTCTAGCACCAAGCGCAACACGCCGTGCGCCGCCGGATGCTGCGGTCCGAAATTGATCGTGAAGGTACGCTTCTCTTCGGATGGTGCGTTGGAGAGATCGTCAGCCATTACAGCCCCTGCCGCACTTGAGTGAGCGCATCAGCGGTACATTGCTCGTGAAAGAGGCGACGAGCAGTTTCCCGCTTGTTGACCCAGTCTAGCGACGCATCCGCCCGTGCTCTAAGCTCAAAATTTTGATCGGTTGTGGAAGCGAATGCCGATGCAACTTGCGTCCATTGCTCGCGCAATCCCGATATAGCCGCACCATCGGTGAGCACGTCTCCTGCTGCTCGGCAACGAACCGCAAGCCAGCCATAAGCACTTAGCCAAGCGGGGGGCTCACCGGAGCAGCCGGCTATCAATGCGACCGCTCCCGCCATCAGAGAGCAGCGCAACGCGCTGGCCGTCATCGCCCACTCTCCGCCTTCTCATCCCCTGGCAGCGTCATACCCTCCCACGGCGACAGAAAATCAAAACTGCGATAAGCGGCGGTCAGCTTCACCGGCTCGTAAACCACGCGTTGCTGCTCGCTGTCGTAACGCACCTCAACGTGGCCCGTCAGCGGAAAGTCCTTACGCAGCGGCCAACCCTGGAAGCCGTAATCGGTGAGGATGCGGCGCAAATCCGGGTGCCCTGAGAACAAAATGCCATACATGTCGAACGCCTCGCGTTCGAACCAGTCCGCGCAGGGAAACAAGCCGGCGACCGAAGGCACGGGCGTCTGCTCATCTGTGTCCACCTTGATGCGCACGCGTTGGTTCAACGGCATCGAAAGTAGATGATAGACAAGGTCAAAGCGCTTGACGCGCTCTGGATAGTCCACGCCGCACACATCTATGAACGTCGTGAACTTACAGCGCGGATCGTGGCGGAGAAACGTGAGCAACGAGACAATGCCGTCCGCCTTGGCCGCGATGGTCAACTCGCCGGCTCGCACGCTATGACTCAGCGCCACGCCGGCCTGCGAGGACACAATATGTGCGCCCAGGGCGTCCAGGTGCGCGCTCATCGTTCGATGTTCCCTTCGCGGCGGATTTTGCGCTGCAATTGCAGCACGCCATACACCAAAGCCTCGGCTGTTGGCGGGCAGCCCGGCACGTAGATATCCACCGGCACGATGCGGTCGCAGCCGCGCACGACGGCGTATGAATAATGGTAGTAACCCCCGCCATTGGCGCACGATCCCATCGAGATCACGTAGCGCGGGTTGGGCATTTGGTCGTACACCTTGCGGAGCGCCGGCGCCATTTTGTTGGTCAGCGTGCCGGCGACAATCATCACATCGCTTTGACGCGGGCTGGCGCGCGGGGCGAAGCCAAAGCGCTCAAGATCATAGCGCGGCATGCTGGCCTGCATCATCTCAACCGCGCAGCAGGCAAGCCCGAACGTCATCCACATCAGCGAGCCGGTGCGCGCCCAGGTGATCAGGTCATCCGCCGCCGCGACCAAGAAGCCCTTGTCAGCGAGCTGGTTCGAGAGCCCCGTGTAAAACGGGTCGTCCTCTTTGACGGGATAGCCGCCCTCAACAAGCGCGCGGCCAGCATCTCCGTAGAGAACGGGTTCGGGTTTCACTCCCATTCGAGCGCTCCCTTCTTCCACTCATAGATGAAGCCGACAGTCAGCACGCCCAGGAACGCCATCATCGACCAGAACGCGAATTGCGCTACATCCGGGGGCATGTCCGTCAGCGAGATCGCCCACGGAAACAGGAACGCAACTTCAAGGTCGAAAATGATGAAGAGGATGGACACGAGGTAGAAGCGGACATCGAACTTCATGCGGGCATCATCGAAGGCGTTGAACCCGCATTCGTAGGCTGACACCTTTTCCTTGTCCGGGCTCTTCGGCGCGACCACCCAAGCGGCCACAATGAAGCCCGCGCCCATAAGGATGGCGATGGCCATGAAGATCAGGATCGGCAGGTAGTCGGTGAGGTCGAGGCCCATGAAATCCACCCAGGCCGCGCCTAAGGCTCACGCCAGGGAACCCGGCGCGCGCCAGCGCGAAATCGGGCCGGACGCTAGTGGGCGTCGGGGCCGAAGGCAACAGCGCCGAACGCCTCACGGAGCGCGATCTTGCCGTGCCCTAAAGCCGAACAAAAATTAGGTTCTCACCTCGAATAAGGAGTTCGAACTCTCGTTCGAACATTGCTTTCTGAAGGGCCCGACTAGTGTGTTGCCCCGGCAGCATCCAGTCATGCACCTCCACGAACACAACGCAGACCTCGTCCAACCAGCCCAGGTTGGCCGCGAACAGGTCGGCCTCGAAGCCCTCGATATCCGCTTTGACGATCAACAGCTCGGCGTTTGGCCCGCCGAGAGCCTTGGCGTCCGCCACCGTTATAACAAGGACGCCGCCTGCCCCGCCATCGCGTTGCGTGCGGGTGGAAAAGCCGTGGCCTGCTTCGCTGACAAGCGTCACGACGCCCTCTTCAGCGCCAATCGCCGCCTCGACAAGTTTAACGTTTCCGAAGTTCGCGAGGTTCTTACGCGCTACAATCAAGTTGCTTGGGTCTGGCTCAATCGCCACTACCAGCGCGCTGGGAAACTCGCGCGCGAACCACATCGCCGTGAGCCCGATATTGGCGCCGGCGTCGACGATCACAGGTCGCCCGCCCCGCGCCAGAATAGCCTGGTAGGCCGCATCGACCCGCTCGTATTGTGCAAACCGCTTCAGGTCATACTCGCGTCCGGCGAACACCTGGTGCGCCACCGCAGCGTCGCTGTCGCCGTAGCGCAGCCAGACCGAACCAAAGCCCTTGAGCGGCGTCTCCGAAAGATCGCTTCCTAGCCAGGCGCGCGGGTGGCGGGTCAAAAACCCAATGCCCAACCGACGCAACCCCTTGAGGTCCTTTGACAACGCCTTGAAGGAGTTCATGCGCGCTCCGCGTGCGACTTGACGAGGGCATGGCGCAGCACAAAGTCAGTGCGCCTTCGCTTCGGAATAAAAGATGCGATAACATTGAGCGCAACGCTTCGTGTCCAGCCGCCGACGCCAAATTCCGACATCCTGAGTGCGTGACGCCCCCAAACTTCGACGAGACGTTGCCTGCGAACGGCGCTGGCTTGCTGCCTCAGGCGTGCGCGCGTCGACGGCGATACGGATGAGATCGAGGATTGTGGCAAAACATCGGGCGTGATGGGCGCCGGCGCCACGCCGTACATGTCGAGGCCCCACGCCCAAGGTCGGCGTAAATCTTGGTCAACCGGAAAACGCCGGGCGCCCCCGGCGAGAAACTTCCGCGCCCCCGAAAGACTCACGAGCGAGGCGCCCGTGCTTCCAGGCACCTCCGAGTACCGGCACAAACTATAGCCATCAATATCGCGAACGCGCTTGATCGCCCATCTCGGCTGATTTGAGAGGCGCACGAAGTCCCAGCCCGGCGGCAGCTTGGCGAGCAAGGCCGCCAGAACCGCGCCGAACCCCGCGCCAATCCCCAAATCATCCTCTAGGACGAGCGCTGGAGAAGCGATGTCGCCGGAGACCATTTTCTGCAAGATCGCCAGATGGCTGGCGTAGCAGCCGATCTCGCCCGCCGTCAGTTTTGCGCCGGGCTCGAAATAGGCTTGAAGCGCAATCGGGAGGGCGTCGCCGCGCAGCGCGGGAAAGCGCTCGAACGCAACCCCCACCGCTGTGAGCTGAGTACGCATGTGCTCAAGGCGATCGACGTCGCGGTCAAGATTGATGACAAGAACCGAAACCACGCAACACCCCGCGCCAAAGGCCATGAGATCATTGCCGCCGAATGGCGCGAGTGACGGGGCTCGAACCCGCGACCTTCGGCGTGACAGGCCGACGCTCTAACCAACTGAGCTACACCCGCGTTCGATGCGCTGACGCGAGAGCGAGCGGGTTAGGGCAAGCTGCTTTGGGGGTCAAGCCGGTCCGTCCGCCTGGGGGCTCCAAATCCCGTTCGGCGAACGGAGCCTTAGCAGGGCGCCGAGGCGGTCATTCGGGATCAATTCCTCAACCCCCGCCCCATCGCGAACCGCGACGAAAGCCGCCCCAGTTGCGGTGTCGAGCGCCACGATGGCCTCGCCCGCTAGGCACCCCTCCGCAGCGCATCCGCGTAACACCAAAGCCGCAGCCCCGCCGCCCTCAACGAGCACGGCGGGCCGGGCGTCCGCCATCAGGCGCCACAGATGAGCGCGATCGGCAGCGTTGAGACCCATAGCCTCCGGGCTAAACCATACACCCGCCTCGGCGACGAAGGCCGGGTAAGCTTGGCCAACATGAGCCATTAGATCCGGCAGCGCGGGACTCGGTGCCGCCTGCTCCGTATGGGCTGGCGCATTCGACGGCTGAGGCGCGATCCGATCACAACTCGCCGCCAGGAACGCCACGGCGCCCAAAGCAAGGAGAGGGCAGAGCTTCATCGGCGTGCAGCCTAACAGGTGGCCCCGCGCTTGGCGACCGCCCGCCGCCAAGCGCGGCTACTGGTGGGCGGTGAGGGGATCGAACCCCCGACCCTCTCCGTGTAAAGGAGACGCTCTACCGCTGAGCTAACCGCCCCCGCGCGGCGCTTCTTTCGCCGCCCTAGCGGTTCCGCGCAAGGGGCTCGGCAGAGTCTCGCCGCATCCTTTGCAGAACCGCGCGTCGTTGTCGTGGCGAGCGACGCCGCAGGCGCAGCCGATGATCTTATGCGGCGGCGCAAACGCCTTTTGGGCGATCGTGAAAAACAAGCTGATCCCGATCAGCATCAACGCAATCGAGAACAAGCGCCCGCCCGCGCTATCGAGCGTGATGTCGCCATAGCCGGTCGTGGTCAGCGATGTGGTCACGAAATAGAGCGCGTCTATGAAATTGCTGAGTTTGGGGTGCTGGCCGAGGAACAGCGCCTGCGTGAGCCCCGCCGCGCAGAAAATGAACACCACGAGCGTGACGATCGCCTTGGTTAGATCCTCGACATAGGTCTCGTCCCAGCGGCCTCGATTGATCACGTTCCAGAAGCGCTCGGAGCGCACGACGCTCCAGAGCCGCAAAATCCGCAGAAAACCCCAATTGTGCAGCATGGCCGGAAACATCAACGTGGCCAGCACGACGAGATCAATCCACGTCTCCGGGTACTTGAGCCAGCGACGCAGGCTGCCAAATGCGAACAAGCGTGCGCCGAGATCGACGGCGACAAAGAGCGCGATCACCAGATCCGCAATCCAGAACCAAGGCTGCTCCTGGATAAACTGGCTGACGACGAAGAACCCAATGATCAGCAGATCAAGCGCCAGCAGCCACCCCTGGAAGCGCAGCGCCGCCTCGGTGTGGCCAAAATAGAGCGCACGCACGCGCGAGCGGAAGCCATTGCTCATGCGCGTTGGTTGCTCTGCATGCCCGCGAAGAACGCCGCCGCATCGGGGCTTGCGTCGCCCGTCGCTTCCGACGGAACCTCCTCGCAGAACCGCACCCACGGAATGCGGCTTTCCACGCCATATTGAATAAAGATCGGCGCCGCGCCCGGATCGTCGAGCGAGCCGATCGTCACGTAAAGACGCGCGTCAGGTCGATTGTAGCTGAACGATAACGGCGTACCGCAGTCGCGGCAGTAGGCGCGCGTCGCGAGATTTGAACTCGCGAACACGGCCGGCTCGCCTTTGGTCCACGCGAAATCCGCTTTCGGCGCCCCGGCGAGCGCCGCAAAAAGCCCGCCCGTCGCGCGTTGACACATGCGGCAATGGCACACATGGGCATTCTGCGGCGCGACATAAAGCGCATAGCGTATCGCGCCGCATTGGCAGCCGCCTGTCGCGACGGGTTCACGATCCTGAGTCATTGCAGTGCTCTAGCGCCGTTCGCGCGAGCGAGGCAAACACGAGCCCATGACCCAGCCCAAAGCCGCCCTTGGCGGCATCCGCGTCCTCGATCTATCCCGCGTCCTTGCGGGCCCTTGGTCGACGCAAATCCTTGGCGATCTCGGCGCCGACGTGATCAAGGTCGAGAAGCCAGGCGCCGGCGACGACACGCGCGCCTGGGGGCCGCCCTTTCTTCCCGACACTGACGGCAGACACGGCGACGCGGCTTATTATCTCTGCGCCAACCGCAACAAGCGCTCGCTCGCGATCGACTTCGCCAAGCCTGAAGGCGCCGAGATCGTCCGCCGGCTCGTACCACAGTGCCAAATCCTGGTTGAGAACTTCAAAACCGGCGGCCTCAAGAAATATGGCCTCGACTATGCGAGCATCGCCAAGATCAATCCGAGCATTGTCTATTGTTCGATCACAGGCTTCGGTCAGGACGGGCCGTACGCGCATCGCCCGGGCTATGATTACATGATCCAAGCTATGGGTGGTTTGATGAGCCTCACAGGCGAGCCTGCGGGTGAACCGATGAAGTCCGCCGTTGCGGTCGTCGATCTCTTCACCGGCATGTACGCCGTCACCGCGATCCTCGCCGCGCTGCGCCATGCTGAACGCACCGGTGAAGGCCAACGCCTCGACATCTCGCTGCTCGATTGTTCGGTGGCGCTGCTCGCCAATCTCGGCGCGAGCTATCTGCTGTCCGGCGAAAAGCCGACGCGTCTGGGCAACCAGCACGCCGCCATCGCGCCCTATCAGGTCTTCGCCACCGCCGACGGACATATCGTCGTGACCATCGGCAATGACGGCCAGTTTCGTCATTTCTGCACAGCTCTCGGCCTCGCTCTCGCTGATGACCCGCGCTTCGCCAGCAACGAAGCGCGCGTGACCCATCGTGGCGACCTCACAGCAGCGATCGCGCCCGCCATGTCCGCGCGCACCACGGCCGCATGGGTTTTGGCGCTCGAAGCCGTCGATGTTCCGTGTGGGCCGATCAACACGCTGCCGGAAGTGTACGCCGACCCCCAGGTCATTGCGCGCGGCGCGGTGGAATCGATGATGCGCGCTGACGGCGCCGAGGTGAAACTCGCGGCGAACCCGATCCGGATGAGCGTTACCGATCCCGAACCGCGCTTGCCGCCGCCGCTCTTGGGACAAGACACCGAAAGCGCGCTCGCAGATCTGATTGGCGCGAACGCCGTCGACATCGCTGCATGGCGCGCGCGCGGCATCATCTAGCAGATGACGCGTATGTCATGTGTCGCGTCGGACATGCACGCAATGGTAATGCGCGTCGCCGCTATTTCGCCCGATCGCACCGCGACCTCTGCGCCGTCAATTCCGACCACCATGGAGAAGACGATGCGATCGATACTTGTGGCGTCAGCGCTGGCGCTAATGGCGGGCGCGTGTACGCAAAGCGGAAACATTGAGCGCGGCGCCGCCACCGGCGCTGTCCTGGGCGGCATCGCGGGCGCCGTGATCGGCAACAACACCGGCGACGGCAACGCTGAGCAAGGCGCAGCCATTGGCGCGGTCGTCGGCGCTGCCGGCGGCGCTTATGCGGGCTGTGTGCGCGATGGCCGCTGCGGGGGCGACGCCAATCGCCGCCATTATCAGGACCAGCGCACCGGCCGGTACTATTTCAGCGATCCGCAATCAGGACATCTGTTCTACGAGAACGGCGATCCCTATCCGTAACTCAAAGTTGACGCCGCGCTCCACAGGGGTGCGGCGTCAGCCCAGCGCTTTCTTGGCATCCGCGAAGCCGTTGACCGCGAACTCAAGTTCAGCGCGCGTGTGCGCGGCCGACATTTGCGTGCGGATGCGCGCCTTGCCTTTGGGCACAACGGGAAACGAAAACGCGATCACATAGACGCCACGCGTAAGCAGCGCCTCGGCCAAGGCCACGGCCGGTTTCGCGTCATAGAGCATTACGGGGATAATGGGATGCTCGCCGGGCAACAAATCGAACCCGGCAGCCACAAGGCCGTCGCGGAAGAAATTCATATTGTCACGCAGACGCGCGCGCATTGCATCACCGCCTGCGGCGATCTCCACCGCTTTGCGCGCGCCCGCTACAACAACAGGCGGCACGGTGTTCGAGAACAGATAGGGCCGTGAGCGCTGGCGCAGCAGCTCCACGATCGCCCTGCGCCCGCTGGTGAACCCGCCGCTTGCCCCGCCCAGCGCCTTCCCCAGCGTGCTGGTGAGGATATCGACGCGCTCGGTGCAGCCGCAATGCTCGCCCGTACCGCGCCCGCCAGGGCCGACGATGCCGGTCGAATGGCTATCGTCGACATGCACCAGCGCATTGTAGCGCTCTGCGAGATCGCAAATCTTGTCGAGCTGCGCGATCACACCATCCATCGAGAACACGCCATCGGTAGAAATGAGCTTGAAACGTACGCCCGCCGCGTCTGCGGCTTTCAGTTGCGCTTCGAGATCGTTCAGATCGTTGTTGCGATAACGGTAACGCTGCGCCTTGCACAGGCGAATGCCGTCGATGATCGACGCGTGATTCAGTTCGTCAGAAATTATGGCGTCTTCCGCGCCCAGCAGCGTTTCGAAGAGACCGCCATTGGCGTCGAAGC
Source organism: Hyphomonadaceae bacterium (assembly GCA_022843225.1). Taxonomy (GTDB): domain Bacteria; phylum Pseudomonadota; class Alphaproteobacteria; order Caulobacterales; family Aquidulcibacteraceae; genus Vitreimonas. The sequence goes on from JALHOC010000007.1 coordinate 42,484, forward strand.
AGGACGGATAAAGGATGGTGTCCTCCATCCCCAGCCACGCTGAAAGATCGGCTTCCAATTGTTTGTGAATCGTCTGCGTGCCGCAAATGAAGCGCACCGAGGCCATGCCGTAGCCCCACGCGTCAAGGCCCGCTGTCGCCGCGGCTTTCACACGCTCGTCTTGCGCCAACCCCAGATAATTATTAGCGCAGAGATTGATGACGCGCTTGCCGCCCGTGACGCCGACCTCCGCCCCCTGGGGCGTCGCGATTACGCGTTCGTCCTTGTAGAACCCTGCTTCACGAATGCCGGCGAGTTCCCGCTCAACGTGCTTTTGAAAGTCGCCGTACATCCTCAGTCCCAATTCAGGATGATCTTGCCCGAGTTTCCGGCGATCATGGTCTCGAAGCCGTCTTTGAAGTCTTCATACGACATCCGATGCGTAATCACGGGCTTCAGGTTCAGCCCGGATTGGATCATCACCGTCATTTTATACCAGGTCTCGAAAATTTCGCGCCCGTAGATGCCCTTGATCGTCAGCATGTTAAACACGACCTTGTTCCAATCGAGCGAAAGTTCGCCGGACGGAATGCCAAGCATCGAAATTTTGCCGCCATGGGCCATGTTATCGACCATGTCGCGGAACGCGGTCGGCACACCCGACATTTCGAGCCCGACGTCGAAGCCCTCGCTCATGCCGAGCTGTTTTTGCACATCGCCCAGCTTTTCGCGCGACACATTTACCGCGCGCGTGGCGCCAAGCTTCAACGCCAATTCGAGCCGATAATCGTTCACGTCCGTGATCACGACATGTCGCGCGCCGACGTGACGCGAAATCGCCGCCGCCATGATCCCGATCGGACCCGCGCCGGTGATCAGCACGTCCTCGCCGATCATGTCCCATTGCAGCGCGGTATGCGTGGCGTTGCCGTAGGGATCGAAGATCGCCGCGATATCGAGATCGATGCCGTCGGCGTGGTGCCAGACATTGGCGTTTGGGATCACGATGTACTCGGCGAACGCGCCTGCACGATTGACGCCAACGCCGCTTGTATGTGGGCAAAGGTGACGGCGTCCCGCCATGCAATTGCGGCAGCGCCCGCAGACGATATGGCCCTCGCCCGAGACGATCATGCCAGCCTTGTAATCGTTGACGTTGTCGCCAACGGAAACAACCTCGCCGACGAATTCGTGGCCGACCACCATCGGCGTCTTGATCGTGCGCTGAGCCCAATCGTCCCATTTGTAGATGTGCACGTCGGTGCCGCAGATCGCGGTGCGCTTCACTTTGATGAGCACGTCATTGGGGCCGGGCTCCGGCTCGGGGACGTCCTCAAGCCAAAGGCCGCGCCCGGCCTCGCGTTTTACCAGCGCTTTCATGACCGACTCCTCGCTGGAAAATCTGGTCGGGGCGGCGGGATTCGAACTCGCGACCCTTAGCTCCCAAAGCTAATGCTCTACCAGGCTGAGCTACACCCCGACATTCAGAAGGCGGCCCATGTGCCATGCGCCGCCCCAATCAGCAACCGCGCTAACGCGGGAAAATCCGGTGCCGCACGCGATCGCCGGGCCGGATGCCTAGAGCCTCGGCACGGCCGGCCCGGATTTCGAGCACCCCGCGCGTCAAACCCGCCGCTGGAATGCCCGCCTCCGAATAGGGCTCGGTATGGTCGGCGATGTTGAGAATGCGACCATCGACGCCAATGAAAATGATGTCGAGCGAGAGCGGCGTGTTGCGCATCCAGAAGCTGGCCATCTCCGGCTCCTGGAAGTGAAACAGCATACCGCGATCGTCGGCGAGGCTTTCGCGGAACATCAGACCCCGCGCCCGCTCCTGATCGTCGTCGGCGATCTCCACAGAGAGGCGCACGGGGCCATTCGCGGTGTCGATGGTCAGCTGTTCCAAGCCGGCTTCCGCCCGCCCGCCAGCGGCGGTTTCGGCTTGTTGGGCGCATGCGCCAAAGGCCAGCGAGAGGCCCAGCACGAGCGCCCGGGCGAAGGTCGAGAAGGTCATGCAGAGGTCCCTGTTTCGAGCGCCCATAGCATGGCCGAAGGCAGGGCCAAAGCTGAGGTCAGCGCTGAGTTGGCCCGGGAGGTGCCGTGGCAGGCCCTAGGGGAGTCGAACCCCTCTTTTCAGGTTGAAAACCTGACGTCCTAACCGATAGACGAAGGGCCCACGGAACCCGCGTTTCGCGGGAAGCCGGGCATATAAAGGCGACCGCTTGCCCTGGCAAGCGCCCTGCGATCTCGGAGCAAGCGAGCGGCTGCGCGAAGGATCACGACCAGAGCTTTGGCTTGCGACCCGTCCATGGCAGCTCTTTTTCCAATTGCCCAGCCAAACGAAACAAGCTCGCTTCATCGCCATAACGGCCCGTGAACATCATGCCGATCGGCAAGCCGGCATCGCTCTGCCACAAGGGCAGCGACAGCGAGGGCTGCCCGGTCATGTTGAAGGGCGGCGTAAACCCGAAGGTGCGCGCTTGGCGCTTGTCGAACTCCTTGAGGTCCGCCATCAGCGTGTCGAGATACTCAACACGCGGCGGCGGCGTGATCATCACCGGCGTCAGCCACACATCCCAAGTCTCGAAGCGCGCGAGGATCTGGCGGTTCATCAGACGCAATTGCTGCCAACCCCACATCGCGTCCTGGCCGCTGATCTTCTTGCCGACCTCATAGCCGCGCCGCGCCAGACCCTCGATATCATCATCTGGTTCGCGCCCGATACGCTCGACCCAGCGCTTAATGCCGGCGGAGAAGTTCGCCGCCGAGACCAAGCCCTGCGCGCGATAGAGCAAGCGGTAGTCGATGCCCAACCCCTCCTCGCGCACATCATGGCCGAGCGCGCGCAGGGTATCGGCGGTGCGCTCAAGCGCGGCCTGAACCTCTGGATCAAGTGGCGTCGCCGACGCTGTCTCGTTTGACCAGGCGATGCGCAGCTTACCGGGGTTTCGGCTCACCTCGTCGAGGAACGACCCATCCTGGCGCGGCGCGGCATAGGGACTTGCCGGTTGCGGCGCGCCTGTGGCGTCCAGCATTGCGGCGCTGTCGCGGACTGTTCGAGAGACGACATGGTCCACCGAGAAGCCGATAGCGCGATCGGCATCATCCTCGCCATTAGGGTTGCGGTCGCGCGTCGTCTTCAGGCCCACAAGCCCGCAGCATGCGGCCGGAATGCGGATCGAACCCAAGCCGTCGCTCGCATGCGCGATCGGAACCATGCCGGACGCCACCGCGCTCGCCGCGCCGCCGGACGAACCGCCGGAGATGTGGTCGGTGTTCCAGGGATTGCGGCAAGGCCCGAGCCGCGCCGATGTGGTGACGCCGGGAATGCCAAATTCCGGTGTGTTGGTCTTACCTGCCAGCACAACGCCGGTCGCCCGGTAGCGTTTTACCAATTCGCTGTCGCCGTCGTCGGCGGCGATCTCGGCGAAGCGGCTGCCCGAGGTGCGCGGCCAACCCTTAACCTTGAGGCCCAAGTCCTTGATCAGGAAGGGCACGCCCTTGAACGGGCCATCTGGCAGCGCGGACGCGGCGGTGGCGCGCGATTCGTCGTAGGCTTTGTGCACCACAGCGTTCAGCGCGCCATTGTGGCGCTCGATCCGTTCAATCGCGGCTTCGAGCAATTCTGCCGGCGTGACTTCGCCCGCGTTCACCAAGGCCGCGAGGCCCAGCCCGTCATAATCCGCATAGTCGCGCATCCGCGTCCTCCCGTGCGCGAACGATAAAGGTAAATTTCTGTTTGGCATACGACATGCAGGGCTCGCGGCGATGGACAAGGCCGAGCCTCTCTTCGTGCAGGTGCGCCGCCCCGGCGACCGCCGCCAGGGCCAACGCCGCGACCCGCGCTGGCGTTTCGATCCGATGTTCGCCGCAAGTTTGGTTAGTCAGATTGCGCCAGCTGAGACCGTCTCGCGCAGCCTCTACCCCGAGCGACCCAAGCCGCCAAGCGGCGGGCGGTTCGTCAATATTCGCACATGAAAGCTCAGGCGCGCTTCTTCTCGCGCTCGAATTCGGCGAGCCAGGTGTCGATCGCGTCAAGCCGCGCCTCGATGCTTTCGATCCGCGCGGAGGCAGTGTCTTCCGCAGCCGGCTCGCGCATCGCAACGCCCGCGCGCAGCGTCACTTCAACGATATCGACGCCGAGGAGCGCGGCAAACGCACTGAGTTCACGACCGGTGGCGGCCCGCTTATTGGCGAACAAGCAATTCAAATCCGCCCGTTCGACGCCAACCGCTTCGGCCATCGCGGCGCGATCAAGCTTGAGCCCAGCCAAGCGCGCGTCGAACCAGTCCGCGTCAAAGAACAGCGCCAACGGCTACTCCCAGCATTCCGGCGCCGAACCCTCAGGAACGACCCCCATGGATACGCTCATACTTCCCCGATTCGCGCGCTGGTTCGACTTCGCAATCGCGCTCGGCCTCGGAATGTGGTGCCTCTAAGGACTTATGGGGCAAAGGGCCTGAGGCAGTTAGGCCATGACACCCTACTGCCCCAATGCCCTAGTCCACGGCTTAGTGCTGGCCCGCAAACTCAACGTCGCGGCGCGCCGATATGATCGTCACCACAACGCCCGCGAGCACGTCCAACAGCGCCATCACCATGATGACGAAGAACACGCTGGTGGCGAAGGCCGGATGCAGAAGGAACTCCACCAGGCAGATGATGAATACCAGCATCGACAAGGCATGATTGAAGATCGCCGCGGTGCCCGTCGAGGTCGATTTCAACAGCTCGACGAACAACAGGATCAGCGCCAGCAGGATGAGAACGTCGCCAAAGGCGACCGTCCATTCCACGCCCGACGCCATCGGAATGCGCGCCCATGGGTCGGCCAAATGCTGTCGCACATCGCTGGCGTCGCTATTGGCCGCCGTCGCGCCGAACGCCCACACATTATAGATGAGCACTGGGATCAGGATCAGCGGAAAAACGTTGAAAATGGCCCCCATGGGACTCCCCTCATTGTTGCCGCGCCGACTCCGTTGTGAAGCCTCGCGCATCGCCAAAGTTTCTGCGGCGCCCAGACGGTCTCTGCTCATAACTCGTCAGCCCCTCCTGGCGCCCTAGCCCGGCTTCGCAACCACATCACACCGAACAAATCGGTCATGTTTGCGGCCAGCCGGCCAAGATTGGTGTATTTCGAGCGTCCCGCGCCTCTGTGTCGATGGTTAACCTCTAAAAACTCTACTGCATAGCCTTCCCGCAGCATCAAAGCGGCCATGAAGCGGTGCATGTGATCAAAATAAGGGAGACGCAAAAAGGCCTCTCGTTTGAAGACCTTGACCCCAGAACCGCTGTCATCTGCGCCGTCGTTGAGCGCCGCCTTGCGGATGGAATTGGCGACCCGAGAGGCAACCCGCTTGCTCCAGGCATCCTGACGCTTGCCGCGCTTCCCCCCGACCATGCCCAGATCGGCGGGCGCATCCGGGCGCGTCAAGCGCGCCAAAAGCCGGGGCAAATCCGCCGGATCGTTCTGGCCGTCGCCGTCCAAAGTTCCCACGATGGCCGCCCGCGCAGCCAAAACACCCGTCCGGACCGCCCGGCTTTGGCCGGCATTGCGCCGGTGACCGACCAACCGCAAAGCCGGTAGCTCAGCCTTGGCGGCCGCCAGTTCCGCGCGGGTATCGTCCCGGCTGCAATCATCGACGAAAATCACCTCGTAGGAGCGGCCATCCAAAGCCGCGGCGATCTCGCGAGCTAGGTTCGCGGCGTTGCCGGCTTCGTCATGCACGGGCACGACAACGCTAAACTCAATGGTCTCGGCCAAGATCCTCGTCCCCGAACTCGCGGGCGACCTCTTAGCGGCTCGTGACGCAGGAAGCGAGACCCCGCGCCGCCATGGCGCATCGGCGCTGAGGTGCTAGGTAGCAACGATCAATGCGCCCTGCCGTTTCCCCTGCCCTATTCGATCAGTTCGCGCGAGGCTGGCGCGGCTATCTGGTCATCGCGCTGATCGCCCTGGCGTCGAGCCTCATGGGCGCGGCGCACGTGAGCGTCATGGACGCGGACGAGGCCCGCTTTGCTCAAGCTAGCCGGCAAATGGTCGAGAGCGGCGATTATGTGCGCATTCGTCTTCAGGACGAGGAACGCAATCGCAAGCCGATCGGCACCTATTGGGCGCAAGCAGCGTCGACGCAGCTCCTCGCGCCAATCACCGGCGCCAATAACGAGATCTGGACTTACCGTCTGCCGTCCGCGCTCGGCGTGGCGCTCGCCGCGCTGGCGACGCTCTGGGGCGGCGCGGCTTTGGTCGGCCAACGCGCGGCGTTCATGGGCGCGGCACTACTAGCGGCAGGCTTGCTGCTGAGCTTCGAGGGCATGACAGCCAAGGCCGACGCTTTGCTTGTCGGCTTCACCACGTTGGCCGTCGCCGCGCTGGCCCGCTTGCGCATGAGCGCCGGTGCGCCGCGTACGCTTGCGCTGCTGTTCTGGGCGGCGCTGGCGTGCGGGATTCTCATCAAAGGTCCCGTGACCCCCGCCGTCGCCGCGCTGACGCTCATTGCTCTTGGGTTCTGGGAGCGACGCGCAGATTGGATGAAACCGTTGTTGTGGTGGCCCGGACCCGTGCTAGCGGCGCTGATCGCGCTGCCATGGTTGATCGCCATCGGGGCCGCCACCCATGGGCGGTTCTTCAACGGGATGCTCGTCACTGACATTGGCGCGAAACTGATCGGCCAGGATCAAGCGCATCTCGCCTTGCCTGGCTTCTATATTGCCCTGCTGCCGATCCTGATCTTTCCAGCGACCTACGCACTCCCAGCCGCCGGCCGCATCGCGTGGGAGGCGTTGCGCGCGCCCGCGAGCGAGGCGCGGCTCGCTGCGCCGCGATTTCTCATGGCTTGGGCGGCGCCGACTCTGCTCGTGCTTGAACTCCTGCCCACAAAGCTCGTGCATTACGCATTGCCCGTCTATCCCGCCATTGCGCTCCTGTGCGGCGCGGGGCTCATGGGCATGCGCGGCAAACGCTGGCGCATATCGCATCCGGTCGGCGTCGCAGTGTTCGCGGTCGTGGGCGCGCTGATCGTTGCGATGATGGCGTTTAGCGCGACCTTGATGCCAGGCGATTTCGAAGCCGACGCGCGCCGCGCAATCTCCGCCGGCATCGTGGGGGCAATCGCGCTTGGCATTGCCGTCCTCGCGTTGATTCTGCTTCGCCGGCCCGTCCTGCGCGCGGGCGCCATCATCGCGTGCGCGCTGGTGCTCTCCTTCAGCTTGCGCGAGCGTCTGCTCCCTGAATCACGTGCGCTGTTTCCCAGCGCGGAACTCGTCGATGCGCTTGCCCGCGAACGCCTAATGCCCACCGATGAACGACAGCTCTGGTCTGTCGGCTATGACGAAATCAGCCTCGTGTTCCTGACGCGCACCACAACCCGCTTGGCGACAGAAACGGAAGCTGCGGCGGGTGCCGCTCTGGGCGACACATTGATAATCGAGGGCCGCGCTCTGGAGCGCACCAAGCTTGAATTGGCGCGACGCGGCCTTGTATTCGAGAGCGCTGGCGACCCTGTGCGCGGCTTCAGCCTCGGCCTTGGCGATCGCGTTGCGCTATATTTCGGGCGTGTCAGCGCGGTGCCGGCGGACGCCCCGCCACAAAGTCCTTGAGCGCGACGAGCGTCAGCAACACAGGGCGCGCAACGAAGGCGAAAGCCCTCTCTGCGGGCGTGCGCGCGCTCTTGGCCGCAAACAAGGCCAATCCCTGAATACGGCGGCGGCCGCGCACATCGCGGCGCGCCAATTGAACGCCCGACGCTTCGGGCTGGAACACCACGCTGCCACCGGCCGATGCGGCGCGGTGGCACAAATCCAAATCCGCGTAGTCGGTCGCGAAACCCGCGTCGAAGCCGCCGAGCGTTTGGAAGTGCTCGCGCGGCACCAGCATCAATGCGCTCGACACCGCGCCGACATTGCGCGCGCGGCGCTTCTTGCCGGCGGGCGGCGCGACATCCATCGCCACCGCGATAGCGCTGAACGCATTGAGCTGACCCAGATGCGCCGCCGGCCGCTCACGCCCGCTTGTGTCAGTGAGGCGACCGCCTACAACCAGGGGTTCGCGTGCGTCCGCACCCGCAGCGGCCATGCGCTGCACAGCGCCGCGACGCAACACCACGTCCGGCGAGATGAACAGCACCCAGCGTCCGCGCGCCTGCGCCGCGCCCATGTTTGACGCGACAGCGAAGCTCGCGGCGATCGGGGCGCCCACAATGCGGACATCGCGACGATCGGCCTGCAGCGCCCGCAATGCCGAAGAAACTTCCGGAGCGTTGCCATTGTCGACAATGATCACATCATCGACCCACGGCTCTACCAAAACGCTGCGCAAACAGAGATCGAGATGGGCCTGTCCGGCTTTGCCCGGCCCCAGCCCGCGCGCGACGATGACCGCCGAAACTCTGGGTTCCAGCGCCAATGCCGTTGCGCGTTCACGTGAGGGGAACTGGTCCAAGCCTGCCTCCGGGCGACGCCGCCTCACCACCATCCTGTCTTGAGCGTTCGCGCCCGTCTAGGCGCCCCTGTGGCTGAAAGCGGGGGAAAGGCGGGCCATTACACAGCTTTCAGGCGAGCCCGCACTAGCTGGCGCGGCGAAGGTCAGGTGGGGTCGCTTCGCCAGTGAGCGCGGCCAGCGCTTCGGGGAGGCTCATAAGCGTCTGCGCCTCGCCGCCCAGGCGGCGCAGGGCGACCGAGCCCTGTTCCGCCTCCTTGCGCCCGACAACCGCGATGGCCGGGACCTTCGCCAAGGAGTGTTCGCGCACCTTATAGCCCACCTTCTCATTGCGCAGATCGAGTTCAACGCGCAGCCCGGCCGCACGCATTTTGGCGGCGACTTCCTTGGCGTAGCTGTCGGCGTCCTGCGTGATTGTGGCCACCACCACCTGCACAGGGGCGAGCCACATCGGGAACGCGCCTGCATAGTTCTCGATGATGATGCCGATAAAGCGTTCGAACGAACCGAAGATCGCGCGGTGCAGCATTACCGGCTTATGCTTGGCGCCGTCCTCGCCGACATAGTCCGCGCCCAACCGATCGGGCAGCACGTAGTCGAGCTGGATCGTGCCACAGGTCCATTCGCGCCCGATCGCGTCCTTCACGATGAAATCGAGCTTCGGCGCATAGAACGCGCCATCGCCCTCCGCGATCCTGGGCTCGATGCCAGCCTTGCGGGCAGCGTTGGCCATCATCGCCTCGGCCTTGTCCCAGAACTCGTCCGAACCTGCGCGCTTCTCTGGCCGCGTGCCTAGATCGATGTGCGTGGCGACCAAGCCGAAATCGCCGTGCACCAGACGCACGAGTTGCAGGAACCCGGCGACTTCGTCTTCGATCTGGTCTTCGCGGCAGAAGATGTGGGCGTCGTCTTGCGTGAACGCACGCACGCGCATGAGCCCGTGCAGCGAGCCTGATGGCTCGTAACGATGGCACGCGCCGCACTCCGCCATGCGCAGCGGCAGGTCCCGATAGCTCTTCTGACCAACCTTGAAGATTTGCACGTGGCCAGGACAGTTCATCGGCTTCAGCGAAAGCGTTTCCTCTTCCACCGTCTCGCAGACGAACATGTTCTCGCGGTACTTGTCCCAGTGGCCGGACTTCTCCCAAAACACCCGATCAAGCACTTGCGGCGTCTTCACTTCGACATACCCCGCCGCGTCGAGACGACGGCGAATGTAGGATTCGAGTGTACGCCACAGCGTCCAACCCTTGGGGTGCCAGAACACCATGCCGCGGCCTTCTTCCTGCATGTGGAAGAGATCCATCTGGCGCCCGAGTTTGCGGTGATCGCGCTTTTCGGCTTCCTCCAGGCGCGTGAGATAATCCGCGAGTTGCTTCTCATCGGCCCAGGCCGTGCCGTAAATGCGCTGGAGCTGCGCGTTCTTTTGATCGCCGCGCCAATAGGCGCCCGCAAGCTTCATCAACTTGAAGGCTTTGCCCAAGCTGCCCGTCGACGGCAGGTGCGGCCCTCGGCAGAGATCGCCCCATTTGTCGCCGTGGCTATAGATCGTGATCGGATCGCCGGGCTTGATGACTTCGTCGATGGTCTCGGCCTTGTAGATTTCACCGATCGACTTGAAGTGGGCGATTGCCGCTTCCTTTTCCCAGACCTTGCGGATGATCGGCAGATCGGCATCGACGATCTCCTTCATGCGCTTCTCGATCTTCTCGAAATCGTCCGTAGAGAACGGCTCCTCGCGCGCGAAATCGTAGTAAAAACCATCCTCCGTCACCGGGCCGAACGTCACTTGCGTGCCGGGAAACAGCTCCTGCACCGCTTGCGCCAGCACGTGCGCCGCATCGTGGCGCAGCACTTCCAGGCCGTCGGCGCTATCGCGCATGACGAGTTCGAATGTGCCGCCGCCTTCGAGCGGCCGCGTCAAATCCCACCAAGCGCCATCGATCTTGGCGGCGACGACCTTTTTGGCGAGCGATTTCGAAATGCCTTCCGCCACCGCGAGCGGCGTTGCGCCGTCCTCGTAGCTGCGCTCGGCCCCATCGGGAAATTTGAGAGAAATGCTCATGACTTGCTCGCATTTAGATCATTGTTTGGCGGCGCACGATAACCACCGCGCCAGTCGCCATACCGCCACGGGCGCCACCATGAGTTCGGCTTCAGCATCTCAGGCGCCGGATCCCAACCAGAACCGCCCCAAGGATGGCAGCGACAAAGCCGCGCGCCCGCCATCCAGCTGCCCGCCCAGGCGCCGTGCGCGCGGATCGCATCAGCGGCGTAGGACGAGCATGTCGGCAAATAGCGGCACTCCCTCCCGATCAAGGGCGAGAGCGTCCATTTGTACAATTGGATGAGCCCCAGAAGGCCCAAAGAAGGCCAGCGGTGGGCAGGCAGGCTCGGCGACATAATAGCGATCAGCTGAGATTGATGTTTGTGATCGGGACGAGCGTGCGGCCGCTGCGGCGCGCCCGATCTCGCGCCGCCGGCTTCAGTAGGTAGTTGTCGCCAAACCAAACATCATGAAACATCTAAGCGATTTCGCCGCGTGGCGCCAGCCTTACGTGGCGCTTGCAGCTTCAGCTGCAGCGCCAATCTTCGGCATGCAGCGCACCTGGCCGAACGCGCCCCAGCATTCGGCGATAGGGCGATCATTGACCGAGATCGCATAGTGCGAGGCGACATAATAGTCGGTGTAGGTCCCGTCTTGCGAGATCTGGGCGACACCGGTTTGCAGAATGGCGCCAAGATCAAGATTGGACGCCGCCTGCTCCTGAATTTGCTGAAGCGTCGCGTCAGCGGCCTGGCGATGCTGGGCTTCAGTCGGCTTGGTGAAATAGCCAGCAACACCCGCGAGCACCAAAAGCAGCAGCAAAAAACGGAACATGGAACACCCCCGGAAAACTCTGGACGCCTTCTAGCCGATCAAACCAGCGCCCTCCAGCGCCAATCAGGCCGGAACGGCCGCGCCCAAATAATTGTAGCCGGCGAAACGAGGCGTCGAGGGCAGGTACATCTCTTCCAGGCCTTCGATACGGTAGCCGCCGTCGGTAATCAGCCCAGGGATATCGCGGTTCAAATGGCAGCCGCCGGCGATGCGTTTCCAGACGGGCTCGATGGCGCGCTGTTGCCGGCGGACGGGCTCGTCCGGCGCTCGCCCATGCTCGCAGAACAAGAGCTTGCCGCCCGGCTTCAGCACGCGGCGCGCGCCAACCAGCGCAGCGACCGCATGGGGGATGGTGCAGAGGGCGTAGGTCACAAGCACCGTGTCCACACTCGCAGGCGGCAGCGATATCTGCTCAGCGCGTTCGGGCAAAATCTCGACCGGCACGCGCGCTTGTCGCGAAACGCGCCGCGCGCGCACGAGCATGCCCTCCTCGGGCTCAAGCGCAAAGACGCGGCTCACCTTGGCGGCGTCATAATATGGCAAATTCAAACCAGATCCGAAGCCGAGTTCCAACACCACGCCCTCCGCGCGCGGCACGATCTTGCGGCGCTGATAGCTTATAGGCTTTGCGCCGCACGCGCAGTTAATGACGAATGGCAAAACGTATCTGTCGTAGACGCCCATCATGCCCTCATGGCGAGGTCGGCGGCAGCGCACCGGTGCAGCGTCGATTGCGTTCTGCGTGCACTGGCGCGGCGGGATCGAGGCGCACGGTGAACACGTCAAAGCACGACGCGAACACCGACTCGGCAAACACGCACTCATCAACCATGGCCCGATGGCTGCAGGAAAAGCCGTTCGCGCGAAGATCATCGATCATGGCTTCCGGCATCACCTCGCCATCGTAGCGCTGCGCCGCGTAGGCCGGAGCGTTCGCGAGCAACTCGTCGAACGAGAACGCTGCCCGTTCCGGCGTGCTCGCGCAGGCCGCGAGGAAAGCGAGTGCGACGAGCTCAAACCGCATGTGCTTGCGCCTTCTCCAACGCCTCAACCGCCGCATCGAAGGCAAGCATGGTCGAGGCATGACGGGGGGGATAATCCTTCACGCCTTCGAGGTGACGCAACTCCCAGAACCGCCCGCTCGGGGGCGCCGCGCCGTCCTTCAGCATCGCGCGCATGCCGTCGCGCGCATCGCGAATCTCTTTCGGCGTTGCGCCAAGCGCGTGCATGGCGAGCACTGCCGTTGCAGCCTGACCGAGCGCACACGCTTTCGGGTGCACGGCGATGGCGCTAACCACGCCGTCCTTGAGATTGAGTTCCACGGTCACCACCGAACCGCATACGCGGCTGACCTTGGTGGAAACCCCGTCCGGCGCGTTGAGGCGCCCGACATGGGGCATGTCTGCGGCCAGTTCGAGGATTCGCGGGTGGTAAAGATCGTCCATGCGCCATTATGTGGCCTTCCTGGCGCGCCAAGCAAATACAGGCGCTTGACCCTTTCGGCTCACCACGCGCCACTCGGACCGATCATGACCAAAGCCCCACTGCGCCTTTGCTTTCTCTCGCTCGCCCTGGCTGCGATACCGTTCGCGGCCCAGGGGCAAACGCCGCTGCCCGCGCCCGAAACCGCGCCCCCGGCCGCCGAAACACCCGTTGCCGCGCCTGGCATTCGCCTGAATGAGGACGGCGCGAATGTCGCGCCGGCGCGTCCGCGCCCGGTCCTGGTTCCGATCGAGCCAGCCAACGCCTTGGAGCGCACATTCATCGCCGCACTCGACAATCCCGAGTTCCGCCCGATCTTTCGCCGCCAATTGCTCGACCTCAACGTGGCTTTGGTGGTGGCGTCCGCGGAAGCCAACGCGCCCCCGCTTGAGGTTGAGGTCAGCGAAGGCCGGCGCGCCAGCTTCATCTTCACGAGTTCCGAGCGCGTCGACCAGGTGATGGGGCCGAATACACCACGCCAAGTGATGACAGGCCGCGCCGCGCTAGAAAGGCTGCGCGGCAAGAACATCGTGCTCAATCCGCGTCTGATGCCGATGCTGACGCTCGAGCCCGAAGATATCGTCGCGTATCTGGCCGCGCCCGTGCCGCGCGCCTCAGCCGGGCCCGCCCAATAAGCCATCGCCGCCGCAGCGGCGGTCATAGATCGCGCGCGAGCGTGCGAGCACGCCGTTGCCTTCAGTATCTCGCAAATGCACTTGCCAGGTATGGGTGCAGCCATCGACCGTAACAGTCTTGCGACAAATCTGATCCGGCGGATCGCCACGTCCCGCGCTGTCGCGATTGGCGGCGCAGGTGAAGTCGTTCCGGCGCAGATCGGCGCTCACAGCGCCAAGGTCCAACCCCGCCGCATATCGACCCGCGACTTCACGCTCGAAGTGCTGCGCCACGGCGGTTGGCGCTGCGCGGTGCCAATCGCCAAGGTTTATCGACGCCGAAGGAATCGCGCCCACCGCACTGCGGCCGCTCGGCGTGCTGTCCGGCAGCGTTGCGCAGGCGCTGAGGAACATGGCGGCGCTCAACCCAGACCAGACCCAGACCTTGCTCATTGTCATACCCCTAACGCGCGCCGAGGCACATCACGTCGAAACCGGCGATTGGTTCCGGACGCGCAGGCTCAACCACAACATACCAATCAAACGCGCATTCGCGCTCCATGATTTCGATGCGGCACTGCAGGCGCGCGCCATCGGCGCAGGCAAAGCCGTTGGCCTCAAGGTTCGCCTTCGTCTCTGGAACAGACAAATCCAGGAAACGCGCGCGCATCTGGGTTTGAAAGGCCTGGCCATACTGAACGGGATCGGCTTGCCGCCATTGCCCGAAATCGACGCCGCCTGGCCCGCGGCCTTCCGGTGGCGCTACGCTGCCCGCACGCGCGACTGCGTTTGGGGGCGGCGGCGCTGTGCCGCGCTCAACCGGGAAGGGCGAAGGCCCGCTCTCAGCTTCTGGCGGCATCCCACCGGACGCGCACGCCGCTAAAGCCGCCACGATCGCAAACACCAGTAAGCGCATGATTTGTCCTTGTCCCGACGCTGGCTTAGGGCGACGATCTCGGACCGGCAAGCCCGGCGCGGCGGGAGAGGCTTATGTTCGTTGGCCATTATGCGGCGGCGCTCGCGGCAAAAGCGGCGTCCCCGCAAACGCCTTTGTGGACGCTCGCCCTGGGGTGTCAGTTGGTCGATGTCGGCTGGGGGGCCTTCATTATCGCTGGCATCGAGCGCGCCAGCGTCGATGCGACCCTGCCTGGGTCGACGCTTGTGTTGGAGCACATGCCCTGGACGCATTCACTACCTATGGTGCTCGCCTGGAGCCTCGGGGCGGCTGTGTTGGTGAAGCTGCTGCTGCGTCTGCCGATGTGGGCAAGCGCCATTGTCGGGCTGACCGTGTTTTCGCACTGGCCGCTCGATTGGCTCGTTCATCGGCCCGACCTCGAACTCTGGATTGGCGGCGACAAAGTCGGGCTCGGGCTTTGGAACTATCCCGTGCCAGAGCAAGCGATCGAGATCGGCTTGCTGGCGATTACGGGAGTTTTCTGGGGCGCCTCGCGTCACGCGCGCGGACAATCGGCCTGGCCAGCCGCTCTGTTCATGACCTTTCTGATCGCGCTGCAACTCACGGCGATGCTGACGCCAATGCAAGCCAACCCCGTCGGCATGGGCAGCTCGGTGCTTGCGGTTTATCTCATCGCAGCAGTCGCCGCCGCTCTGGTCGACCGCGCCCCGGCGCGCGCTTAAGCTTTGCTCAACTCAATCCAGGCGTCCTCGTCGATCACCTTGACGCCATGCTTCTCGGCTTCCGCGAGCTTCGAACCCGCGCCGGGGCCTGCGACCAGCAAATCGGTTTTCTTCGACACGCTGCCCGACACTTTCGCGCCCAACGCAATCGCGCGCGCCTTGGCTTCATCGCGCGTCATCTTCTCCAACGTGCCGGTGAACACGATAGTCAGCCCCGCGACCTTGCTCGTTGTAGCGGCGCGCGGCTGATCCTGCACGCGCACTTCCGCGAGCAGGCGCTGAAGCGCTTCGGTGTTGTGCGCTTCTGCGAAGAATTCGACGAGGTGATCGGCCGCGACAGGGCCGACGCCATCGATGCGCGCCAGTTCGAGGTAATCCTCACCCGGCGCCTGCGCCGCCGCCGCCTTAATCCCGGCAATAGCCTCGGACAGAGAGCCAAACGCCTCCACTAGGCCCTGCCACGCCTTTGCTGTAACGCCTTTGATTTTCGGCAGCTCACCGCCCTCAAACAAATCGCCACGCGGCGTTTGCAACGCCGGCGCCGCTTCCATAAAGGCCGTCCGCGCGCCATCGCCAACGCCGCGCACGCGTTCGAGCGCCTCGTACGCCGCGCCTGGGCGCGCTTTCACTGCAGCGCGCACTGCCGCCTCGAACGCCGCCCAGGTTTCAAACCGCCGCGCGAGCAGGCCAGCCGTGGTTTCACCAATATCGCGAATGCCAAGGCCAAAAAGAAAGCGCGCGAACTCCGGTTCGCGCCGCGCCTCGATCGACGCCAGGAGATTGGCGACGCTCCTCTCACCATAGCCCTCGCGCGCTGATAGCTCTTCGCGGTGAACTTTTAGGCGAAAGATATCGGCGGGTTCCTTCACCCAGCCAAGCTCGTAGAACTCCTCGATCTGCTTGTGACCAAGGCCTTCTATGTCCATGGCGCGACGCGCGACGAAGTGGATCAGACGTTCCACCGCCTGCGCGGGGCAATTCAGGCCGCCCGTGCAGCGGGCGATCACGCCTTCTTCGCCAGGCTCCAATTCGCGCGCGACAGCGCTGTCGCAGACCGGGCAGCGCTCTGGGAAAACGTACTTGCGCGCGCTCTTGGCGCGCTTCTCCAGGAGCACATCGACGATCTGCGGGATCACATCGCCTGCGCGCTGCACGATCACGGCATCGCCAATTCGTAAATCCTTACCGGAGCGAATCGGCACGCCATCGGCGCCGACGCCTACAATGTAGTCAGCATTGTGCAGTGTCACGTTGGTGACGGTGACGCCGCCGACGAACACCGGCTTCAGCCTCCCAACCGGCGTGAGAGCGCCTGTGCGCCCGACTTGGATATCGATGCCATCGAGCGTCGTTTCCGCCTGCTCGGCTGCGAATTTGTGGGCAATCGCCCAGCGGGGGCTGCGTGAAACAAAGCCAAGGCGTTGTTGCAAGGCCAGTGCGTCAACCTTGTACACCACCCCGTCGATCTCGTAGGCGAGCTTGTCACGCTCGGCCAGAATCCGCTGATAGATCGCCAAGAGGTCTTCCGCGTCCGACGCGTGCGATATCCCCGCGAGGGGAAAACCGAACGCCTTGAGCCGCGTCATCGCGTCGAACTGCGTCTCGGCAAGGGGTTCAGAGAGCTCACCCCAACCATGTGCGAAAAACCGGAGCGGCCGCGTCGCGGTAATGCGCGCATCGAGTTGGCGCAGCGCGCCAGCCGCCGAATTCCGAGGGTTGACGTAGGTCTGCTTGCCTTCCGCTTCGAGGCGCACGTTCATTTTCGCGAACGCGGCCTTCTCCATGTACACCTCGCCACGCACTTCGAGCACAGATGGCGCGCCTTCGATCATGTGCGGAATATCGGCGATGGTGCGCAGATTGGCGGTGACATCCTCGCCTTCGCGGCCATCGCCGCGTGTGGCGCCTTGAACGAAGCGTCCGTTTTCGTAGCGCAGCGATGCCGAGAGACCATCGATTTTGGGTTCAGCTGTGATCGCGGGCGGGGCGTCCAAATTTAGGAAGCGCTGCACGCGGGCGACAAACGCGCGCGCGTCCTCGGCATCAAAAGCGTTGTCAAGCGATAGCATCGCCACCGCATGGCGCACCTTGCCGAACTTCTCGGCGGGCGCTGCACCCACACGATGGGACGGGCTGTCCTTACGTACCAGATCGGGAAAGCGCGCTTCGATGGCGGCGTTGCGCTGGCGCAGCCGATCATATTCGGCATCGCTCAGTTCAGGCGCGTCCTTGGAGTAATAGAGCTTGTCGTGACGGGCGATGTCGCCCGCCAGCCGCTCCAATTCGTCGGCCGCTTCCTTCGCCGTGAGTGCCGCGACGGGCTTTTCGCTCACGCCGCCCTCAGAACACCGTGCCGAACGTGCGTCCAAGCCAGCCCCGGCGGCGCGCTTCCTCTTCCGCCACGGGCGCTACACCTGCGTCCGTCATCAATACATAAGAGCGCTGATACCATTCGCCGCCTGGGAAGTTGTGGCCGAGGATCGCCGCCATACGTTGGGCTTCCTCAACCATACCGACCGAGAGATAGGACTCGACCAAGCGATGCAGCGCCTCGGGCACGTGCGACGTGCGCTGGAAGTTTTCGTTCTCGACCACGTTGCGGAAGCGATTGATCGCGGCGAGATGCTGGTCTCGCGTCAGGTAGAAGCGCCCGATCGTCATCTCCTTGCCGGCGAGCTGGTCATAGACCATGTCGATCTTCAGCCGCGCATCGCGCGCATAAGCGCTCTCGGGATAACGCCGCACAACATCATTGAGGGCCGCGAGCGCGCGCTCGGTGGTCGCTTGATCGCGGCCCACGTCGAGAATGCGCTCAAAGTGGCACATAGCGATGAGGTAGTAGGCATAGGGCGCGCTGTCGTTGCCCGGGTGAAGCGCAATAAACCGCTGGGCGTCCTCGACGGCGTCGTCGTACTGGCGGGCCTGATAGGAGGCATAGGCCTCCATCAGCATCGCGCGGCGCGCCCAAGAGGAATACGGGTGCTGGCGCTCGACCTCTTCGAAGGTGGCCAGCGCTTCGGCCCAACGTCCGCGATCGAGATATTCCGCGCCGCGATTGTAAAGCTGCGCCACGGGCTCATCGACAAACTGCACGCTCTCCCGGGCCTGCATGCCACCGCATGCGCTCACGCCGCCGGCGAGCACCGCCAGGGCGAGGGCGCGGGCAATTTGCGACTGTCGAGGATTCATCCGCTGGCCTCTTCTAGCTCAGAACTCAAGGCTGCGCCGAAGCGCCACCGGCTGATACAGGATGATCCGCGCGCCGCAAAGCGTCTGCGGCTGTGGAGTGAGGCCTTTTGGCGTTAGCCTACCGCAGCGGCCATGGGCATGGGCGCGGCGCGCACGGGCTCAGCGGCCTCGTTCTCCCAGCGCCAGGCTTCCGGGGTATCCAGAAGAGCCCGCACCAGGCGCGCATTCAGGGCATGACCCGGCTGGTCCGCCACAAAGCGGCCACAAATGGGCGCGCCCACCAGCGACAAATCGCCAATGGCGTCGAGAAGCTTGTGACGGACGAACTCGTCCTCGAAGCGAAGCCCTTCCGGGTTCACAATGCGCCCGCCATCGACAACGACCGCGTTCTCCATCGAGGCGCCCCGGCCCAGGCCCGCGGCGCGTAGCCGCTCGACATCGGAGAGGAAGCCGAACGTCCGCGCGTCAGCGATTTCGGTAAGAAACGAATCTGGCGTCAGGCGCACGCGCCGACGCTGCACCCCAATGGCTCGATCGGCGAAGCGAATGGTCACGTCGAGATCGAGGCCGTCAAAACCGTCGGCAGGCAAGAGCGCCGCGCTCTTAGCGCCCATGCGCACTTCAATCGGCTCCAGGATGCGCACCACGCGTTGCGGGGCGCTCTGGGCTTTCACCCCAGCATTCATGAGGACTTGCACGAACGGCGCGGACGAACCGTCAAGGATAGGGATTTCGGGGCCCTCAACTTCAACATTGAGGTTGTGTATGCCGAGCCCCACGCAGGCCGACATCAGATGCTCAACAGTCGAAACCTCGACGCCGTAGCTATTGCACAAAGTGGTCGCGTTGCGGGTCGCGCCAACGCTGTCAGCGTGAGCGCGGATGCTGTTGTCCACATCCCGAACGTCCGAACGGAAAAAGGTGATGCCGCTGTTCACAGGGGCCGGCGTCAGCGCCAAACGCACATGCGAACCCGAGTGGACCCCAACCCCGGCGCACATAGCCGGGCCGGCAATCGTATGTTGGCGACGCAATACTGGCACGCTTTGTCCCCCTAAGGGCAGGTTTGGGCCCCCCGACCCTGGTTTTCTCTAGGCGCCGCCAACGCGTCCAACAACACACGTTGCGTTACTGTTTGTGACCGTTAACGAGTGGGGCTGAAATGGGCCCCGAACGACCCTCCCCGCTGAGCGCTGAAGCCTTGCTCGCGCACGCCGAAACCGGTGGTCCCGGCGCGGCGCTGGCGGCGCGCCGCGCCGCCATTTTAGCCGAACACTACGATCTCGATTTGGCCCGGCGCGCCCTGAACCTCGCGATTAGTCTGGACCCGATGGATCCCTCGCCGCGCCTGGGGCTGGCGCGGCTTCATGCGGAGGCCGGCGATCTGGATGGCGCGCGTAACGAGGCGGCAGCCGTCCTGCGAGACGGCATAGACCAGGCTGCGCGCGCCCGGGCTGCATATTTCTTGGGAGAACTCGCACGCCTGCAGGGAGAAAGCGGAGAAGCGCGAAGCCATTTCGACGCCGTTCTGCGGATCGAAGACGCGCTGCTTGCGGGCAATCGCAGCGACCCCACGGCGGCGCGCTGGTATGCGAGGGCGCGCGGCCGCATCGCCGAACTTGACGCCGAAGCTGGCGAGATGGCGCGCGCGCGCGGCGGCGCGGAAGGCGCACTCGCCATGTTGCGCGCAGCCGCCGCTCAAGTGGGAGAGCCTCCTGTCCTGGCCGCCGACATCGCAGACGCCGAAGTCAGGCTGGCGGCTTTAGAGTTGGATGCGTCCAAGCCCGCATCCGCCCGCCGACGCCTCGGCGAAGCCATCGGCCGCTACGAGGCGCTGGCCGTCACGGAGAAGACTGAACTGCATTGGCGGTCGGCTTTGGCGCACGCTTGGGCGCTCGCCGCCGAGGCCGATTTCGCACGCGGCGCTGGCGACCATGCCCGCGACGCGATGGACAAAGCGCTGCAGGTGCGCGTGCGCCTGGCGGCCGCTGATCCGCGCGAAGGCTGGGCGCTGGCGGGTCTCTGGCGTACGCGCGGGGCGCTTCGCGCTGCGCTCGGCGATCATGTGGTCGCTTCGGACTCCCTCGCACAAGCCCGCGCATTGGCGCAGCAGCTCGCCACGCGCGACGCAGGCGCGGAAGCTCCCGCCCGTTTCCTCGTTCACACGCTACTTGAGCAAGCCGATCAAGCGGTAAGAAGCGGCGTCTCCGATCTCGCGCTGGACGCTGCGAACACCGCACGCGCCCTCGCGGAGACCCGCACCAACGACACGCTCGCAAACCCGGACTGGCTCGCGCTCGCGGCAGCGGCGTGGGATCGGCTGGGCGAGTGCGCCCGGCTTGCAGGCTCAACGAGCCCCATGCTGGACGCCTTCGCGCGCGCGGTCGAATTCCGCCGTCTCGCGGCTGCGAGGGACACGAGCACCGACCGGCAGCGCGGCCTTGCCGCAGCTTTGGTCAAATACGGAGAGGCCGCCTTAGCGGCGACCCAGAACGAAACCAGCCGCGCGGCCTTCAGCGAAAGCGCCTCGATCCGGCTGCGGCTCGCGGAGGCTTCTCCGGGCGACGCGCGCGCGGCGTTGTCCGTCGCGGCGGCGTTGGAGCGGCTCGGCATTGCAGCTATGGCGCTGGGGGACCGCGCCTCGGCGCGCGCGGCCTGGGAGGACGAACTCATCCTCGCGGAGCAGATTTTTCCAGACGAGCGCGCCCTCGATGGCATCCGCTTTCGCGCCATCGTCGAAGGCCATCTCGCGGGCGCTGGCGGCGCACAAGCTGAAGACCACCGGCGCGCGGCTCTGGCGCGGTTCGACACTCTGGCCCAAGCTGGCGCTCTCACGGAGCGCGAAGCAGCGCTGCGCCGGAAGCTCTGGGGCGGATAGCGCTATTTCTTGGCGGTTTTCTTGTCGCCTTCTTTCTTGGGTTTGCGCTTTTCCTTGTTGGAACGCATCTGACCTTTAGCCATGGCCTCGTCTCCGGTTGAGCGACGCGCGAAATGTGCGTGCTTTGCTCGCTCTTGTCGAGTGACGTTGGTGAAGGGCGCTTTAAGATTCCTTGATCTCGGCGCCTACGGCTTTGCCGATGATCACCGTGCGCGCCAGACCCAGGAACAGCCCGTGCTCCACGACGCCGGGGATGCGCTTCAGGGCATCCGCCAATTCCCCGGGCTTAGCGATTGCTTTAGCATGGGCGTCGAGGATGTAATTGCCGCCGTCGGTGATCACTGGCTCGTTCGACTTACCGCTCGTGCGCAGAATGACCTCATCGCCAACACACCCAGTTTCAATGAGCGCGTCGCGCACCCGTTGGCCGGTCAGTGCGAAGCCATAGCGGGTCACCTCCACGGGCAACGGAAACGCGCCCAATACATCAACCCATTTGCTCTCATCGGCGATCACGACCATGCGCGTGCTCGCCGCCGCCACGATTTTCTCGCGCAGAAGCGCCCCGCCGCCGCCCTTGATCAAGCGAAAGCGCGGGTCAACCTCATCGGCCCCATCGACGTCGACATCGATGGTTGTGACTTGGCTGATCTCGACCAAAGGCACGCCCACTTGCTCCGCCAAATTGCGCGTGGCCTCAGAGGTTGGCACGCCTTTCACCCGCAGGCCCTGGCGGACGCGTTCACCGAGCAGACGCACAAAGTGCGCCGAGGTCGAACCCGTGCCGAGACCAACAACCATGCCGTCCTTGACGTAGGTTAGCGCCGCTTGCGCGGCGTTTAGCTTGGCGAGATCGCTCATTCGCTCTCCTTCGGCTTGCTGGCTGCGCGTTGAGCGGTCTTTTTTTCACGGAAGCGTTTGCCCCAAAGCTCCAGCTCCATTTGACGGCCACGCGCCACCGCAAGCGCGTCGTCGGACACATTCTTGGTGATCACCGAGCCCGCGCCTGTATAAGCGCGAGCTCCGACTTTCACCGGCGCCACGAGCGCGGTGTCCGAGCCAATAAAGGCCTCTTCGCCGATTTCGGTACGGTGCTTATCGAACCCATCGTAATTGCAGGTAATCGTGCCGGCGCCGAGATTGGCGCGCGCGCCGACGTCGGCGTCGCCGATGTAAGCGAGATGGCTCGCCTTAGCGCCGTCGCCAAAGGTCGAATTCTTCACCTCGACGAAATTGCCGATCTTCACCTTTTTGCCGAGTTTGGCGCCCGGCCTGAACCGCGCGAACGGCCCGATCTGAGCGCCCTCGCCAATCTCCGCGCGCTCGAAATGGCAAAACGAATGGATGCGCGCGCCTTTGGCGACCTTCACGCCACAACCGAAAAACACGTTGGGCTCGATCACCACATCTGATGCGATCTCGGTGTCGTGGGAGAAGTACACGCTGCTTGGGTCGATCAACGTGACGCCCGCCTCCATCGCCGCGCGCCGGGCGCGCGCTTGGAACAGCGCCTCTGCCTGTGCGAGTTCCACGCGCGAGTTCACGCCGAGGACTTCGGCTTCATCTGCCTCGACAATGTGGCTCGCAAATCCAGCGGAGCGCCCCAACGCCACGATGTCGGTCAGATAATACTCGCCCTTTGCGTTGTCGTTCTTCACCATCGAGAGCACTTGGAAGAGCACGCGCGCGTCCACGCACAGCACACCAGAATTGCAGAGATCGACCGCTCGCTCCGCTTCGGAAGCATCCTTTTCTTCGACGATGCGTTCAAGTTGGCCGCTCGCATCGGTGATCAGCCGGCCATAGCCCAACGGGTCGCGCGCCCTGAAGCCAAGCACCGCAATGCCCTGGCGCTGAGCGCGCGCGGCAAACAGCTCCGCCACCCGATCAGCCTGGATCAGGGGCGCGTCGCCATACAACACCGCCACATCTCCATCGAAGCCCGCGAGCGCCACTTCAGCAGCGCGCACCGCATGTCCTGTGCCAAGCGGGGGATCCTGCACCGCTAGGCTCGCATCCCCGAGCCTGCGCGCGGCGTGCGCGCGCACCTCCGGCGCATGCGCGCCTGTGACCACGAGTACACGCTCAGCGCCAACGCCCTGTGCGGCGTCGATCGCCCAATCGAGCATGGCTCGCCCACCAACCTCGTGCAGCACCTTCGGCTGATCGGACTTCATCCGCGTGCCTTGGCCCGCAGCGAGAATTATGGCCGCCCGTGCTCGGTTCATCTGCTCACGCCCGCTTGCTCGAATCCGAAGCCCGTTCTAGCCGATAGCCTCACACCGGCGATACCGCCAAACCTCAGGGAATCGGCCATGTCTACCGGCGAACTCGCCGACGCCACCATCATCTTTGACCTCGACGGGACCTTGGTGGACACAGCGCCAGATCTGGTCCGCGCCTTGAACGAAACCCTTGATCTTGAGGGGTTGGCGCACATGAAAGCCGCGAATGCGCGCGGGCTCGTTGGCCAAGGCGCTCGCGTCATGATCGAGCGTGCGGCGGCGAAGTCCGGCGTCGTTTTCTCTACCGCCCGGCTCGACGAACTGACGCGCGCCTTTATCGACTATTACCGCGCCGACATCGCCCGCGACTCGAAACTTTTTCCCGAGGCGGCCGCCGCGATGGACGCGCTGGCCGCGCTTGGCGCCAAACTCGCGATCTGCACCAACAAGCGCACCGACCTTTCGGTGCAATTGCTCGAAGCCTTGGGCGTGGCCGAGAGATTTTCCGCGATCGTTGGCGCGGACGCCGTCGCGGAACGCAAACCGCATCCCGACCATTATCGCGCCGCTGTCAGTCGCGCCGGCGGCGTGGTACGCCGCTCGCTCATGGTCGGGGACACGATCGCGGATGTCGCGAGCGCGCGCGGCGCCGGGGCGCCGGTCATTGTGGTGGGCTTCGGCTATAGCGACGTCGACGCCGATACGCTGGGCGCCGACGCGCTGCTTCATAGTTTTTCCGAGTTGACGCCTGTCAGTCGCCGCCTTCTCGCGGCGCGCCCTTGAGCCAAGCAAGGGCCGGCGCTTACGCGACTCCCACCAAGCCGCGTATACTAGGGCGCAAACGCTCCTCCGCTTCCGCGCGCTTTGTGGGGAAACCGTTGACCATGTCACTGCGCACATCCGTCCGCGCTGAACGCATGGCCGCGACGAAGCCCGCCTCAATGAGCTTGACATCCACATTGTAGCCACGCTCGCGCCAGTATTCCTCGATCCGCTGCTTCAAGCGCCGTGCGCCATCGACATTGCAGAAATCGTGATCCATTACCGCTCCACCTTCACATGCGGCCCGTCCGGGAGGCTCAATCCCGCTGGCCATGTCTTTTCGCGGAATCCGCTCCGCGGCTTGGCGTCAGCCCCCGATTGCCTTCGCTCGTGAGGGGACCATTGACGCCAAGCGAGGCGGGGATGTGGCAAGCTCGCGACAAGGCGAGGCCACAAGATCACGAAAGTCTGATTAAGGCTGGGCCGGACCCTGGGACCCTTGGACCGCCAAACCTAAATGGGAACGCTCTACTAATTACTCCCGCTCCCGCGCATTCCCGAGCACGCCGTCCTCGGCGAAATCGACCAAGGCGAACAGCACGCCCATGAAGACCAGCCACAGGATTGGCGCGATCAGGAACGGCATGGCGAGATGGTGGTCGGCGGCGAAGGCGCTCCATGCTGATTTCACCGCCACGAACGCCGTGATCGGGTAGATCCAGCACAACAGCTCTGCGATCAGCAAAGCTGCCCGCGAGCGCCAGTGCTCGCGCTCCTCCGGCGTCAGCATGCGCACCGCAAGCCCCAGGCTGGCGACGCCGACGCAGATATGAAACGCCGTAAAGGACCATAGGATCACAATCATGGCGGCACTCTACGTCACCGACCCCCTTTGGGGGAGGGCTTTCTGTGCGCTATCAAGCGTCCATGCCCCTGAAGATCGCCACTTGGAACGTCAATTCCATCCTCGCGCGCCTGCCCACGGCGCTAAAAGTGTTCGAGGCGGTGAACGCCGACATCTGGTGCCTGCAGGAGATCAAGTGCGAGGATCCGCGCTTTCCCCGCTTCGAATTCGAGGCGCTGGGCTTCAACATCGAGACGCTGGGGCAGAAGAGCTATAACGGCGTCGCCATCCTCTCAAAGCACCGCATCGAAGAAACCGTGCGCGGCGTACCGGGCCTGAACCATGATCAAGCCCGCTATCTTGAAGCCGTGATCGCTGCGCCCGATGGGCCTGTGCGTGTTGCGTCCATCTATGCGCCCAACGGCAATCCGCCCGACACCGACAAGTTCAAGCTGAAGCTCGAATTCATGGAGGCGTTGACCGCGCACGCGCGCGATCTGCTGAAGCTTGAGGAGCGCACGATCCTCGCGGGAGATTACAACGTCATCCCGCGCGACGAGGATTGCTGGGATCCGCGCGCCTGGAAGGGCGATGCGTTGTTCAAGCCGGAAACACGCGCGGCGTATCGCACGCTGCTCAACCTTGGCTATTCGGACGCCTACATGCAGGCCAATGCGAGCGCCCACACATACACATTCTGGGACTACCAGGCTGGCGCCTGGGCTAAAGACCACGGCATACGCATCGACCACCTCCTGCTCTCGCCGCAGGCGGCGGATCGGCTGGACGGCGTTGACATCTACAAGCAGGCCCGCGCGCTCGAAAAAGCGAGCGACCACGTGCCTATCATCGCGACGTTCGGCTGACCTAGCGGAACGCTAACCCGCTTCCCGAGCGCCCGATCTTTGATAATCTCGCCCAACCCCATGGGAGGAAGCACCGATGCACGATCTGGTCATTCGCGGCGGCACGGTGGTCGATGGAACCGGCGCGGCGAAGTTCGTTGCAGATGTGGCTATCGATGGCGGGCTCATAACAGCCGTCGGCCCCGATCTGCCGAAGGGCAAACAAGAGATCGACGTGGCGGGCAAAATCGTCGCGCCGGGCTGGGTCGACATCCACACGCACTACGATGGGCAAGCCACCTGGGACCAGGAAATGGCGCCCTCGTCCTGGCACGGCGTCACCACCGTCATCATGGGCAATTGCGGCGTTGGATTCGCGCCCGCCAAGCCAGACAAGCATGATTGGTTGATCGGCCTGATGGAAGGCGTCGAAGATATCCCCGGCACCGCGCTGGCCGAAGGCATGACCTGGAACTGGGAGACGTTCCCTGAATATCTCGATGAATTGGAGCGGCTGCCGCGCACGATCGACATCGGCACACATGTGCCCCACGGCGCGGTGCGCGCCTATGTGATGGACGAACGCGGCGCACGTAATGATACGCCGACCGAGCATGAAATCGCACGCATGTCGGCGATCGTCGAAGATGGCTTGCGCGCTGGCGCGTTGGGCTTCTCCACCTCGCGCACGATCTTGCACAAATCCGTCGATGGCGAATTGGTGCCGGGAACAAATGCGACCAAGGAAGAGCTCATCGGCATTGGCCGCGCCATGGGGCGCGTCGGTTACGGCGTGTTCGAGATGGCGTCGGACCTGAAGCGCGATTGGAACGAGTTCGCGTGGATGGGCGATCTCTCCCGCGAAACCGGCTTGCCGGTGACATTCGCGGCCCTGCAATCGATCGCCAAGGAATTGCCGCTCGACGAGCAGATCGCCGAAATGCGCATACAAAACGCCAAGGGCGCAAACATTGTCGCGCAGATTGCATTGCGTGGAAACGGCATCGTCATGGCCTGGCAAGCCACGCTGCATCCTTTCCGCTTCCGGCCGGCCTGGCGAGAAATCGTGAACCTGCCATGGGATCAGCAGCTCGCACGCTTGAAGGACCCTAGTTTCAAACAGAAGATGCTCGCCCAGGAAAACCAATTCCCTAAAAGCGATCTGATCGGCCTGATCACGGTCATCGCGGGCGGTTGGTCGGTACAGTACGCAATGGGACCTGGCTTCGATTACGAGCCGACCCAAGCCGATACGATCAAGGCGCGCGCGCAAGCGGCTGGCGTCTCGCCGGAGGAATATGCCTACGATCTGCTGACGCAGGAGGACGGCAAGGGCCTCATCTATTTCCCAATACTGAACTATGCGGACGGAAACTTGAACTTCCTCGAAGCGCTCCAGAAAGCAGACGACACCGTGAACTCGCTGTCCGATGGCGGCGCCCATTGCGGCTCGATCTGCGACGCGGCCTCGCCCACCTTCTTGCTTCAGCACTGGGTGCGTGACAGGAAGGGCGCGCGTATATCGCTTGAGCACGCGGTCAAACGCCAATGCCGTGACACTGCGCTGCTTTACGGGCTTTCGGATCGCGGCGTGATTGCGCCGGGCTATCTCGCCGACATCAACGTCATCGACATCGACAAGCTAAAACTTGGCAAGCCATGGCTTGCCTTCGATCTGCCGGCCGGTGGCAAGCGCTTGCTGCAAAAAGCCGAGGGCTATGTCTGCACGATAAAGTCCGGGGAAGTGACCTTCAAGGACGGCCTCTATCAAGGCGTTCACCCTGGCAGGCTCATTCGCGGGCCGCAGCGCGCGCCGATGACCATGGCGGCGGAGTAACATCTTGGCTCTCTCATTTTCGTCGCCGCTGCAACTCCCCTCGGAGACGCTGTCCAATCGCCTCGCCAAAGCCGCGATGACGGAAGGCTTGGCGGATGCACGCGGATGCGCGACGCCTGAGCTCGCGCGCCTCTACGAAACCTGGGGGGCGAGCGGCGCGGGGCTTCTGATTAGCGGCAACGTGCAGGTCGATGCTCACCACCTCGAACGCCCTGGCAATGTTATCATCTCGGGCCCACAGGATGCGCAAGCTATGTCAGCGTTGCGCGCGTGGACGGCCACCGCCCGCCGCCATCATGCCGGCTTCTGGATGCAGATCAGTCACGGCGGGCGGCAAACCCCTGCCCTTGTGAACCCAGCGCCGAAGGCGCCGTCTTCGACGCCGCTAGCGATGCCCGGAAAGCAATTCGGCAATCCCGTCCCGCTCACAGAAGAAGAAATCATCGACCTCATCGCGCGGTTCGCAAACTGCGCTGCGGTCGCGCGCGACGCCGGCTTTACCGGCGCGCAGATTCACGCCGCGCACGGTTATCTGGTTTCTCAATTCCTAAATCCGCGCGCCAATCGGCGCAACGACGCATGGGGCGGTTCGCTTGAAAACCGCGCGCGCTTCTTGTTGGAGATCGTACGCGCTGCCCGCGCCAAAGTCGGCGCGGACTTCACGCTGGCGGTGAAGCTCAATTCCTCTGATTTCCAACAAGGCGGTTTCTCGCCCCAAGATAGTGTGCAGGTTGCGCATTGGCTCGAGGAAGCGGGCGTCAATGCCCTGGAGATCTCCGGCGGCAATTACGAGCAGCCCAAAATGATGAACCTCGAAGGCATGGAGAAAGCAGACACCTCCGGCTTGCCCGCCTCCACCGCGCGGCGCGAGGCATATTTCCTCGACTTCGCGCTCGCCATGCGGGCGCAAGTAAACCTGCCGCTGATGGTAACGGGTGGTTTCCGCACGGCGGCGGCTATGGATGCGGCGGTACAAGGTGGCATCGCGCTGATCGGCATCGCGCGTCCGATGGTGACCGACCCGCACGCGCCCAAGCGCTTGCTCGAAGGCGCGTCCATGCTTGAAGACAAGCAAAGCCAAGTGCGTTTAGGCGGGGGTTGGCTCGGGCCACTCTCGCCATTCAAAACCATCCGCGCCATCAACGGCTTCGGATTGCTGTATTGGCAATATCAGCAGCTGCGCCGGGTCGGGCGCGGCGAGGAGCCTGACCTGCGCCTGCCGCTGATGAAAGCCATGAGTGCCGAGATGGCCGCGCAAAAGGCCTTGGCAAAAGCCGCGCGCGGCTAGAATTCTGTCGCAATTGACGGCGATGATCACGGAGGTCACGAGGTCGCGATGCGAACCTACCTTGCTCTGGCGCTGTGCTTGGCCCTTGCCGCCTGCTTCTCATCCGATGAGCCGGTGTTCTCGGAAGAGCGCGGGCAATGCCCGTTTTCCGCACCCACCTCATACGATGAAATCGACGACACGCCGTATCGCTTCGTATTCGAAACCGATGGCGCCTATTGTAAGGTAACCGGCCCTGAAGGCAACGTCACCCGCACTTTGTTCGTGCCTTTGGGCCGAGAGCGATGGATCGTACAGGGCGAAGATGAGCAGCGTCCTACCTACGCAATCATGCGTCGCCGCGGCGACCGACTGATCCAGTACATTCCGCAGTGCCGCGACTTCTCCGCCGGCCGCTTGAGGCGGCTCGGGGTGATTTTCGACGAGGAGCGCAGCCGCTGCACCGTGAAGGACGCGCATCAGGTCGAAACACTATTTCGTGGCTGGAGCGGCGGACGCGCGACCGCAGCGTATCGGTTGGTGCGGGATCAACCCGGCGGTTAGGGGGCGGTCTCGTCATCAGCCTCAGGGCCATCCTCCTGCGTCGCAGGTATGGCGTATCCGCCTGAGAACCAGCGATTGAGATCGACATCGGCGCAGCGCTTCGAGCAGAACGGCTTGTAGCGCTCCTCCTTCGGCTTGCCGCAGATCACGCAGCCCCCGACCTTGCGAACCTCTTCGCTCACAGCGCCCTCGCATCAATCTTGTCGCGCGGCCAGAATACGCCAGCTGCCGCCGCGTCCAATGTCCATCGCATGCCAATCCGATTGGATAGCTCCAAGCGCCAGTCGATCAGGCCGC
This sequence comes from Hyphomonadaceae bacterium, assembly GCA_022843225.1. Lineage (GTDB taxonomy): Bacteria > Pseudomonadota > Alphaproteobacteria > Caulobacterales > Aquidulcibacteraceae > Vitreimonas. The sequence goes on from JALHOC010000007.1 coordinate 72,226, forward strand.
TGTCGAGCCAAGCCTTCACGTCCCGCGCCACCATGCAGGCGATCTGGCGTCCGCCTTGCGCGCGACCCTCGCGCTCGATCGCGCGCAACGCCATCAGCGCCACGCTTTCAACGCTCATGCGCCCATCAGGGTCGCGCAGTTGCTCGTGCAGCGGCCGACGCAATTGCGCGCGCGAAAGCTCGAGCACGCCAAACCGCGACAGCACGCCGAGTTGAACGCTCCAAGGATCGTCCGCGAAAGCGATGCGCACGGTGTCCTCGAGTTGCTTCATGTGCGACTTGGCGCGCATCGACACGAAATCGATCGCGATGATGCCGCCAAGATTGCGCAGACGGATTTGCCGCGCCGCCGCCTGCGCCGCCGCGATGTTGAGATCGAGCGCGAACCGTTCTGCATCGCCAGACCCCGGCCGCCCGCCTGCGTCCACATCGATGGCGACCAAAGCGGCCGTGGGCTCGATTTGCAACACGCCGCCACCGGATATCGGCGCCGAGAGCCCCAGCGCGTCTTCGAACGCGGCATCCAGCTTAGCGCGCGCCTGGGGATCGGCTGCTCGGCCGAGGACGAGTTCCTCGTCGCATTCGGGTCGCGCAAGGCGTCCCGGCGCCTGCCCGTCAACACCGATCTCGCGCAACTCAATCACCGGGTTTTTGCCGCGCGCCGCCTCGCGGGTCACCGCAACGACAGCGCCAGCACCTTCCGTGAGCGCGACGCGTTGTTTGCCCAACCGCACGCGACCATCATCGCCAAGCGGCAGAAAGCCTTGCTCCTCGCTCAGGCCCAGATCGAGATAAGCGCCGCGCCGACGGCGGTCGATTTCGCGCACGCGCGCGCAATAGGTCTCGCCCCACCGCGCGCGGCGGCCTTCATCACTCCAGCGCGCGATCCTGAGCGCAATCGGCTTGCCGTCGCGCACCAAAGCTTCGCGCGTTTCGCCGATAGCGGCGTCGATCCAGGTCTCTAACGGCTCGCTCAAACGACGCCCTCGAGCAGGTTCGCGGTTTCGTAGAGCGGCAGGCCGACGACATTCGAATACGACCCAATGATTGAGATCACGAAGCGCGCCGCGCGCCCTTGAACGGCGTATCCGCCCGCCTTGCCGCGCCATTCGCCGCTGTCGATGTAGGCATCTATTTCGCGCGCCGACAGCAGCTTGAACGCCACGCGCGTCTCGACGAGGCGCGTGCTTGTACCGCCGCCCGGCGCCCGCAACGCAACACCCGTAAACACACGATGCGAGCGCCCCGACAACAGAGCTAAGCACGTACGCGTTTCCGACTCGGCTTCAGCCTTGGGTAGGACACGCTGGCCAACCGCGACCACCGTATCCGCAGCCAGCACGCACGCGCCCTCGCGGTGCGCAGCCTCCGCTTTGGCGCGCGCCAAACGCAGCGCTAGCGCACGTGGCGCTTCGCCTTTCAGCGGAGTTTCATCGATATCGCTATGAACAACCGCATCCGGCACGATGCCGATCTGCTTCAACAGCTCCAGCCGGCGCGGGCTCGCGCTCGCCAGAACGAGCTTCATGGGCGCTTCGGGAAGCCTAGACGCTGCGCGAAGATGCGATCGACCATGCGCGGCGGTAACATCTTGGGCAGGGTTCTATCCATGAACGGGCGACGCAAGATCGCGTAGCGCACCTTTGGGCTCGGATCGGTGAAGCAACGCCACACCAGATCGCCGACATCGGAGGCGGGCAAACCCTCGCGTCCTTGCTTGAGCATGTAATCGACCACGCGGCCGATCGCTTTGGCGTAGGGCGTGTTGGAGAAACGCTTCAAATCGTTCTGCTCGGCCTTGTCCCAGATCGGCGTGGCGATAGCGCCCGGGCCGATGACGATAACGTCGATGCCGTACAGCAGCAATTCGCGCCGCAGCGACTGCGAATAGCCTTCGAGCGCAAATTTCGACGCCGAGTATGGTCCGACAAACGGCGCGCCGTTCTGCCCGCCTACGGATGAGATCATGACGATGCGCCCGGGTGGGCCTTGGCGGTCGGGATCGGCGCCTAACAGGTCAGCGAAGGCGCGCGTCACATTGTGAACGCCGAACAAATTGATCTCGAATTGGCGGCGCAGTTCGTCTGTATCGAGATGCAAAAGCGGGCCGGGAACGGCGATGCCGGCATTGTTCAACAGCCCAAGCAACCGCCGATTGCCCAACGCTTGCGCCACTTGCGCGGCGCCCGCGCGCACGGCCGCTTCGTCAGCGACATCGAACAAAAGCGGCGTAACCGCTTCGCCAAACTCGGTCTTCAAGCTGTCGGCGTCGGCCTGCTTACGCACGCTGGCAAACACATGAGCGCCGTTGCCTACAGCGGAGGCGACCGCCGCGCGGCCAATGCCGGTGGACGCGCCGGTCACCACAATCGCGCGGTCGAGAGAGCTTGTCATCATTTGAACCTGTACGTGACGCGGCCCTTGGTCAGATCATAGGGCGACATTTCGACCAGCACCTTGTCGCCCGCCAGCACCCGGATGCGGTTCTTGCGCATCTTGCCGGCGGTGTGGCCGATGATCTGGTGTCCGTTTTCCAATTCGATGCGGAACGTGGCGTTGGGCAGAAGCTCAAGCACGGTTCCGGCGAACTCAAGTAATTCCTCTTTCGCCATTCTCTCCTCATGATTCATCGGGTCGGGGGGCCTTATAGGGCCCCAAGACCACCCCGCCTACCCCGCCGTTGGCCTCGGAAAACGCGCCGAAATCCGCTTTGCGAGGCCGTCGCGCACGGTTCGGTACTCCAAAAGCACCTGATCTCGGGACCCTTCCGTCAGGGAGGGGTCAAAGGTGGGCCAGTATTCGGCCGCGAGCCCAAGCTTGGGCGTTAAATCGAGCGCGGCGTGGTGAGCCTCGGGGCTCAGGGACACGATGAGGTCAAAGGGGCCCTCGTCATAATACTCGCCGAAGGCGTCCAGCCCCTTTGGGCGCCATGCGGCGATATCGGCGCCCAACTCATCGGCGACAAAGACCGCCATCGCCGAGACCTCCTCGCCTGGCCTGATGCCAGCGCTGTCGGCGCGTAGGAGAGGGCCGAACTGAAGCCGCGTCAGCGCCATCGCCATCGGCGAGCGGATCGCGTTGTGCGTGCAGAGGAACAGCACCGAGCGCGGCGCTTCGCCGCCCGACATAAACTCAGCCCCGCACGTGCAGGGCGACGACCAGCGTAAACAGGCGCCGAGCTGTCTCAAGATCGATGCGGAAGCGCTCCTCCAGCGCCTCCATCAGGAACTCGCCCGCTTCGTTGTGCAAGCCGCGCCGGCCCATATCGATGGCCTCGATTTGGCTCGGCGGCGCATCGCGTATAGCGGCGTGATAGCTTTCACAGATGAAGACGTAGTCCTTCATCATCTTGCGCAACCCGCCCATGGGCAAGTGATGCAGGACAACACGCGCGCCATCAGGATCGGCGACATCGAACGCAATCCGCCCGTCCGCCATGGCGATCGTCAGCGCGTACGGTCCCCGCTCCTCGCCGACAACGACGAACGAGTTCGACTCCTTGAGATCAAACAGCGCGATGCGCCGTTCGTGCTCCGCATTCGGCGAGGCCGGCGACAGCGACGCCTCATCGAGCACGACATCGGCGAGACGGTTGCGCTCCTCGCTCATGAGCTACGCCTATGCGTGATCGGGCCGGCGCGGCGTCTGCCAAACCGGCCCGAGATCAACCAGCACCGCGTCAAGACACTCAACCTCAAGCGCGATCTCGCCGCCGCCCGCGAGCAGCAAACGCACCATCCCGCCTGGCGGTTCGGACGCGGGCTCAAACGACAGCGACAGGATCGCGGCCAGGGCGTCGGGCGCATCTTGGCGCAGCTTGCGACTTTTAACATTGAGCACGCCGTCAAACGCTAAGGCCGCGCGCACGCGCTCATACGGTCCCCGCTCGCTGGCGCGCTCCCAGCGAAAGCGATTGAATTGCGCGGTAAAGCGGCGCGCGCGCTTATCGAGCGCTACGTCGCCCATGCGCAGCAAGCCATCCTGAGCCGCCGCCGCGATGATCTCGAGGTCAGCCGCATCCTCGGCCATCAGTTTCAGCATGCCGCTCATCGTCGCGCGTTAATCCCCTCTTTGGCGCTCGATCCGCGCGCCGCAGCCAGCCAGTTTAGCTTCCAGCCCTTCGAATCCGCGATCGAGATGGTAGACGCGATTGACGATGGTTTCACCTTCGGCGGCAAGGCCCGCAATAACGAGACTGACGGAGGCGCGCAAATCCGTCGCCATCACCGGCGCGCCGATCAAGCGCTCGACGCCGGTGACCACCGCTTCGTTGCCTTGTACCGCGATCTGCGCGCCGAGACGCGCCAGTTCTGGGGCGTGCATGAAGCGGTTCTCGAAGATGGTCTCGCGAATGCGCGATTGGCCATCGGCGAGACACAGAAGCGCCATGGTCTGTGCCTGCAGGTCTGTCGGGAAACCGGGGAATGGTTCGGTACCAAAATCAACAGGCGCGAGGCGCCCGTTCGCGCGCTTCACGCGTAGGCCGTTGGCTTCGCTCATCACTTCGACGCCGGCATTCCGCAACACCTCGATCAGCGCGCCGAGATGCTCGGCGCGCGCGCCCTCCAGCAGCACGTCTCCGGTCGCGGCCGCTGCCGCCATGGCGTAAGTGCCCGCCTCGATGCGATCGGCGACGACGCGGTGCTTGACGCCCTTCAGAGAAGTCACGCCGCGTATGCGGATTTCGCCCGTGCCCGCGCCCTCGATGCGCGCGCCCATTGCGTTCAGGCACTCGGCGAGATCGATGATCTCCGGCTCGCGCGCGACGTTCTTCAGCACCGTGTCGCCCTGCGCGAGCACGGCCGCCAGCATCGCATGCTCGGTAGCGCCGACAGACACGAACGGGAACTCTATCTCCGCGCCTTTGAGGCCGCGCAATGCGGCGGCTTTCACATAGCCCTGCTCGATATGAATATCGGCGCCCATGGCCTCGAACGCCTTGAGGTGCAGATCCACCGGCCGTGCGCCGATAGCGCAGCCGCCCGGCAACGACACCGTGGCGTGGCCCGCGCGCGCCAAAAGCGGCCCCAGCACGTTGAACGAGGCCCGCATCTTCCGCACTTGATCATAGGGCGCGATGGTGGAGCTGATGTCGCCGGCGTGCAGCCGCAGCGTGCGCGCTTCCTTGATCCATGCCACCTCGACGCCCAGCGAAGCCAGCAATTGCGCCATGAAGCGGGTGTCGGCCAGATCCGGCATGTTTTCGAGCACGAGCGGCTCAGACGACAACAACACCGCCGCCTGCAGCTTCAGCGCTGAATTCTTGGCGCCATAGATGGGAATGGTACCTTTAAGGGGCGCCCCGCCCGTGATGGCGATCCGGTCCATATTAGTCTTTCAAATCCCCCAGGAAGGCGGGGTTATGGGGGCGCACTGGGGCCGGCGCAAGGCGGGGGCGGGATCGGGTTGGGCCGTTGGCAGAACAGCCGAGAGTCAGAAATGAATACCAAATCGGCCGTCCAGGCGGTTGGGGCGAAGGGGTGCTTTTCGCCG
>JALHOC010000008.1 GCA_022843225.1 Hyphomonadaceae bacterium
AAGATCGCGCTCAGCGCGACGAGCATGATGGTATAACCGAGCAGCGCCGAATGATCGGATATGTCAGGCTTGGCCCATAGGATGTAGAGGAATGTCGGCGCGATGACGATTAGGCCGGCGATCAGACCGTACGTTAGAATTGTGCGAAGCATCGTACTCCCCCTCATCCCTTGAATGGCTTCGGTTCCCAGAGTTCGATCTTACGCCCCTCGGGGTCCATGATGTGGGCGAACCGGCCATTCGCCTCCTCCGGGAACAGCTTGATCGGCTCTACGCCGTGTTGCTTGGCTCGGGCGAGCATGGCGTCGAGATCATCGACCACCAGATTGAACATGAAGTCCCGCGTCGACGGCTCGATATAGGTCGTGTCCGGACCCATCGCGTTGAAGACAGTCCCCGCGCCCGGTTGAGCCGCGAACTCCGTCGCGGGAAACCAGATGCCGCCCCATTCCGTCGGCTCAAGGCCGAGAACTTGCGCATACCATTGCCGGGTCGCTTCAAGATTCTGCGTCCTGAAAAACAATCCGCCGATGCCGAGCACTTTTGCCATGGGTCGATCCTCGCGCCGGGATGGCGTGGCGCTGGCACATCACGACCGGCATGCGGGGGCAATCACCCAAAAGGGTGATTTAGGTGCAATCACCCCAATTTTCTAAGGAACCAACCCCAATTCCCGCGCCCTCAGGATCGCCTCGGTGCGGCGCGATGCTTCCAGCTTCTCGAACAGGCGCGCGAGATGGGTTTTGATCGTGTTGGGCGACACCGACAGCGCCTGCGCGATTTCCTTATTGGACCGCCCCGCCGCCAAGAGACGCAACACCTCGAACTCACGCTCGGTTATCCCCAGGGACGCCTGGGCGGCGGAATTCGGCGCGAACGGCGCGCTTGGCCGCTGGGTCCGGAAAACGCGCGCGCCCACCCAAACGCCCAAAGCCAAGAAACCCAGCGCGATCAGGCCGACATAGATCTCGCTGGAATGAGCACGCGCCCAGACCTGATACTCCAGCCATTGGAGAGCCGCCGCCGCGAGCGCCAAGACCAGGCCATAGATCAAGATCGTCCGAAACATCCCCCAAGCCTATGGGCCTGCCAAAGCCAGCGCTAGCGGTAAGCCACGCTTGGCGTTGGCGCGCCGAGGCGGCTAAACCCTTGTCATGCGCCTTTGGATATTCCACCCGCTGGTCTTCTACCCGCTCGCGGCCCTTCTCGCCCTACTCGTGGTAGGTGTGAGCGTGCAGCCGCTGGCTTGGCCGAGGCCGGCAGGCATCGTTTCGGGACAGATCGAGGACGGGGCGATCATCCTGCGGGCCGACGCACTCGGCGCGCCGGCCGCCGACCCCCGACAGCACCACATCGTCATGCGCGATTTCCTGGGCCGGGCGCAGACCCTGCGCATTGCGCAGATCCCCGACCAGCCGCCGCCATCCCCGAGTGACGAGGGCGTGCGGATTTTGCTGAGCCCAGAGCAGGCAGCCCTGATCGGGGGGCGGCCAACGCTCGTCGAGGTTTCCTATCAGCCGCTGCCGGTGAACGCCGCGAGCGGACTTGCCGTCAGCCTCAGGGGCGCTACGCCTTCGCCTTGGGTGCAACGGACCTCGCCCCCGCAAGCGGCGATGCTGCGCTTTGAATTGCCTGCCTCTTCGAACGTCGCCGCCATTGGCCTGCGCGCCATCAGCCCGGGCAATGATCAGGCCTACGGGTTGGAAATTACCCGCATCCGCATTGTGCCGCAGGAGAGCTGAGCCCTCGCCGCAATTGCACTTTTCCAGCATTTCGCCCAAACCCTCGCCGCCACGCCACAATGGAAACTGCCTATGCTGCCCGCACCGCGCGCGAGCCTGACCGCCAATTCGCTCGACTTCGAGAGCTTCCCGCTGGTGAAGCCAACAGGCTTCCGTGAATACGACGCGCGCTGGTGGTTCGGCGTTCCGGGTTCGCCGAAGGCGCCTGAGCTCAACGTGCTTGGCGTGCAGGCTTTGGGATTGGGCCTCGGTACTTTGGTGCGGGAGATGGGCGTGGCCCCGCGCATCGTCGTCGGCCACGATTTCCGCTTCTATTCGCAATCCATCAAACAGGCGCTGACGCTCGGCCTGATGCAGGCGGGCATGGAAGTACACGACATCGGCCTGGCGCTCTCGCCGACCGCCTATTTCGCGCAATTCGCGCTCGACATCCCGTGCGTCGCCATGGTGACCGCGAGCCACAACGAAAACGGCTGGACGGGCGTGAAGATGGGCGCGGAAAAGCCGCTGACCTTCGGTCCCATTGAAATGGACCGCCTGAAAGACATCGTGCTCAACGGCAAATTCAAAGCGATTGGCGCCGGCTCGTATCAACGCGTTGAGGACATGCGCGAACGCTACATCGCCGACGTCGCCGCGCGCGCTTCACTGAAGCGCAAGATCAAAGTGGTCGCCGCCTGCGGCAACGGCACGGCGGGCGCTTTCGCGCCGGACGCTTTGCGGCGCATGGGCGCGGAGGTGATTGAGCTGCATTGCGGGCTCGATTGGACCTTCCCGCACTACAACGCCAATCCCGAAGATTCCGAAATGCTGCACGATATGGCCGCAGCGGTGAAAGCGCATGGCGCCGATCTCGCGCTCGGCTTTGACGGCGACGGCGATCGCTGCGGCGTTGTCGACGATGAAGGCGAAGAGATTTTCGCCGACAAGGTGGGCCTCATGTTGGCGCGCGATTTGAGCGCATCTCATGCCAACGCAACGTTCGTCGTGGATGTCAAATCCACGGGGCTCTATGCCGTCGATCCGGTGTTGAAGGCCAACGGCGCAAAAGTCGATTATTGGAAGACCGGGCATTCTTATATCAAGCGCCGCACGACCGAATTGAACGCGCTGGCCGGTTTCGAAAAATCAGGCCACTTCTTTTTCCGGCCGCCCTTGGGGCTGGGCTATGACGACGGCATCGTTGCCGCCGCCGCCGTGCTCGCCATGATGGACCGCAACCCAGGCAAAAAGCTGTCGGATTTGCGTAAGGCGCTGCCGAAGAGCTTCACCTCGCTCACCATGAGCCCGCATTGCGACGACGAGAAGAAGTACGGCATCGTTGATGCCGTCATCGCGGACTATCAGAGGCTCGCGGCTGAAGGCGGCAAAATCCTCGGTCGCGCCATTCGCGACGTGAACATCGTCAATGGCGCGCGCGTTACCTTGGAGGACGGTTCCTGGGTTCTCGTGCGCGCATCTTCGAATAAACCCGAACTCGTGGCTGTGGTTGAAAGCATGACCAGCGACGACGACATGCGCGCCCTCTTCCGCGAGGAAGTAAAACCGCGCCTCGCCCGCTTCCCGGAAGTGGGCGCCTACAATCAGGAGATTTGAGTCATGCGCGTCACCATGATCGGCACCGGCTATGTGGGCCTTGTCTCCGGCGCGTGCTTCGCCGATTTCGGCCACACCGTGACGTGCGTCGATAAAGACGAGGGCAAGATCGCGCGCTTGCAGAAGGGCGAAATCCCGATCTTCGAGCCCGGCCTCGACGACCTCGTGAAGGACAATGTCGACCAGGGGCGGCTGTTTTTCACCACCGATCCCAGCCAAGCCATCCGCGACGCCGACGCCGTGTTCATCGCCGTGGGCACGCCCTCGCGCCGCGGCGACGGTCACGCCGATCTCACCTACGTCTACGCCGCCGCTGAGGAAATCGCCGGCCTCATGCAGGGCTACACGGTGGTGGTCACCAAATCGACGGTGCCGGTCGGCACCGGCGATGAAGTGGAGGCGATCATTAAGCGCACGCGACCGGATGCTGATTTCTCAGTCGTGTCGAACCCTGAATTTCTACGCGAAGGCGCGGCGATCAACGATTTCAAGCGCCCGGATCGCGTCGTCGTCGGCACCGACGACGAGCGCGCCAAGGAGCGCATGACCGATCTCTATCGGCCGTTGTTTCTCAATGAAACGCCGATCGTGTTCACGTCGCGGCGGACGTCGGAACTCACCAAATACGCGGCCAACGCGTTCCTGGCGATGAAGATCACGTTCATCAACGAAATCGCCGATCTCTGCGAGGCGGTGGGCGCGAACGTCCAAGAAGTCGCCAAGGGCATCGGCCTCGACAATCGCATCGGGCGCAAATTCTTGAACGCCGGCCCCGGCTATGGCGGTTCTTGTTTTCCCAAAGACACGTTGGCGCTGATGAAAACTGCGCGCGACAACAGCGCGCCGATCGAATTGATCGAAACCACGGTGCGCGTGAATTCCGCGCGCAAACAGAAGATGGCGCAAAAGATCGTCGAAGCGCTCGACGGCAATGTCAAAGGCAAGACCATCGCCATCCTGGGCCTCACCTTCAAGCCCAACACCGACGATATGCGCGATGCGCCCGCCCTCGATATCGTGCCGACCTTGCAGGACGAAGGCGCCAAGGTGCGCGCCTTCGACCCCGAAGGCATGAAGGAAGCCAAGCACATGCTGAAGGACGTGACTTTCGCGTCTGGCCCTTACGATTGCGTCCAAGGGGCGGACGCGGTGGTGATCATCACGGAATGGGATCAGTTCCGCGCTTTGGATTTGGATCGCATGAAGGACGCGCTGAAGACGCCGATCGTCATCGATCTGCGTAACATCTATCGCCCGGCGGAGATGGCGGCGAAGGGCTTTACGTATGTGAGCGTGGGGCGTCCTTAGGCGAAATCTGCCAAAGGCTGCTTTTGGCCCAGTGCGGTCGGCGAAGACCGGCGACGAAATGTCAGAAACGCAGCCGGCAGCGGACGCAACTCTTCAGCACCTTTGTGCTGTGTACTTGCGACGCCCCGCGATGGGCAAAGCCAGCGTCGCCCGCTACACGACGCATGGGAGGCGAAGGCATGACATCAACCCTGACCGCAGGGCTTTCAGGCGGCTTCATCGCGCTTGCCGTACTGCTTGGCCTGCTCGCTTGGCGCGACGCGCGCAAGGAGCTGGCGGGACGCCTGATGGCGGGACTGGGCCTTTCGTTGGCGGCCTTAGAGTTGACAACAGGCCCCATTGGCAGCGCCTTGCCGGAATTGGTCTGGACACCGCTGCGCCTGATTGGCGGCTTTAACGTCGCGTTGCTTTGGCTTTCCCTTTTGGCGGTGCTGCGGGATGGCTTCCGAATTCGCCAGCTTGAGCAGGTTTGTTTCGTACTCTTCAGTGTCGGCCCTCTGGCCACAATGTTTGAGTTGGACTCCATCTCGGACCTTGGCGTCCTGGCGACGCTGATTGGGGTCGCGCCGTTCCTGGCGATTGGCCATGTCATTTGGGTAGCCGTGTCCGAACGCGGCGGCGACCTTGTGGCAGGGCGCCAAACGGCGCGCATTTGGGTGGTGATCGTTCTGTCCGCCGCCGCTTTGGCTTCAGTGGCATCCGAAAGCCTTGCCGATCGCGAGGCCGCGGCATTGTTGCGGCTGACGTTTGCCAGCTTGCCCGGCGTCGCGGTCATGGGAGTTTGGCTGGTAGCAATCGAGCCGGGAAGATTGCGCTTTGAAGCGTCGGCTATGGCTGAGGTTGCGGCGATCCCGCCCGGCGTCGATCCGCGTGATCAAACGCTGCTAGCGGCGTTGGTCAATGCAATGGATGCAGGACTCTATCGCGAGTCGGGCCTTACGATTGAGCGGGCAGCGGAGGTGTTGAAGACGCCAACGCACCGCTTGCGGGCCGTCATCAATCAGGGTCTCGGCCACCGCAATTTTGCGTCGTTCGTGAACGGGTATCGATTGGCATACGCAAAGGCCGCGCTGGCCGATCCCGTCCGCGGTCGCGAGACAGTTTTGGCAATCGCATATGAAGCAGGCTTTGCCTCGTTGCAGACTTTCAACCGGGTCTTCAAAGAGACTGAAGGCGACACGCCGTCCGGTTTTCGCGAAAAACGCCTTCGCGACGCCGCTCAAAACTAAAAAGATCTACCCAATTTCTCATTTGAGAAGAAGTTCTCGCATTTGAGAGGACGCCCGCGCCGCGCCGACGCATTTGTTAAGCCGCCAATCAAGGAGGCCAATATGCGCCATCAACTTCTCTCTATAGCTAAACACGTCAGGCCGAAGTCGCCTCGCCTCCTGGCCCTAAGTCTGTTTGCCGTCGTCGCTACGTCTCCTGTCGCGCACGCAACCTGGAGCGTGGTGGCGGTCGATCCGAGCACTGGGCAAGTGGGCGCTGCCGGCGCCAGTTGTTACCCAGGCGTAGATACCATTGCGCGCATCGTGCCCGGCCAAGGCGTGGTCGTCGCGCAAGGGCTGACGAGCAACCCGGGGCGCGACTATGCATTTGGGATGCTGCAAGAGGGCAACTCAGCGAACGCTGTGGTCGACATGATTAGGTCGGGCAGAGTGGACAGGAGTTTCTTCCTGACACGGCAGCTCAGGCAATACGGCGTCGCATCGCTGCATGGAGGAGAGGCCACCGTAGCCAGTTCGACCGGCATTTTCACGAGAGGCGCACGCGGGAGCCGTGAGGCCGCGGGTGTTTCGGTGCAGGGCAACATCCTCGCAAGTGAGAGCGTATTAGACCAGACGCTAGAGCATTTCGTGAACACGCCGAGATCCGACGGCATGGCGGTTGCCCTGCTCAACGCGCTGGAAGCTGGCGCGCGTGAAGGCGGCGACAAGCGCTGTTCGGCCGAGCAAAGCGCGCTATCGGCATTCTTGATTGTCGCGCAACCGGGAGACAGCGCGGATGCGCCGACCATTCGGTTGATCGCCCCCAACCAGCCGCGCGGTGGGGCTAATCCCGTTCTGATGCTGCGTGAACAGTTGCGCGAGCACTTAGCCGAGCAATCGATCTCACTTGACGACAGTGCCCCCTAGGCCGCCCGCCAGCCGACGAAAATCGCTCAACCTGTAAGATTTGCGGTCTAGGCGTGACTAAAGGCACGTGATTCAGCCTAGCGCCCGCGCTAAAGTCTGCAATCGGCGAATTTCTACTGCTCGCTCTTGATGGGAGCGACTGTCCCGATTGGAGCGACCCGGACCCTGGAATCATGCAAGAGACAACTCATGCCTTGGTTCGAGATCATTTATTCTGAGGACGTCGCCAGCAAGGCGTTGTCTTCAAACAAGGTGGCAGCGCGGGATCGAACGGAAGCCGCCGCCACCGCCATGAGGGGTTTCGCGAACGCGCGGACAATGCACGGCGCGAGGTGTTATCGCGTCATTGATGGCTTGGGCTTGGTTGTAGCCCGGGGCCCAAAAGAGATTTCAAAGACGTAGTCGCGATTGGCTTCGCGAATGACGCTCTTCGGCGAAAAGCGGACGCTAGCCAAACTTGGCAGGTTCAACGCTCGCATGCCATTCCCACGCGTCCGCAATAATCGCATCAATCCCGCGCGTGGGTGACCAGCCAAGTTCGCGGCGCACCAGGGACGTGTCCGCCACAAGCGCTGGTGAATCGCCATCGCGGCGCGGCGCGGGCGTTGCGGGCACGGCGCGGCCCGTGACGCGCTCGATAGCGGCCAACAATTCCTTCACTGTCACACCATCGCCGGTGCCAAGATTGGCCGCGAGCGATGCGCCGCCGCCGAGCAAACGCTCCACCGCCCGCACATGTGCGTCCGCCAAGTCCAGCACGTGCACGTAATCGCGCAGGCACGTGCCATCGCGCGTGTCGTAATCGTTTCCGAAAACCTTGAAGCCCTCGCGCCGGCCGAGCAGCGTGAACAATGCCAACGGGATGGCGTGGCTTTCGGGATTGTGCCGCTCGCCAATGCCTTCACTTGGCGCTGCGCCCGCGGCGTTGAAATAACGCAGATGCGCGAACTTCAGGCCATAGGCGGCGGCGAACTCGCGCGTCGCCTGCTCCACCGCGAGCTTGGTCCAGCCGTAAGGGCTAAGCGGCGCTTGCGGGTGCGTCTCATCGAGCGGCAAACGCAGCGGCGCGCCATAGGTGGCGCAGGTCGAGGAAAACACGAAATTGTTGCAGCTCGCTTCCCGCATGGCAGCGAGCAAAGTGAGCGCGCCGGCGACATTATTGTCCCAGAAGCGCGCGGGATCTTTCACCGATTCACCGACTTCGATCAGGGCCGCGCAATGGAGAACCGCGTCGGGCTTATGCTCCGCGAAAGCCGCGCGCAGCGCGACCGGATCGCGGATATCGCCCTCAACGAAAGCCCCCCATTTTACGAACTGGCGGTGGCCGTTGAAGAGATTGTCGTAAACAACCACGCGGTGCCCTGCGCCCGCCAGAGCCATCGCGCAATGCGATCCCACATAGCCCGCGCCGCCGGTAACGAGAATTGTCGCCATGACCGAGTGCTGATAGAGCGATGCGCGCATGAACACCATCCAAAATGCGGCTTGGGCGCGGACCGAAGCCGAGGCCGCGCGGCTGAAGCGGGCAACGCTGCTTGATCTGTTCGCGGCGGAGCCCGCGCGGGCGGCGCACTTGACGGTCTCGGCGCCACATCTCGTCACCGACTTCTCGAAGCAACGCGTCGATTCCGGCGCCATGGGCGCGCTGGCGAACCTCGCCGAAGCCATGGATTTCGCGGGCTGGCGCGCCAAATTATTTGCCGGCAAGATTATCAACACCACAGAAGGCCGCGCGGCCATGCACTGGGCGCTGCGCGCGCCGGACGCCCCAGCAAACGTGCGCGAGACCCAGGCAAGGCGCGCCGCCTTCGCGCGTCACATCCGCCCCGAGATCGACGCCATCGTGCACCTCGGCATTGGCGGCTCTGATCTGGGCCCGCGCTTGGTTCTCGATGCGCTCAAGCCGCATCGCGTCGCGGGACTCGATGTGCGCTTCGCGGCCAATGTTGACGGCGCCGATGTGGTCGATGCCATCGAGGGGCTCGATCCTGCGCGCACGCTTCTCGTCGTCGTCTCGAAGACTTTCACGACGCAGGAAACGCTCGCCAACGCCGCATTCATCCGCGCCTGGGGACCGAAGCACTTAGCCGCAGCAACCGCCGCGCCAGATGTCGCGGTGCGGTGGGGCGTTCCCCAAGCCAACGTGTTTGAGTTCTGGGATTGGGTGGGTGGGCGCTATTCACTCTGGTCGAGCGTCAGCCTCGCGTGCGTGATCGCGCTGCAAGACGGCGTGTTCGATGCGCTGCTTGACGGCGCCGCCGAGATGGACGCGCACTTCCGCGATGAACCCTTCGCGCGCAACCTTCCCGCTCTGTCAGCGGCGCTGCAAATGTGGAACCGCGAAGCGCTTGGCCATGGCTCGTATGCGATCATCCCCTATTCCGAGCGTTTGCGCCTGCTGCCGCTCTATCTGCAGCAGCTTGAGATGGAATCGAACGGCAAACGCGTGGCGCGCGATGGCAGCGTGCTCGAGCGATCGGCATGCGGCGTGACCTGGGGCGCGGCGGGCACGAACGCGCAGCACTCGTTCTTCCAATTGCTGCATCAGGGCGTCGACGAAATTCCGGTGGAGATCATCGTCAATGCCGGCGTGCACGAGGGCCCGACTTCGCACCGCGCCAAGGTCTTCGCCAACGCCTTGGCGCAAGCGCGCGCACTTATGGTTGGCCGGCGATCCAGCGAACCGCACCGCGACTTTCCAGGCAACCGGGCATCGACCCTGACCGCTCTCGACGCGCTGACGCCGCAAGCCTTGGGCGCGCTGCTGGCCTTCTACGAGCACCGCACCTTCGCCCAAGCCGTGCTCGCGGGCATCAATCCCTTCGATCAATTCGGCGTCGAACTCGGCAAGGAAATGGCGAAGGAGCTTCTGCCCGCGCTGGAAGGCGGCGCGCCGCCGGAGACCGCCGACCCCAGCACCATAGCTTGGCTTGGGCGGCTCGCCCCACGGCTTTAGTCCGTTTGCACGCGGCTTGGGCTCGGCTAGGGTAGAGGCCGAGGGCGAATGTTTAGGGGGTAAAAATGCGCGGCGCTTTAGCGGCCATCGCGCTGAGTGTGGCTATTCTTGGCGGTTCTTTCGCCGTTGAGCAGGCGCTCGCCCAGCAGGGCGGCCAGCAATCGAAGCAAAAGGCGCGGCCAGCCCCGCCGCCGCCGATGCGCTGCCCAGATTTGGCGATCGGCACCTACGCGTTCGTTTCCCAAATCCCCGGCGACGCACCGCTCGCGCCGAACGAAATCGCGATCCAATGGATCATCAGCAATGCTGGAACAGCGGCGTATGAATCTCGCAACCCAGCTGCGCTATCGCTGCGCCTGGACTTTATGACGGCCGCCGGCGCGCAACCAATCACATCCATGGCGGCGCCTTCGCCCGCGCCCACCGGCGGAGTCATGCTGGCGCAGCATCAGAGTTGGCACGGCTATTTGCGCGCCACGCTGCCGCCTGAGGCACAGCGCCGGCGCTTGCGTCTGCGTCTAAGCTATGCTGGCGAGGACCGCATTGCGCCGAACGATTGCAGCACGACCAACAACGTCCTGATGCTGTCGCCCGTTCCGCCGCGCCCCAGCTGATTTATCGCGCGTAGCCAGGCGCGGGCATGGGCGCTGCGCCTACGCTATCTTTCATTGAGGCTTCAAGGTCGCGCAGATACTCCTCCGCAACCTCGGCATGCTTAGGCGACAACATGAGGTGCAGGCTCGGCGGCTCTACATTCGAGGCCGTCATCCAGCCGCGCTTATACATGCCGCGCAGAATGGCGAAGCAATCGGCTTCATCGTGCGTGAACGAAACAATGCCCAGTTGCGGCCGACCCAGCACCCGGAAGCCAAGCTTCGACACGCCCGCTTCGATTTTCTCGCGCGCCTGGACCACCAAAGCTTGTTTGGCGCGATAGCCTTCGACCCCCAAATAATTCAGCACCGCCCAAGCCGCAGCGATCGCCCCGCCAGGGCGGGTGCCTGCCAGCGTCGGCGTTAGCATGCGCCCCATAGGCCAAGGTCCGGCGTCGAACACCATGTGGTCCTTCATGGCCTTATCGCGAAACAGAAGCGTCGAAGCGCCCTTGGAGCAATAGCCGTATTTGTGCAGGTCCGATGAGATTGAGCGCACGCCGGGCGCGCGGAAATCCCAAATCGGCAAAGCCGCGCCGTTCATCTCCACGAAAGGCGCGAGGAAGCCGCCGACACACGCATCGACATGCAGCCAAAGATCGTTCCGCAACGCTGCGGCGCTCAAGGCCTCGATCGGATCAATCAACCCAAACGGAAAGCACGGCGCCGAGCCGACAAGCATAATCGTGTTGGCATCGCAGGCGGCCTCCATGGCAGCAACGTCCGCGAGAAAATCCTTCGTCGGTACGCGGCGGACTTCGAGATCCATCATCATCGCGGCTTTGTGAAATGCGGGATGCGCTGTGTCTGGCGTAACGAGATTACCTTGCCCGCTCTGGCCATTGGCGCGGGCAAAGTCACGCGCCGTTTTCACCGCCATGACGATGGAATCGGTCCCGCCAGAGGTCATGGCGCCCGTAGCGCCCTCCGGCGCATGCAAGAGCGCCAGCGCGTTCGCGACCACTTCCCGCTCCATGCGCGCCAGCGAAGGAAACGCCATAGGCCCCAGGCCGTTCTCCTCCGAGAACATGGCATAGGCGGCCTTCTTCACGCGCTCCACATCCTCGCCGGCATTGAACACGTACATGCCGGTTCGGCCGTCGCGCCACTTCACGTCGCCTTGCGCCATGTCGCGCATGCGCGCTTCGAGGTCTGGCCAGGATGAGCCAGTCTGGGTCAGTTGGGTCATAGCGATACTTTTGCGCCTCGCGGTCTGGGCGGCAAGCGCTAGCCGCGCGCGGCCAGCGCCGCCTCCAGAGCCTCGACCCGGACGCGCAGCGCGTCTGCCTCGATGCGGGCGGCGGCGGCAACCTCCTTTACGGCCTCGAACTCATCTCGGGACACCAGATCCATTTCCGCCACGAAGCGATCCGCCTGGGCCCGCATGAAGCCCTTGGCCTCCTCGCTCGCGCCTTGGGCCATGCCCATGGCCCCCGTCATCAGCTTCGCCAGATCATCGAACACCGAGCTTTGCGTTTGCATGTGGACCGAACCTCCGTTGGTACCTTAAAAGCCCGCTCTCGGGCCCGCGCAATGCGGCCTAACGCCAAGGGTGTGCGCCGGTGATTTTCGAAGCGATTCAATTCCCTCAACTCGATCCGGCCGCCTTGACCATACCGGCGATCGCGGGCGTAGGGCCGTTTCACCTGCGTTGGTATGCGCTCGCCTATATCGCGGGGCTGGTGCTGGGCTGGCGCTGGATGGTGTGGCTGATCCGGCGCGACCGGCTCTGGACGCCAGCGCGGCCAGCGATGAGCGTGCCGCAGGCAGATGACTTTCTGTTCTGGGCGACGCTCGGCGTAATTCTGGGCGGTCGGCTTGGCTATGTGCTGTTCTACAAACCCGACATGATCTGGCGGAACCCGCTCGAAGTGTTCCAGATCTGGCAAGGCGGGATGAGCTTCCATGGCGGCTTGATTGGCGTCGCCATCGCCGCGATCTGGTTCGCGCGACAGAAGCACGTCAACGAAGAACAATATTCCAAGCTCGCGGCCAAGCATGCTGTCGCGCAAGCGCCACAAGGCAAAGCCGGCGACTACACACGTCTCGGCGACAAATGGATTCTAAAGACCGAGGCCGAAGCCGCGCGCGAAAAATCGAAAACCGACACAGTCGACTTACTGCGTTTGGGCGATCTCGCCGCCGCTGCAGCTCCCTTGGGCTTGTTCTTTGGCCGCATCGCCAATTTCATCAATGGCGAATTGTGGGGCCGCACGACCACGGCGCCCTGGGGCGTTGTGTTCCCCGAGGGCGGCTACAATTGGGCCACGCGCGAATGGCAATTCCTCGGTTTCGAGCAGGCTCGCCACCCCACACAATTGTACGAAGCCGCGCTTGAAGGCGTTGCGCTGTTCGTGATCATCAATGTCATGACGCTGCGCTTCGACTCCCTGCGTCGACCTGGGCTGAATGTCGGCGTATTTCTCGTGGCTTATGGGTTCTTCCGTTTCCTGATCGAATTCGTGCGCGAACCCGATGCACACATGCCGGAGGCGCTACGCGGCTCGCTGACCATGGGGATGCTGCTGTCGGTTCCGATGGTTTTGATCGGCGCGTGGCTGATCCGAAGGGCGTTCGCCTCTCCAAAACTGGCGGCGGCGTGAACGAACTCAAAAAAAAACTGGTCGAGCGCATCCGCGAAACCGGGCCGATGACGGTCGCGGATTTCATGGCGTCGTGCCTCTACGATCCCGACGACGGTTATTACGCGACCAGGCCCTCCATCGGCGGCAAAGGCGCGGATTTTGTCACCGCGCCTGAAGTGAGCCAGATGTTTGGCGAGCTGATCGGGCTTTGGTGCGCGCATGAGTGGGACGCGTTGGGTAAGCCGGCGCTCAACTTCATCGAGCTTGGCCCCGGGCGCGGCGTGCTGATGCAAGACGCCTGGCGCGCAACGCAACGCATTGAGGGCTTTCACGACGCCGCTAACATCGTGTTTATCGAAACCAGCGCGCCGTTGCGCGAAGAACAAGGCGAGCGCGTACCACTCGCGGAATGGGGCGAGCGGCTGGAAGACGCGCCGCCCGGCCCCAGCCTGATTATCGCCAATGAATTTCTCGATTGCCTTCCGATCCGCCAATTCATGCGCGGCGATACAGGCTGGCACGAAAAGCTCATCGGTCTCGATGATGCCGACCAGCTTGTCTTCGGCCTCAGCGCCGCGCTGCCCGCCGCCGATGATGATGTCCGCGAAGGCGCGGTGCGCGAAATCGCGCCGGGCTTGGATGCGCTGATCTATGAGATCGAACAGCGCCTGCACGCAGCGCCCGGGCGTGCGCTGTTTATCGACTATGGCTACATAGCGCCGGAAGGCGCCGACACGCTGCAAGCGCTTAAGAGGCACACGAAAGTCGATCCGCTTGAAGCGCCCGGTGAAGCCGACCTCACCGCGCATGTGGACTTCGCGCGCGTCGCGCATCTGGCGCGCGAAGCCGGATTGCAAGTACACGGACCAATGACTCAAGGCGTGTTCCTGAAAGCGCTCGGCATTGACCTGCGCGTGGAGATGCTGACGAAGGCCAACCCATCGCTTGGTCCTCGCGTCGCGCGTGAAGCGCAACGTCTGACGCATGAAGATGAGATGGGCGCCCTGTTCAAGGTGATTTGTCTGTCGAGCCCCGACCTGCCCGCACCGGCCGGTTTCTTTTGAAAGTCGCGGCTTGAATCCTGATGCGCCTCCGCGCTGGACATCGACCGCGCTCGGCGACGTGCGCCATGGCTTTTTTGGCCGCGAGGGCGGTGTTTCGACGGGCATCTACGCTAGCTTGAACGCCGGCACAGGATCAAAGGACGATGCTGACGCTGTCGGGGAGAACCGCCGCCGCATCGCTGCTGCCCTTGATCTTCCTCCAACACATCTTCTCGGCGTGCATCAAGTGCACTCGCCGAAAGCTGTCTTCATAGACGCGCCGTGGGCGGGCGAGCGCCTAGAAGCGGACGCGCTAGTGACCACAACGCCTGGCTTGGCGATTTCCATTCTCACCGCCGATTGCGCGCCTGTGCTGCTTGCGGATGCTCGTGCAGGCGTGATTGGCGCGGCGCATGCGGGATGGAAAGGCGCCTTGGGCGGCGTGCTCGAAGCGACTATAGAACTCATGCGGTCGCATGGCGCGGAGAGCATCACTGCGGTGATCGGCCCCTGCATCCACCAGACCTCCTACGAAGTCGGGCCAGAATTCGAGGCGCGATTCGTAGAGGTCGAGCCGTTTTATCGCCACTACTTCAGCGCGGGCGATGGCGATCGGCGCATGTTTGATCTGCCCGGGTTTTGCGTTGATCGGCTTGAGGCCTGCGGCGTCTCTACCACTGACGTCTTGCAATGGGATACATATGCACACCCATCACGCCTTCATTCACATCGCCGCTCGGTGCATGAGAAGCTCGGCGATTATGGCCGCAATTGCTCCGTTATCACGCTTTAAGGCGGCGCCATGACCGCGTTCGGCGATCTCCAGCAGTTGCGTGACAGTCCCATTCCAATTGAGGCAGTGGAACTCGGCGCCGCGCGCGGGTATCGCAGTCTGCCGATCGACGTTTCCCGCGAAGCGCATACAGAGCCGCTGGTTGACGTGCGCCAGTTCGGCCTCGCGGGCGAAAACTTCTACGCCTCGTCGCGCAATCCGCCGTATTATCACGCCATTCCTGGCGCCATTGATCGGCTGCTCTTGCGCGAAGGCGTGGCTAAGCGCTTGCAAGCAATCAATGCGCGTTTGGCGCCGGCGGATTTGGAGCTCTGGCTATTTGACGCTTGGCGCCCGCAGGCCGTGCAAATCTATTTTCACGATCACTGGTTCCCCGCCGACCTCAAGCGGCGCAACCCAGCGCTGACTGGGCAAGACCTGCTGGCGGAGGTCGAGCGTTATTGGGCCGCGCCCAGCACGGGCGACGATGCGCCCTCGCCTCATTCGACCGGCGGCGCCGTGGACCTCACCATCCGCTGGCGCGGCGGCGGCCATCTTTGGATGGGCTCTCTGTTCGACGACGCCTCCGAGATCGCGCATACGGCGCACTTGGAGTCGGCGAGCGACGTTTTCAGCTTCAGCGCCGATGAGGCGCGCGCCAATCGCCGGCTGCTCTACTGGCTGATGACGGAAGCGGGATTCGCCGCCAACCCCTCCGAATGGTGGCACTTTTCCTATGGCGACCAGATGTGGGCCAAGCTGATCGGTGCGCCAGCGGCGCTCTATGGCGGGGTCCAGGCCTCGCCGTAACCGTGTCGCGGACGCAACGTCCGCGCGACGTGTCACGTAATTGCAGCAAATCATTTCGCGCGACCCGACTCAGCGTCTACAGACGGGCCAACCAGGAACGCGTGGGGCCCGCTGTCCGATGAAACTCTTGTCCGGAAACTCGAACGCCACACTGGCAAAGGCGATCGCCGATCACCTGGACACGCCTTTGGCGCGCTCGGAATTCAAGCGTTTCAAGGATAATGAGATTTTCGTCGAAATCCAGGAAAACGTCCGCGGCGAGGACGTGTTCCTGATCCAATCGACCTCCTTCCCCGCCAATGACAATCTAATGGAATTGCTGATCGGGATCGACGCGCTGCGGCGCGCGTCGGCGCGGCGCATCACGGCGGTCATCCCGTATTACGGCTACGGACGACAGGATCGCAAAGTCGGTGGGCGCACGCCAATCTCGGCCAAGCTTGTCGCTAACCTCGTGGTTACCGCCGGCGCTGATCGTGTGCTGACGCTGGAGCTGCACGCGGGCCAGATCCAAGGCTTCTTCGACATCCCGACCGACAACCTCTTCTCCACGCCCGTGCTGGAACGCGACATCCGCGAGAAGCACAAGGACGTGTCCAAGCTCATGATCATTTCACCCGATGTCGGCGGCGTGGTGCGTGCGCGCGCGCTCGCCAATCGCCTGGGCGCCGATCTGGCCATCGTCGACAAGCGTCGCCCCAAGGCCGGCGAGAGCGAAGTGATGAACATTATCGGCGATGTCGAAGGTCGCGATTGCATCCTGATAGATGACATCGTCGATAGCGCCGGCACGCTCTGCAATGCTGCCGAGGCGCTGCTCGGTGAGAAAGCCAAGTCGGTTTCGGCCTATGTGACCCATGGCGTTCTCTCCAACGGCGCGGTGGCGCGCGTGGAAGCCTCGAAGCTGAAGGAATTGGTCGTCACCAACTCGATCGACCCCGCACTGCGCAAGGGCGACAGCAAGAAAGTGCGCGTCATCTCGGTCGCTGCGCTCATGGGCGACGCGATCTGGCGGATTGCGAATGAACAGAGCGTCAGTTCGCTGTTCGAGTAGCTAGCCCTTGAACTGCGGCAGCACCGCCGCCAGGCGCGCGCCCATTTCCGCGCCCAGAGCCTGCAACCCGCTCATCGGTCGGATCATCACTTCAAAATCGACGATCATGCCGTCGGCGTCGAAGGCGATGAGGTCAACGCCCTTCAAGCTCTTGTCGCCAACACGCGCGCTGAACTCCAGCACCACGCTCATCCCATCGGCGGACGCCGCCTGGCGATGATAGGTAAAGTCTTCGAACACCTGCATCACCGTGCCGAGCAGCAACAGCACCGCGTCCCGCGAGGGATACGGTTTGTGCGCCATGGGCGACCTGAACACGGCTTGTGGATGCACGATTGCGGCGAGATCGCTCATATCCTTGCGCGCGACCATATCGTGCCAGCGCCGGAGCGACGCGGCGGCTTTTGGATCGAGGCCTTGCAGCGTCATGCCCGCTCCTGGGTCGCAGCGCTGGAGACGCCATCAAGACGCAGCTTTTTGAACATAGGCGCTCCTCTCGAGCGACGTTAGGTGAAATCCAGGCGGATCGCCAACGACAAAAGGGGCGGCAACGCAATGCGTCGCCGCCCACAAGGTGGGAGAGATCATGAATGCCTACTCGGCGGCGATTCGCGCCGCAGCCAGATTTTCCTTGGTCGGCAATGGCCGCTCTAATTGGCCCCAATCGATCAGCACGTCGCCAGCGAGATCCTCATACTTCAGCGCGCCGAGCACGTCGTATTTCGGCCGTACGCGATCGGTGAGCAGGCCGACGCGCTTCAAGTTCGGCATGATCCGCTCGAACAGGAGTTCCTGGAACAGCTTGATCACCATGGAATCCATGATGTGTTTGCGCGCGGCTTCTTCATTGAAGCCATATTCCCGCACGACATCCATGCCGAACAGACGATCGCGCATGATCGCGCAGGCTTGATAGGCGAACTCGGCGCGATCCTCGATCTCTTGCTCCGGCAGCGCCTTTATCCAATCCTCGAGGTAATTGACGCCGAAAGCGACATGGCGGCCCTCGTCGCGCATCACCAGCTCAACGACCTGCTTCAAGAGCGGGTCCTTCGTCGTGCGCACTTGGGTGCCGAAGGCCGCAAGCGCCAACCCCTCAATGATCAGCTGCATGCCAATGAATTTGAGGTCCCAGCGCTCATCGGAAAGCACTTTATCGATCAAGGCTTTCAGGTTCTTGTTGACCGGATACATCATGCCGCAGCGACGTCGCAGGTAGCCGTTGAACACCTCGACATGGCGCGCTTCGTCAAAGGTCTGCGATGCGGCATAGAGCTTCGCGTCCGCCGTTGGCGCACAGGACACCAGTTGCGAGGCCACAAGCATCGCGCCCTGCTCGCCGTGTAGGAATTGGCTCATGGTTTGCGCATGGCCCTTCCAAGCGAAGCGCACTTTCTCTTCGTGGCTGAGCGCTTCGTATTCATGATAGCCATTCAACGCGCCGATGCTTTCGTGCATCGGAAAGTCGTTCATGTCGCAGGGCGCGTCCCAATCGACATCCAACGTCGCGTTCCAGTTATGGACCTTGCCCAATTCATAGAGGCGGCGAATTTTCGCGTTCGCGCTGTCGTAGTCCCAATTGTATGAGCCCGTCAGCGGCGTCTTGAATATCTCGCGGATGGTCTCGACGTCGCTCATCGTTAGCTTGTCGGCGAGATCGTCGTTATCGAACGTGCGCACCTCTTGCGGGGGCTGGGTCACGAGCCGAACATGCATTTTTGCGCTCCTCCCTTAAAGATGACGGCAGCGTCAACTTTCTAGGGCGGTCCGCATTGATTCCGATCAACGGTACTGGGCGCCAGCGCTGGCGCGCCCTAAGTCGAGGGCATGCGCCTCCCCCTGATCGCGTTCGCTGTGCTCCTGATGTCGGCCTGCGCCGGAAACATCGAAACCGAGGGCGACAAGCGCTTCCCCGTGTCCTCAGATTATCCCTCGGGGACCATGGAGCGGATCGACTTCACAGCTGGCGTTCCGGAGGCATGGCGCATTTCCGCTCTGCGCACGCCCGAGCGAGCCGAGGCGGATTGGAAGGTCGTGATCGTGACCGGCACGCCGTCCTGGAGCGAGTACTGGGCGCCCACGCTGGCCGGCGCTCCCGACAATTGGGAAGTCATCGTCGCCGACCGCCCAGGCTTCCAAACCAGTGAGCCGCAAGAGGCGGTGCGCGATCTGGCGCAACAGGCCGACGCCCTCGCGCCAATGCTGAACGCCCGCGAAGGGCAGCGCGTGCTGCTCGTTGGTCAGAGCTTTGGCGCGCCGGTGGCGACTTTGATGGCGCAGCGTCACGCGCGCGATGTGGACGCGGTGCTTCTAGTGTCCGCGTTCTTTGGCGACGCAGGGCCGACCGCGCGACGGATGCTGGGTGTTGGACGTGTGGTTCGCCCGCTGCTGCCGCGCGATCTCAAGAACTCGATCACGGAAGTCTCTGCCCAGCGCGAGCAATTGCCCGCGGTGTTTGAGGCCTTTGCCGCCCTGACCCAACCTGTCGTCTTCGTTCACGGCGATTCCGACAGTTTCGTGCCGCTCGAAGCCAACCAGCGCATCGCCGATGAGAACTCTCGTTCACTCATCTCAGTGCCTGACGGCGATCATTTCTTAAATGCGTGTTGTGTGCCGGCTTTGCTCGACGCAATGGCCGCTGCGATCGCGGAAGCGGAGGCGGCTACAGCAACATCTCGTTCGCGCCCGGTGGACGAATAAGCTGTAGCCCGCTGAGCATGCGGTCGAAGTCTTGCACCATCTCCTGCGCCTCTTCGCCGTCAAGGCGGCGCGTGGCTTTCTCGGGAAACCTGAACCCCCAGAACGAATAGATGTGCTTAACCGCGCCAATGGCCTCCCCCAAGGCGAGGAATTGCGCCGGCGCGGCGAGCAGAAACGACCGAAACGCAGCTGGATCGCCGCGCGTCAACGCGGAAAACGCGCGCGCATAAGCGGCCATCGCGTCGCTGGCCGTGAACGTCACCATGTCGATGCGGTGCATGATGCTCTGACGCAACGCGTCGACCTCCTGCCGCACGCGGCGATCGTCGGATGCGATCACGCAGGATAGGAAACTCGCCCCGAACGCCTGCTGGCGTTCCGCGAAGTCGGTCAGCATCCACTTATAGTACAAAAAGCCCTTCCAAGCGAACACGCCTTCGCCGAACTCTCCGACACTCAAGCGCAATGTGTCTCGCAACGGAGCGAGCAATTGCGCGTTCTCGTCCGTCATCAGTTTTTCAGCGAGCCGCATCGAGAGCGTCTCGGCACGCCGCCCGGCAGCCCCGAAAGCGAGACCGACGAGCGGTTCGATTTCGCGGCGGACGAATTCCTGCATGGATGAGATGTCGGCGTCCGACATCTCGAAGAAACATTTCGCGGGTTCGCGCCCCGCCCGCTTCAGATGCTCGCGCATCATGAACGGATCGAAGGACGGCATTTCGTGCAGAAGCTCAATCAGTTCGAGATCGGACGCGTAGTCCTCCTCACCCACGGAAGCGCCCACCGCCTTGCGCATCAATTGGTCGAACTTCCGCTCACCGACCATGAGGCTGGCGCCGCCGAGTTCCAGTTCCGTTGGCGAGTATGGGATCACAAGTTTGGTCGTGTGCGGCTCGGCGCGAAAAAACAGCGCGCGTTCGTGATCGCGCACGACATGTTTCAAGATCAGAGTGCGATTGAGCTTGGGGATGCGAAACAACGGCTTGGCGGCGAAATCCGCGCTGTCGCCGAAGCGCTCAAACACCAGCGCCAGATTGAGCACGCGCGCGGTTGAGCCGCTGGCGCGGATCAAGGACAGGTCGCGGTGGCCGTTACTGGGCTTCGCTTTCGCCATGGGGCTTTGTAGCGCCCGCCGGCAACCTTTCGGTTAACGCCTTAACGCCCGCGCAGGGCGTCGCGGTTTTCTTCGGTTTCGACCGGGGGCCGGAGCACGCCAACGGCGGCTAGCATCTGGCGCTCGGCGACCACAACATCGCGTTCGGCCTGCGCCAGGGCGAGCCGCGCGATCAGCAAATCCTGCTCCTGATCGAGAACTTCCACGGTGGAACGCAGGCCCGTTTCCTGTTCGAGCGTCACGCCTTCATAGGCCAGTTCAGACGCCTCCACCTGCTCGCGTGCGGAATCGACCGCGGCTCGCGCCGAGGCCAAGCCTGTCCAGGCATTGGTCACACTTTCCTGTACCGCCCGCTGGGCGTCGGCGAGATCCAGGTTGGTGGCCGCCCGCAAGGCGCGTTGTTGGCGCGTGCGCGAACGGATGGCGCCGCCCTGCAATAGCGGGATCGCCACGCGAACGCCGAGTGTTTCCCCGTCGAAGCCGCTAGTGTCGTCCTCAAAGTCGGCGCCCTCTTGCAAGCCCGCCTCAACGGTGACGCGCGCGCGCCCTTGCGAAGCCGCAACATCGACATTTGCGTCCGCCAGTTGGGTGTCAGCCACGGCGCTACGCAGAACGGGACTGGTATCAACCGCGTTGCTGAGCGCGGTTTCAAGATCCATTGGTAAACCTTGAACAGCGGGCGGCGCTTGAAGATCGGAAGGCGGGCGACCAATCAAACGCAGATAAGCTTGCGTCGCGGCGGCCAGGCCGCCTTGCGCCTGCACCAATTGCGTACGCGCCTGCGCAAGTCGCGCCTGGCTTTGCGCCACATCGGTGCGCGTGACCACGCCGGCGTCGAACTGCGCTTGAGCGAATTCATAGAGGCGTGTGAGATTGGTCACCGTAGTTTGGCGCGCCGCGACCACAGCTTGAGCCTGACGCACGTCAGCGTAAGCGCGCGTCACATTGAGCAGCAAGGATTGCAGCGCGAAATCGTAATCCGCCACGGCGCCGCGAATTTGCGCGCGCGCCGCGCGCGTGGACGCCAGCACGCGCCCAGAACCAAAGATCAGTTGCGACGCGTTAGCCGACGCTACCCAGTCCTCGCTCTCCACATTTTGCGGCGGCGTATCGCTTTCACGATCGCTGCGCTGGGCTAGGCCGCTGACGTTGATTTGCGGCAAGGCCTCCGCCCAAGCTTGCGGCAGCGCTTCCCGCGTCGCGCGAAGCCTCTGGCGTTGCGCCGCGAGGCTGGGGTTTGAGTCGACCGCCGCGATCATCGCCTCTTCAAGCGTATCGGCGGACGCCGGGACGGCAGCCATCAGCGCCACAAGGGAAACAATCAATCCGCGCATGAGAACTTCTTCCTCGGCTCGCTGTTCAGCCGCGCAATAATTCTGCGACCGACGTGCGAATGTGGGGTTAAGAACCGCTTTCAGGGAGGGCGATGCAAGCCCTTTCGCGCAAAAAAGCAGGCGCGCGCGCTCACGTCACACCAGCGTTTTCTGACACCTGTCAATGTGTTGCGCGTTGCGTCATCAGACCTTCATCGAAGGTGCGCGCGGAATGCGACCGGCGCTTGTGAGGCAAACGCCGGTCGCGAGACGCAATCCCGGATGGGAGGACCCAGGCGCGGCTATCCAAGTCAAACGCCGAGAGACGGCAGGTTCCGTCGTTTACTAGCGTTGCGGCGGCAGTTCGCCGGGAGTTGGGCGTCGCGGAGTCGGCGGCCGCGCCTGGCCAACCAACCTCACGAGCTCGGCGCGCACGAGCACACCGTTTTCGTCGGAATCATAATCACTGACCCGTGCCCTGATCTCGGCTTCGAACTCTTCCCGCGTGATCACATTATCGACGTTTCGGTCGAAATCGAGCCGATACGGCCCCATTTGCGTGCCGCCGAGCGCCACGTTCGACCAATTCTGAAACTCGATGGGCTGGAGTGCGTTGTCGCGATTGGCGTCCGCGCGTGTGAATTCGCGGGAGAGGCCGGCATCGACCTCGGCGGCGCTCGTCGACAAATCCGCATCCGCATCGAAACTCACCAGCATGAGCGCGTCAGCGGACAAGATCGCCCGAATTGGGGACGTATCGCGCGATGGCGCGCTGCCGCCCGAGGCGCACGCACCCAATGCGACAGCGCACGCCGCCGCCAGAACTTGGACCTTCATGCACGACCCCTCTTTATTCCGCCGCATCGGACAGCCCGACCTAGGCAGCCTTGTGGCGGCATTGCGCCCAAGGCCCCATACAGGGGAAGATTGGCGCCGAGCCATATCAGAAGGCAAGCAACCCCCTAAGAAAAACGGCGCCGCTCGCGCGACGCCGTTTCCTCGGAGCCTAACCAGCGCCTTAGCCCGGTGCGCCGACGCGCTCTACTGTGACGCCGCGCGCGCGCAATTGCGCCACTAGACCATCGGGGCCAACCAGGTGGGCCGCGCCAACGCCGACGAAATCGACGCCCGAACCGCCGAGCTCTTGAACCAATGTCGCAACCCACGCTTGATTACGCTGCGTGATCAACACCGCATACACTTCAGGATATTCATCGCGCATCTGCTCGTTGAGCAGCGTCTCTAGCGCCGACACATCGCCGCGCTCCCAGGCCGCGCTCATTTGATCGAGCATTTCCGCGCCGCGATCGGCTTCATCGATGGCTTCGACCAACATCTGCCGCTGCAGCTCAGGCGAGAGATTGGCGAAGAACCCGATCTGCTGTTGCGGCGTTTCAAAGGCGCGCATGCGCTTGCCATTTGCATCGCCAAACGCATCGATGGCGCGATCAACGCCAGCTTGGGGATTGTAGCCAGCTTGCATCATCGGCAGCACGGTCAGCGTCAACGCCGCAAACCATGGCTGCAGGGGTTCGAGTTGTTGCGCTTGCAGTCCAAAACGCTGCGCGGTCGCGGCCAGGCGCTGGTTCTCGTCGGGCGTCAGCCAGCTCGATAGCGGCCGCCCCGCCGGCGCGATGCCGCTTTGCATCGCCAATTGTTGCGTCTGCGCTTCCGCTTCGGGCGAGATTTCGAGCTCAGTCCAGATCTCTTCTGATCGCGCTAAGGCCGCTTCGACATCGGGGCTGCCCCAAGGCTCGCCGTCGCGGCGCAAATGGATCGTGCCGTAGAGATAGATCGCGGAGTCCGCATCGCGCGCGACATAAAGCGCGGGACCGCTTGTCGCTTGCCGCGCGGGTTCAGTTTGAGCCGGCGCGCCGCTGGAGGCGCATCCCCACACCAAGGCGATCGAAGCGATCGCCGCCAATACCCGTTTTTTCATGGCCTTCTCTCCTTTATTCCGCCGCCTGAGCAGCAACGGTTTCGTCAAAGAAAATCTCTTCGATATGCAGCTTGAACAGCCGCGCGATTTTGAATGCCAACGGCAAAGAGGGATCGTATCGGCCGGTCTCAATGGCGTTGATGGTCTGGCGTGACGCGCCGAGCTTTTCGGCGAGATCGGCCTGGCTCCATTCGCGCTCGGCGCGGAGCACTCTGAGGCGATTTTTCATGCGGGCTTGCCCACGGTGGAGAAGTGTCCCACCGCCATGCTGGTCACGTATGACGTCGCGATCATTTGGACGAGCACGAGCGCCAGGAAGACGCCAACCGCATCCAGACCAGGAGCGTAACCCAGCGCTTGCAGGCCGGCCCAAACGAAAGCCGCGAGCGTCAAAAACGCGCCCGAATACGCGTACCCCTCGACCACGTGGCGGCGCTGCATTTCGTCAAAGCCGCTCCACAAGCGATAATTGGCGAAGGCGCTGGCGAAGGCGGTGATGAAAGCGACGACAACCGGGGCAAGTCGGGCCGCTTCGTCGGCTTGACGACCAACCGCAAGCGCGGCGCACGCCACGCCAATCGTGATCGTCGCGAAGGACGCCCACGCATAGACACGCCGCTCCAGCCTGCGCACCTCAAGGCATTCGGCATCCGCTTCATCTATCTGCAGTGCAGCGACCGCGGGCCGGCCGCCGAATGCGATGGCGCCGATGAGACCGCCCATGGTGATGCAATACGCGGCCAGGATCCACAGGAAGCTGTCCAGCAAGGTCGCTTCAGCCAGCGGCCCGGTCAGGCGCGCCGCCAACTCGGGTACACCGGCGAAAAGATCGAGCGCGAATGCCATGCCCGCCCCGGCGAATGCGCCGAACACACCGTAAATCACCCATCGCATGCCTTGAGTGCGGCCCTTACCGAGCCATTGGCCAAGGACGATCGCGCCCACGATCAGCACAACCGGCGTCGCGTGTAGCAGGGCAATCGCGATACCCTGCGGCACGCCTGCGCCCGTGAGGCCGGCGAGCGCGTCCGCCTCAGGCCTTCCCGTCGCCGATAACAGCGCGGCAAGCGCCGCCAGTGTAACGAGGCCGAAGCCTCGCACCCGGTTCGAGTTCGCAGCTTGGGTCATGACATCCCTCACGCGAACATCTGCGCGGACTGGCCGAGCACGGAGAGGCCGATCGGCGCGACCAAAGCAATTGCGAGAGCGAGGCTGGCGAGCCGGCCCAGGAACGAAAACACTTTCATGGCAAACCCCTTTGTCTAAGTGACAAGGGTATTTGTCATGGATGCACCCTGCGTGTCAAGTATCTTTTCCAAAAAGATCCTGAAACTTTCCAAAAAGACTGGGTGGTTTTCCAAAATGTCGGGTGCCGCGCGGTCGCCTTCGGCCGCAGGCTCGTAGCTTATGAATTTGATTTTATTTAGTATTTAGCGCCAGGGCGCGAAGTGTTTGGAGAGCTTCAGCCCCTGCCCCTGATAATTGGAGCCGGTCTCTCCGTAGAGCCGCTCCACCGGCGCGGACATCTTCTCGAACACCAGTTTGCCGACCGGCTGGCCGTCCTCGACGATGAAGGGCACGTCGCGCGAGCGCACTTCCAGCACGGCGCGACCCTCGTTCGGCGCGATGCCGAAACCTGGATCGAAAAAGCCCGCGTAGTGCGCTCGGAACTCGCCCAGTTCGGGCCGGATCGGCGCCATCTCGGCAGCCTCGTCGGGCGGGATCAGTACATTTTCCTTGGAGGCGAAAATGTAGAACTGACCGGGATCGAGCACGACACGCCCACGCCGCGCTTCCATCGGCTCCCAGAAATCGCGCGGGTCGTAACCACCTACGCGATCCACATCGATGACGCCAGAATGACGCTTGGCGCGAAAACCCACTGGACCATGCATCGCTAGATCCATGGTGAATTCGATTTCGCGTTTGGGATGGGGCGGCCCGCGGCGTAGGCGCAACTGGCTGAGGCGCGAGCCCGTACGCGCAAGCACCGAGAAGGTGCACGGACTGATTTCCGCCCACATCGGCCCATTGTAGCCCATTGGAATATGGTCGAACGATTGCGCGCCGTCGGTGATTAAGCGCGTGAACACGTCGATGCGTCCGGTTGAGCTTTTGGGATTGGCGGCGCCGTGGATATGCGCGGGCAACGCCAGCCTCTCTTGCACCTGCACGAGATAGACGCAGCCGGTTTCCAACACCGCGCCGGCGCGAAGATCGATCTCGTGCATAACCAATTCGTGGTCGAGCCGGTCGGCCACCTTAGCGCCAGCGCCGGGCAAAAAGCTTGCGCGCAACCGGAAAGCGGTGGTTCCCAAACGCAGATCGATGCTCGCCGGCTGGATTTGATCTGGAAGAAAAGCCGCGTCGGCGCTGATCCAGCCTTGCTGAATCGCGCGCTTTATTTCGGTGTCGGAGAGAACGCCGTGCTGGTTGCTCACAGCCGCGACCTCTGGCGCGCGCCGCCCTCTTTGTCCAGCGCTGCGGGGCGGGCTATGCTGCCTGCATGTACGAACAAGAAACCGCCGGGCTCCTGGTCCGTGTCGAGCCGCGCTTCCTGCCGGCGGAATCCGCGCCGGACGCTGGGCGCTTCGTTTGGGCCTATACGATCGAGATCGAGAACCGGTCGGCGGACAAGGTGCAGCTCATCTCGCGCCACTGGCGCATCATGGATGAGAACGGCCTGACCCAAGAGGTGCGGGGCCCCGGCGTCGTCGGCGAGCAACCCGTGCTCTCCCCAGGGGAGCGGTTCCGTTACACCAGCGCCTGCCCCTTGGCTGCACCTTCAGGGGTCATGGTCGGCGCCTATCAGATGGTTCGGGTGGCGGACGGCGTCGCTTTTGACATCGCCGTGCCGGCGTTTCCTCTCGATAGCCCTCACAATTCCAAACTTGCGAACTGACATGCCTCATCCCGCCTTCGCTGAAGCCATGCGCCGCGTCATCACAGGTGAAACCGCCGATGGCCGGTCGGTGATGATTGTGGATGGTCCGCCCTCCGGAGAGATCGGCGCGGCGGGCTTGGGCGGCCTGTATGAGATCTGGCAGGAAGCCGCTTCGGGTTCGATCGATCCGAAAGACACGACGGATAAGGGTGAGGTCACGCCGCTACTTTCCCCTGCAGCGGGTAAGGTCAAAGTGCGCTGGTTCGTGATTGAACCGCCGCCCGAGGGCGCGCCGCCGGACATGATCAAGGCAGCGGCGCGCGAGCGTTTCGCTCAATTCGGCGCTGCCCACGAATTGCGCGACCAGGATCGCCACCCCGCCATGCACCAAACCCAGACCCTGGACATCATCTGCCTGATCTCGGGCGAAGCCTCCCTAGTACTTGACGAGAGCGAAACCCGGCTCAAGCCGGGCCAGATCGTGATCCAACGCGGCACAAGCCATGCCTGGACCGCCCATGGCGGGCCCGCGCTTTTCCTGGCTGTTTTGATTGATTGATCCTGACGCGCGAAGCGAGCTTACTTAAGTCGCGGCAATAATCAGTGTGAGCGCTTGACGATAGGCGCCTCGGTTCTGTTGAAACATCAGAGGCATGGCGGACGTCTTCATAGCAGCTGCAGCTGAAGGCAATTTAGGCGCGCGCGGTCTCGCGGACGCCCTCGCCGCGCTTGGATTCAAGACGGACGCTGAACCGCCTTCCGAGGCCGAACTCACCAAGGCCATCGACGGGATCAAATGCGTTCTGGCGTGGTGGCCGGCCACGGGCGCGCCAACACCGCCATGGCTCGCCGCGTTCGCCGCCTTGGCGTTGGAGCGCAACAAGCTCGTTTCGCTGGAGCTGGCCAAGGAGGCAACGCCGGCCCTATTCCGCGCCGCGCCGCGCGTCGAACTCGACCCCGCTGATCAAATCGGCTTCAAGGCGCACTTTGAAGCGCTCGTGGCCGAACTCGACAAACTCGCGCCGCGCGAAACGCCCGCGCCGAGCGAAAAGCAGACCGAGGCGCTCGGCAAGGCCTATGCGGCGCTTGGCCCAAAGCCCGCGCCGGCGCCCCCACCAGGAGAGGCCGCACCAACACCGCCAACGCCGCCTGCGGCAAAACCCGCGCCGCCCAAATTCCGCTGGACCTTCGGCATGGTTGCCGCAGCGGTCGCGGTTTTGTTCATTGTCGGATTTGGTGTGGGGCGGTTGATCAACGCGGCACGATCGGGCGATCTATTGGTGAGTCCGCGCACAGGCGATGCGACAGCGGTCGCCGCTGCATCAACGCAGCAAGCGCCGCTTGGCATCACGCTCGCCGAGCTCGAAGCGCTGCCCTGGCGCGAGGCGGCGGCCAAAATCGACGAAGCGGCCGCACAGCGCATCAAGGCGCAAGCTCAGAATGGCGACGCGTTCGCGCAGACTCTTGCGTGCCTTGGTCATTTGGCTGGGGCGCCCGGGTTTCTGCCCAGCCCCGCTGCGGCACGCCAATTGTGCGATGCGGCTTCCGGCCAAGGCTATCCCGCCGCGCTTTATCTCTCCTACGTCGTGCGCCGCGCCGCGCCACACGCCGCGATCAGCGAAGCCGATGCCCGCGCGCGTTTGCGCGCCGCCGCCGAGCAACGCTGGCTGCCAGCGCAATTGGATTATGCTCAACTCCTGGCGGGAGACTTCCGCACATCTTTGACAGATCAAACCGAAGCTGGCCGCTTGTGGCTTCTCGTTGCTGAAGAAGGCGATGCGCGCGGCCAATTCAATTATGCGCGTTGGCTGCGCGATAGCCCCGCTGGTCCGCGCGACCCCAGCGCTGCGGTTCCGTTCCTCGAACGCGCTGCCGACAGCGGCTTGGCTGAGGCACAGCATATGCTCGCGACGCTCTATCGCGACGGCATCGGCGTGGCGCGCGATCCGGTGCGTGCTCGGACTTTGTACGAGCGCGCCGCGGCGCAAAACTTTCCCGCATCGATGTTCAATCTCGCGGCGATGATCGATGCCGGGCCGGTCTCTGATCAAGCGCGCGCGGCAGAATTGTACCGCAGCCTCTCGTGCATGCGCGATGAGCAGCAAATTCAGCCGATGGCGGCCGCACGGCTGCGCGCGATGCGCCAATTGCCCGCCGTTTGCGGCTGATGAAGTTTTCCAAGACGTACGACGGCGATGCGCCGCTGCGAATCAACAAATGGCTGGCGCAGGAGGGCGTCTGCTCACGGCGTGAGGCTGAAGCGCTCATCGCCGAAGGGTTTGTGCGCATCGATGGCGCGCGCGTCGACGATCCGGGCCGCAAGATCATGCCTGGACAAACGCTCGACATCAGCCAAACGGCGACGCGCGCTCAAATCTCCGTGGTCTTGAACAAACCCGTCGGCTACGTGTCGGCTCAACCCGAGAGCCATCAAATTCCAGCGGCGCGACTCGTGACGATGGCGAACGCAATTGGCCCCGTTGCGCACGTTCCAACCAGGGACACATCGCTCGCGCCGCTTGGCCGGCTCGATCAGGATTCGCGCGGGCTGTTGTTGCTCAGCGAAGATGGCGTGCTGACGAAGGCCGTGATTGGACCAGACTCCAAGCTCGACAAGGATTATCTTGTCCGCGTTTCGGGCGCGATCAATGATCGTAAGCTCGCCCTACTCCGTCATGGGCTCTCCTTGGATGGACGACACTTGAAGCCCGCGAACGTCAGCGTCGTCGAACCGCAGGTGCTGCGGTTCGTGCTCATGGAAGGCCGCAAACGGCAAATTCGGCGCATGTGCGAGGCGGTCGATGTGCAGGTGACCGACCTCTTCCGCACTCGCATCGGGCCGCTCAGTCTTGGTGATTTGCCGGAAGGCAAGTGGCGCGCGCTGACCGTCGATGAGCGCAACGCGATGATCCGCGCCTCCAAGGATTGAGCCGGATCAAGGCGCGCAGCGCGGCGTTTCATCAGCCTACGGCCGATGGAGGCATCGCATGGAAGCGCATTGGTTTGTTTGGTTCGTGGTCGGCGCCATGGCGACGTTCGGCTTGGTGCTCGGCGGCGTGACGTGGCTGACGAGCGGCAAGTAGCTAGGCGTTGTTGGAACGCGCGACCTGCGGCGGTGACTGGCGGAGAGGGAGGGATTCGAACCCTCGGTGGGCTTGCACCCACTCCGGTTTTCGAGACCGGCCTATTCAGCCACTCTAGCACCTCTCCGGAGCGCTTGGTCTGCACTGTTCCAATGGTGGGCGCGACAGGGATCGAACCTGTGACCCCTACGATGTCAACGTAGTGCTCTCCCGCTGAGCTACGCGCCCGAACCTCGTCAAAGGTCAATCGTTGGGTGGAGGCGTATAGACCGACGCCGGGCTGCGCCGCAAGTTGGTGAAATCACGCCGCCGCGATAACGCGCTCGATCTCGACCACCAGATCCTTCAGGTGAAACGGCTTCGACAGCACCTTGGCGTCCTTGGGGGCCTGGGCCTGGGCTGAAAGCGCCACGGCCGCGAACCCGGTGATGAACACGATTTTCATCGCCGGATCGGCCTCCGCGCCCCGGCGCGCCAATTCAATACCGTCGAGGCCCGGCATGACGATATCGGTCAGAAGCAGGTCAAAGGCGCCGAACTCCAGCGCCTCCCACGCGGAATCGCCGTCGCCATAGGCGGCCACTTCATGGCCGGCGCGGCTTAAGCTCGTCACCAGGAAGCCCCGGAGCGAGTCGTCATCTTCGGCCAAAAGGATACGCGCCATGCGCCGCTCCCACCCACAAGTCCCCGCGACCGTTCGGTGTTGGGGATTCGGTAAGCCTTAGCACCGAACGGGTAAAGGGCCCCTGAATTGCGCCATCGCTTTGACGACGCATTGACGCCCCAGCCCTGCCCAGAGAACACTAGTCCCGCATGGACCCGGTTGATCACAGGCGCGCCGCACAGGCCTTGGGGCGGGACGATTGGCCCGAGCCGTCGCCGCACGAACCGCCCTTCATGCTGATCGAGCCCTTGCACCGGACCGCGCCGCTGATCTTCGCCTCGCCGCATTCGGGTCGGCGTTACCCTGCGGAATTGTTGGCGGAAGCGCGCGTCGGGCTCATGAGCCTGCGGCGCTCGGAAGACGCCTATGTCGATGAATTGTTCGCGGGCGCCGCCGCACATGGCGCGGCGGTGCTGTCGGCGACGATCGCGCGCGCTTTCGTGGACCTCAATCGTAACGCCGCCGATCTCGACCCCGAAATGTTCGAGGAGCATACGCCCCGGCGCGGGGCGCAAACCTCCGCTCATGTTCAAGCCGGTTTAGGCGCTATTCCAAGGGTTTCCGGCGACGGGCAATCGATCTATCGGCGTAAGCTTTCGCTCTGCGAGGCCGAACGCCGGATCGCGGACGTGCATCGGCCCTACCACGAGATGCTCTCCAATTTGATCGCTGAAACGCAAGCGCTGTTCGGCTGCGCGGTGCTGATTGATTGCCACTCGATGCCATCGAGCGCGCGCGGCGCACATGCGCCTGACATCGTGCTGGGCGATCGATTTGGCGCCGCCTGCCACCCCTCCGTTACAGCGCTGGCGGAGGCGACCTTGCGCCGCCTCGGCTATCGCGTGGCGCGCAACACGCCGTTCGCGGGCGGTCACACCACACAGGCCTATGGCCGCCCAACCCAGCGCACCCACGCCCTGCAGATCGAGATCAGCCGGGCGCTCTACATGGATGAGCACACCCTCGAGCGCGCGCGTGGCTTTGACCGTGTGCGCGCCGATATGGGCCGGCTGGCCGAAGCCCTCGCCGCGGCCGCCCTGCACAAGAGCCTCGCCTAGCCCAAGAAAAAACCGCCGGGCTTTGGGGCCCGGCGGCGAAGGTCAATTAGGGAGGAAACGCCCAAAAGGGCGGGAGCGACGTCGCGAAACGCCGCAACACGTCAAAGCTAGTTTGCAGCGCAGCAATTTGCAAGCGCACAGATACCTAGTCGCCCCACGAAAAATCTTAAAATCATGTTTTTATTGTATTTTATGCGCCGCCATGCTATTACGCAGGTGCACAAATCCAATTCCGCATGGGCAGCGCACAAAGATTCTCCAGACTTGCCGTTGAAGCAGGCGGTCAACGCGGGCAGAACCCGCCCCTCCTCCGAAGAAAGCCCCTGAAATGGCCGAGCGCCTGCGTAACCTCGCGATCATCGCCCACGTCGACCATGGCAAGACGACCCTGGTTGACCAATTGCTCGTTCAGGGCGGCGCCTTCCGCGCCAACGAGGCCCACGCCGAGCGCGCGATGGATTCCAACGACCAGGAGCGTGAGCGCGGCATCACCATACTGGCCAAATGCACCTCAATTCTGTGGGGCGACGACTGGCGTCTGAACATCGTCGATACGCCCGGCCACGCCGATTTCGGCGGCGAGGTAGAGCGCATTCTCGGAATGGTCGATGGCTGCGTGCTGCTGGTCGACGCCTCTGAAGGCGTGATGCCGCAAACCAAGTTCGTGCTGTCGAAAGCGCTGAAGCGTGGCCTCAAGCCGATGGTCGTGCTCAACAAGGTCGATCGCGCCAGCGCCGATCCCGATAAAGCGCTCAACGAAATCTTTGAACTCTTCCTCGCGCTGGGCGCGACAGATGAGCAAGCCGACTTTCCGATCTTGTACGCTTCCGGCAAGGAAGGCTGGGCTAAGACCGATATGAAAGCCGAGCACAAGGACCTCACGCCTTTGTTCGAGTTGATTGTTCGTCACGTGCCTGACCCAGAACCGACTCAAAAGAAGGATCAGCCGTTCGCGTTCCTCGTGACCATGATCGATTCGGACCCGTTTCTCGGCCGCATGCTGACAGGACGCGTCGAGGCCGGCCGCGTGAAGGTTGGCGATCCCGTTAGAGCGCTCTCACGCGAAGGCAAGGAAATCGAGCGCGGCCGCCTCACCAAATTGTTGTCTTTTCGCGGCCTAAAGCGCGTGCCGGTCGAAAGCGCTGAAGCTGGCGACATTATCGCCATCGCCGGGTTGGTCGAAACCACGGTCGCTGACACGATCGGCTCGCCCGAACTCGCAACCCCCATTCCCTCAACCCCGATTGATCCGCCAACGCTGGCGATCACGGTGTCAATCAACGATTCCCCGCTCGCTGGCCGCGCCGGCGACAAGGTGCAGAGCCGCGTGATCCGCGCGCGCCTGCTCGCCGAAGCGGAAAGCAACGTCGCTATTCGCGTCACCGAAACCGCCAACAAGGACGCCTACGAAGTGGCTGGACGCGGCGAACTGCAACTCGGCGTGCTGGTTGAAACCATGCGTCGCGAGGGTTTCGAGCTTTCGCTGTCGCGCCCGAAAGTGTTGACCAAGAGCGAGAACGGCCAAACGTTGGAGCCCGTCGAAGAAGTCGTCATCGACGTGGACGATGAGTATGCGGGTGTCGTCATCGAAAAGATGAGCATTCGCAAAGGCGAATTGCAGGACATGCGCCCTTCGGGTGGCGGCAAGACGCGGCTTGTCATGTACGCACCGTCGCGCGGCATGGTCGGCTATCACGGTGAGTTCCTCACCGACACGCGCGGCTCCGGCGTAATGAACCGCTTGTTCCATTCCTGGGGCCCATGGCGCGGCGACATTGCAGGCCGGCGCAACGGCGCTTTGATCTCGAACGACAAAGGCCAATCCACCGCCTACGCGCTCTGGAATCTCGAAGAACGCGGCCAGATGTTCATTGCCGATGGCGAAGATGTCTATGAAGGCATGGTGATCGGCGAGAACTCGCGCGGCGAGGACCTCGACGTAAACCCGCTCAAGGGCAAGAAACTCACCAACGTGCGCGCTTCGGGCAAGGACGAAACCATCCGCCTCACACCGCCGCGCCGGCTCACGCTCGAGCAAGCGATGGCCTGGATCGAGGATGATGAATTGGTGGAGGTCACGCCCGCCGCCATCCGCATCCGCAAAGCGCACCTTGACCCGAACGAGCGTAAGCGCGCCGCCCGGGCCAAGGAAGCGAGCTGAGTTGGCTCACACGCCAGTTTGAGGCCGCGGTGTCGCTGCATTGAGCGCCGGCGGCGGCGCGGTCGCCATCGTCACGTCCGCATAGTCCGGCCCGGCTGCGGCTTCGGTCAGCATGCGGGGTGCGATGCGCACGGCGTCCCAGTCGCGACCATCGGCAGCGACGCGGATCGCTGCGGCGCGGCGCGCTGCCAATGGGCCATCAGCAGCGATCGAGACATTGAGTTCCGCATAGGCGCAGCCCGCGACAGCGCGCGCGGCCGCGTCGAGCGTTTCCTGAGCCGCAGGGCTCAAGCGCGACGAGCCGTGCGCGAAGTACACGCGAAACGAGGTCGCCTCGCACTGCGGCGCCGGGGCTTCGGCATAGGCCGGCGCGGCCAGAGCGGCGATCAGGGCGGCTGAACACGCGATTGCGGCGGAACGTAGGGTCATGTCGGTCATCTCCATCGGCCAGAAGCGGCAGCATTGGAGACTTGGTTACCGAGCGTCTAAGGTCGTCGCCGTGACGATGGTCACATTAGCCGCGCGTTTAACGTCAAAGCGCCAAAGTGCGCGCGGAGACGCGCCGTGACCCCTGGATGCTTTGTGTACATCATCGGCAGCACTGGCCCGCGTGGGATGGTTACCTACGTCGGCTGGACCACCGACCTCTCACGCCGTGTTGAACAACATAATGCCGGCACCGGCGCGAAATCGACGCGCGGCCGGGTCTGGACCCTGCTCTACGCCGAACGCCACGACAGCCCGCAAGAGGCTATGCGGCGCGAATGGCGGCTCAAACGCGACCGCGCCTTCCGTGCACGACTGCGCGCAGCGCATTAGCGTTAAGCGCACGGGCGCCGTTTCGGCGCAGTTTTCCTCTTTCACGCGCATCTCGTGCCCAAGCGACGCGTGAAAGCAGGCCGAAAGCGCCCCAACCGCGTGGCACGGCTCGTGCTGCTCCCTTGTGCGTAGAACAGGCGGGCCCATGGGGGAACCGCCACGAACAAGGGCGCATACTCATGGCTAACGCCACTGACCTCCATGTCGGCAAGCGGCTCCGCCGCCGTCGCCGGCTTCTGGGCCTCACCCAGCAACAGCTGGCTGAGTCCATCGGCATCCGCTTTCAACAAATCCAAAAGTACGAATGCGGCGCCAACCGCGTCACCGCGAGCCGTTTGTACGAACTCGCCGTCGCGCTCAACGTGCCTGTCAATTACTTCTTCGAAGGGTTGCAACAGGTCGCGACGCCCGCCGCGCCTGGCGCGCCAGCCAACGACCGCGATCTCATCGCGGCCGATGTGTTGAGCCAAAAAGAGACGCTCGAACTGATCCGCGCTTATTACAAGCTTGGTGAACGTCCGCGTCGTCGCCTGCTCGACCTCGCCAAGGCGCTGCAGGATGAATCCACCGACGCCGCCTAAGCGTCGGCCATCGCTTTCACTGCGCCCTCCACGCGAGGGCGGCAGGGGAACCCGGGGGAAACGGGCTCGCCAGAACGGCGGGCCTGTTTTCGTTTGCCCTGTCCCACAGGCCGCGAAGCCCTGTATGCTCTCGCCATGGCGCACGACATTCAACGCTTCCTCACTTTCGCCGACACGCTCGCCGACGCCGCACGCGAAGCGATCCTGCCCTATTTCCGCGCCGATCACGCCATCGTCCATAAAGGTGGAGATCGCTTCGATCCCGTCACCGACGCTGACCGCGCCGCTGAACGGGTGATGCGCGAGCTGATCGCGCGCGCCTTTCCAGATCATGGCGTCTTGGGCGAGGAATTCGCCGAGACCGAGGGAACCAGCCCTTACCAATGGGTGCTCGATCCCATCGACGGCACCCGCGCCTTCATCGCCGGCCTGCCGACTTGGGGCGTGTTGATCGGGCTATCCTACAACGGCCAGCCAATCATCGGCATTATGGATCAACCCTATCTCGACGAGCGCTATCGCGGCTGGAACGCGGGCGCGAACGTCACGACGCGCAGCCACACGCGCACACTCAAAACCCGCGCCTGTACAGCTCTTGATGAAGCGATCTTGTCCACCACTGACCAGAACTTGTTCGTGGGCGATGAAGCCGACGCCTTCGCGCGCGTCCGCGACGCCACGCGACTCACGCGCTATGGCTTCGATTGCTACGCCTACGCCATGGTCGCGGCAGGCCATATCGATTGCGTGGTCGAAAGCGGGCTCAAGACTTTCGACATTCAAGCGCTCATACCCATCGTCACCGGCGCTGGCGGCGGCGTTTGCGCCTGGAACGGCGGTAACGCTGCGCAAGGCGGACAGGTGCTGGCCTGGGGCGATAAGCGAGTGCGTGACGCGGTAAGCGCCAAGCTGACAAAGGCTTAACGTCCGAGAAGCGGCGCAAGCGCCTGTAATCGTGCGCGAATTATCAAGCCCCCAATAATGCGGCGCGCCCCTGCTGTTTCGGGACTTTCAGAGCGACAGGTTCCACGCTAACGGAACCGGTCGCCGGATGTTCGGCGATGTCTTTGTGTCCGGGCGCGCGCTCGGGCCGTCTCAAGGAGAAGAACCATGAGGATTGCGTACCTCCTCGCAGCGGCCGCCGTGCTCGGCCTCGCCGCCTGCGGCCAAACCACCGAAACCGCTACCGAAGACGCCGCCGCCACCACCGAGGAAGCCGTTGACGCGGTCGGTGAAGCTGCGGATGCGACGGGCGACGCCGTTGAAGGCGCCGTAAATGACGCCGCCAACGCTGTGGCCGACGCGACCGACGACAACCCGGCGACGGGCCCGGCGCCGGCGACGACGCCATAATTTTTCGCGCTTAAGCGAGGAGTGGAACGGGCGGCGCAGAGATGCGCCGCCCGTTTTTCTTTGCGTTACTCGGCGCCCGGGTCATTCAACTTCAGTTCCGCGAACGCGCGGCTCAGAAACAAAGTGTGCGCGGTCGTGCCTGGGCCTTGTGCGGCGATTTCGGGATCAGCCATCATGTCGCGCTTCATCGCGGTCGCGGCTTTGAACATCGCCGGATCGCCTCCCGTAAACTCATCAATCAGCGCCTTCGCTCGGCGCGCAATGTCGAGCGCTCGCTCCGATGTCGGATTGGCGTTCACGCCCAGCGCATCGATATCGGCGAAGACTTGCGCCCATGCCGCCGACACGCGCGCTTGATCTTCTGCCGCGAACGGCCGCGCGCGGAGTGAGGCTAATTGCTCTGGCGTATAGTTCTTTTGCGCCAAGGCTTCCATTTTGTCGTTCCACTTGAATTCAGTCATTGCCGTGCTCCTGACGAGTTTACCCAATTCGTCCGGAGAAAGAGCGCCGTCGCGTGCCAGCTTAGTCCGCGCCGCGCGCACCAGATTGAGCGCGGCTTGCGTTTCCGCCTTAGCGTCTTCGAGCGCGGCTTCCTGCAGCACAAGCGCGGCTGCAAGATCGCCCTTGCCCCGCAGCAACTCACCAATCCGTTTGAGCGGGAGGCCAAGCTGCTTCAGCGCCAGAATGGCGGAGAGCCGTTCCAGCTCAGGCGGGCGATAAATGCGCCAACCCGCGATGGTGCGGGCGGGTTTGATGAGGCCGGCGTCCTCGTAAACGCGCAGCGCCTTGACCGATACGCCGAAGCGTTTGGCCACAGCGGCGGCGGTCTCCTGGAAAACACTCGGCTTCATTGCTGCTCTTCCTTCGAACGGCGCGGATTAAAAGGCCGGCCCCAAGGGACGGCTCAAGAGATTTGTTCTGGGTCCGGCCTTCCGCCATCGACGATTTTCATCGCAACGATCACGTCGCGAGCTCTTGTTCGATGTACGGCTGCGCCCAAATGCACAACACCATCGGAGGAGGTCAGTCTTGCGCGTTTCCCGCACCATCGCCGCAGCGTCTGCAGCCCCGCTCATGTTCAGTGTCGCCGCGTGTGGTGAAATCGGCGAGGAAGGTGAGGAAGAAGAAGCCGGCAGCGAACAAAGCGAAGGCGGCGGCGAAGACGAAGACTAAACGTTGCTGCTCGGAGGCCCCGCCTGGGCCGGCTTGGGCGCCGCCTTCGGCGCGGGTTTCGCCGTCGCCTTATGAAGCGAGTGGCGCAGGAACGAGAGAACGCTGCCGCCGGTGAGCATGCCCAGCATGTAAACCGCCACGATCATCGCCGCGAGCGGCGCGGTGATCTGCCAGCCGAGAAACGACAGCGTCGCGCTGGACAGATTGCCCAGCGCAAACGCCAGAAGCAGCGCCACGAACGTAATGACAAGAAAGAGATAGAGGTAGCGCACCTTACGCCGCCTTCTTGTCGCTCGCGCCGTTGAACAGGAAGTCGTTGCCGTCGAAGCTCACGCCGATGCGGTCGCCGTCCTTGATGGCGCCTTCGAGAATCAGGCGCGCAAGCGGGTCCTGCACATCTTTCTGGATCACGCGTTTCAACGGCCGCGCGCCCCAGGCCGGATCGTAGCCGCGTTTGGCGAGTTCGCTCTTGGCGCGTGAATCCAACTCCAGCGCCATATTGCGTGCGGCGAG
This sequence comes from Hyphomonadaceae bacterium, assembly GCA_022843225.1. Lineage (GTDB taxonomy): Bacteria > Pseudomonadota > Alphaproteobacteria > Caulobacterales > Aquidulcibacteraceae > Vitreimonas. Next base: position 38,010 of record JALHOC010000008.1, read on the forward strand.
CAACTTTTCCAAACGCTTCAGCTGAATATCTACGATGGCGCCCATCTGCGCGCGCTCAAGGCGCTTGAACAGAATGATCTCGTCGATGCGGTTCAAGAACTCCGGGCGGAAACGCGCGCGCACTTCATCCATCACCGGCTTGCGTACGTCTTCGACGTCCGCGCCTTCGGGCTGATCGGCCAAATACTGAGCGCCCGCATTCGAGGTCATGATCAAGATCACGTTCTTGAAATCCACCGTGCGGCCCTGGCCGTCCGTGAGGCGGCCATCGTCCAACACTTGCAGCAATACGTTGAACACGTCCGGGTGCGCCTTCTCGATCTCGTCGAACAGGACGACCTGATACGGGCGCCGGCGCACGGCCTCCGTGAGCGCGCCGCCCTCCTCGTAGCCCACATAGCCTGGCGGCGCGCCGATCAGACGCGAGACCGAGTGTTTCTCCATGTACTCGGACATGTCGATGCGGCTCATCGCTTGCTCGTCATCAAACAGAAACTCCGCCAACGCCTTGGTGAGTTCAGTCTTGCCGACGCCGGTCGGCCCCAGGAACATAAACGAGCCGATAGGTCGATTGGGGTCCTGCAATCCCGCGCGCGCGCGCCGCACCGCATCGGCGACAGCCTTGAGCGCGGGCTCCTGACCAATCACGCGATTGCGCAGATTGGTCTCCATCTGCAGCAACTTCGCCTTCTCGCCTTCGAGCATTTTTTCGACCGGCACGCCGGTCCAGCGCGCCACCACCGAGGCAATGGCTTCGGCGTCCACCACTTCCTTCACCAAGCCCTCGCCGCCGGCCTTCTTTTCCGCGTCCGCGATTTGCTTTTCGAGCTGCGGGATACGCCCATATTTCAGCTCGGACGCGCGCGCGAGATCGCCGCGGCGAACCGCCTGCTCGTAGTCGTTCTGCAGCCGCTCCAGCTCTTCCTTCGACTTGGAGGTAACTTGAAGCTTTTGCTTCTCCGCACCCCAGGTCGCGGTGAGTTCGGCGGAGCGGGTTTCGAGGTCTTTAATCTCGGCATCGAGTTTCTTGGTGCGCTCCTGTGAGGCGGGGTCTTTTTCCTTCTTCAACGCTTCGATCTCGATCTTGTATTGCAGAATGCGGCGATCGAGTTCGTCCAGTTCTTCGGGTTTGGAATCGACCGCCATCCTGAGGCGCGAGCCCGCTTCGTCCATCAGGTCGATGGCTTTATCCGGCAGGAAGCGGTCGGTGATGTAGCGGTGCGAGAGTTGCGCAGCCGCGACAATCGCTGCGTCCGAGATGCGCACGCCGTGATGCTGTTCGTAGCGATCTTTCAGGCCGCGCAGGATCGAGATGGTGTCTTCTACAGAGGGCTCGTTCACGAACACAGGTTGAAACCGCCGCGCCAGCGCCGCGTCCTTCTCCACATGCTTGCGGTATTCATCGAGCGTGGTGGCGCCGACGCAATGCAATTCGCCGCGCGCCAGCGCCGGCTTCAAGAGATTCGACGCATCCATCGCGCCTTCGGCTTTTCCGGCGCCGACGAGCGTGTGCATCTCATCGATGAACAGAACAATGCCGCCTTCGGCTGCCGTGACTTCGTTCAGCACCGCTTTCAGGCGCTCTTCGAACTCGCCGCGGAACTTCGCGCCCGCGACGAGAGAGCCCATGTCCAGCGCGAGCAATTTCTTATGCTTCAGACTTTCCGGCACGTCGCCATTGATGATGCGCAGCGCCAAGCCTTCCGCAATCGCCGTCTTGCCCACGCCCGGCTCGCCGATCAGCACCGGATTGTTCTTGGTGCGCCGCGATAGCACTTGGATCGTGCGACGGATTTCCTCGTCGCGCCCGATCACCGGATCAAGCTTGCCCTTGCGCGCGTCCTCGGTGAGATCGCGAGCATATTTCTTCAGCGCCTCATATTGATCCTCAGCCGAGGACGATTGCGCGGTTCGACCCTTGCGCAACTTGCCGATCGCTTCTTCCAGTTTCTGAGGGGTGAGCCCCGCCTTCTTTAGAATCTCGCTCGCCTTGCCTTCGGCGATGACGAGGCCGAACAACAAACGCTCCGCCGTCACGTAGCTGTCGCCGGCTTTGGTCGCGGCTTGTTCGGCGGCGTCGAGCGCGCGAGCAAAGGAGTTCGCCGCATACATGCGGTCTCCGCCACCCTGCACTTTTGGCAGCGCTTGTACGGCGGCATTGACCTCATCACCGGCCTTGCGCGGATCGGCGCCGGCGGTGCGCATCAGCTCAGACGCCAAGCCCTCGCGGTCGTCGAGCAGCGCTTTGAGCAGATGTTGCGTTTCGAGCTGTTGGTTCTGTTCGCGCAGCGCAATGGTTTGGGCGGCTTGCACGAATCCGCGCGCGCGCTCGGTCAGCTTTTCCATATCCATGTCAGACCCTCTTCAGGCGTCTCGCGCTCGCCGCCCCGAAGGCGCGGCTTGGCGCGGGTATGTGTCCTCGCTTCAGGTAGGTGTGGCGTTCAAACCACACAAGGGGGACGCATCAATGCGCCATCAGCAACGGCACATTCGCGACGCGCAGCAAGTCGCGTGTGGCGCCGCCGAACACCAATTCGCGCAACCGCGAGTGCGCGTAACCGCCCATCACCACCAGATCTGCCTGCAGCGCATTGGCCTCTTCCAAGATGGCCAGAGACGCCGCGCGGCCCATGCTGTCGACATTACGCACGTCGGCTTTCAGGCCGCGCCGCGCCAGGTGCGCGGCGATATTGGCGCCCGGCTGATCGCCATGACCAAACATTTTCGGCTTTGCGTCCACTGTCACCACGGTGATCTCCGCGGATGCGCCTAAGAGCGCCCGCGCCTCTGAGAGCGCGCGCGTCGCCTCGCGGCTAGCGTCCCACGCCACCACGACACGCTGACCAATCGTTCCGCCCTTCCAATTCGGCGGCGCGATCAAAGCCGGGCGCCCGGAATGAAACAGCACGCCCTCGACGATCTCCTCGCGCAGTTCGCCGCCGGCGCCTTCGCTGGGGCGCGTCATGATCGCGACATCGGCATAGCGGGAATGCACCGCCGCCACCCGGCCCAAATCGCGCGATAGCGCTTCGGCGCTGCGCAGCTCGCATGTGCGCTCAAACCGCCCGACTCGCGCCTCCACTTTTTTGCGCTCAGCTTCCGCCTCTTGGCGCGCGCGGCTCAGCAGCTCAGCCCAAACGCCGGCAACCACCGTTGGCTCATAGGCCAAGGGCTCGTCCGGCAGCGGCGTTAGGAAGGCGGCGGCAAGCTGCGCATCGCATTGGCTCGCCAGCGCTTCGCCGAGCGCCAAAGCAGGCTCGTCGGCTTCGGCCTCGGCGACCAGAACGAGAATATCTTTCCATCCCATGGGGAGGACCTCGCTTTGCTGACTCATCTTACGCGCTTCGCTCTCTGCTGACCAGAAATGTTACACCGACCCTTGGCGCCGGCCTTGAGCCTGCGCAAAGTCGCGGGCAACGCAATCAAGGAACCCAAATGAACCTTCGGTCAGATGCTTATATCGACGGCCAATGGCGCACCGCGGCGCACCGCTTCGACGTCATTAACCCGGCGACGCAAGACGTGATCGCACGCGTGCCCGATCTGGGCGCTGCGGAAACCGAGGAAGCGGTGGCGGCGGCGGATCGCGCCTTGCCCGCTTGGGCGACGAAAACAGCCAAGGAGCGCGCCGTAATTCTACGCGCCTGGTACGATCTGATGATCGCCGAGATTGATCGACTTGCGCGGCTGATCACCCTAGAGGGCGGCAAGCCCTTGGCCGAAGCGCGCGGCGAGGCGCTTTATGGCGCGAGCTTCGTTGAATGGTTCGCGGAGGAAGCCAAGCGCGCCTATGGGCGCACAATCCCGACCACGACCGCGACGCGCCGCTATGTCACGATCAAACAGCCGGTCGGCGTGTGCGCCGCGATTACGCCCTGGAATTTTCCGATGGCGATGATCACGCGCAAGGCAGGGCCGGCGCTGGCGGCGGGCTGCTCGATTGTGCTGAAACCGCCGTCGCAAACGCCATTGACGGCGCTGGCGCTCGCGGAATTGGCCGAGCGCGCGGGCGTGCCGGCGGGCGTGTTCAATGTCGTGACCACGCACAGCCACACGTCCGCCATTGGCAAGGTGCTGTGCGAGAGCCCCTTAGTGCGTAAATTTTCGTTCACGGGGTCAACCGATGTCGGCAAGCGGCTCGGCTCGGCATGCGTGGGCTCAACAGTGAAACGCGTGTCGCTGGAACTTGGCGGCAACGCGCCTTTGATCGTGTTCGCCGACGCCGACATCGACAAAGCCGTCAAAGGCGCCATCGCTTCTAAATTCCGCAATGCAGGGCAAACCTGTGTGTGCGCTAATCGGATCCTGGTGGAGGATTCCATCTACGATGCGTTCTCGAAGAAGCTCGCGGATGCCGTGTCGAAACTCAAAGTCGGCGACGGGAAAGCGGAGGGCGTCGAGATCGGACCATTGATTGACGCGCACGCCATCGCCAAAGTCGAGCAGATGGTGGCCGAAGCGATCGGCGCCGGCGCCGTCGCGCTGACCGGCGGCAAGAAGCACGCCGCCGGAGCGCAATTCTATGCGCCCACCGTGCTTGCCAACGTTACCCGCGAGATGCGCGTCAATCGCGAGGAAATCTTCGGCCCCGTCGCGCCGCTCATTCGCTTCAAGACCGAAGACGAAGCCATCGCCATCGCCAACGACACGGAGTTTGGTCTCGCCGGCTATTTCTTCAGTCAGGACGTAAACCGCTGCTGGCGCGTCGCCGAGCGGCTGGACTATGGCATGGTCTCGATCAATGACGGCATCTTCTCCAACGAAGTGATCCCGTTTGGGGGCATGAAGGAATCCGGCCTCGGCCGCGAAGGCGGGGTCGAGGGGTTGGAGGAATACTTGGAGACGAAGTTCGTGAACTTCGGGGGCTTTTGAGGGGCGGGCGGAAGAAATTGACCGCTCAACAATCTTTCGCGAGCACCTCGTGGCCCGCTAATCCTGCGGAATTTCAAATCCGATCCAGCGCACCGAGCAATCGTACCCGGGCCATTGCGATGTATCGAACTGCATCCAATGGCCGCGTTTTGAAATACGACCCGGCGGATCGTCCTCGACGCGCTGCCCGACCTTACCGTCGGAGCCGTCGGTCCAGATTTCGCACTCCTCGAAGCAGCGCTCGATCCAGCCGCGTCCGAACCAGGCGCCGTCGCGATAGAAGTCCGCGCGCAGCCAAAGACTAGGTGCGATCGAAAACTCTATGCGCCCGTTAATGGCGCCGGAGAGCGTGATGAGCGCGTCCTGCTGCGTCTCGCGTTCCACTGTTACGCTTATTTCCCGCCCTTCGCGGTCACGCCATGTGCGCGAGAATCGAGCGAAATCGCACAGCAAGGACAAGAGCCCTTGCGCCGAAGATAAGGTGGCAGGCCCATAGTCATCCCAAATAAAATGCGGCGCGCGAGTTGGCGGGCGTGGCTCCATTCTCACATGAAATTGGACGGGCGGCAGTCCGTCAACTGTTCAATCTCACGTTCGACGATGCGCATCGGAGAATTTTATTGCAAATCTCCCCGCGTTATTGGGCGCACGCTACTTCCTCAGCCTTCGGACGCGGCCCATAAATGGCGCCCATGTCCCTCCCCTTCGCCACCTATGACGTCTTCACCGACACGCGCTTCTCCGGCAACCCGCTCGCGGTGGTGTTCGAAGCCGATGGTGTGAGCGACGCGCAGATGCAAGCCATCGCGCGCGAGTTCAATCTCTCGGAGACGATCTTCGTGCGCACGCCAGCTGATGCACGCCACGAAGCCAGCGTACGCATCTTCACGCCGGGCAAGGAGCTGCCGTTTGCAGGACATCCCACGATCGGCTGCGCCATCGCGCTGGCGGAAAAGCGCCACGGGCGCGGCGAGAACAAAGACGTGCTACTGGTGCTCGAAGAACAAATCGGCCCGGTGCGTTGCGGCGTGAAGATCGCGCGCGAGGGCGCAAGCTTCGCCGAATTCACCGCGCCGCGCCTCTCCACACCAGCGGGCGACGATCCGAGCATCGATGCCACCGCCGAAGCGCTAGGCCTTTCGCCCGCCGATATTGGCTTTGAGGCGCACACTCCATCGCTCTTCTCCGCGGGCGTTCCGTTCGCGATGATCCCTGTCGCGAGCCTTGAAGCGCTTGCGCGCGTGAAGCCCGCGCCCGACCTCACGCGCCTGCTCGGCGTGGGCGACATTTACGTTTATACAAGAAGCGAGCCCAGCGCGCCGCATGCCTTCCGCGCTCGCATGTTCGCGCCGGAGATGGGCATCGTTGAAGACCCGGCGACGGGCGGCGCGGCGGCGGCGTTTGCCGGCGTATTGGCGCGGTTCGAGGACTTGCCCGATGGCTGGCACACCTTGCCGATCCTCCAAGGCGTCGAAATGGGTCGGCCCTCGCTCATCGGGCTTGAGATCCATATTGAAGCCGCTACGCTCGCAGGCGCGCGCATAGCCGGCAAGGCGGTTCTGGTTACGCGCGGCGAGATTTCTATGTAGCGGCTTTTAGCCCGCCAGAGTTTGGCGCCGGTCCTCCAGCTCCAGCCATTCGGTCTCGACTGCGTCCTTCTCCGCGCGCGCGGCCTCTAAGCGTCCAGCGGCGGCGGCGAATGCTTTTGAGTCCTGCGCAAAGAAAGCCGCGTCCGCGAGCTTCGTCTCAAGCGACGCGATCTCGGCCTCGAGGGCCGGCATACGCGCTTCGAGTTCGGCGAGCCTGCGCTCCTCTTTGTAGGAGAGTTTGCGCTGCAGGCGCGGCGCGGCAAGCGGCTGTTCTGTTTTCTCGCGCCGCTCTGCCCGCTCCGGCACGCGGAAACTTCCATGCTCGCGCTCGAAATCGGAATAGCCGCCGGTTGTCTCCACCCAGCGTCCGTCACCGAGCGCGCCGACGATCTGCGTGGCGACGCCATCGAGAAACGCGCGGTCATGGCTGACGATCAGCACGGTGCCGTCATAACTCGCCAGCATGTCCTCCAGGCCGTCGAGCGTCTCCATGTCGAGATCGTTGGTCGGCTCATCCAGTACCAGCACATTGGCCGCGCGCGCGAGCGCCACCGCCAAGCACAAACGATTGCGCTCGCCGCCCGAGAGCGCGCGCGTGGGCTGGCGCAATTGTTCGGGCTTGAACAAAAAGCTCTTGGCGTAGGCGGCGACATGGCGCGGCGCGCCGCGCACCATCACTTGGTCGCCGCCCAGCGGACAGAGCGTGTCCCAGATCGATGTATTGGGATCCAATCCCGACCGCATCTGATCGACATAGGCAATTTCGAGATTGGTTCCGAGCCGGACCGATCCCGACGTCGGCTCGCGCCGCTTGAGCAAAATGTCGAGCAAGGTCGATTTGCCTGCGCCATTGGGGCCAACGAACCCGACGCGATCGCCGCGCATCACCTTGAGCGTGAAATTGCTGATGATAGCGCGCTCGCCGCCTTGATCGGCGTTGGCGAAACTCTGGCTGATCACCTTGGCTTCCAACACCAAACGCCCCGGGTCCGCGCCCTTGTCGGCGACGAGGTCGGCGTTCGACTTCGTCAACAGCGCCTTGCGTTGACGCCGCTCAACACGCATCGCTTGCAGCTTGCGGCGGCGACCCTCATTGCGCGAGCGGCGCGCGGTGACGCCGCGCAGCAGCCAATGCTCCTCTGCGGCAAGCTGCGTTTCGAGCCGCGACAGCACTTTCGTCTCAGCGGCTTCCACGCCTTCGGCCCAGGCTTCGAACGCGCTATAGCCGCGATCGAGCTTCACTACGGCGCCATTGCGCAGCCAAAAGCATCCCGTCGATACACGTTCCAAGAAGCGGCGATCATGGCTGATGATCAAGCATGCGCCGGAGAAGCCCTGCAGTCGTTTTTCGAGATCCTCGATGGCGATGATGTCGAGATGGTTGGTCGGCTCATCCAGCAACAGCACTTCAGGATCGGCGGCAAAGGCTCGCGCCAACGCCGCACGTCTGATCTCGCCCCCCGACAGGCCCTGTGGCGAACGATCTGGGTCCAGACCATAGGCGTGCAGCAGGGCCTCGGCTTGGTGGCGCGGCGTCGCCAGCGCATCGCCGACGGGCGCCTCGCAGAACGCCCGCAGCGTCTCGAAGCCCGCAAGGCTTGGCTCCTGCGGCACGAGGCCGATCCGAACGCCGCTCGCGCGCGTCACCTCGCCGCTGTCGGCTTCCAGATCACCGGAAAGTATCCGCAGCAAAGTGGACTTGCCCGCGCCATTGAGGCCGACCAGGCACATCCGCTCGCCTTGACCAAGCGCTAGATCCACGCCCTCGAACAAGGGTGCGCCGCCTAGGCTCAGGCGCACATTCCGCAATTGGGCCAGGACTCGCGCCATACCCGTTTCTTAGCGGGTTCGCGGGGATCAAGGCCAGCGGCGACGTCCGAAGATCGATAACGCGTTTACGCGCACCGATACTCAACCCGATACGCCCCATCCCCCTGCGGCATGACGTTGTCCACCGCGCAGCCCTCGGGCGCGGCGGCTTGGGCAGCGGCCATCGGGTCGGTCATCGTCTCAGCGCCAGTCTCCGAGGTCGCAAAGCGCAGCTGAAGCACGAACGCATCGTGACCCGGCACGCGGGTTACGCCAAAGCCGATGCCGCGCTGATCAAGGCGCTGCTGCGCACGCAAGACATCATCGAATGGATCAGACGTGGCGCACGCGGCAAGAAGCGCGAGCGCGAACAAGTATCGTTTGCGACTGACCATCACGCGGCATCCTTCTGCGCTTTCTTCGCCGCTTCCTCGGCGCGGCGACCATTGATCTCGACCATATGGTCGAATGCCGCCTCGAACGTCGCCAAGCCTTGCGTGAGCGAGCGTAATTCGATGATGAAATCCTGCCGCTCCGCATGCGGGAGATAGGCATCGACGCGATCCCAACCGGGCCAGCCCTCGCGCACCTCGAAGCCTAGTATTTGCCCATTGTGGCTCGATACGGCTGAGTTGATTTTCGCGGTGCCGGAATTGGGCGTGTAGATGGCGAGCTTCTCGATCGGCTCGAGGATCACGGGGTCGCACTCGGCGAGCGCATCGTGCATGCCAAGGCGACCCGCCATCTGGAACGAGTATTCGGATGAATCGACGGCGTGATACGAGCCATCAATCAAAGTCACCGAAACATCGACGACAGGAAAACCAATCGGGCCTCGCTGCATCGCGTCCTTGGCGCCAGCCTCGACGGCAGGAATCCATTGCCGGGGAATGGCGCCGCCATGGATTTTGTCGACGAACTCAAAGCCGCCGCCGCGCGGCAACGGTTTCACTTGAATCACGCAATCGCCAAATTGGCCGTGACCGCCCGTCTGTTTCTTGTGCCGACCGCGTTTCTCGGCGCTCTTGCGGATCGTTTCCTGATAGGGCGTAGTAGGACGCGCCGTCGACACATCGACGCCAAAGCGGGATTTTAGACGGTCGATCACGTTGCGCAGATGCGGTTCGCCCTGCCCCCGCAGCAGGATTTCATGCGTGATTTGATCGTGCAGCACGGAGAGGCCTGAATCCTCGTCGACCAATTTTTGCAGCGCTCCAGACAGGCGCACATCGTCCTTGCGATCCTTGGTGGCGATCGCGAGTTGATACACGGGAAAGCGCGCGCGCGGCGCAAACTTGGCTTTTTGCGCCGGCCCGACGCTCGCGAGCAGATCGCCCGCCGCAACCGGGTCAAGCTTGCCGATGGCGACAACATCACCCTCTGGCGCACGTGCGACCTTCTTGGTCTGCGTCCCCTGCACCGCGAACAGGGCGCCTGGACGCTGCGTTGAGCCGTCGCTCAGCGTGAGCTGATCAGAATCCGCGATCGCTTTGCCAAAGACACGCGCATATGCAAGCTTGCCCGCTTGACCGGCGTGGGAAATCTTCATCACGTACGCGCCAGCGCCCTTTAGACCCAAGCGCGCGGCTGCATGCTCGGGTTCTGGCGTATCGTGGCGCAGCGCCTTCAAGAGCCGACGAATGCCGAAACCTTGCCCGGTCGATCCGAAAACGACGGGCGCGATCAATCCCTCCTGCGTCTCGCGCATGAGATCGGCGAAAACAGTGTCGCGATCCGGCTGAGCGTCGGAGAGCAATTGCTCCATCAGCGCATCGTCGAAGTCAGCCAATTGTTCAAGCATATGAAAACGCGCTTCGTGCTCGCGCTCGGCTAGTCTCTTCGGAATCTCGATAACGCGCGACGGCTTGCCCGCCTCATAGTGATACGCGCGCTCAAGCGCGAGATCGATGAAGCCCGTGACTTTCTCATTTTCCCAGATCGGAATCTGACGCGCGACCAAAGGCAGCGCACTCACCGGCTGCAACGCCTCCAAGAGATCGCGGATGCGCCCTCGCGCTTGGTCGATCTTGTTGATGAAAACGATGTGCGGAACCTGGAAGTCTTCAACGGCTTTCAAGAAAGGCTGAAGCAGCGCGGCTTTGTCCGGATCGGAATCGGCGACCACGATCGCGAGATCAGCCGCCGGCAGCGCGTAATCGGCGTCCGCCAGAAAATCGACCGCGCCGGGCGTATCGATCAACGCGTAATGATCGCCCAAATAATCGATCGCGGTGAAAGCGGTCTCGGTGGACTGGCCCGCCGCGGTCGGGATCGCGCCCGAACCGCCCGAGGCGACCGATGCCAAAGCTTGCGTCAACGCCGTCTTGCCCGCCCCGGTCGGACCGACGACGGCAATAGCTCTCACCGCATTGGCTGTCTTGCTTTCAGGCATGGGCCTTGACCTCCCTTAAGTCCCCATCAGGGGTCCGGGCGGCGCCCAAGTCTGCGCTCAACGAGCGGCTGGGCGCCGCTTCTGCGTCTGTCGACTTCAACGACAGGCGAGTACTGTTTCACGGAGTGAACGAAGGCTCAAGCATCAAGCCGAGGGCAGCGGAATAAACTCCCGCTCGTCCCCCGGCACGGCGCCGAAGCGGCCAGCTTTCCAGTCGTCCTTGGCCTGCTCGATGCGCTCTTTGCGCGAGGAAACGAAATTCCACCACATGTGGCGGGGTCCGTCGAGGGCAGCGCCCCCCAAAAGCATGAAGCGCGACGGCTGGAGCGCCCGGATCGTGTTGCGGTCGCCAGGCCGGAACACAAGCAAGCGCCCGGGCGCGAAGCGATCGCCCGCGATGTCGATCTCGCCCTCCACCAGATAAAGTGCGCGCTCTTCATGCTCGGCGTCGAGCGGCAACAAGGCGCCTGCATCTAGCCGCGCATCGGCGTAGAACAAGTCTGACAAAACCCGCACTGGCGCACGCGCGCCATAGAGCGCGCCCGCGATCACGCGCACCTCCGCGCCCGGCGTCTCGATCAAAGGCAATGTGGGTTTGGGATGGTGCGCGAAGCTCGGTGCGCTTTCCTCTTCCGCCGCAGGCAGCGCCACCCAAGCCTGCAGGCCCGACACATCCGAGCCCGCCGCGCGCACGTCCGGCGCGGTGCGTTCTGAGTGCGCGATGCCGCGCCCGGCGCTCATCCAATTCACATCACCGGGCCGGATAGTTTGCGCGGACCCAAGCGTATCGCGATGCAAAATCTCGCCCGCGTACAGATACGTCACCGTGGCGAGATTGATGTGCGGGTGCGGACGCACGTCCATGCCGTGGCCGGGCGGAAATGTCGCCGGCCCCATCTGATCGAGAAACACAAACGGCCCGACCATACGCCGCTCCACCGCAGGCAACGCGCGCCGCACCTCGAACCCGCCAACATCGCGCGCACGGGGAATTATGACCATATCAAGTGCGGAATTGCTCACGCCGCATTCTTCCGTCGGGTGAGCGCGGAGAAGTCGGCGATCAGTTGTTCGGTCATGGCCGCCGGCTTGAAGTTCATGCCCGCGATTTCGCGGATCGGTGTGATCTCCGCGGCCGATCCGGTGAGAAAGCATTCGCTGAACGTCGCCAGCTCGTTCGGCCAGATCGCGCGTTCGATCACCTCAATGCCGCGTTGACGCGCGAGCGCAATCACGGTCTGGCGCGTCAACCCGTTCAGGAAGCAGTCCGGCGTTGGCGTATGGATCACGCCATCGCGGATGAAGAAAATGTTGGCCCCGGTGGCTTCCGCGATCTGGCCGCGCCAATCGAACATCAGCGCGTCGTCGAAGCCGGCATCCGTCGCGGCATGGCGGGACAACGTGCAAATCATGTAAAGACCTGCCGCCTTGGCGTTCGCGGGCGCGGTGTCGGGCGCGGGTCTGCGCCACGGCGCGATCATCAGCCTTATGCCCTTCATCTTGTCGGCGAAGTAATCACCCCACACCCAAGCGCTCACCGCCACATGCACGTCGTCGCGCTTGGCCGACACGCCCATTTGCTCCGAGCCGCGCCAAGCAAGCGCGCGCACATAGCAATTCGGGAAGCCCTGCTTCTGCACTAACTCCCGCTTCACACGGTCGAGTTCCTCGACACTGTACGGGACTTCGAAGCCCAAGATTTTCGCCGAGAAGTGCAGCCGTTCGCTATGCTCGCGGCTCTTAAACACAACGCCGTCATAGGCGCGTTCGCCTTCGAACACGCATGAGGCATAGTGCAAGGCGTGGGTTAGCACATGGACCTTGGCGTCGCGATGGGGCACGAATGTCCCGTTCATCCACACCCAGCCGTCGCGGTCGTGAAAGGGCTGCGCGGTCATGCCTGGAACTCCTCAAAGCGTTGCCGCAGGCCAAGACGTGACCTCACGGGGACAGATTTTCAGCAGAACGTCTAGACTGCAACAAGATGCTCAATCAAGCTGGGCTGAAACTGAAACACCTTGCCCCCTGCAGCGCCCTACCCGATGATTTCTACCCCAAAGCCCGTCCAAATATGACCACCGCCCCCGCTTTCGACGCGCTGGATCGCCCGCCGCACCTCCTCTTGGTGGACGACGACGATCGCATTCGCGAACTGCTCAAACGCTATCTGACACAAGCCGGCGCGCGCGTGTCGGCGGCCTCCGACGCCGCCGCCGCACGCCGCTTGATCGCGGCGATGGATTTTGACCTGCTGATCCTGGACGTGATGATGCCCGTCGAGGACGGCTTCTCGCTGGCCGAGAGCGTGCGGCGCACATCGAAAGTCCCGATCGTGTTGTTGACTGCGCGCGGTATGCCGGAAGATCGCATCCGCGGCCTTTCCATCGGCGCCGATGATTACGTGCCAAAGCCGTTCGAACCGGCAGAGCTGACGTTGCGCATCAACGCCATTCTACGCCGCACGATCGCCAATCGCGGCGAGGCGCCCGAGATCGTGACCTTCGGCGCTTTCGCGTTCAACAGCGCACGCGGGGAGCTAACGCGGGATAGCGCGCCCATGCGCCTTACCGAAGCAGAGGTCTCGCTGCTGCGGGTTTTGGCGGCGCGCCCCGGCGAGGTCGTCAGCCGCGAAGACCTTGCGCGGCGCACGGGCGCTGGCCTCGAACGTTCGGTGGACGTTCAAGTCACCCGCCTACGCCGCAAGATCGAGATCGACGCTCGCGCCCCTGTATTCCTACAAACTGTGCGGGGCGTCGGCTACAGATTGGCGGCGGATTAGTGACCGCGAACCAGCTTCCCCGTATGCGCGACATCCTGCCTAAAGGCCTGTACTGGCGCACCGCGCTGATCATCATTGTGCCCGCCGCTCTGCTGCAAATCCTGATCACATTGGTCTTCCTTGACGATCATTGGCGGCTCACCTCCAAGCGCATGAGCCAAGCGATGGCGGGGGAAGTCACGCTGCTGCTGCAGACCTATCAAGCCGATCCCACGCCAGAGAATTTCGAGCGCGTGCGTCAAATGGCCGAGAGCCCGCTCGGCTTTCAGCTTACACTCGATGCCGACGGGCCGCTTGAGCGCGCGCCTTGCGGTCGTTCGCGCAGCGTGTTCGTCGATCGATATCTTTTGGAGCCGCTGATCAACGAGTTCGGGCAAACCATCTGGTACGACCCCACCTGCCCCGGCCGCTACGTGTTTTTGCGGATCGCAGCGGGTGACGGCGCAGTCTTCGAGATCACAGCGCGGCGCGATCGCGTGCAGGCGCGCTCGGGGCCGCTGTTTGTCACCTGGGTGATCTTCGGCACCACGTTCTTCTGCTTGGTGTCGATCCTATTCATCCGCAGTCAGGTTCGCCCCATCGAAAAGCTCGCCGACGCCATGGAACGCTTTGGTCGCGGCGAAGATGCGGGTCACTTCCGCGTGCGCGGCGCCCGAGAGGTGCGCGGCGCGACCCACGCCTTCTTTGACATGCGCCAGCGCATCAAGCGTCACATCGAACAGCGCGCGCAATTGCTCGCTGGCGTCAGCCACGATCTGCGCACGCCGCTGACGCGACTGAAATTACAGCTCGAATTGATGCCGGCTTCGGCTGAAATCGATGACGCCAAACGCGACCTCGCTGAAATGGCCGAGACGCTCGATGAGTACCTTGCGTTCGCCAAGGGGCTCTCGGAAGAGGCGCCTGAACAGGTCGATCTCGCGCGTTTGGTCAGAGACATCGTCGGCGACGCCGCGCGAACCGGCGCCAACATCGCCGTAACGCAGAGCGGCGATGTTGGCGCCACCGGGCGGACGCGGGCGCTCAAGCGCTGTCTCAATAACCTGATCGACAACGCGGCGGCCCACGGCGATCAAGTCCGCGTGGAGGTCCACGGCGGCGACGGATTCGTGACGGTGTCCGTCGACGACAACGGCCCTGGCATTGCCGAAGATCAATATGAGGAAGCGTTCCGGCCATTCTCGCGGCTGGATGAGACCCGCTCGCGCAACCAGAAAGGCGTTGGCCTCGGCCTGGCCATCGCCCGCGACGTGGCGCGCGGCCATGGCGGCGACGTTACGTTATCCACAAGTCCGCTCGGTGGATTGCGCGCCACCCTGCGATTACCACGCCCGGCCTGACTTCCCTTTCCGGGCGATTGCAATATGGTCGCGCTCCCGCGTGCCTATCCGGGCACGGCGGACAAGACATCTGGGCCGCTTCATGTGGGACAGCTCCCCTCAACCTGACTGGACACGCGCGCGCATCTGCATCGATTTCGGCACGGCGTTGTCGAAGGCGAGCATCTGTCTCGACCCGACGCTGCCGCTTGAAGTGGGCGTAAAGCCGTTGCCGATTGGCGGCATCTCCGGCGCCGAGCACCCGCTGCTCACGCCGTCGGTGCTCTATGTCGATGGCGGGCGGTTGTATTTCGGGCCACAGGCGCTCGAGCTCGCGCGACGCGGCGTGGAGACGGATCGCGATCCGCTGCTCTCCTTCAAGACCGTACTGGGCGCAGGCAATGTACAAGAAGCATTGGCGCAGAAAATGCCGCCTTCGATCGATCCCACCGGCACCTTCAAGGCGCGCGACGCGGTGGCGCTTTATCTCGCTTATCTCGACCAATTGATCCGCGAGGCGATCGATCTCGCGCCCAACATGCCGCCTGGCGTCGCCAATGCGCGCCGCCGCTACACTAGCCCCGTCTGGCGCGCCGGCGGCATGGTCGATCTCGCCTTCGAGGCCATTTTCAACGAAGCCGCCGCGATCTCGATCAAGCTGGGCCGGCTACTGTTGTCGCCGGAGGGCATTTCCATCGCCCAGTGCAAGGACGCGCTCGACAAAGCCGCCGCCATGCCGGGCGACGGCCTGCTTGAGAGCGGCGTGTTCGAGCCCCACGCCGCCGCCGCGGCGAGCCTGGCCTTCACCAGCGCGCCGACGCGCTTCGTCATGGTGTTCGACATGGGCGCCGGCACCACCGACATCGCCGCCTTCGAGTTCGACGAAAGCACCGATCCGCCCATGCTCGGCGAGATCAAGGAGGCGCGCCAATGCAGCGCGCTCGCCGGCGACGAGATCGATCGCATCCTGATCGCCCTTCTGTTCCGCAAACGCGGCCAAGAGCGCAGCCAAGCCGACGACCAGCGCGCGCTGCGCTCAACGCGGCTCTCGGCGCGCGATCTCAAGCGCGACCTCTTCACGCAAGGCAAGTGCGCGCTGAAGAATGGCTGGATCGCCACCACGATCAAGATCAGCGACCTGCAGGAAGACCCACACTTCCGCCAATACCTCGCTGCCCTGGTTGAAACCATCGCCAAGAGCCTCGCCGCCGTCACGCAACGCGCCGAGAGCGTTGGCGCCGAAGTGGTGGATGTTGTGCTCGCTGGCGGCGGCTCGCATCTGCCGTTCTTGCCGGAGCTTGTGCGCGCCGCCGCGCACCGCGTGCGCGCAACGGTGCGCTTGCGCGTGGGCCCGCTCTCGCCCGCTAATGCGCTCTATCAGGGCGTCGACACCTCGCTGCGCGGCGTCTTCCCGCAGATCGCGATGTCGGTCGGCGGCGCGCTGGTGGAAATGCCGGACCGCCCCGCAGCGGCTTAAGCCTCCGACGACGTGGCAGATACGTGTAGTACCAATGCTAATGCAGGCAATTCGACGCGAAGCTCGAATCCGAAAATCGAACTTCAATCCCCATCCATCTTCAGCGCCGCAATAAAAGCTTCCTGCGGGATGTCGACCTTGCCGAATTGGCGCATCTTCTTTTTGCCGGCTTTTTGTTTGTCGAGCAGCTTGCGTTTACGCGACGCGTCGCCGCCATAGCATTTCGCAGTCACGTCCTTGCGCAGCGCCGACAATGTCTCGCGCGCAATGATGCGGCCCCCGATCGCGGCCTGGATCGGGATTTTGAACATGTGCTGCGGGATCAGCTCTTTCAGCTTCTCCACCATGGCGCGCCCGCGGCCTTCGGCGCGCGCGGCATGCACCAGCATGGAGAGCGCGTCCACCGGCTCGTCATTCACCAGGATCGACATCTTCACCAGATTGCCGGCGCGATGATCGATCAGCTGATAATCGAAACTGGCATAACCTTTTGAGATGCTTTTCAGCCGATCGTAGAAATCGAACACGACTTCGTTCAGCGGCAGCTCGTACACGAGCATGGCGCGCGAGCCGACATAGTTCAGCTCCTTTTGCACGCCGCGCCGATCCTGGCAGAGCTTCATGATGGCGCCGAGATACTCATCCGGCGTCAGCAATGTCGCCTTGATCCACGGCTCCTCGATCTCCTTGATGTGCACCACATCCGGCAGATCAGCGGGATTGTGCAGCTCCTTCACGTCGCCATTGTTCATGTGCACGCGATAGACAACGCTGGGCGCGGTCGCGATGAGATCGAGATCGAATTCGCGTGAGAGCCGCTCCTGGATAATCTCCAGATGCAATAGCCCAAGAAAGCCGCAACGAAAGCCGAAGCCGAGGGCGGCGGAGGTTTCCATTTCGAACGAGAAGCTCGCATCATTGAGGCGCAAGCGGCTCATAGCGGCGCGCAAATCCTCGAACTTGGCGGCGTCTACGGGGAAAAGCCCGCAGAAAACGACCGGCTGCGCCGGCTTGAAACCCGGGAGCGCGGCGGCGGTTTCGCGGCGATATTCGGTGATGGTGTCGCCGACGCGCGCGTCCGCCACTTCCTTGATCGAAGCGGTGAGCACGCCGATCTCGCCGGGGCCGAGCTCGCTGACATCCTGGCGCTTGGGGCGGAGTACGCCGAGCGTGTCAATATTGTAGTCGGCGCCGGTCTGCATCAATTTGATGCGCATGCCCTTCTTGGCGACGCCGTCGATAACACGAAACAGCACGACGACGCCGAGATAGGAATCGTACCAAGCGTCCACGAGCAACGCTTTCAGCGGCGCGTTGGCGTCGCCGGTCTTCGGCGGCGGCAGGCGGGTAACGATGGCTTCGAGAAGTTCCGGGATGCCCTCCCCGGTCTTGCCCGAAGCGAGGATGGCCTGGGAGGCGTCGAGGCCGATCACATCTTCGATCTGCTGCTTGACTCGATCAGGCTCGGCGGCGGGGAGGTCGATCTTGTTCAGCACCGGGACGATGTCGAGGTCGTTGTCGAGCGCCTGGTAGACGTTCGCCAAGGTCTGTGCCTCGACGCCCTGGGAGGCGTCCACGATCAGCAGCGCGCCCTCGCAGGCCGCCAGGCTGCGGCTCACCTCATAGGCGAAGTCGACGTGGCCAGGGGTGTCCATGAGGTTGAGGATGTAATTCTGGCCGTCCTTGGCTGTGTATTCGAGGCGCACGGTTTGGGCCTTGATCGTGATCCCGCGCTCCTTCTCGATGTCCATGGAATCAAGCACTTGCTCGGTCATCTCGCGCGCGCTCATCGCCCCCGTCTCCTGTATGAGACGGTCGCTCAGGGTCGATTTGCCGTGGTCGATATGAGCCACGATGGAGAAGTTGCGGATGAGGTGCTTGGGAATCATGGGGCTGGGGCGAATTTCGGGCGCTCCGCGTAGCATCAGCCCCCGCGCGCCACAATGCCGTGCGCCTGTCAGCTCGGCGTGAGCGCCCAATAGAGGGCGTAGAACGCCACCCAACCAAGGCCGAGCGTCAGCGCCAGCGCGCGCATGCCGACCCGAGGCTCAAGCCAGCGCGCGATCAGGGCAGGCACTAGCGCCAGAATCAGAAAGCGCGGCAAGCGCACCAGCACAGACACCAGCGCGAATGCCAGCAAAGGCGCACCGGCATCCGGGGCGAGCACCGCGTAGAGCTTGTAGGGCGTGGTCGAGAGCGGCCCGAGCAGCGTCGCCACGGCCCAGCCGTGTTCGGCCATGGCGGCTTCGGCCGCGCGCGCCATCCCTTCGTTGATGGCGGGAACCGCGAGCACTGCGGCCCGCGCCGCCTCAGCCTGAGCGGCGCTCCAGAGGTACATGACCGTCCCGCCCAAGCCGGCGCCGAGCGCGGCCAAGCCCGACGCCAGCGCACCCGCCCGCGCGCCGCGCTTGAGGCCGATCCAACTCAAGAGAACATCAGGTACGATGAAGAACAAAGTCGCTTCCGCGAAGCCCCAGGCGAACGCGGCCAAATGCCAAAAGGGTTGCCGGTGCGTGTCGGCCATATGCATCATATGCATCTCCTGGCGTGCCCTTATCGCGAGCACGACGGCTGCCAAAGCGGCGCGTCAGGCTCCATTGACGCGCTAGGCCCTCTCCCCTAAACCCCGCCGACTTCTACCAGGTTTTTTGGGCCCGGATGGCGGAATTGGTAGACGCACCAGCTTCAGGTGCTGGCGCTCGCAAGGGCGTGGAGGTTCGAGTCCTCTTCCGGGCACCATTCCCCTAAAATCCAGGGCTTCGCGGCATTCCGCGATATTCCAACAAATTCCAATCAATTCGTTGCTTTTACAGGGTTTTTCGCCTCTCGGGCGTGATGCGCCCGGAGGGCGAAGAAAGTGCCCATCAAAGCAGTCTGACGGTATTTTGTCGGTATCGGCAGACACCGCCACGAAGGCGATACCGTCATGAAGCTTTCCGACGCGAAATGCAGAAACGCGCGGCCGAAAGAACGGCCTTACAAACTCGCGGACGGGCACGGTCTTTACTTGCTCGTGGGCGCGCACGGATCGCGCTTGTGGCGTCTCGATTATCGGTTTGATGGCAAGCGTCTGACGATGGCAATCGGCGCCTATCCAGACACAACGCTTGCCGACGCGCGCGAGGCGCGCGATGCCGCGAGAAAACATCTCCGCGATGGCCGCGATCCGATGGAGGAACGCAAAGTCTCGCGCACCGTGGCGCGCGTTGCGAGGGCGACGACGTTCGGACTCGTGGCTGATGAACTGCTCGCCAAATTGACGCGCGAGGGCAAGGCCGAGGTTACGATCGCAAAAAGGCGCTGGCTGTTACACGACCTTGGCGCTCCTCTGTGCACACGTCCCGTGGCGGCAATCACGCCAGCGGAGGTTCTTGCACTCCTGCGCGAGGTGGAATCGAAAGGCCATTTGGAGACCGCCCGCCGGCTGCGCGCCGCAATCGGCCAAGTGATGCGGTTAGCAGTGGCGACCAATCGCGCCACAATGGATCCAACGTCTGCCCTTCGCGGCGCCATTGCATCACCGGTCGTAAAGCATCGCGCCGCGATCACCGATCCCAAGGGCGCTGGAAAATTGATGCTTGCCGTCCAAAGCTATGACCGGCCAGTCGTGCGCGCCGCTATGTTGATCATGGCTTATTGCTTTCCACGCCCGGGAGAGTGCCGGCTGGCGCGCTGGAATGACGTCGACTTCACCGCAAAGATCTGGACCATTCCAGCCGAGCGAACCAAAATGCGGCGCGAGCACAAAATCCCGCTCTCGCGTCAAGCATTAGCGACCTTTCAGGCGCTTCATGATCTTACTGGCCACGACGAAGAGAATCTTTGTTTTCCAGGACAGCGGGCGATGGACCGTCCGATCAGTGAGAATACCATCTGCGTCGCCTTAAGGACCCTCGGATTTCCAAAAGAGGAAATGAGCGCGCACGGATTCCGAGCGCTCGCCTCCACCCTTCTCCATGAGACGTCAAAGTTCTCGTCTGAAACGATCGAACGCGCGCTGGCGCATCAGGATCACGACGCCGTCCGGCGCGCCTATGCGCGGGGTCAGCATTGGGCGGATCGTATTCGGCTCATGCAATGGTGGGCCGATCGTTTGGATAAGCTGCGAGACGAAGCGCTAACGCAATTTCCGCCCTGATAATTTCGGGCGCAGCGCTGAGCAGCTCGGGGAGTGTCTAGGCACGATCGTCTGCGTCGCCGAACGCTCTTTGAGTGGCCATCGGTTTGCGAGGCTCGCTTGATGAGCGCCGAGGCGCGGAGACCTGGCTGACGAAATACTCGTCAAGGTGCGCCTGTCTATACATCGCCCGATCGCCGACATGCGTACACAGAGGGCCCGTCCCCTCGTGGAACTTCCGCGCGAGCGTTTGGGGCGCCGTTTCCAAACCGCGCTCGCTGAGGTACTGCGCGGCGTCCCGGCGCGAGAGCAGCTGACTCAAGATTTCGGTTTCCTCGTGCACCATGTCCCACTCCTTCTGAGCCTTGAGCGCCATTATCTTCTCTCTTTCGTGCGCGACCTTTGATCGTGAGCTCATCGTGCGCGATTCAGGTTTCGCACTCGATGAGCAGCGGCGAGCATGCGCCGCTCGGCGCGCGCATCAAGCAAACACCACAGCGAGTTGAACCTCGCATCGCGCATAAATTTACAGAGCGCTGCGCACGCCGCTGTCCCTGTTGTGCGACAGCGCGCTATTGCGTTGCGTTCCGTTGTCGTCTGCTCGCGGTACATGTTTCCCAGTGTTGCCTTGCGTTTCTTAAACGCAGAGGCAACAATTCCCGCCTCACGAGAAAGATCATTCAGCGATCCAAGCCGAGAGACGGCGTCGTTTTGACTTTGCCGTTCGTGATCGAGAGCGAATAGGCCTTCCCCTGCTTCAACAAGGGCGAGCGCGTAACGCGCAACAAGGCCACGCCATCATTGCGCTCAAGCATCGCGAACCTGCCCTGGTGAAGCTGAACGAAGCCGCGCACGCGCCACTCGCGCTCCAACCCGTCGCCGATGTTGATCACTCTTTTCCCTGTCGCGCGCGTCAGTGCCTTTTCGGCGCTTGACAATTCAGACGCGCGAAGACGATCCAACGCGCCTTGATTGAACTCAAAGTGACCGGTGAGGTCCCGGCCACCGTGCCCCTCTCTTTGATGCCAACCGATCCGCGCGGTGATGGCGTTGCGGACCTCTCGTATGTTTGGCAGGCGCGGCGCCTCGCCCGCGAGCTGGCGGACGATTTCACGATCAAGCTCGGTCTCGGCGGGCGCCTCGATCTGCGTGGCGAGCGGCGTTTCGGAAAGCCGGTCGATCTTAACTCGGGTTCCCGCGCCCTCATGGACTTTCGGTTCGATTGCAACGAGCGCGCCCGGCACCAAACCTGCGCCATCGCGCTCACGCACATTGGCGAGCACCGGGCGCTTCATGCCGTCGAGCACAATCACGTAGCCCTTGCCCGCCTCGCCGCGTCTGCCAGATTCCAGTACGGGGCCGGCTAGACGCCCCATTGAAGGGTCGTAGAGTTTGAGCCGGCCCTGGCCTGGCTCAAGTTCGCGTCCGAGGCGGCGGCGAAGATCGATGTCCTTGCCGATCTCCTCAAGGCGGGCTGCCCAGTCGTGATCGAGACGGAAGCGATCGCGCTTCTCCTCTCGTCCCAGCCCCATGCGGGCCAACTCGCGAACGCGGTTTCGAAGCGCCGCTCTGAGCGTGGGCTCAAGCGTGCGCCCGATCGACTGAATGCGATGCACCTTGCCGGGCTTCAGTTCGGCCGCCAGCAGCTGATCGAGCCGCGTAGACCGCTCGGCGCGCGTCTCGCGATCAAGCGCCAACCGTTCGTCATCGCGCCCGCGATCGCCCAGCATTTGCGTGGCCACTTCCCGCGCCGCGTGCCGGAGCCCCCACGTCGCGTACTCCCGTGGGATAATGAGATCTGGTCCGTCGCGCCTGCGGCCGCGCAGGATCACATGGACATGCGGGTTGTCGGTGTTGTGGTGATCGACCGCCACCCATTCCAAGGGCATGCCGAGATCGCGCTCCATCTGCGCCATCGTCGCACGCGTGAAGTCCTTCAGATCCTCGATGCGGGCGCCGCTCTCTGGCGCGAGCATGAGGCGCATGTGGCGCTTGTCCTCGGCCGCCCATTCCGCCAAACGCGGCGCTGCCTCGGCGCGATCCTGCTCTTGGTCATAGAACTGGCCCCGCTCTCCTTCCGGACCGGCCCCATCGCGTTCGAGATACTTGCCGTGTGCGATCAGCTTGGCTGCGCCACTGCCGCCGTGGCCCTGATAGAACACAGTCACTACGACGCGCTGGCGCTTGTCTTGCGCGAATGAGGCGTTTGCGCCGCCTGCGCGAAGGCGTCCACCGGGCCGGCGGCCTGACAGCAGCTTGGATAGTTGTCCGCCGAGCGCGCCGCTGCGTACGCGGCCGCGTAGTGATCGCGTCTTCTGGACTTTGCCGGTGAGCGCATCTTCCTCGCGAAACACAGCCATGTCGCGCACCGCTGCGAGCGCGTGCGCCACATCGTTTGGACGCACCAGCGCCGACGTCTTCAAGCGCTCAGATAGTGATGCCTTGGCCATTGCCGCGTCACGCGCCGTTGAATATGCAGCGATACCGCTGTTTCCACCGCGCGATGATCACGCATGCCGCATGAAAACACCAGGATTCACAAGCCTCAGAAGAAAACCTGCGGCGCTCTTAATCTTGCTCTCCACCGCAACCCTTCTTCATCGCGCCTCCACTCCGCTACTCGCTTTCGCAGGCAAGCTTACGCCGCAATGTTGCTGCGTGTTTCGCTACGATGCCTAGTGTTGGAAATTCTCAGAGCGGACGCCAGACGCCTTCGATCAAATCGACGGCGATCGGTCCCCAATAACGCCCGTCAAACGAGTCTGGGCTATCGCCAAGCAGGAGAATTTCGGAAGGCGCGAGTGTGCGGCACCCGACCCATCCTTGCGGTGCGCCGGGTCGATTCTGCACCGCCGCAACTGTGACGCCATCAACGCTGAGCATGCGTCCATCACTGCACACGTGCTGACCTGCGGCTGCGGCTAGCCGTTTGATGAAACGGTCTCCCTCGTCGTCGTAATGGTGCGCGGCGGCTTCGATCGGAGCGACATCGCGGGCGCGCACGGTGACGAACATCCCCCGAGCAGGATCACCCGACTCTCGAATGTAGAAGCCGACCGGCACAGATGGACTGTGATTGAACAGCACTACATCTGCTTGTGCGCCGCTCAGAACGAGCGCAGCCAACGCCAAACCGGCGCCGCCTATCAAGAAGGGATATGTCTTCGAACGCACCACTGCAGTCAAACGCACGCGCGCATTCACCTCACCTCAATTCATTCAGGGCGCGTGGGCGGGTCTCGCGATAGGGATGGAAGCCCGAAGGGCCGAGACCCTCTGGGCTCGGTGCGAAGCACGACAGCCCTGCCCGGCGGCGAAGCTGACGGGATCGCCCTTACAATCAAAAAACGAAAATGCGGCGCCTTGCTGCAAAAACACCGCGCGGACGGACTTCACCGCCTCTCGTGATCTAAGCAAGCGTCGGCTTGGGACGTCGCCACGTTTGGTCGCCGGCGCCAAGCGCTGGCCTTTCAAGCGTTGTCCCAGCATTTCATTGCGACCACGGAACTTTATGCTATCTAGAGTTGACGAACTGCAATGGGGGCGTTCATGCCGGGGCTGCATGGGTACTACACCGAGGTTCTCGGGCTAGATCTCGCCGACATCCAATACATCGACGATGACGTTGTCTTCGCTAGGCTCGAAGATGACAGCATCTACGAACTGGCGTTCGGCGACCCGGTTATGGACGTGCAGTCCGCGAGCGGTCGAACGTCGTTCAAGATCATTGGCGGGCGCTATCACGGCCGCAAAGCTTCGATCAAAGGCGAGCTCTCACTGCGCGATGAAGGCGTCCTGCGCCTATCGATGATCGACGTACAGCAGGGCGACGGCCTCATCCTCGACACCCCGGACGGCAATCTCATCACCATCGACGGCGGGGATAATCAGCTGTTCGCCCGCCACATAGCGGCGCGGTTTGCCGGGACCAGTAAGCAAAAGCCGCTCGAAGTCGACGCCATGATTGTGACGCACGGCGACGCCGATCACTTCGGCGGCCTCTCCGACATCGAAGCATCCGAACGCGACAAGCGGGCGGAGAAACGCATCTTCATTCATCCTACGCGTGTCTATCACAACGGCCTCGTCAAACGGCCGGCGAAGACAGCGGACGGCGAAACGCGCAAACAAACCGAGATGCTGGGGACCGCCAAAAAAGTTGGCGACGACCACTACATCACTGGACTCGTCGATGACCCGCGCAAGGTCGCGGAGGCAGAGCGTAACAAGCCGTTCAAGACCTGGACTAAGACCCTCGACAAATGGGATGCCCGCCGGCAGGCGCTTGGGCTCGATCCGATCGAGCTTGCGCGCATCGACCAGGATTCAGGCGATGCCTTCGACTTCGTCTCCGACGCCACATTTGAGATCTTTGGACCGATCACAGAAAAGCAAGGCGCAAAGCCTGCGCTCGTGTTCCTGCGCGAGCCCGATAAGAACGTCGACATGCACCTAGGCGGCCCGGACGCTCCGCGCGGGAGCGCATCGGCGTCGCACACGATCAACGGACATTCGATCTCGCTAAGGCTGACCTACGGCAACGTGCGCTTCCTCTTCACCGGCGACCTGAATCAGGAGGCGATGGCCCGGGTGAAAACGGCCCTCCCCGACTTCGACCTCAAAGCCGAGATCTTCAAGACGCCCCACCATGGCTCCGCCGACTTCGACTTCAACTTCGTGAAGGAGACTTCACCGGTCGTTTCGATCATCTCATCGGGCGATGAGAGCCGAGCCAAGGAATACATCCACCCGCGGGCAACTTTGGTCTCTGCGCTCGGCCGCTGCTCGCGCGGCGATACCGGCATCATCTTCATGACGGAGCTTGCAGCGTTCTTTGCGACGCGCGGCTACGCCAAGGAAACGGACCCGGGTTCGGCCGCGGAGAAGGACGAGTTCTACGCCTTCGAGCGCATCAATTACGGCATCATCCATATTCGCACCGACGGCGAACGCGTCGTCGCGCTCACGCACAGTGGCAAGCGCGGCATGAACGAGGCTTACGGCTTCACGGTAGCTGCAAACGGCAAAGTAAAAATGACGCCGAAACTGAAGGTCAAGAAGGGCTGAGTATGATTCATGACTTTACTGCTGGCCGGCTTCTATGTCGGCGCGGTCGACCACCTTGCTAACCCGGAAGGCTCAACGGCGCCCGCTGTTTATGCGGAAGTCGCGGCCAACCTTTGGCAGGCGCTCGGGTCGCCCGAGAGGGAAATAACATTTAATACCGAAGGCTCTTTCGATATCGGCGTTTCGCTCTTCGTCGTCTCCCTCGGTATCTACTTCCTGTTGAACGGCGCATTCGGGTTCACCGCCCTGATCGGCGGCGCCGTCAAAGAAGCCGAGACCGCCCAGGCCAACCTTTAACGAGGGGACGCGTCCCGCTTTACGACGCTGAGCTGTGTCCGATGTTTGTGATCATATTTCGGTCAACCCTTTTACTTCATCGGCAACACGCCGTGCGCTATGCCCATAGAGACCGGATGCGCACGCCGCGTCCGAAACTTGTAAGCAACTTTCGGACACATCGGTCCGTCCGTTGCCGAGCCATTTCAAGGGACCGCTGACACGCCGCCGACCGGCGCGTCAGAGCCGCTTCAATATTCGCTGGGCAGAAAAATCACATGGTTCTGAAGCCAGAGCGTAATTTCAGGCAGCGGGAAGTCCGTGAACGCGATGGCCTGATTGGCGACGAGGCCGTGGTCACCGTCCTCGCAGGTGAGCACAGCGCTACGGTCTTGCGCCACCTTCAACGTCCAAACCTGGAACGGTTGGCTTCGCACGCGGGCGTCGTGCTGGTGTGAAACAATCGCGTCGAGCAGCCAATAGGCGCCGCCGGCTTCGGCCACGTATTGAGCGCCGTCCGTGTAGGTGATCGAAGGGTAGAGCGGGTGGCGATACCAGTATTCGCTGCCGGTGAATTGCGCCAGATCGCTGGCGCGCAAAGTCGGTGAAGACATTGTGGTGTCTCCTTGAACTCAAGTTGAATTGAAGAATTGAGCGACGCCGCCTCCGGCAGAACGGAAGCGGCGTCTCGCGATTAAGCGGCGGCGGAAGTCTCATTTCTGCCGAGAGACTTGACGGCGCCTCCGCCGGGATCGACGGCGACGAAAACCTTGCCGGTCCAGCGGCCGGTGCCCTTGTCCTTCCAGCGGTCGTGGCGAAGCTTGCCGCTCACTTCAGCGGTGACGCCCTTCTTCAGAGCCTTCGCTGCGACAGACGCCTTGCCGTCATTGATCTCGACGGTGAAGCGGTCGGTGCGGTGCTCCTCTTTGACTTCAAGCCAGAGCGAGACGATTTCGATCGTGCCGCCCTTTTGCTCGAACGAACGGATCTTGGGGTCGTCGACAAGCGTGCCGATGATGGTGACGCGGTTGGTCATGGAAGCCTCCTCGATAAGCATTTCCCGGTTGTTCGGGGCCGCGGGCCTCGCCCGCGACGGCGCGTCTATCGAGCCCGGCCATGAGGCGGCGCGGGCAAGGTGAAAATGGTGGGGCCCGCGTCGCGTGCGCACGCACGCGACCGAAGCCGCGACAGCGGGCGGGGAAACGATTTTCGCCTTGCCGGCGGCGGCGACCGGGCGTCACTGGCGACGGCGTGGGCGAGGCTTGCGGCTGCACGATCGAAGGAAGTGATCGAGGATGCCGTGCCCGAGAGCGCTTACGACCCGGGTGCTTGTGCGCGCGCCCAATCGTTCCAGTCGTTGAAGCCCGCCGGCGCTGGTTCGATCTCGACGCGCGTTGAGCTGGTCATGCGCGCGCGCAAAGCTTCGGCTGCGCGCATGCCGGTATCGTCATTGTCCGCTGCGATAATGAGCCGCCGCAGCGGATGAGAAATGGTCAGTCGGCTGAGATTGTCAGCGCTGAGCGCCGCCCAAGCTGGAACGCCAAAGACATCGCAGGCCGTCAGCATGGTTTCGACGCCTTCACCGACTGCGAGTTCGTCCTCTGCGTCGGCCAGACGGACGACCCCGCCCATTAACTTTCCGATGACGCGCCTTGGCGTCGCCAAGGCGGCCTTGGCCGTGCCATGCGCGCTCAGCAACGTCACCTGAACGCCCTGAAGCGAGCCTTGCGCGTCGGTGATCGCGGCGACCAAAGCTGGCCGTCTTGCGCGATCATCGAGGCTCGTCATGCGTGGGTGAAAGCGAAGCGCCCCAATCGCCCATAAGCCAACTGGGACAGCGCGCTTGCGCAAATAGGCTTCGGCCACGGAATGCTTGAGCGCGCTGCTCTCGTCCCAAATCCGCCTTGCGCGCGCGACGCGCTCTTCATCAAGAGGCTGCGCTACGATCTTCGCAGGCGAAAAGCGCGTGCTTGGCCTGTCGACAAGCGGCTTATCGTCTAGGAGGCCGGAATCGGCCAACGCGCGGCGTACGTCGCGCCAATCGTCCTTCGGACTAAAGCAATGAATGAGAATGCGCCCCTCCTCCGTCTCGGCAAGCGAGACGGAGCGGTCCTTGTGGCTGTGATTGGCCCCGGGGATAAGTGCGCGCATTCCGCCATCGAGCAGGATGCCGCCGCAGGCGGCGACGATGCGCTCAAGCCGCGACATCGGCGGCCTCCTCCACAAACGGCGAAGGGCTCTTGGCCAACAGCCAATCGACCGCCACTTGCGCCTGCGCTGCAGCCGTCAAAAACGCGCGTTTGTCATCGGCCAAGAGTTTCATCCAATGACCGATATAGGAAGCGTGGTCGTGGATGTGATGCGGCGGTAGCCGCAAATGTGCGCCGAGAAGGCTCGCACCAATCTCGGCGACGAGCTCTTCGGCGGCGATCGCATGGCCCGAGAATTTCTTACCCATGTCACGGCCGACACGGTGCGGCGCCATGGTCGCGTGGACGCTCTCATGATTAAGGGTCGCCGCGTAATCCTCGGCGGTGTCGAAGGCGCCGACCGGCGGCATGCCGATCACATCCCGGCTGGGAATGTAGCAGGCAAGGTCGCGGGTCGTTATGCGCGCGATCTGAAGCCGGTCAAACCACGTCTCATGCAGCGCGATGGGCGCAATCTCGCTCTCTACATGAGCTGGATGAAGCCGGGCCGGCAAATTGTCGATCTGGTCAGCCGAGAAGACGACATACCATTTCAGAAATCGGAAGGCGTCTTCGACCTCCGCGCCGCCCTCGTCGATGCGCGTGCGTTTGCCGTGACCGTAATAGACGACAACTTCACCGCGCTCGCCCTTGCGCACCTGCGCGCCCAATTTCACGGCTTGGTCGAAGGTGAGCCAATAAGGCGAGAGGTAGCCGCGCTCGATTCCAGCGCGCCACAACAAGATGACGTTGACGCCCCTATAGTTTTCACCCGTTGCACGGCGCGGCAGCACCGCGCCGGTGCGCGCACCGTCCCAGGGCTTGCGCCAAGGCATAACGCCTGCTTCCAACTCCATGAGTATCTTTGCAGTGATTTCGGCCGCGATGTCGCGGCACGCGCCAGCGCGCGCGTGATGGCTTGTCATGATGATGACCTCGAAAGAAGGGCGCCGCCGCCCGGAGGGGCGGCGGCGCGAGGATGATGAGAGATTGAATTAGGCCGCGTGCGCCTTTGCCAAGGCGCGTTTGCCTTCCGCGGTGACGGCGAACGCCCCTTCACGCGGCGGCGTGATCAAAAGATCGGGAAGCCAGCCGGCGCCCTTCAGGGTTTGCGCCGCCGTGCGCGCGAGTTCGGCTTTCTTCATCTTCTGGAACGCCGCGACCATACCGTTGCGCTCTTGCTCACCGAGCGAGGCGATCGCCGGTGCGCTTTCAAGCGCCGTGATCGCCAGCGCTTTGGGGGCAGCCGACCAGAAGTCTTCGTCCGCTTCCCAGTGACGGCTCATGTCGAGACCGAGCGCGGCGGCGAGCGCGTCGCCGATGCGTTGGCGCCTTTTATCCTCGAAGGACGCGCCGCCATGGGTGAGATCGATGGTCTCGGCCAAGAACACGGCGAGCATTCCGAGCAGCTTGTCGACCGGTTGATCGACGCAGGCCGCGAAGAAGGCAAGTTCGTCTTCTTCGGCCTTCTCGGCATAGGCGATGCGCGCATTCTCCATCGCATCATCGTCATCGAAGCCGATGGGACGCGCTTCAATGCCGACGCCTGGCACGCGTGAGCGATCAGCACTTTGGCGCATCAGCGTGAAGACGAGCAGGCCCAGCGCCACGGCTGGATTGGCCGCAAGGCTCGCGCGTATGCCACGAGTGCGTGCTTCGGTCAGACGCTCGGTCAGAGCCTTGGTGAGGCGCGGTCCCTCCTCGATATCATCCTCCGCATCCGAAACATTCGACGCACTCTCTTGCGACGATGCTTTCACCTCTGCCTTGCGCAGCTTAGCGATCGCCTTCACATCGACGCGCTTGATGAGGCCCTTGGTGATGACCGCACGCCCGTCGCGGTCGATCGCGACCGCGGCGCCAGCGTGCTTCATGAGCTTTGGATCAAACACACGCGCCGCTTCGCGCAAACCATCGAGCTTGGCCTCGACCTCATCCCGCTCGGCCCAAAGCGGATTGTCTTCCTCGGCGTCCTCAAGCTTGGCGTCGAGTTCTTCAGCCCGCGCTTCCAACGCCGCAATCTCCTTCTTCTCCGATGGCTTCAGCTTGCGTTGCGTCGGATGGAGCCGCTCGCCGGCGCAGCCTTCGATTTGGCCGTGGCCGCGCAAGGTCTCGACCCAGCCCCATCCTTCAGCCGCAAGGCTCGCGCGCATCCTATCAAGCCGCTCGGACGCGAGCCGCTGCAGCAATTCGCCATCGTCGAAGAAGACGATGTCCGGCTCAAACAAGTCGCGGACCAGGCGACCACCCGCACTCTCGTAAGCTTCGGCGCCGACAAAGCGCGCGAGCCGGTCATGCGCCGGGATGCGGCCCACGGTCAGCGCATTACGGATGCTGGCCGCATGCGTAATGGGCTTAGCAAACTGACGGAACACGCGCTCTTGGGCCGCGTGATCGTCATTGATCGAAAACGCGCGCGCCGCATCGAGATTGATGTCGCCTTTGCGATAGGCGGCGCGGATCTTAGGGGACAACCGCGCCAGCGCCAGACGCTGTTCGACCAGCCGCACCGTGCAGCCAAAGCGGCGGGCAACGTCATCGGCGCTCATGCCGCCATCGACGAGGCCTGCGAAGGCTTCGACCTCGTCCATCACCGACATGGCCGAACGGGTGACGTTTTCATCGAGACTGATCTCGCGCGCATCGTTGCCGGTATCGATGACGCAGCGAACAGGCTCGGTCTCAGCGATCTGCTTACGCTTCACGCGCAGGAGCTGCGCTTGCCGGCGACCTTCGCCGATGGTGACAAAATAGAAGCCTGTCGCCGCGCCCGTTTCCGCAAACTCTGGTGCAACCACCAGATTCTGCAGAATGCCCTTGGCGTGAATGGAGGCCGCGAGCGCCTCGATCTCGGCTTTGGCGTGCGGGGTCTTGCGCACGTTGTCGGGCGACTTCTTCAGCTTGTTGAGCGGGATGAGAACCACGCCGGTTTGGACGGCGTGCTCGTCGTGTGTTGCGATTGCTTGTGTCATGGAAAGCCTCGTTGGCTTTCCCGGTTCGCGTGATTGCGCGCCGGGGCCGCGTGCGCGACCCCTTCTCATCCGCCCGCGTTCAGGCTGGCCCTGTCGAGGGCTTTAGAGCGTGAGCGTCCCTCGACAGGGATGGCCGCGCGGGCGATGCGGCTCTCGCGCACGCTCTCGACGTCCGCCTACCCGGGGCAGCCATCCACCCAGCCGGGTGCTCCTCGCTGAGAGGCGACAACGAATTTAGGGCAATCGCACGCCGGGATACGCGGCGATTGACCAAGTCGTCAGACACGAATTGGGATGCCGCCCATGAGCCGGCGGGAAATGAGCAAATCTGGAGGGCGATGCGGCCCTGCGGCGCTGGCGCCGTGCGGGCGATCAAAGAGATTTGGTTCGAAATAGCGCTGGCGTGCGTCCTGGAGAACCACCTGAGCCCGTGTCGATACATCGCCTGATTGGCGCCGTCAGCGCGTACAGGCGGACCTCTCCGGTCAGCTGGTTGTCTTGCCGCGCGCGATCTGGGCTCCATCAGCATCATCGCCGAGCGCGCGCTCACCGAGCGCGCATGGCGTAAACCCTGGCGGCGCGAATTCCCGCGGATGAATGAATTCTGACCTGAACCAGGGATTCTCTTGAGAGTCGAACATGGTCTTGATCCAATCGATGACCCTCCGCACCCGCACGATGCGACCGACATCGGCCCGATAGACGAGATAGAGCTTGGGCGAAGCGATCGGGACTTCGCTCAACATCACCAGATCGGGCATGAAGCGCACCGCACAGGTGGGCAATTGTGCGATGGCAGCGCCCGCTTGCGCGGCCATAATGATGGTGGCGCTGCAATTGGTATCGAGCGCGCTGTCGGCGAGCGTTCGCACCGCCGACATCTTCGGATCCCAGGTGTCGGGCTGAAACCGAACGGCGGAATGGGCGATGACGCGGTGGCGCAAAAGGTCGGCGAGGCTCTTCGGCGCGCCATAGAGTTCCAGATAGCGCCGCGTCGCGAACGGCGCATAATGCAAGGTCGCGATCGGCTGCATGACGAACTCGCCCAGATTGGTGGTGTCATACTGAAGCGAGACATCGAGTTCATCGCGCACGGGGTCGTCGGGCCAAAACCCGGCGTCGATCGATAGCGTGATGTCGGGGTTGAGGCGGAAGAACTCCGGCAAGCGCGGCGCGATCCAGAACCCGGCGATGCCGTCGGGCGCGGCGAGCTTGACCCGGCCCTCGGGAACGGTGTCTCGCTCGCGCACCAGACGGTCGACCGATTGGGCGACGCGCTCCATGGAGCGCGCTTGCTCTAGGATTTTTGCGCCGGCTTCTGTCAGCGACACGCCCTGGGCGCTGCGCACGAAGAGACGCGTCTTCAACCGGTCTTCGAACGCTTGCATGCGCTGGGTCACCGTCGGCTGCGACACGCCGAGCGATTTGGCCGCGCCCGAAAGCGACTGCGCCTCCGCGACATGCAAGAAGACGCGCAGATCGGACCAATCCCAGCGTGCACTGGCCGGCGCCGCGTTATCGGTTTTCTTTCTACCCCCCATTGGAACTCCAAGGGTTCCGCAGGCAGACTGAAAACCATTGGCTGCTCCCGACACGTCAAACGTGCCGGAGCGCCCGATGCCATCAGCCCTCGCCCCTATCTCATCCGACCCAAACGGAGCATGCACCGACCGTTCCATGGTCGCAAGCTTGGCCGCGTCCTATGGGCTAGAAGCCCTCGCCGCGGGCGACATCGTGACGGCGCGCGACATTGGCGCTGGACTCATCGGTCAATCCTTGGCGAGCGCTGAGACATTGATCGCTATCCAGCGAACTGCTGAGAGCGTCGTCTTCGGCTATCGCGAGGATGGCGCGCTCGCCGGCATGATGGCGCTCTTACCGCTTCGCGAGCCGGCTATTGCCGCGCTCCTGGAGGGACGCTTCGACGCGTGCTCGCCCGATATGGACCTTGTCGCGCGCCCAGGTGAAGCGCCCGCCTGCTATTATGCTTGGGGGATTGCGGCGACCTCGAAAACGGCCGCCCGAGCCATGATCCAGGCGAGCGCGGCGCTGCGGCGCACTTTGTTCTGGGCCATTCCCTCGTTCACGCGCGCGGTGACTGATGACGGCCGCCGTCTCATGGCGTCGTTCGGCTATCGCCCGGTGAGCGATGACGATCCGCATCTGATCATGGCGCCGGCGACCGGACGGCCAAGCGAAGCGGGTCTGCGATGAGCGCCCAAGCGGACGAACACGCGATCGAAGTCGATGTTGTACGCGACGTGAACGGCTTCCTTCGCGCCCTGGCCGTGCGCGCGCTTGTTTACATGGGCGAACAGAATTGCCCGTTCGAGGAAGAATTCGACGGCAACGATTTCTGCGGCGCCACGCATTTGATCGCGCGCGCAGGCGCTGAACCGCTTGGCACGCTGCGCCTGCGCTGGTTTGCGAACTTCGCCAAAATTGAGCGGGTCGCGGTTGTGGCCAACGCCCGCGACGGCGAAGCCGCGCGTGCGCTGGTGACCAAAGCCGTCACGCTTGCCGCGCGCAAGGGCTATCGACGCCTGATCGGCTACGTCGATGCGACGCTCGTCACCTATTGGAAGCGGACGCAACGGGTCACAGTGAGGGAGCAGCGCCCGCGCTTGCAGTTTTCAGGCAGAGACTATGTCGAGGTCGAACTCGCTATCGCCCCGCCTGCCGATGCAATCAGCGCCGATACGCCTGGTCTCATCATGTTGCGTCCGGAAGGGGCATGGGACGAACCCGGCGTGCTCGACCGATCGGCGGAACGGGCCACCCTCGCAACGGCGGAGGCGCCATGGAGGAGCCGATAGATCTGCGTCCCCATCTTGTCTGCCTCAACCTTCAGCAGACCTCCGACGCTGACGTATGCGATGCGCTAGGCGCCGTGCTGTGGCGCGTGCGCTCGTGCCTCCACTGGGCGCGCGCGGCCGCTATCCCCGTGGTGCACGTGCACACCTTGCGCATCGGCGACGTCTGGTCGCCGCCTATTCCGGGGTTTGAGCCGCTGCACACTGAAGTCGTGATCGTCAAGCCTGCGGGCGCCCCTTACAAAGAATCCGAGTGGGGGCGCTCTGGCGCAGCCATGGGCCGACGCTTCTTATTGGTCGGTCTGTCTCTCAACCTTGACGCCCTGGCGGCTGCGCTCGCCGGCGGCGAGCGCCAGACGCGCATCGTGCTCATTCGCGACGCGCTCGGCATGGAGAACACGCGCCTCCCGCCAGACGAGAGCGCTCTCGACCGAGCGCGCCAATTGCTCAGAGCGTGCGCCGCCGCCGCAGACACCCGGGACCTGATCACGCGCTACGGGCGAGCGCGGCACGGCTTCTGAGTGCAAGTAGGATTGTGAAAACCATGCCTGACACCAACGATGCCGGACTTCAAAGTGATCTCTCCAACCTGTCAGCTTCCCAACGCAGCGCCTTATCCGACGTGATCGGCTGGGCCGCGGAGCAAGCTGAAGAAGACGAAGAGGCCACGATCCGTGTGCTCGATGGCTTGATCCGTGAGTGCAAGAGAACCCGCTCGCGCGGAAAGCCGAGCGACTAATCCTCGTCGCGCATGGCGTTGATCAGGTCGAGCACGCGGCGTCTCGGGCGCGGACTGCGCATCGCGGCGAATTGCTTCACGAGATCAACCGCGCCTGGCGTGACGAGGGCGGCGTCAAGCTCGCCTGGCGCTTTGCCGGGGCGTGACTTTGACTTCTGCAAGCCCTCGAAGAAAGTAGCGATCGGCAAATCGAGTGCGGCGGCGATGTCGAGCAGACGGCTCGCGGCTATTCTATTGACGCCCTTCTCGTACTTCTGGACCTGTTGGAACGTGACGCCCAAGGCGGCGGCCAGCTGCTCTTGGCTCATGCCCATCTCAAGACGGCGCGCGCGGACCCGCTCGCCCAGGCGCTTGTCTGTGGCGTTGGCTTCTCTTCCGTCGCTCACATTGCCCCCCGCTCTGGCCCACGCCCTTAGCAAACTTCAACGCTTGCCGCCAGGAGGGGACCGCGTTTGTTGCTGGCGCCGGCATCGACCGTCAGATGCGTAGCTAGCGCTGAAACTCCCGGAGGGCTGCGTGGCGGCGGCGTCAGCGACCCAGCCTTGATACCAGGCCCCGCCTCCGGCGCGACGCAATCCGGGGCTGGGCTAAGCGGAGTACTAGCGGCGTTCCTCACGGGGATGTCCACACTGGATTTTGCCCTGGCGCTTCCGCCGGCGGCGTCCGCTTCAGCGGCGCGTGTTGTATCGCTTCTTGCGCCTGCTAAATGGCCGGCGTGAAGCAACACGCACTGACCCTCGCCGCGCTTCGCCGCTATGCCGTGGCACGCACATTGTTTGCGCCGACCACGCTTGCGCGAGCTATCGATCGGATGGGCTTCATCCAGGCAGATCCAATCCGGGCGCCCGCCCGCGCCCAAGATCTGACACTACGTCATCGCGTGCGCAACTATCGCGCCGGAGATCTTGAGCGCCTCTACCCGAAGCTTTCGATCGAGGAAGATTTCTTCGTCAATTACGGATTCTTGCCGCGCGACACTCACGCGCTGATGCACCCGCGCACCGCGCGAAAACAATGGTCGAAGTCGCGCCTGGATAAGGCCAACACTGTGCTTGAGTTTGTCCAGTCTCACGGGGTTACTCACCCTCGCGACGTGGATGCACACTTCAAGCACGGCAAGGTGCGCAACTGGTTCGGCGGGTCAACAAACGCCAGCACGCAATTGCTCGATGAGATGCAGTATCGCGGCCTTGTACGCATCGCCGCTCGCCAAGGCGGCACGCGGCTCTACGCCGCCCGCGACGCGACGCAGGCCGCACCCGACCCGCAACAAGCGATGGACACGCTCGTCGACGTCATCGTGCGAAAATATGCGCCGCTGCCCGAACGCTCTTTGTCGGAGCTTGTCAGCCGGCTTCGCGGCGGCGTACCACAATGGGCGCTCGAATGCCGTCCAGCATTGCTTCGTGCGCGCATTCGGCTGCCTTCGGCCGCAATTGACGGCGTTCGTTGGTATTGGCCCGTTGGGGAAACGCCCCTGGCTTCCAAATGGACGTCAAGCGACGCCGCAGCCGATGTCGCGCGCCTGCTCGCGCCCTTCGATCCCGTGGTTTGGGACCGACGACGATTCGAACTCTTTTGGAATTGGAGCTATCGTTTCGAGGCCTACACGCCAGCCGCCAGACGCGTTCGAGGTTATTATGCGCTGCCGCTCTTGTGGCGCGACGAGGTCATCGGTTGGGGCAATCTGTCGGTCGTCGGTAGCCGGCTGAAGGCCGAACTTGGCTACGTCAACGGGACAGCGCCGCGCGGGAAGGCCTTCAAGCGCGCGCGCGATGAAGAGCTGCAGCGGATTGAGCGATTTCTCAACCTCATCTAAGTCCGCCACCAAGAACGCCCTATGCCGGCGGGAGACGTTCATTATTGGTCTCGGCTATGGGCTCAGTAATGACTGGCTTTCCCTGCTGCGAGATTGCTCGGCGGACGCCTTGCATGTGTGACACGAAAAATCTTGACATTTTGGGGATATTAGCTAACTTGGCGAACATGAGCGCGACCACCAAAATCTCGGCGGCGGAATTCCAGAATAATTTCGGCCGCTATACAGACGCCGCCAAGCAAGCGCCGGTGGTCGTCACGCGCTACGGTCGCGACGAACTCGTGGTGCTTTCGGCTGCTGAATACCAGCGCCTGCGCGCCTCGTTCCGTCGCGTGGTGGTGCTCAATGAGACGACGCC
>JALHOC010000009.1 GCA_022843225.1 Hyphomonadaceae bacterium
GGAATATGCAATCGCGGACACGCAAGGCGATCGGCTGCGCCGGCTTGTTGGCCTACATGGGCGTGTACGCGGTCTTGGCGGCGAGCCTCGGCGTGGCCCTCGCGCCCGCGCTGCCGACCTGGGCGGAGCTGGCCTATTACGCGCTGGCCGGCGTGATCTGGATCCTGCCGCTGAAACCGCTGTTCGGCTGGATGAACCGGGGCGGGTAATGGTCGGAGCGGCGGGATTCGAACCCACGACCCCCAGTCCCCCAGACTGGTGCGCTAACCGGGCTGCGCCACGCTCCGAAACCGATAGATGAGGCTGCCGCCTCGTGGGGAGGCGCTTCTTAGCGCCGCGCCCTCGTTCTCGCAAACGGCAATTGCCCGCGCGTCAGCCTTTGGCGCGGCTGGGCTTGCCGCCTTTTTCCACGAAATCGCGCAGCATCTGCGACGGCCGGAACGTCACCACCCGGCGCGGCGTGATCGGCACTTCCTCGCCGGTCTTTGGATTGCGCCCGATGCGCTGGCGCTTGGCGCGCACATTGAAGTTGCCGAAACGCGAGAGCTTCACGGTTTCGCCGTCCACCATGGCGTCCTGCATCATGTCGAGCATGCGCGTGAGCAGACGATTGGCGTCGGGCCGTTGCATGTTGCAGCGCCGGACGAGCGCTTCGACCAATTCCGCCCGCGTTACAGTCTTGCCCGCCACCGGAGCCCCCTCCGCGCTTCGCGCATTGCAATACTCCAAGAAAAGCTAGGCCGGCCTTGGGCTTAGGTCAAATCTTGCAGCATTTTCATAGTCGTGCGAGGGCCGCGCCCCAGGTCAGACCGCCGCCCAGAGCCTCCATGAGCACCAGATCGCCCTGCTTGATGCGCCCATCGCTGATCGCGGCCTCAAGCGCCAGCGGCACCGACGCCGCCGAGGTGTTGCCGTGGAGCGCGACCGTTGAGATCACCTTCTCCGTAGAGATGCCGAGTTTGCGCGCGACGCCATCAAGAATGCGCTGATTAGCCTGATGCGGCACGAACCAATCGACCGCGTCGATCGGCGTGTCGGCGCGCGCGCAGGCCTCTAACATCGCGCCGGAAATGTGTTCCACCGCTTGGCGGAACACCGCATTGCCGACCATGCGCACCTTGCCGACCGTGCCCGTCTGCGAAGGGCCGCCATCGGTGTAGAGCAGATCATGCATGCGCCCGTCGGTGCGAATGAAGGTTGAGAGCACGCCGCGCCCGTTAGCCTCCGCTTCGCTTTGCGCTTCAACAACCACCGCGCCCGCCCCGTCGCCGAACAGAACGCAGGTGCCGCGATCGTCCCAATCGAGGATGCGCGAAAACGTCTCCGCGCCGATCACCAGCGCGCGCTTTGCTTGTCCGCGCGCGAGGAAATTGTCGGCGGTGGTGAGCGCGAAAATGAAGCCCGAGCATACCGCTTGTAGATCGAACGCGGCGCCCTGCGCCCTGAGGGCCGCCTGCACGCGCGCCGCTGTCGCAGGGAAGGTGAGGTCCGGCGTAGTGGTGGCGACGATGATGAGGTCGATGTCTTTGCCGTCACGACCCGCGCGCTCCAAAGCCTGGCGCGCCGCAGCGATGGCGAGATCGGACGTGCGTTCAGTCTCGCCGGCGATGCGCCGCTCACGAATACCGGTGCGTTCGATGATCCATGCATCGCTGGTATCGACGCGCTGCGACAGCTCGGTATTGGTGAGCACGCGCGCGGGCAGATACGCGCCCACGCCCAGGATGACCGTTTTCAAGCTCATCAATTGGCCGCGCTTTGCGCCTCCGGCGGCGACGCCGACGCGTTCGCCAGACGTTGCAAGTTTTGCGCGATCTCTTCGCGATAGTGGCTGCGCGCCATCTTCGCGGCAACCTCGATCGCGGCGGCATAGCCGGGACCATTGGCGCTACCGTGGCTCTTCACCACCAACCCATTCAAGCCAAGGAACAGCGCGCCATTGAAGGAGCCGGGGTCCATGCGCTTGCGCAGCTTCGACAATGCCGGCGTGGCGATCGCGGCGCCGAGCATCGCGAAGGGCCCGCTGGTCAGCGCCTCTTTCAACAATTGTCCAACCAAGCGGGCCGTGCCTTCGCCTGTCTTCAACGCGATATTGCCGGTGAACCCGTCGGTGACGACCACGTCAACAGTGCCCTTCGAAATATCGTCGCCCTCGACGAAACCTTGAAAGTCGATGTCCACGCCCGTGTCGCGAATGAGCTGCGCGGCGTTGCGGATTTCCTCGTGACCCTTCTGGTCCTCCGCGCCGACATTGAGGAGCGCCACGCTCGGGCGCGCTTTGCCCGACACCGCGCGCTGAAACGCCTCGCCCATGATCGCGAACTCGACCAATTGCTGTCCATCGGCGCTAACATTGGCGCCCACGTCGAGCATCACGACATAACCGCCATTGGCCGCTGGCCAACGCGCCGCCAAGGCGGGGCGATGAACGCCCTCCATCGTGCGCAGGCGAAACATCGCGATCGCCATGTAGGCGCCCGTATTGCCGGCGGACACCGCAGCATGCGCGCGACCTTCTTCCACGGCGGCCACGGCGTTCCAGAGGCTCGAGCCCTTGCCTTGGCGCAAGGCTTGGCTGGGCTTGATCTCCATACCGATCGCCTTTTCCGCGGCGACCACTTCGCTCACCGCCTTGGCGCCGGGATGGCGCTCAAGTAGCGCATTCAGAGGCGCGGAATCGCCATGAATGAGGAAGCGCAGGCCAGGCATGGCGCGCGCGGCGATCTCTACGCCCTCGACGACGATATCAGGCGCGGAATCCCCGCCCATCCCGTCAATCGAGAGCACCACACCATCTACCATGAGCGCGAACCTCTCCCCGGACCGCAGGGCGCGGACCTTAGTCCCGCCCCTCAGGAATGCCAAACCTAACCCGCTGCCACCGCCCACATCGCGGGATCGGTCAGGCCGGCTACTTCTTGAGCGTGTTGTTGTTCGGCGAGATTGGATGTCCTGGCGGCGAGGATGGCGGCCACTCCAGGCGCGAGGCCCGTAATGTTGCGAGCGATCGCGGCCTCAAGCGCCGCTAGATCGCCCGCATCCAAGGCAGCGGCATAGGCGTTGAGCCGGCCATAAAAGTCGCCAGCCAGCCTGTGGATCTTCTTGGGGACAGTAAGGTCGCCGACACCCGCTTCCCGTAAGCCCGCATCAATCTGGCTAAACAAGATGTCGGTGAACTCTTGGGCGGTCGCGCTGGGTTCGCGCCGCAGGCGAATGAGCGCTAGCGCCGCGTGCAACGTGAGCACTTCAAACCGACCCTCCAGGGTATCGGGGACCCCGCCAGCGCCGAAGAGGGCCGGGTCACGGCTCGCACGTGTAACCGTTGTGAGCAATTTCTCCGCGTCCACAGCCTGCGCACGCCGCCGAAAAGGCCAAATCTGCATGTCCCTGTGGTCCCCCCTTGCCCGACCGCGCGCTCCGCCTTACCCCAGAGCCCGGTTTCGGGGCGAGCCCGTGAGGTGAGAGTGATGGACCGCAAGCTTTTGCGCCTTTCCGCTGCGGCGGCGCTGGTGTTTTCGGCGTCGGCGGCGGCCTGCGCGCCGGTGCAGACCTATAGCGGCTTCAGCCCTGATCGCAACGACGTGGCGATCCCAGAGCCGCAGGTCGGCGTCGATACACGCGACACCGTGCGCCAACGCTTTGGATCGCCCTCAACGACCGCGATTTTCGACCAGACGGCTTGGTATTATGTCAGCGCCGTGCAGGAGCGCGTCGCGTTCTACACGCCGCGCATTAGCGAGCGCCAAGTCATGGTTGTCCGCTTCGACGGCGAGACAGTGTCTGGCGTTGAGAAGTTCGGCCTCGAGCGCGGGCGCATCGTCGCCTACAATGACGAGGAAACGCCGACACGTGGACGCGAGCTCGGCTTGATCGAGCAATTGCTCGGGAATGTCGGCCAAACGCCGCCTGTGCGCCCTGAAGCGGAAGATCCGCGCGATCGCCGCTAGTTACAGCGAAGATAAAAAAACGCCCCGGCCAAAAGCCGGGGCGTTTTGCTTTGGGGCGTTCGCGCGCCCTAGTTCCAATGCGCCAGGACCGCCAACAACAGAAGCGCGACAATGTTGGTGATCTTGATCATCGGGTTCACGGCAGGGCCAGACGTATCCTTATAGGGATCGCCGACGGTGTCGCCCGTAACAGACGCCTTGTGCGCGTCGGAACCTTTCTTGTGGATGACGCCATCGCGATCCTTGAAGCCATCTTCAAAGCTCTTCTTGGCATTATCCCAAGCGCCGCCGCCCGATGTCATCGAGATGGCGACGAACAGCCCCGTAACGATCACGCCAACCAGAAGCGCGCCAAGCGCGGCAAGCCCCATGCTGACGCCCGCGATCGCCCAGACCACGAAGAAAAGCGCGATCGGCGCGAGCACCGGCAACAGCGACGGCACGATCATTTCCTTGATCGCGGCTTGCGTCAGGATGTCGACGGCGCGGCCATAGTCCGGCTTGGCCGTGCGTTCCATGATGCCAGGGATTTCACGGAACTGGCGGCGCACTTCCGCCACCACCGATTCAGCCGCGCGTCCGACCGCCGTCATCGACCATCCGCCGAACAGATAGGGCAGCAAACCGCCGATAAAGAGGCCCACGATCACATACGGATTGCTCAAGCTGAAATCCGGCACGACGCCTTCGAAGAAGCGATATTCGCCAGAATTGGCGGCGTAGTACTTCAGATCCTCCGTGTAGGCCGCGAACAGAACCAGCGCGCCGAGGCCAGCTGAGCCAATCGCGTAACCCTTGGTGACGGCCTTTGTGGTGTTGCCGACCGCATCGAGCGCATCGGTGGTTTTGCGCACTTCAGGCGGCAATTCCGCCATTTCGGCGATGCCGCCCGCATTGTCCGTGACCGGACCGAAGGCATCGAGTGCTACGATGATGCCCGCCACGGAGAGCATGGTGGTGACCGCGATGGCGATACCGAAGAGTCCCGCGAGCGTGAAGCACGAGACGATGCCCGCAACGATGGTGAGCGCCGGTAGAGCCGTCGATTCCATCGAGACCGCGAGACCCTGGATCACGTTGGTGCCGTGGCCAGAGACTGACGCTTGCGCTACCGAACGCACCGGACGGAAGCCCGTGCCAGTGTAGTATTCGGTGATCCACACGATCGCGCCGGTGACCAGCAAGCCGACCACGCCGCACAAGAACAGGCTCTGGCCGGTGATGCCAGCGAGTGGCGAGGATGGGCCAACGCTCGGCGCGATCACGCCCCAGCCCACGGTCGCCATGATCGCCAACGCCAAGCCGCCCACGGAGAGCACGCCCGCCGCGATGAGCCCTTTGTAAAGCGCGCCCATAATGTTGTTGGAGGCGTCCAAGCGCACGAAATATGTGCCAACGATGCAGGCGAGAATAGCGATGCCGCCGATGGCGAGCGGCAACATCATCACCGCGTTCACTTCCACGGCTTCGCGGAACAGGATCGAGCCCAACACCATGGTCGCGACCGTCGTCACCGCATAGGTCTCGAACAAGTCTGCGGCCATGCCGGCGCAATCGCCAACATTATCGCCGACATTGTCGGCGATGGTGGCGGGGTTGCGCGGATCGTCTTCGGGGATGCCGGCCTCGACCTTGCCGACCATGTCGCCACCGACGTCGGCGCCCTTGGTGAAAATGCCGCCGCCCAAACGCGCAAAGATCGAGATCAGCGACGCGCCAAAGCCGAGCGCAACGAGGCTATCGACAACCGTACGGCTCGTGGGTTCAAGGCCCAGCCATTGCGTCAAAACCAGATAATAGAAAGCCACGCCAAACAGCGCGCCGCCCGCGACGAGCATGCCCGTCACCGCGCCCGCCTTGAAGGCCAGTTTGAGGCCGCCCGCGAGGCTGTGGCGCGACGCCTCAGCGGTGCGCACATTGGCCTGCACCGACACGTTCATGCCGATAAAGCCGGCCGCGCCCGAAAGAACCGCGCCGATCACGAAGCCCAGCGGGATTTCCCACCCCTGGAACAGGAGTGCGAGTAGAATGGTGACGCCCACACCGACAATCGCGATGGTGCGATATTGGCGG
Organism: Hyphomonadaceae bacterium; assembly: GCA_022843225.1. Lineage (GTDB taxonomy): Bacteria > Pseudomonadota > Alphaproteobacteria > Caulobacterales > Aquidulcibacteraceae > Vitreimonas. Next base: position 6,021 of record JALHOC010000009.1, read on the forward strand.
TTGAGATAAGCGCGCGCGCCTTCTTGAATCGCCGCCGCGATTTCCTTCATGCGATCGGTGCCCGCGCTGGCGCGGGTGATCGTCTGCGTTTCCATCCAGCCATAAATCGCGGCCACGATGCCGCTGGCCACAACGAGCCACAAAATCAAATCGAGTGTCATAAGAACCTATCCTGGACGCGGGACTTGTCCGCGTTGGTTGGGGAACACGGGTTGGCCGCCCTGCGACAGTCCGTCAGCAGGTACGCTTCCCCCAGGGATGCCGGCTCCTACTGCCAAAAGCCGACGCGCGATGCAATCCGACAAACGTCGAGAGAGACGGCTTAAATGCCCGAGCCGCGGCTCGAATACGAGGCCGTGATCGCTACGTTGCCTACGGCGCGCTCGCCAAGGGCCTCGATAGCGGCGGCGCGGTACACTTCAATGGCGCGCGCCTCGTTCAGGGCATTGGCATCCTCGGGATCGGCCAGATCGTGGGCGTGGCTGGCCCGCACCAGGGCGTCTCGAAGGAAGTGGGCTTTCTCGCGCGTCTGCCAGAGGTCGACGCCAGCAGCGACTTCTACGCGAGCCGAGACAAAGAGGTAGTTGGCCAATTGCCCGTTGCGCAGCACCGGCACCGCCAGATAGGGCGCATCCATCGACCTTGAGGTGGTGGCCGCAGCCTCCCCGTCGCCGCCCTTGGATTTGGCCGCAGACGGGCCCGAGGCGACAGCGTTTGAGTTCGCGAGCCCCGCCAACAGCGTGGATGCGATCATCGCCATGATTATTGCGCGTTTCATGGGCGAGAGAATCCGCCGCATTGGTTAGCGAGATGTTACTGGCCGAGCTGGTGCTCGTGGCCTGACTGAGCGAACGAGATGGTTCCGCCCCCGGAATCGACAATGCGCGCGCCCTCGCCCGCTTTAACGAGGCCAATTCGTTCCGTGTTCACACCGATTTGTGCAGCCGCCGCGATGATTGTGTCACGTACAGAGGGATCGGCTGTGAATAGCACTTCGTAGTCATCGCCCCAATTCAGCAGCCGGCCCCAGCCTTCGTTTTGGCCGCGCCATGCTTGCGCACCTGTCGACAAAGGGAGCCTCTCGGCCTCGATGCACACGCCAACGCCTGACGCACGCGCCAATTTGGACGCGTCGGCCAACAAGCCATCCGAGACATCCATCGATGCGCGCGCATGCGCGGCAATGACCGGTGCGAACGCCATGCGAGGCTCAGGCACACGATAGCGTAAAACGAGGTTGTCGCGGCAACCTTCGGGCGGCTCCCAGGCGCCGCTGAGAATTTCGTGCCCGAGCCACGCGTCGCCGATTGTGCCTGTGATCCAGACATCGTCGCCGGATCTCGCATCGGATCGCGACGGCACGCCTGCACCCAGCGGCGCGCCAAGCAGCGTGATCGAGACCGTGAGCGGCCCTGGCGTCGATGTCGTATCGCCGCCCAACAGAGGCACGTCATAGAGACGCAAATCCTCGCCTAGTCCGCGTGCAAAGTCGGCGATCTCTGCTGATCGGCGATGAGTCGGCCAGATCAAGGTGAGCAGTGCGCCAACCGGCTTTGCGCCCTTGGCGGCGAGATCGGAGAGATTGACCCGCAACGCCTTCTTGGCGACCGTCTCGATCGGATCGTCGGCGCGGAAGTGAACGCCCTCCACGATGGCGTCGGTCGTCAGAACCAACCCAACTGACGCTTCAAGCACGGCGACATCATCACGCAGCTCGCGCGCGCCGACGCTTGTCGCCAGCGGCGCGAAGAGCCTGCGGATAATGTCGAACTCGTCAGCAGACATGGTGCACCACAGCGCCGATCACATCGACGCGCGCAAATCCCTTGCGCACGCGTCGAGCGTGGCGTTGATGAAACCCGGCTCGGGCCCTTCGAAGAACGATTTCGCAATCTCGACAAACTCGTTGATCACAACGGCGACCGGGGTGTCAGCGCATTGCTCCAGCTCCGCCGCGCCGGCGCGTAGGATTGCGCGCGCGACCGCATCCAGGCGATCAAGCCGCCAACGCTCGCCAAGGTGACGCGCGATGGCGCGATCCAACGTGGCTTGGCGATCGACCGCTTTTTCGACCAGCAACTTGAACAGCTCCAAATCGCCCTCGGAATCCGTATAGCTCGCTTCGGTTTCACGCGGCAGTTTGCCGGCGGCAAAATCGCCAATCACATCGGCGGTGGTCGCGCCCGACATTTCCATCTGATAGAGTGCCTGCACCGCGCCCAAGCGGGCGGCGCGCCGCGCGGCGATATCGTGGTCGTTCATCGCGCGCCGTCCGCAAAGCGGCGCTTGAGGGCAATCATCGCGAGCGCGGCGCGGGCCGCCTCGCCGCCCTTATCGCCACGCGCGGGATCCGCGCGTTGTTCCGCTTGCGCGAGGGTTTCGACGGTGAGGATGCCATAGCCGATGGCGAGGCCGTCGCGGATCGAAAGATCCATCAAGCCGCGAGCGCTCTCGCCGCAGACATAATCGTAGTGGCTGGTTTCACCGCGAACCACGCAGCCGAGCGCCAGGAAGCCATCATAGGCTTTGGTTCTTGAAGCCTGAAAGATCGCGCCTGGAATCTCGAATGCGCCGGGCACAAACACACGGTCGAGCGTCGCTTGCGCCTCATCCGCCGCCGCTTCCGCGCCGCGCTGCAAGTGATCGGCGATGCCGCGATAATAGGGCGCAACCACCATCAAAAGCCTTGCGCCAGCCACGTTGGCGACCGGAAACTTTTCCGCGCTGTCTTTCACGACGAAAACCCACGCCAGCCATCGACCGTAAGCCCGTAGCCCTCAAGGCCCACGAGCTTCGTCGGGGTATTCGCCAATACGATCATCCGGCGCACGCCCAGATCGCGCAAAATGTGCGAGCCAACGCCGATCACGCGTTGCGCGTTCTCGGCGCGCTCTTCCGCATCTTCTGATTCTCCCATGAGCCGCCGCGAGAGCCAATTTTGTTCGAACTCACGCAGCAACACCACGACGCCGGCGCCTTCCTTGTCGATCTCCGCGATGGAGCGATCGACGAGGCCAGCACGCTCGCCCAGTCCGCCCAGCACATCGGCGGCGAAGTCAACGCGATGGACGCGCACCAAAGCGGGTTTGTTAGGGTCTATGTCGCCCTTCACCAACGCCACATGCTCGACATCGTCGAGCCGATTGCGGAACAGAACCAGCCGGAAGCCGGAGCCGGCGCGCGTCTCGAACGGCGCCTCGTGGATGCGATCAATGTAGCTTTCGGTCACGCGGCGATAGGCGATGAGCTCATCGATCGCGCCGATCTTGAGATTATGAAATTGCGCGAACGCGACCAATTCCGGCAGCCGCGCCATAGTGCCGTCATCGTTCATGATCTCGCAGATCACGGCTGAGGGATTGAGCCCAGCTTGGCGCGCGATATCGACGCTCGCTTCGGTATGGCCGGCGCGCACCAGAACGCCGCCATCGCGCGCCATGAGCGGAAACACATGGCCCGGCGAGACGATGTCGTCAGCGCCCTTGCCCGCATCTATGGCGACCGCGATCGTGAGGGCGCGGTCATGCGCGGAGATACCGGTCGAGATGCCTTCCTTGGCTTCGATCGACACCGTGAACGCGGTGCCGAGCTTGGCTTGATTGCGCGGCGCCATCGGCTCTAAGCCCAGCTGACGCGTGCGTTCCGCTGTCAGCGCCAGGCAGATCAGCCCGCGCCCATGCTTGGCCATGAAATTGACCTGAGCGGGCGTTGCGAATTGCGCGGGAATGACGAGGTCGCCCTCGTTTTCACGATCCTCCTCGTCAATGAGGATGAACATCCGCCCTTCCCGAGCTTCCTCGATGATTTCGGGAATCGGCGAGATGGCGCGCTTAAAGTCAGCGATCGGGGACGGTTTGGCCGCCATTTACGAACTTCTCCGCGCTTCAAAGAGCCGCGCCGCATAGCGCGCCATCATATCGGCTTCCAAATTCACCTTAGCGCCTGCCTTGAGCTTCGACAAAGTGGTGACCGCCCAGGTGTGGGGAATGATCAGCACGCCAAAACCATGCTCATCGACCTCGTTCACTGTCAGCGACACGCCGGCTACGGCGATGGAGCCCTTCGGCGCGATCAAATGCGCAATGCCCGCCGGCGGCTCAATGCGCAGACGCCAGCCCTCGCCGTCCTGGGTGAGCGACCTCACCTCGCCCAAGCCATCGACATGGCCCAGCACCATGTGCCCGCCCAATTCGTCGCCGACGCGAAGTGAGCGCTCCAGATTCACGCGATCGCCGAGCTTCAACGCACCCAAGGTCGTCAGCGCTAGGCTCTCGGCGGCGACTTCGACGACATGGCGCATGCCGCCCGCACGCGGCGACTTCTCCACGACTGTCAGGCAGCATCCGTCATGGGCGATGCTAGCGCCAATCTCGACGCCAGCCGGATCGTACACGCTCGCGATCTCAAGACGCGTGAGCCCACTCAGGCGCTCAACGGCGATCACCTCGCCTAGCGCGGATACAATTCCCGTAAACATCAGGCTCGCTCGTAGCTCTCCCAGAGGTCGGGGCCAAGCTCACGCACCGCAACCCGCCGCCATTTAGGGGCTTCGGCGAGGGCCGCGAGCGCCAAGCCGCCAATGGCGGGGCGGCCCTCCGCGCCAAGCAGCATCGGAGCACGGAACCACTCAATGCGGTCAACCAATCCGGCCTTGATGAGCGCAGCAGAGAGAACGCCGCCGCCCTCTGCCAGGACGCTGCAGATGTCCAGGTTAGAATGGAGGAAGGCCAACGCGAGTTCAGGACCCTCGCTGGCCATGTCGATGACATAGCCCACCCGAGCGCCGGCCAATTCGAGCGCGGACGAGCGCGCATTCGGATCTTCGCCGATCACGATCAAAGGAGACTCTTCGAGATGTTCAAAGAGCCGCCCTGAAACCGGTACATCAAAGCTTCTGGAAAGCACGACGCGTTTCGGCTGGCGCGCTGGCTGCGGATCGGTCCGCGCCAAGAGCGACGGATTATCCACGCGCGCCGTTCCCGCGCCGATCATCACCGCATCGACGCCAGCGCGCATCTTGTGCACTTCTGCGCGCGCGGCCTCGCCCGTGATCCATCTGCTCTCGCCGGCGACAGTCGCGATCCGTCCGTCGAGTGACGTTGCGAGCTTCAATGTGACGTGCGGGCGGTTCATTTGGGCAGTAGGCGACAGGCATAAGGCAGGTGCAAGAGGCCCCGGCGAATTTGGGGCTTCTATTGCCCTTGCCTACTCCCCCTTATTTTTCCCCGTTTCGGCGATGAAATCGGCAAAATCTGAAGGCGCGCCGAAATCGCGATAGACTGAGGCGTAGCGCACATAGGCGACCTTATCGACTTGCGCCAAAGCCTCCATCACAAGTTCGCCGATCGTCTCTGAGGTGATTTCCGGTTCGCCTTGGCTTTCGAGCTTGCGCACGATGCCCGAGATCATCTGCTCGATTTGATCCAACTCTATGGGGCGCTTGCGCAACGCGATGCTCAGCGACCGCGCCAGCTTATCACGATCGAACGGCACACGGCGGCCCGAGCGCTTCAGCACGACCAGTTCTCGTAATTGCACTCGCTCGAACGTGGTGAAGCGCGAGCCGCATTTATCGCACTGGCGGCGACGGCGGATCGCCGCGCCGTCTTCCGTCGGGCGGCTATCTTTGACCTGGGTGTCTTCGTTGGAACAAAACGGGCAACGCATCCTGCGACCTCCGGGCGAGGCGCCGAATCAGCGCATCGACGTCAATTGTATATCGGGAAGCGGGCCGTCAGCTGCTCGACCTTGGCAGCGACAGCCGCTTCGACGCTTGAGTTGTCGCCGTTGCTCCCCTGCAACCCGTCCAGCACCTCGCAGATCAGATCCGCCACTTGCCGGAACTCGGCGGGACCAAAACCACGTGTCGTGCAAGCTGGCGAGCCCAGCCGCACGCCCGACGTGATCATCGGCTTCTCGGGATCGAACGGGATGCCATTCTTGTTGCAGGTGATCAGTGCGCGCTCCAGCGCCTGTTCGCCGGCCTTGCCTGTCACGCGTTTCGGACGAAGGTCCACGAGCATCAGATGGCTGTCGGTGCCGCCGGATACGACCGCCAATCCGTTCTCGATTAGCCGCGCCGACAAGGCGCGCGCATTATCCAAAGTGCGCTGCGCATAGAGCTTGAATTCCGGTTGTAGCGCTTCGCCAAAGCTCACCGCCTTCGCCGCGATGACGTGCATCAGCGGCCCGCCCTGCAAGCCAGGAAAAACTGCGGAATTGATCTTCTTGCCGATGTCCTCGTCGTTGGAAAGGATCATGCCGCCGCGCGGACCGCGCAGCGTTTTATGCGTTGTCGTCGTCACCACATGCGCATGCGGCAGGGGAGACGGGTAGACGCCGCCCGCGATCAAGCCCGCATAATGCGCCATGTCCACCATCAGGATCGCGCCAATCTCATCAGCAATTTTGCGGAACCGCGCGAAATCGATGGCGCGGGAATACGCTGAACCGCCGGCGATGATTAGCTTCGGGCGCTCACGGCGCGCGATCTCCGCGACCTGATCATAGTCGATCAGATGATCATCTTCTCGCACGCCATAGGCTACGGGCTGGAACCATTTGCCGGAAATGTTCACCGGCGCACCGTGCGTCAGGTGGCCGCCGCAGGCGAGGTCCATCCCGAGGAATTTGTCGCCCGGCTTCAACAGCGCGAAAAACACTGCCTGGTTGGCGTTGGCGCCAGAGTGCGGTTGCACGTTCGCGAAGGTACATCCGAACAAGCGTTTGGCGCGATCGATGGCGAGGCGTTCCACTTCATCGACGAACTCGCAGCCGCCATAATAGCGCCGGCCTGGATAGCCCTCTGCGTACTTGTTGGTGAGCACCGACCCCTGCGCCTCCAACACCGCGCGCGACACGATGTTCTCGGAGGCGATGAGCTCGATCTGGCGTTGTTGGCGTTTCAGCTCGGCGTTTACTGACGCCATCACGTCGGGATCGGCGCGCTCCAGGGAGGCCTCGAAAAAACGGTCGTGGGCGGCGGCGCGTCCTGCTGCCTGGGTCATAAGGGTCCTCTTGGGGAATCTCCGAGTGCCCTACATAGGCGATTGCCGCGCCCTCGGAAACGAGGGCGTCCGGTTAGATCAGTTTACCCCTGCGGGAATCGGGCGCCGGCGGCGGGCCCCCGTCCTCTCCAGCCAAGACCCGATCGAGCTTGCGCAACGCCAAGGCGCGCACGTCCAGCAGCGCGGCATTTCCCGGCGCCTGCACCACAACTTCCGTTCCGGTTGCGACATCGATCGCGGCAATTCGCTGCAGGTCGCCCAGGCGCGTGACCTCAAAGATCACTTCGCGCGTAGGCTTGGCCGTCACGCCGCCCGCTCTGCCATGACCTCGGCCCATACCGTTTGCATCGCGCGCACGAGCGCTTCCATCAGGTCATCATCGTGGAAGGGCGATGGGGTAAAGCGCAGCCGCTCGGCGCCGCGAGCGACCGTCGGGTAGTTGATCGGCTGCACGTAAATCCCGTGCTCGAAGAGCAGCTTGTCGGAGGTCAATTTGCAGAGCGCTGCATCGCCGACCAGCACTGGGACAATGTGCGTGGTCGATTCCGCCATGACCGGCAGCCCGGCATCCTTGAACATCGCCTTCAGTCGATCCGCGCGCTCGGCGAGGCGATCACGCATATGCGGGCAGGCTTTGACAATCCGGACACTCTCAAGCGCCGCAGCCGCAATCGACGGCGCAAGCGAAGTTGTAAAGATGAACCCCGACGCGGTGGAGCGGATCGCGTCAATCGCGGACGCGGGGCCGCTGACATAACCGCCCATCGTGCCGAAGGCTTTGGCCAACGTGCCTTCGATGAAGTCGACGCGATGCATCACGCCGTCGCGTTCGGCTACGCCACCGCCATTGTGACCGTAAAGGCCCACGCCGTGGACCTCATCGAGATACGTCATCGCGCCATAGGCTTCGGCGATGTCGCAGATCGCTTCGATCGGCGCAGTATCGCCGTCCATCGAATACACGCTCTCGAAAGCGATCAGCTTCGGCGCATGCGGGGGCGCTTCGTTGATCAAGGCTTCGAGGTGCTGCAGATCATTGTGGCGGAAGATGCGCCGCTCGCACTTCGCACGCTTGATGCCTTCGATCATCGAAGCGTGGTTTTGCGCATCGGAGAAAATCCACAGATCGGGAAACAGCTTCGCCAAGGTCGAGAGCGTGGCGTCATTCGACACATAGCCCGAGGTGAATAGGAGCGCGGCTTCCTTGCCGTGAAGCGAGGCCAGCTCTTTCTCAAGATCGACGTGATAGCTCGTAGTGCCGGAAATGTTGCGCGTGCCGCCCGCGCCAGCGCCGACTGTGTCCAGAGCGGCGTGCGCCGCATCGAGCACTTCCGGGCTCTGGCCCTGGCCCAGATAATCGTTCGAGCACCAAACCACGATCTCGCGCGTTTCGCCGTTCTCTAGCCGCAACCGCGCACGCGGGAAACGGCCGCGTTCGCGCATGATGTCGGCGAACACGCGGTAGCGCCCTTCGTCGCGGATCGCGGCGACGGCGGCCTCAAAGACCTGTTTGTCTTCGTCTCTCACGGGCTTTGCCTTTGGCGCGTCGGATCGCGCCTGTTGCGTCTTATAGTGTTTTCCGTCCAACAACGTAACTGAGGCGCTAACGCGCAGATTTGATCGGGTTGTTGCGAACGATTCTCATGAACTATGCTGGAAGATATCCTGCCGCCCGCCCGCGCCGCTTGCGCCAAGCCGAATGGGTGCGCCGTCTGGTGCGCGAGCACCGCCTGAGCACGGACGATCTGATCTGGGCCATGGTGGTGCATGACGGGACGGAGGATGAAATTCCGATCGCGGCAATGCCTGGCGTGGCGCGACTGTCGGTCAAGGCGGCGGCCAAGGCGGCGAAACAGGCGGCCAGCCTCGGGATCCCAGCCATCGCTGTGTTCCCGCATATCAACGCGACGAAGAAGGACGCAGCCGGCAAGGAGGCGCTGAACCCAAACGGGCTCGTTTGCACCGCCGTCCGCGCGATGAAAGATGCGGCCCCCGAAATCGGGCTTGTCGTGGATGTCGCGCTCGATCCGTTCACCGACCATGGCCACGATGGGCTCCTGAAGGATGGGCGCATCCTCAATGACGAAACAGTAAAAGTGCTGACCGAGCAGGCGTTGATCCAGGTCAAGGCCGGCGCCGACATCGTCGCCCCTTCAGACATGATGGATGGTCGCGTCGGCTTGATCCGCACGACTTTGGATCAGAACGGCTGCCACGACGCGCTGATTATGTCCTACGCGGCGAAATACGCGTCAGGCTTTTATGGGCCGTACCGCGAAGCGATAGGCTCGGCAAAGCTCGGTGGCGGTTCGGTTGAGAACCCGGGCGACAAACGCACGTACCAGATGGATTTTGGCAACACCGACGAAGCTTTGCGTGAGGTCGCGCTCGACATCGCCGAAGGCGCTGACATGCTTCTGATCAAGCCGGGACTACCCTATCTCGACATTGTACGGCGCGTGAAAGATGCGTTCGCCTTGCCTACGTTCGCGTTCCAAGTGTCAGGCGAATACGCGATGATCAAGGCCGGCGGCGCCAATGGCTGGATCGACGAGGAGCGGGTGATGATAGAGAGCCTGACCGCCTTCAGGCGCGCCGGCGCGGACGGGGTCGTGACCTATTTCGCGCCAAAAGTAGCGGAAGTCCTAGGCGGCGCGTGACGCGCCAGTCTCAGACTTCCGGCCCAAGCGCTTATCAACCACCGCAACCAAGCCCTTCACCAATTGCTCGCGCTCGGCCATTTGCGCCGAGGTCATGAAGCCGAGCTTCTGCATGGCGTCGATGTGGGTTGTGAGCACTTCTTGATCGATGGCGCCAGCACCGCCAATCGCGGTGATGTATCGCGCCAACGACCGCGCGGCGTCGCCCATGAATTGGTCGCGGACATCATCCGACAATTGCTCGGTCTCGCGTACGGCCGCGTAAATATCACGCAGCTTGCGCCGGTCGCCAGGCGACAATTCGGCCGTGAGTTCGCTGATTTTGGTCACGCACTGACGCACCAATTCGCGGTTGCCCTCGGCTTCCCACAATGGTTTTCCGCCATCCTCAAGCGGATCGGTGAACCGCCGCAACGGCCCGCCATATTCGTCCAGCATGCGCCGGCGCCGACACGGGCCGGTATAGGCCACACTCTCAACAAAGCGACGCGGACGAAGCAGCACGGCCTCCACCCGCGACAAGAGCGCCGCGCCGTTAAAGGGGCGAACCAGCATTTCATCGACGCCAGCGCCGCGCGCGGCGTCCAAGAATTTCTGTGTCGGGCTTTCTGTCATCACGATGATGGATAACGCCCGCGGCACCGCGCCGTATCCCGCGCGGACCATCCGGGTGAAGTCCAATCCCGACACGCCTGGAATACGCGACGAGGTAATCACAATGCGCGGCTGATATTCGGTCGTCAGCTTCAGCAGATCAACGCCATCGGTAGCGAAGTGGACGCGCTCAAACCCCGCGCCGCCCAGCACATCGGCGACCAGCTTGCGGGTGTGAAAGTTCTCATCGCATACCAAAATTTGCAGAGCGCGCGTCTTCGGCGACATCGACAAACACCTTAACGAAGCCGGGTGCAGCGCGCTCCCAACCGAGGCGTTTTTGTCGCACAACAGGATTGAGAAAGATTTACCGCGCCCTTTAGCAATTATGGTTTACGTCGATTCAAGCGGGCGATGAGGCTCGATGTGTCCCATCGTTTCCCGCCAAGCGCTTGCACATCGCTGTAATAGGCGTCGACCTGCCTGGTGAGATCGAGTGTTGCGCCATTGCGAGCGGCCTCTTCAAGAACGAGACCCAGGTCCTTGCGCATCCAGTCCACCGCGAAGCCGAAGTCGAACCGCCCCTCGATCATGGTTTTCCAACGGTTTTCCATTTGCCAGCTTTGCGCCGCACCCATCGAGATCGCGGTGATCACCTTGTCGATATCAAGGTCGGCGCGTTGCGCAAAGTGCAGCCCCTCCGCCAAACCCTGCAGCACGCCAGCGATACAGATTTGATTCACCATCTTGGCCAATTGCCCCGCGCCGGCAGGCCCAATCAGCGTGATGTTGGTGCCATAGGCGCGCATGATCGGCTCGGCTTCAGCGAACGCGCTGGACTCGCCACCCGCCATGATGGTGAGCCGCCCCGCTTCGGCGCCAGCCTGTCCGCCGGAAACCGGCGCGTCGAGGAAACCTAGGCCGACTTTCTCCGCGGCTGCCGACAACTCGCGTGCGAGTTCGGCCGATGCCGTGGTGTGGTCGACGATGATGGCGCCCTTGCGCATCGCCGGAGCAGCCGCCTCGAAGACCTCACGAACATCGCGATCGGCCCCGACGCAGAAGAAGGCGATGTCGCAACCCTCGACCGCCTTGCCCACTGACGAATAAGTGCGTCCCTCGTGCTTTTGCGCCCAATCGCGCGCCTTCTCTTCGCTTCGGTTGAAGACAGCCACTTCGTGCCCAGCCTTGGCCAAGTGTCCCGCCATGGGGCCGCCCATCACGCCCAGACCAACAAACGCAACCTTCGCCATCTTGCCTCACCCGCGCCTTTCAACGTGATCTTAACCCCGATTAGGCATGAGTGCGCGCTTCTCCGCCAGAACGGACGGACTTATGGCAGCCGCGACCAATCAGCGCCCGATCCTCATCAAGAAGATCAAGAAAGTCTCCGGCGGCGGCCATCATGGCGGCGCTTGGAAGGTCGCCTATGCCGACTTCGTGACAGCGATGATGGCGTTCTTTCTGCTGATGTGGCTGATCAACACCACCAGCCCCGAGCAGCGCCGCGGCATCGCCGAGTTCTTTGCACCCGCGAGCGTCAGCCGCGTGTCCTCCGGCGCGGGCGGTCTGCTTGAAGGCACGAGTTTCGCCGAGGAAGGCGCCCGCCACGGGCACTCCGCGCCGGTGGCTCAAGCCGCTGAACCGCAATACACATCGAACAACACCGCTGAGAGCGAGGCGCAATCGCAAAGCCAAGGCGGCGAGCAGAGCCCCGATGAGTCCTCGCTTGCCCGCGCGCGGACTTTGCGTGAAAGCGCCGAATTCTCCCGCGCCGAGGTCGCCATTCGTCAAGCCATGGCCGACATGCCCGATGTCGCGGAACTCTCGCGCAATGTGATCATGGAGCAAACGCCCGAGGGCCTGCGCATCCAGATCGTCGATCAAGAGGGCCGCTCGATGTTCAACCCGGGTGACGCCCAGCCCAACGACCGCGCGCGCAGATTGCTGGTCGCGATCTCGGGGATCATCACGCAATTGCCCAACCGCTTGACCATCTCAGGCCACACCGACGGCTCGGCACCCGGCGGACGCTTTCCTTCGAACTTCGAGCTCTCGGCTGAGCGCGCCAATGCCGCGCGGCGCATTTTGTTGGCGCAAGGCATCCCGAGCACGCGCATCTATCAGGTCGCCGGACGCGCGGACTCTGAGCCCTTGTTCGCCGACGATCCGACAGTTCCGGGCAATCGCCGCATCGCGATTACGCTTCTGCGCGAAGCGCCCCCGCTGCCAGCCGGTCACGGCCTGTAGTCCGCCTTCCAAAAATCAGACCCTTGCCACACTTGACATCTAAGCGTCGCCTAGCTACCTTTATTTCTAAAGGTAGCTTTTTATGTCGCAAGACGAGCAGTTTGGCGGGGTCCGCAAGGGACTTTTGGAGTTTGCGCTCCTGACCATCATTTCGGTGGAGCGGGTCTATGTCGCCGACATCCTGAGCCGGCTCGCGCAAACACCGTTCGTCACGCAAGAAGGCACCCTCTACCCGCTTCTTTCCAAACTCCGCCGCGACGACCTCGTCGATTATGAATGGGTGGAGTCTGAGGCAGGCCCGCCGCGCAAGTACTACTCGCTCACCGACAAGGGTCAGGCGCGGCTCGCCGACCTCGCCGCCTATTGGCGGCTCCTAACCTCAACACTCGAAACACTGGGGCGCTGATCATGGAACGCGTCGTCACCATCAATCTCAACGGCAACTCCTATCAACTGGAGGAGCCGGCCTATGACGCGCTGCGCGCCTACATTGGGCGAGCGGAGGCCACGCTCGCAGACAACCCCGATAAAGGGGAAATCGTCCGCGACCTCGAACAGGCCATCGCCGACAAGTGCGCGCGCTTCCTCTCGCCCGCGAAATCGGTGGTGACCGCCGACGAGATGACGACCGTGTTGACTGAGATGGGCCCTGTCGAGGGCGAAGGCGACGCAAAAACGCAACGCGCTGAAAGCCCAGGCGTTGAGGGCGCGCGCAAGCGCCTGTTCCGGATTCGCGACGGCGCCATGATCGCGGGCATCTGCTCGGGCCTAAGCGCCTATCTCGATATTGACGTCAACATCATCCGCATCCTGGCCGTTGTGTTGGGCTTCGTGACCGGCGGATGGTTGTTCCTCGTCTATCTGATCGCGATGTTCATCATCCCCTCGGCCCACACCAGCGAAGAATGGGCGCAGGCGCACGGCGTGCCGTTCAATGCCCAGGAAGTCATCGACCGCGCCAAACGCGAGTATGCCCGCGTCTCGGAGGATATCTCGCGCGATTGGCGCGGCTCGTGGCGGGCGCAGCGCCGCGCTTGGCGAGATCAAAGCCGCTCGTGGCGCGCAGGCCCTTTCTTCGCAGATGTGCAGGGGCCAGGACGCAGCGGGGAATTCGGCGCGCAGCCTCAGGCCCCCGCACGGCCCGTGGGCTACGCGACACGCATCTTCGCGGGACTTGCCGCGTTCATTCTGAGTGTCGCTGGCGCCGCACTCTTGATCGGGTTCCTGGTTGCGTTGTTCGCGTTGCTGAACACCGGCGCGGTGCTGAACTGGACGCCGCCGGCGGACGTGCCGCTCTGGCTGGCGATCGTGATCTTGTGCATCGCCTATGGCGCGATCTCAACACCGCTGCGCTACCTCCGTCGCGCGTCTTACGCCGCCGCCAGCGGCTATAGCTATCACGGCCGGCCTTCGGGCGATTTCATCGCCTTCCTCGCAATGATCGCAGGCGCCGTGCTGGGCTATCAGTTCATTCCGGAATTCCGCGTTTGGGTGGAAGCCCTTCCCGAGACGCTGCGCGCGATCGGGCAGAGCCTACGCGCCCTCTAGCCCCATGGCCCTTGCGGGCGCGGTTTTGCCGCCGCGCCCGCATTTTTTTCGGCCACAGCCACGCGCCCGCCGGCATAACGCGCCAGCCGATCAACACGTTTCTCGATCGGCGGATGGGTCGCAAACAGGCTCGCGAAATCCGAGTGCGGATTCTCGATGAACATCTCACGCACTTCCGACGGCGCGTTGACGACGGCGTTGCCAGAAATTTTTTGCAGCGCGGAGATCATAGCGTCGGGATTCTTGGTGAGCTCCACCGCGCCTGCGTCGGCCAGATACTCCCGCCGCCGCGACAGCGCGAAGCGGATCACGATCGCCAGCGCATAGGCGATCGCGATCATGGCGAGCGCGGCGACGATCGCAACAATCGCCCCGCCGCCGGAGTCGCGGCTCGACGAGCGCGACCCGCCGCCGCTTGAGCGCATGCCGCCTGAGTGCAGAAGCCCGCGGAAGGCGATCTCGCCAACGAAGGAAAAGATGCCCACGAAAACGACGGAGATCACCAGCAAGCGCACATCGCGATTGCGGATGTGCGTCAGCTCGTGCGCGAGGACGGCCTCAAGCTCCTCGTCATTCAGCGCGTTCATCAGCCCACGCGTCACCGTGACCGAATACTGGCCTTCATGAAGCCCCGTGGCGAAGGCGTTCATGCCTTCGACTTCCATGATGCGCAGCGCTGGTGTCTTGATGCCGCGCGAGATGCACAGGTTCTCGAACAGATTGTACAGCCGTGGCTCGCTTTGGCGCTCTACCAAGCGCGCGCCGGTCGCCGCGTCGATGATCGATTGGTAGAAAGCGTAGGCGATGCCGAACCATAGGATCGCGCCCGCGATCGCGAACGGCCAGGCCCGCGACAACGCATCCGCCGCCCACAGAAATGGCCCCGCGACCGCATCCTTGCCGATGCTCGCGCCCGACAGCCCCGCGAACAGCAGGAACAGCCCATAGGTGAGCAGCAACAACAGAACGGGAAATCCGGCCATCAAGAGCACGGACTTCCCATTATTGTTCCAGATGTGCGTCTGCAGGCCATAGGCGGCCACGAGCGCGCTCCGCCTAGTTGAACTTCACCTGCGGGGGCACGGCGTCCATGGACGCGCGATTGTCTTCGCCAACATCGAAGAAATCACGCGGGCCAAAGCCGAAGGGGCCCGCGATCAGAACGGCCGGAAATTGCTCGCGGCCCGTATTGTACTCGCCCACGGCATTGTTGAAGAAGCGGCGCGCGGCGGCGAGCTTGTTCTCAATGTCGGAAAGCTCTGCCTGCAATTGCTGGAAATTGGTGTTGGCCTTGAGGTCCGGATAGGCCTCCGAGAGGGCGATCAGTCGCCCAAGCGCTGCGCCCAATATGCCTTCGGCCTGGCCCATCGCCTTGGGATCGCCGGTGCGTTCAGCGGTGACGGCCGCGTTCCGCGCCTGAATGACCGCTTCCAGCGTGCCCGCTTCGTGGGCGGCGTAGCCCTTCACGGTCTCGACCAGGTTGGGGATCAGGTCATGCCGCTGCTTTAGCTGCACGTCGATATCGGCGAAAGCCTGATTGCAGTTCTGGCGTAGCGCGACCAAGCGATTGTAGATGCCGATCAGCAGCACGACGAGAACGACGGCGACGATCAGGAGAATAAGGCCAAGGCTCATGGATATCCCTTCGCGGTTCCAGCCCCGAGTCTTACCGGAACCGAAAGGCGAAATCACGTCCCAATTCTGGGGTTTGGTCTCAGGGTTTCAACCGCGAGGCAACCTGCTTACGGAAAGCTTCGCCATAGGGTGGACGCAACATAGCCAGCAGCTCCGACGCCATCTGCCGGTAAATCGCCCTCTCGTGGCTGAACTCGATGAAGCCGCGCTTGCCGTGGTAGGCGCCGATCCCTGAGGCGCCGACGCCCCCGAACGGCAGATCGTCCATCGAGAAGTGGAAGATGACGTCGTTGATGGTGACGCCGCCGGAGGTAGTGCGGCTTAAGACTGTCTCGCTCTCGGCTTCGTCCTCACCAAAATAATAGAGCGCAAGCGGGCGAGGCCGGGCATTGATTTCGCCGATAGCGCCGTCAACGCTCTCATAGGTGCGGATCGGCAGCACCGGGCCGAAGATCTCTTCCTGCATCACGCCCATGTCGTCGGTGGCGCCGACGATCAAGGTTGGCGGGATTTTGCGATGTTCTTGCTGGCTGAAATCCTCACCGGCGGGATTGATCTCGATCACCTCCGCGCCCTTGGCGCGCGCGTCGGCGATGAGGCCTTTGACGCGGTCGAAGTGACGCTGATTGATCATCGCGGTGTAGTCGGCGTTGTCTCGGATGGTCGGGAACATCTTGGCGACCGACGCCTGCGCGGCGGTGACGAAGCCGCTTACGCTCTCTTTTGGCGCCAGCACATAATCGGGCGCGAGGCAGATCTGCCCGGCGTTCATCGTCTTGCCGTTCATGACCCGCGCGGCGGTCTTGGCGAGATCAGCGCTTTTGCCGATCACCACCGGCGATTTGCCACCGAGTTCCAAGGTTACTGGCGTCAAGTTTTCTGCAGCCGCGCGCATGACATGGCGGCCAACAGATGTAGCGCCGGTGAAGATCAGATGATCGAACGGCAGGCTCGAAAACGCGGCGCCGAGGTCGGCGCCACCGAGAACAACTGCGATCTCCTCATCATCGAAATAGAGATCGAAGGTCTGCGCCAATAGCGCCGACGTCGCTGGCGTGAACTCCGAGGGCTTGAGCATGACGCGATTGCCGGCGGCGAAAGCGCCAGCCACCGCGTCCATCGCCAATTGCACGGGGAAGTTCCATGGCGTCATCACTCCGACGACGCCCTTGGGCTGATAGCGAACTTCCGCCTTCGCGCCGAACACGGCCAGCGCCGCCGGGCTGACCTTGCGCTTCTGCGGCTTCATCCAGTGCTCAAGCTCGGCGCGCGCCGATTTCAGCGGCCCGAGCGCGGAGGCGATATCCGTCAAACGCGTCATGTCGGGCGAGCGGGCGCCGAAGTCCGCAATGATCGCGTCGACGAATTCGTTTTGGTGCGTCAACAACAGATTGATGCAGCGCGTCAGGCGATCCTTGCGCAAGCGCGCATCCGGCGCACCCTGACGCAGATTGGCGCGCTTCTGGGCATCCAACAGCGCCTGCATGCGCGCCTTGGCATCTTCGATCGAGAGCATCATGGGCTTGTTCATGGGCGCGCGCCTCCGTCCGCGCCACTACAATCTAGCCCCTGGCCCCTAGGGCAGCGCAATCGAGAAAATCGCTTAGCTCCTAATCCGCATTAACCCATCGTCCACTTTCCCGACCCTAGCGTGGGGCTAATGTATTTGATTCAGGGCGGCCCAAATTGACCGATCAATCTTCTCTTCTGCTGGGCCCCGGCGGGGCCACGGTCGCCCAGGAAGCGCTCGACCTGATGCGCCTGCACAACGTGCCGCCGTCAGGCTCGAACTATCAGGTATGGCTTAGCTACAGGCTTGGTGGCGTTCAGCCTCTTCGAGAAGCCATCGACGCCCGCATCGCCTCGGGCGAAAGTTTTGACGTAGAGGCCTGCGATCAGCTCTATGAACGCTTCTTCGGCGGCGGCGACGCTTCGGCGCAGATCCTGCTGGCCGGTGAGCGGATCGCGCGCGACCTTGGCCAGGTCGTCGACTTCCTCAGGCAAGCGGAGGAAAAGAGCGGCGATTACGGGCGCACCCTGGAAACTGCGGCCACCGACCTCAATCGCGGCCTCGCGCCCGAACAAATCCGCCAGATCGTGTCGAGCTTAGCGGCCGCCACGCTCGATATGGCCAACCACAACCAACACCTGAATTCAGAACTGCAGAAGTCCACGCGCGAAATGGAAACCATGCGCAAGACGCTAGAGTCCGTGCGCGTGGAGTCTCTAACCGACGGCCTGACAGGGCTCGCCAATCGGCGCATGTTTGATGAAACCCTGCGCATGCGCATCGAGGAAGCACGAGCTGGCCGTACAGAGATGTGCCTGCTGCTGTGCGATGTCGATCATTTCAAGCGCTTCAACGACACCTGGGGCCACCATACCGGCGATCAGATCCTGCGCTTTCTTGCGAGCGCCATGCAGGCGCATGCGCGCCCGGACTTTCTGGTCGCGCGCTATGGCGGCGAGGAATTCGCAATGATCATGCCGCGTGTGAGCGTGCAAGTGGCCGCCCAGGTCGCTGAAACCCTGCGGCGCGCCATCCAAGCCAAGCGCCTGCGCCGCCGCTCAACCAATGAGGATCTGGGCCAAGTGACGGTGTCCCTCGGCATTGCGCGGCTCCAGCCCGGCGATACGCCCCAGGGCATCATCGAACGCGCGGACGCGTGCCTCTATTCCTCCAAGCGCAACGGGCGCAACCAGGTCACGACCGACGCCACGCCCGTCCTTTACGTTGCGTAGCGTTTTCAAGAGCGCGCGAACCACGTACACCGGCTTCCGCAGCCAGCGGAGAGCCTCATGACCTACGCCAAAATCAAGTACGAATTGATCGACGGCGTCGCGCGGATCACGCTCGCGGACCCCGCGACCCTCAACGCGATTGACCCGACCATGGTCGACGAACTGACGGACGCCTTCAGGCACGCTGGCGCCGAGGCGCGCTGCGCGCTGCTGACCGGTGAAGGCCGCGGCTTCTGCTCGGGCGCCAATCTCACGACCGCCGGAGGCGAGCTCGGCCCAGATGGGCGCATCGATGCGGGCATAACGCTAGAGAAACGCTACAACGTCTTCGTCACGACTCTGCGCGACCTGCCTATTCCTTTCATCACAGCTATCAATGGCGTCGCCGCTGGGGCCGGCGCGTCCTTTGCGTTGATGGGCGACATCATCCTCGCCGCTGAAAACGCATATTTCCTACAAGCCTTTCGACGGATCGGTCTCGTGCCCGACGCGGGCGCGACCTATTTGCTGCCCCGCATGACGACGCGCGTACGCGCCATGGAACTCATGCTGCTGGGCGAAAAGCTGCCAGCCGCCAAAGCGCTGGAATGGGGATTGATTAATCGCTGCGTGCCCGATGGCGAACTCGCCGAAACAGCCATGACGATGGCGCGCGACTTGGCCAGCGGTCCCACACGCGCGTTGGCCATGATCCGCAAGCTCGCCTGGCACTCGCTTGATGCGGAGTGGGCGGAGCAATTGTGGGCCGAGCGTGAAGCGCAACGCGACGCCGGTCACGGCGCCGATTTCGCCGAAGGGGTCGCGGCCTTCTTTCAGAAGCGCCCAGCGAAATTCACGGGCGCTTAGGTTTATCGGCGCTTAACCGCGCCGCTTCGTATTTCTCTAACGCCGCCATTGTAGTCTGGACCGATGCAGGAACTCTCCTGGGTCGCCGAAATGATGCGCATCTGGCTAGAGGGCGGCTCGTGGGCCGACATCCAAGCCAGTGACGGCTTTTTGTCTATTGTCGCGTTGGCGGCGTTCCTGATCCCGTCGAGCCTGATCGCGCTCGGCATTGGCATGACAGATTGGCATGAGACGCCCTTGGGCATGTGGATGGGCGCGACGCCGCCGAATGAGAATTGGGTCGAACGCGCCCGCGATCTCGACAAGGACGGGCTGGCGGATTTTTAGCGCTTACGCGGTGCCTTCGGCTTGCCTTTAGACTTGGCCGCCGCCTCTTTGGCGACTGCCAGCGCCTTGCGCGCCCATCGCGCGGCTTCGTCTGGATCGTCAAGCGCACCGTCCGGCAGACGCCAATAGCCCATCTCGACCTTCTCGCCTGCGCGCGGACCACTCGCCGGCTCCCAGATGAATGGTCCTGAACCCTCGGCGCGCAATTCATCCTTCAGCACGGCATCGGCCTTGAGGTAGATCGCATCATCGGCAAGCAGCAGAAACATGACGCCATCGGCATAACCGCCCGCGCCGCCGAACATGCGCTTGATCTGGACGGCGCCGACGCCAGTGAACAACTCCTTCACGAAATCCTGGAAGCTGTTGGTTCCCGTCACTAGGCGTCTTCTTTCGCCGCCACGATTGTCACGCTCTCACCGCAGCCGCAGGCGTCGGTTTGGTTGGGATTCTTGAACACGAACTTGGACGCGAGCCGCGTCGTCTCGTGATCGATCTCAGAGCCGAGCAGAAACAACACCGCGTCCGCCTTCACCAGGATGCGCACATCCTTATCTTCGACCAGCTCATCGAACGATTCCGGCGCGTCGGCATAATCGAGCACGTATTCCATGCCCGCACAGCCACCATTCTTGACGCCCACGCGCAGATACGGTTTCGCGGATGCGCCCATAATCTCCTTCACGCGCGCGGCAGCGGCGGCGGAGAGCGTCACGATCTTGGGGCGGGGTCTGCGAGACATTGGCTCAGTGCATCGTCGTGAAGAAAACGATGCCCACGCACAAGAACACGACACCCAGAGAAATCCATAAAACGACCGGTGCGGCTGGCGCCGGCTTTTTCTCGTCACTCATGATCGTCTCCCTCACAACATGTTCAGCTCAAGCTTGGCTTCATCGCTCATCCGCGCGGGCGTCCATGGCGGATCGAACACCAGGTTCACCTTCGCCCCCGCCACGCCTTCGACCTTGCGTGCGGCGTCCTCGACCCAGCCGGGCATCTCGCCGGCTACCGGGCAGCCCGGCGCCGTTAACGTCATGTCGATATCGACATGGCCGTCGTCATTGATATCGACCTTATAGATGAGGCCGAGTTCATAGATATCAACCGGGATCTCCGGATCGAACACGGTTTTGAAGGCCGTGACGAGGTCATCGGTGATGCGGTCCAGCTCGGCTTGGGGCAGAGCAGTGGTCGGTGAAACAGCGCCGTCCATCATGTCAACTCAGCAATTTCCGAGCCTTGTGCAAGGCTTCGACGAACACATCAACTTCCTCATGTGTATTATAGCACGCAAAACTCGCGCGCGCCGTAGCGCTTACCCCGAGGCGCTGCATGAGCGGCTGTGCACAATGATGGCCCGCCCGCACGGCGACGCCTTGGCGGTCCAGGATTTGCGCCACGTCGTGCGGATGCGCACCCTCGATATTGAAGGCCACGATCGCGCCCTTGTCGCGCGCCTCGCCATAGAGTTTTACCCAGTTCAGCGATCGCAACCCATCCATGGCGTAGTCGCGCAGGGCGGCTTCATGCGCCTCTATGGCGGGGCGATCCTGGGCAGCAAACCATTCTATCGCCGCGCCCAAGCCAATCGCTTCTAGAATCGGCGGCGTCCCGGCCTCGAAGCGATGCGGCGGCTCGTTGTAGGTGACGCGACCCTGCTCGACGATGTCGATCATCTCGCCGCCACCCTCGAACGGCGCCAACGCTGCGAGGCGATCGAGTTTGCCGTAAAGCACACCTATGCCTGTCGGCCCATAGAGCTTGTGACCGGTGAAGACGTAGAAATCGAGATCGAGCGCTTGCACATCGACATTGCCATGCACGACAGCTTGGCAACCATCGAGCAACACCGGAACGCCTTTAGCATGCGCGATATCAACAATCCGCCGCGCTGGAGTCTTCACGCCCAGCACATTCGACATGTGCGTCAGCGCCACCATCTTCGTACGCGGCGTGATCAAGGCGTCCAATGCCTCAAGATCGATGCCGCCATCGTCGTCAATATCGAGCCACTTCAAAACAGCGCCTCTGCGCTCACGTAGAAAGTGCCATGGAACGATGTTAGAGTGATGCTCCATCACCGAGAGCACAATCTCGTCGCCTGACTTCACGTCAATCCCGGCGGCGACGATATTGATCGCCTGTGTCCCGCCCTTGGTGAAGACGATGCTCTCTGGCGTCGGGGCATTAATGAAATGCTGCACGCGCGCGCGCGCCTGCTCGAACGCCTCCGTGGTTTCGTTCGCCAGCGTGTGAAGGCCGCGATGCACATTGGCGTATTGGCCGCGCATGGCGCCGGCCATGGCCTCGATCACGGCTTCGGGCTTCTGCGCGCTGGCGGCGTTATCGAGATACACAAGCGGGCGTCCGTTCACCTGCCGCGACAGGATCGGGAAGTGCGCGCGGGTCGCTTGGACATCAAACCTCATGGCGCGCCTCGCAACCAAGCCGAGGCGCGCGCTTCGATCTCGGCGCGCACATCCGGCGGCGCCCAATCGGGCAGAGCTTCCAACAGGAACGCCTCGGTCAAGAGCGCGCGCGCCTCAGCCTCGGGCACCCCGCGCGAGCGCAGATAGAAGAGAGGTCCTTCGTTGAGACCTCCTGCGGTGTTGCCATGCGCGCAGGCAACATCGTCAGCATGGATCATCAGCTCTGGCTTGGCGAAAATCTCTGCGCCCTCCTCCAGCAGCATGCCGTGGTGATATTGGCGCGCATCGGTCTTCTGCGCCGCGCGTTCGACCAAAATCTTGCCCTGAAACACGCCGCGCCCGCCTTTGCGCGCGACGCCTTTGATCAGCTGGTTTGTTTTCCCACCATGCGCTTTGTGCGTGACGACCGACGTGAGATCGGCGTGACGCCCCTCGGCGCACAGATAGACGCCGTTCAGCTCCACTTCCGCGCCTTCGCCTGCCACGTCCACGTGGGTTTCGATGCGCGCAAGCTTGCCGCCTTCGGCGATGATAAACTGGCGGAACACAGCGCCAGCTTCCAAGCGGACGCGGCACGATGATAGAGCGACGCTATCGCCGCGCTGCAACACAATTCGATGATACGCGCCGCCCGCGCCGACGATGATGCTCTCGGCGCGCGGCGCGAACCCTTCCGGCTCAACATAGTCAACAACGACGTCTTTCTCGCCTCCAGAGAGAACGCGTTCCGTGAACGCGGTCGCACCGCGCGCCAAACGCTCGATGATCTCGCCATCGCCGACCATTGGCGTCGACGCGCCGTCAAGCGCGCGCGCGAGGTCAGAATATCTCCAAGCCTCTACGCGGCGAGTGGGCAGCGTGTTCATCACGCCGCCGCTTTCAGATACTTGTCATAGCCTTCGCGCTCCAATTCGAGCGCGAGTTCGGGCCCGCCGGTTTTGGCGATGCGCCCGCGCGCGAGCACGTGAACTTTATCGGGCTCTATGTAGTCTAACAGCCGCTGATAGTGCGTGATCACGAGCAACCCACGATCAGGCGCACGAGACGCGTTCACATTCTCCGCCACCAATTTCAGCGCATCGATATCGAGGCCGGAATCGGTTTCATCCAGAATGGCGAAGCGCGGTTGCAGCACCGCCATTTGCAGCGCCTCAAACCGCTTCTTCTCACCTCCCGAGAAGCCGACGTTCAATGGCCGCTTCAGCATCTCCTCGCTGATATTGAGCGCTGCCGCCTTTTCGCGCAGCAGCTTCAGCAAAGCCGGCGACGACATCGGATCTTCCCCCCGCGCCTTCCGCTGGGCATTCAGCGCGGCTTTCAGGAACGCGATCGCCGATAGCCCGGGAATCTCCACCGGATATTGAAACGACAGAAACAAACCCTGCGCCGCGCGCGCTTCCGGCTCTAGCGCGAGCAAATCAACACCGCTCAATCTGGCTGTCCCCTTCCTGACCTCGTATCCGTCGCGTCCGCTCAGCGCATAGGCCAATGTCGATTTGCCTGAGCCATTGGGGCCCATGATGGCGTGCGTTTCGCCAGCGGGCACCGATAAGGTCAGTCCCTTGATGATCTCGGCATCGCCGATCGTGACGTGCAGATCCTTCACCTCAAACACGCAGTTTGCCCTTCTCGTAATCGGCGACGCAATTGACGTGATCGCCCTTCTTGTGTGTGGCGCGGATGAGGCCGAGCGCGGAACCGAACGCACCAATCCCGAACGCGGCGATGCCCTTTACGGCGAGGCCGATTGAGGCGAGCCACGCTCCGAACGCGCCGCTCGCGCCGAGCCCAGCGACAAACCCTGCCAACACCAGCCAGCCTTTCCAATGCACCGGCGCCATGCCGGCGCGCATCGACCCCAACGGAAAGCACCGTGCGAACCAGACCTCCTGCGTCAAGGACATGGGCTTGCGCTCCATTGTCCAGCAGCCTCGCCGCGCGCGCATTGCTGGCGGCGATACGCGTTGACCGGATACCAGCCCTCGGGCGGCTCGCGCCGAAACTCGACGCGCACATGCGCTGCCGAAACGGAATCATCCAACAAGCCCGTGCTCGCGACATCGGCCACAGCGTCATCACCGATTTCGCGAACGCTAAGGCTAATGTTTGCGGCTTCAGACACTTCCGGTCCCAAGAGCGGCGCGACGGCTTCGTAAACTGTCGGCGCGCCGAACACGCCTATTTCGCTTGGCTCAATGGCGACGAACTGATCGTTCGCCGCACTGAGAAGCTCTGGAGCCACAGGCGGCAGGTTTGGCGCTGTCGCCGGTTGTGCAACGGTTGCGGGCGTTTCCGAAACGGGCGCTTGCGCTGGTTGGTTACAAGCAGTGAGCACTGCACCTGCAACCACAATGAGGAGAACTTGTCGCATCATGGCAGCCTCACTTTGTAGCAGGATCATCAGGCGGGCCGTCGGTCCAGATTCCCGCCACCGCCGGATCGCCGCAATACTGCGCTTGCGCCTCTTCAAGTGTTTGGGCGCCCAGCACAGGCGTTCCAATCAGACGGCACGTGGGCGCCGCACCGGTCGCCTCTATCGCGGTCTCGACTGTTGCGATGAGCGTGAGACCGCCCGGTTCCACATCAAAGAATTCGACGGCCCAAGACGCGGCGCTCGAGCGCGCGGGAACCGCCAACAGGCCAGTCGCCGATGGCCCCCAGCCGATCCCGTTGATCTCACCCAATTTCGTGTAAGTGGCCTCCGGGCCAGCCGCATAGACGGCCCACGTCGTGTTGACGTTGCCGGCCATCAACGGGATGAGTAGGTCTGGTTGGCTATCGCCATTCAGATCCGCGAGCGTGGGAATGAAGGACGACGCTTCCGAAGCCTCTTGGATAAGCTGCCCGCCCTCGCCACCCGCAACGATCTGAACCTCCGTGGTGCCTTCGCTGGAGGAAACAAGAAGCGCATGCAGCATGGGCTCCTGCGTCAGCACGCAGCCTTCGGTCGCCGTGGATGCATCCTCGACTTCTTCGCACATCGGATAAAGCGAGAGATCGTAAACCGTCGGCCCAGATGTGTTCTGCTGCGTACAGGCCGCTAGGCCCAAGGCCCCTGCGACCGCAATGACGTAAATGTGTTTCATGACCTATCTCCCCCCTCGCGCTCCCATTGAGCGCCTTCTTGTCGTTCGGCGGAATGCCGCCTCCGCATTGCTCGAGCTTAGTAAAAAAGCGCACCGAGCGGACCTCTGCCGCTGAAGAACATCGCCGCAAAGAAGGGTGCGATACAAAATGGGGCAACTAAAAAGTAGAGCCAGAGAGGCGCAGAACCAGTTGCCAAAAGGGTCCCGAAAAACCCTGCGGCCGCAATCCAACTCAGTACGTCCCACACCCGCAGCAGAACTTCGCCACGCGCCGTCGGTTTGAACCCCCGGCCATCTTCATTACGCACGAATAGAGCGCTCATCCCACGCTCCCTTCCAAGCTCACTTCCAATAGCTTCTGCGCTTCCACCGCGAATTCCATCGGCAATTGCTGCAGCACTTCGCGCACGAACCCGTTCACCAACAGCGCCACCGCTTCCTCTTCGGGAATGCCGCGCGAGCGCAGATAAAAGAGCTGATCGTCGGACAGTTTCGTCGTTGTCGCCTCGTGCTCGAACTGCGCATCGGGCGTGCGGGTTTCGACATAAGGCACGGTGTGCGCCGCGCACTGATCGCCGATCAGCAGCGAGTCGCATTGGGTGAAATTGCGTGCGCCCTTAGCCTTCGCATGCGCCGAGACCAAGCCGCGATAAGCGTTCGACGAACGCCCCGCCGAGATGCCCTTGGAGATGATGCGTGAACGCGTGTTGGCGCCCAGATGGATCATCTTGGTGCCGGTATCGGCCTGCTGGCGGCCATTGGTGACGGCAATGGAATAGAACTCGCCGGAGCTTTCCTCGCCGCGCAACACGCAGCTTGGATATTTCCAGGTGATCGCGGAGCCGGTTTCCACTTGGGTCCATGAAATCTTGGACCGCTTGCCTCGGCAGTCTCCACGTTTGGTCACGAAGTTATAGATCCCGCCTTTGCCGTCGGAATCGCCGGGCCACCAATTCTGCACGGTGGAGTATTTGATCTCCGCATCATCTAGCGCGACAAGTTCTACTACGGCGGCATGCAGCTGGTTTTCATCGCGCATCGGCGCGGTGCAGCCTTCGAGATAGGAAACGTACGCGCCCTTATCGGCGATAATGAGCGTCCGCTCGAACTGACCGGTGCCCTGTGCGTTCATACGGAAATAGGTGGACAGCTCCATCGGGCAACGCACACCAGGCGGCACGTACACGAACGACCCATCGGAGAAGACAGCGCTATTGAGGGTGGCGAAGAAATTGTCACTCGTCGGCACAACAGAGCCCAGATATTGCTTCACCAGTTCTGGATGCTCGCGGATGGCTTCGCTGATCGGGCAGAAGATCACGCCCGCCTTCGCCAATTCCGCTTTGAACGTGGTGACGACGCTCACGCTGTCGAACACCGCATCCACCGCAACCTTCGGCGCCCCCTCGACACCGAGCAGCGTTTCGGCTTCCCGCAGCGGAATGCCGAGCTTCTTGTAGGTTTCAAGAATCTCGGGTTCGACGTCTTCGATGGACTTGTATTTCGCTCCGTCCTTCGGCGCCGCATAATAGCGCGCAGCTTGATAGTCGATTGGCGGATAGTGGACGAGCGCCCAGGTTGGCTCTTCCATGGTCTGCCAGCGTTGGAACGCCTCTAAGCGCCACACCAGCATCCACTCGGGTTCATCCTTCTTGGCGGAAATGAACCGTACGATGTCTTCGTTTAACCCCGGCGGCGCGAACTCTTGCTCCACGCCGGTTATGAAGCCGTGCTTGTACTTCTCGCCTTCCAGCGCACGCGCGGCGTCGATTGTGCCGCGATCAATCGTATCTTTGACAGCGCTCACGGCGAAGCGCCTTCCAGAACGCGCCGGCGCGCGGCGACCTTGGTCAGCGCGGCAAGCACGGCATCGACATCGCTGTCCTTGGATTCATGGCCGAAGCTCACGCGCAACGCGCACTTCGCAAGCGCCGGCGCGACGCCCATCGCCGTCAGAACGCGGCTCGATTTCACTTTCCCTGACGAGCACGCTGCACCCGACGAGATCGCCACGCCTTCGAGGTCCATGGCGATCACAGCGGTTTCAGCCGGAACGCCAGCAAGCGCGAAGTTGGATGTGTTGGATAGACGTGTTGCATTTTGGCCGAACACGACCGCATCCTTCGGGAGCTTCGACTCAAAACGATCGCGCATCGCAGCAACTCGCCGCAATTCTGTTGGCATGTCGCGCACGGCCCACTCGGCCGCGACCGCAAAACCAACGATCGCGGGCATGTTCTCCGTACCTGGCCTACGGCCACGCTCTTGCCCGCCGCCAAAGCGCGATGTCGAGAACGGTGCCCCTGGCGCAAGCACAAGCGCGCCGGCGCCAGACGGGCCGCCGATTTTGTGCGAGGAGACGACGAGGTAGCTCGCATCAAGCTCGGCGATGCTGAGCGGGACACGCCCGAACGCTTGCGCGGCATCGACCAGGAGCAACGCACCATGTTCGCGGCACAGCGCGGCGATCTTCCTGACCGGTTGAATTACGCCGGTTTCGTTGTTCGCCAATTGCACGGCGACCAAAGCCGGCCTTGGCGCATCCGCCAGAAGCGCCGCAAGCTTTGCCAAATCGAGCGGGCCATCTGAATTGACCGG
Organism: Hyphomonadaceae bacterium; assembly: GCA_022843225.1. GTDB lineage: Bacteria > Pseudomonadota > Alphaproteobacteria > Caulobacterales > Aquidulcibacteraceae > Vitreimonas. The sequence continues at coordinate 33,746 of JALHOC010000009.1, forward strand.
CGCGATTGTCTTCACGCCCAGCGCGCGCGTGGCATGTTCGAACAGCGCATCATGTTCAACCGCCGATAGGATCAGCGACGCTACGCCTGCGCTCGACAACACAAGATGAAGCGCTTCAGTAGCGCCTGACGTGAACACGATATTCTCCGCGCGCGCGTTCAGCATTGCCGCAAGCTGCTCACGCGCGTCCTCGATCAGCGCATGCGCGCGTCTGCCGAAGCGATGCACCGAAGAGGGATTTCCGCCCGTCGCCAACGCGCGCGCCATCGCCACCGCCGCTTCCGCGCGCACCGGCGCGCCAGCATTGTAGTCGCAATAGATCGTGCTCTTGTTCATCGCTTCATTCTGCCGCGACACGCGCGCTATCGCCATCGAAACGCTGCTCGAGCACGTCCGCTAGAGTCACCGACGCGAGAAATGACTGAATGCGCACGCCCATCTCGGCCCAAAGCCCGTGGGCGATGCACTTGCCTTGCTTGCCCATGCAACTCTTTTTTGAGCCATCCTCGCAGCGTGTGGTTTTGATCGGCTCGTCCACCGCCTGGATGATGTCGGCGATCGTCACCTCGGCGGCGGCGCGAGACAATCTATAGCCGCCCCCGGGGCCGCGCACGCCAGACACCAGGCCCGCCCGACGCATGCGCGCGAATAATTGCTCCAGATAGGACAGCGAAATTTCCTGCCGCCGCGCCACATCCTGAAGCGGCACGGCGCGCTCGGCCCCGCCGTGGAGCGCCAAATCCGCCATCGCCATGACCGCGTACCGGCCTTTTGAGGTCAATCGCATCACAAGCCCTTCCGCGACACTCGCACGGCCCCAATTTGTCGTGTTAGAAGCCGCCCCCGCTCTCGGGGATGGGCTTCAGCTAAGATGCCCTAGTGTTTTGGTCAAGAATTAGCCGCGCAGTTTTGGCGGTCGGGATCCCATTGAATGCCAGAAGTGATTTTTCCGGGTGCCGCCGGGCGGGTTGAAGGTCGCTATCAGGAGCCGCCCAAGGAGGGCGCACCGATCGCACTCATTCTACACGGGCACCCCCGCGCGGGCGGCTCGATGCAGGATCGGGTGACCGTCCAGCTCTATAAACTGTTCTGCGAGAACGGCTTCGGCGTACTGCGGTTCAATTTTCGCGGCATCGGACGCAGCCAGGGCGTATTCGACAACGGCATGGGTGAATTGTCCGACGCCGCCTCCGCCCTCGATTACCTGCAGAGCATGAACCCTAACGCCGAGCAATGCTGGGTCGGCGGCTATTCATTTGGCGCCTGGATCGGCCTTCAGCTGCTAATGCGCCGGCCTGAGATTGATGGGTTTATCGCGGTCGCGCCGCCCGCCAACCATTACGATCTCTCGTTCCTGGCCCCGTGCCCGGCCTCAGGGGTGATCATCTACGGCACCCGCGACAGCGTCACGACCGCCTCCGATATGGAACGCGTCATCAGCCGCATCCGCACGCAAAAGAACATCAAGGTCGATGGCCAAGCCGTCGAAGGCGCCGACCACTTCTTCCGTGGTCGCGACCCCGGCGAGGATCACCTTGCGGACGTTGAACGCCACGCGCGCCAATATCTCGAGCGCCGCCTGGCCGGGCCGCCTCGGCCGCCGATGCCGAGTAAGCGCTAAACTGATTTAGTCGCCGCCGAGAAACGCTGGCTTGGGTCCGTGGGAGAAGCCTTCCACGGACTCTTGCTCCGCGCGCTCGCGCGGCGCGCGTTCGCGACGTTCTGGCCGCTCGGCGCGTTCGGGACGCTCAACCCGCTGTTCAGGCCGCTCTTCCCTAACCTGGCGCTCGTCACGCGGCTCGCGCTCATCGCGGGCTTGCGGCGCGGCTTCGCCGTCCGGACCACCCGGACGAAACCGATTGCGACGCCCGCGCCGGCGACGGAAATCGCCGTCGCCACGGTCACCTTGGTGCTGCTGCTGTGACTGGCCGGGCTCGCCTTCGGGCTGCTCGCCGCCTTCGCGCGCCTCAACCTCGCCGCCCTCAGTCTCGGGCCCCTCTTCCTCATCGCCCTCATAGCTCACTTCCGACGCGAAGCGTTCGGCCTGTGGCGGCGGCATTGCCGGCTGCATCTGGCGGACGAGGCGGAAATAATGATCAGCGTGTTGCAGATAGTTTTCGCTCAGCACCCGATCGCCGGAGGACGATGCGTCGCGCGCCAATTGCAGATAGCGCTCGTAAATGTGCGCCGCTGGCCCGCGCACCTTGATGTCGGGGCCTGAGCTTTCCATCGCCCGGTTCGGCTGGTGCGGGTTGAAATTGTTGTTATGCCCCCCGCCGCCCGGTTTGCGGCCGCGACCACGCTGACGCTTCATCGAGAAATCACCTTGCCGTATCATGGGATCCATTCAGGGCCGCGCGCGCCGGGCACAATCCGCGCTTTGACCCATATTGCCGCCCGTTCGTCCGTGCCTCGGGCATCTAAGTGAGCAGCCAAAAAAGCCGCCGTCTCAACCTCTGCTGAGAATACTGGGAGAGCCTTACGCCCTGCCTCAAACCGATGAGTGGTTCAGCCCCTGAACACGCCTCACCATCGATTCCGTGGGCGAACCTTACCGCTTTAGCGCCTGCCGTCCAAGGGCTTTTTCAGTCGGGGCCTGTCAGTTTACCCGTCACCACACGTGGAATACCCGCAAGGTCCAGCCGATGCGGGCCAACCCGGAAACCATGATCAATCGCCAGAGCTGCAACGGCCTCAGCCTGCCCTTGGCCCACTTCGAGGGCAAAAACCCCGCCTGGGCGAAGACGCGATGCTAGACCGTCGAGGATGGCGCGGTAGGCATCGAGCCCGTCTTCGCCGCCGTCCAAGGCCAGTTTCGGCTCGTAAAGCGCGACCTCGGGCTGAAGCCCAGCGATGTCTGCCGTGGGGATGTAGGGCGGGTTGGAGACGATGAGGTCAAAAGCGCCCTCCACGTCGCGCCACCAATTACTGTGAATGAAGGTCGCGCGGCCGGCGACGCCGATACGCTCTGCATTCGCGCGTGCAACAGCCAACGCGCCGACGCTAGAATCTATCCCAACACCCTCGGCTCTTGGCCGGTCACTCAGAATGGCGAGCAGGATCGCGCCCGAGCCCACGCCGAGATCAAGCACGCGGGCCGGTGCATCGGTGTTCAGATGTCCGAGGGCGAACTCTACCAAAAGTTCTGTCTCTGGCCTTGGCGCTAAAACGTCCGCATTGACTTCGAGATCGAGCGTCCAGAAAGACTTGCGCCCGAGAATGTACGCCATCGGCTCGCGCGCCTCGCGTCGCTCTGCCAGCGCCGTGACGTTCGCGGCCTGCGCATCGCTGATCGGACGGCGCGGGTCGGTGATGATGTCCAAGCGCGACACGCCCACGCCCGCTTCGACCAAAAGCCGCGCTTCGTTCACGGGAAACTCCACGCCCGCCGCTTCCAAGGTGCGCCGCGTGCGCGTCCAGATCGACACCAAGGTCTCTTGCATGGCCCCAACATGGCCTTGAGCGCACCTCCAGCAAAGCCCCCTTTGGCGGACCCCAGACATGCGTCATCCTCCCGGGCGTGTTTTCCGGAACGGCGTTTGTCTTTCCCCTCCGCACATGCGAGGGCGGGGACGCGATTGTCCCTCTCCGTAAACCCTCCAGGGAGGGCAAGTTCCGCGCCTCACGCTCAATCACCCCGCTTCTGGCTTTGGCTGAACAGCGGACCAACTGCCCTCCTGCCGAAGCGGTACGCGGAGTGTACAACAGACATGAACTCGGTCGGATAGATTTCCGCGCGATGCTTTGTTTTCAAGGGCGGGAGCACCGCAGCGTGTGGGATATAGCGCAATCTATCCCCGTATTATCGACGCTAAATCGTGTATGTCACCCTTACCCAGCTCCCTGATTGCCGCTCTCGGCCATGTGCTCGATTTCAGCTCTCTGTGCGAGCAAAGCGGCACGAATTTCACTCGGAGTCATCTTCCCTCCTATCGGCATTGTTCGCGGTAGCGCGCGATTGCTTGTACGCTGGCATCAATCACCTGTGGCCAGTACTGCAGCCATGCCCGGCCAGTTGTGACGCTGTAATAAAGATCGGCTTCAGAAAAGGAGTAGTAGCAAAGGCTATGGCCCTCGAACCATTCGATCGAAAAGGCATCTGTGCGACAAGAAATGCTTACTCTTGACCCCTGCCAAGCGCCGCTGGGCGGGCGCAATTCCTCGCGGTCGCCCCACGATCTCTCCCGATAGAGGTCGAACTCATCTCCCGGCAAATCCACCACCCTGTTTTCGTCGTTCTGGATGAGCACCTCCGGTGGAAGCGGCGACAATGCTGGATTTGGTTCGATGATGCTTACGGTGATCGACAATCTGTCGTCGGGATGCGCCCTGCCGCTCGACAAAAGTCGCGGCGGATGCTGCGTCGTTGTGGCGACACTAAGCGATGAGCCCGGCCCATCGCTCCAAACCAATGCAAGCTCGAACAGCGACGTTGTGTTTCCGCCGTCGAGCATCCGGCTGAGCTGCGTGATCGATGTTTCTGGCGCGCAAATCTGGATGGCGGCAGTGCCTTCTTGCTGCCCCCGCAGCGTCATGCGCACCGTGCCTTCGGGCGTGCTGGGCGCAGTGTTGCAGCCCGAAAGAACGAAGGGCAAAATTAAACAGGCTAGGCGCAACAAAGTTTTCACGCTGCCCCCCTCATGTCGTCGGTGTCCATCCCCTACCTCTCCCTGCCCGCTTCCTCGACGCGGCGCTGCAGCGGCGAGAGCAGGAATTCGATGATGCGGCGGCGGCCGGTTTTGATTTCTGCTGTCACAGACATCCCCGCCGCCCAGCGGTGATGCGCGCCCTATTCCGCCGCGACCGTCGCTGCTTCCGGCTCTTCCGCCTGACGCTTCCACAAGCTGGCGTAGAGCCCATCGCGCGCGATCAATTGCGCATGCGTGCCGCGCTCAGCGATCGCGCCTTCGTCGAGCACGACGATTTGGTCGGCTCCGGCGATGGTGGAGAGCCGGTGCGCCACCACGATCGTCGTGCGCCCGCGCGAGGCTTCTTCCAGAGCATCCTGCACTTCGGCCTCGGTGCCGCTGTCCAGCGATGAGGTTGCTTCGTCGAGGATGAGAATGCGCGGGTCCTTGAGCACGACACGCGCGATGCCGACGCGCTGCTTCTCGCCGCCGGACAATTTCAAGCCGCGCTCGCCAACACGCGTATCCCACCCTTGTGGCAGCGCCTTGATAAAATCTAGCAATTGCGCCCGCGCGGCCGCTTGTTCGAGTTCCGCCAATGTCGCGTCAGGGCGGCCATAGGCGATGTTGTAGCGGATGGTGTCATTGAACAGCACCACATCCTGCGGCACGAGGCCCAGCGCTTGGCGCAAGCTCGCTTGCGTGACGGCGCGCAAATCCTGGCCGTCTATAGTCACGCGTCCCGCGCTCGGATCATAAAAACGGAACAGGAGCTTCAACACCGTGGATTTGCCCGCGCCAGAGGGCCCGACAATCGCGGTCGTCTTGCCCGCTGGCACAACGAACGAAACGTTCTCAAGCCCGCGATCGCGGCTCTCATGGGAAAAGGTCACCGCCTCGAACGCCACTTCGCCGCCTGCGGGCTTGAGCGCCACGGCGTTCGGCGCGTCGGCGACATCGGGGCTTTCATCAAGGAGAACGAACATCTTCTCCATGTCGATGGAGGTCTGTTTGATCTCGCGGTAGGCAAAGCCCAGAATGTTCAGCGGGCCGTAGAGATTGACCATGATGAGGATTACGGCGGTGATGTCGCCTGGCCCCATCGTCCCGCGCGCAACGAGAAGCCCTGCGGCGATCACCATGCCGACAAGGCCGACATTCATAATGAGACCCTGCGCGACGTTGAGCATCACCAGGGAGGTGTTCGAGCGCACCGCCGCGTACGCGTAAGACGCCAGCGCCCGATCATAGCGTTCGCTCTCGCGCTCCTCGGCGGCGAAGCTCTTCACGGTTTCGAAATTGAGCAGCGAATCCACCGCACGGCCCGCTGCTTCGGTGTCGGCCTCGTTCATTTCGCGGCGATGTTTCAGACGCCATTCAGTGACGCCGAACGTGGCCCAGGCGTACAGCAACACTGTGCCCGCCGCGATCAGCGCGAAGCTCCAGCCATAGCGCCACGCCAACACGCCAGCGGCCAGCGCCAGTTCGATCACGGTCGGCGCGATGTTGAAGGCGAGGAAGCGCAACAGAAAATCGATCGCGCGCACGCCGCGTTCGATGGTGCGATACACCGACCCCGTGCGCTTCGATTGATGGAACCGCACCGAGAGCGAGTGCACATGGCGAAACACGCGCCCGCCCGCGCGCCGCTGCGCTTCTTCGCTCAGCGGCTGAAAAATCGCGTCCCGAATCTGCGGGCCCGCCGTCGAGGCAAACCGCAACGCCACCCAGAACCCTGCCAAGCCTATGAAGGCGTTGAGCGCGCCCTCGCTGCGCCCCGCCGCGAGCGCGTTGATGCCGTCAGCCAGCACCAAGGGCGAGAACACGGCCAGCACTTTGCCCACCAGCGTCAGCAGCAAGGCCGCGACAAGCCGCACGCGGTAGTTTGGCCCCGAAAGCCCCCCTATCAGCACCATCAAACGCGTAACCGTGCGCAGCAGTGGCGGCGCGGCATCCGGGGCGGGCTCCGGTTTCTCTACAACTCGTCCTTCACCGCGCGCCATGTCGTCTTGATTCCCAAAGCCCAGCGCCCCGACTTAGGCGCCCTCGCTTTCGCCCGCAATGCGCCCTATTGATAGCATGACATGCGCCCCATGGATTCTAGCCCGATTTCGCCGCCGATCCGCTCCGTGTGCGTCTATTGCGGCTCCTCCGAAACGACGCGCCCGGAATATCTCGATCTGGCGACGCGCTTTGGCGCTGCGTTAGCGCAGCGGGGTTTGCGGCTGGTCTATGGCGGCGGCGCAGTCGGGCTAATGGGGCGCTGCGCGAAAGCCGCCAACGCAGCCGGCGGCGACGTCCTTGGCATCATGCCGCGCTTTCTAGAGCGCCGCGAGATTGTGTTCGAGGCGGTGCCGCATCGGCTCGTCGACACCATGCACGAGCGCAAGATGATCATGTTCGAGGAGAGCGACGCGTTCGTCGTGCTTCCCGGGGGCATTGGCACACTCGAGGAAGCGGTGGAAACGCTCTCCTGGGCGCGGCTCGATCTGCACGCCAAGCCGATCGTCTTTTTATCGGAAGACGATTTCTGGGCGCCGTTCTTCCACCTCTTGGATCATACGGTCGACGCCAACCTGACGCCCGCCAGCTTCCGGAACGCGGTGGCTAACGTGCATTCGATCGAAGCCTGCTTCGAGACACTGCGCAGTCCTGCCAAAGTGTGAAACCGGTTCGGACGCTCGGGCGTAGATAGCAACATGATCCCCCGCCGCGCCCTGTTCCTCGCCGCCGCAGCGCTCGCCCTCCCGGCATGCTCAGCTGCGGCTCAGCCCATCCCCAGCGCCGCCAACCAGGCGCGCTATGCCAACGACCCGTGGCGGCGCCTCACCGAAGATCAATGGCGCGAACGGCTGAGCCCGATGGCCTTTCGTGTTCTGCGCCAAGAAGCCACCGAGCGGGCCGGCACAAGCGCGCTGAACAACGAGCACCGGCGCGGAACCTTCCTGTGCGCCGGTTGCGGGCTTGAGCTGTTCCGCTCCGAATGGAAGTTCGACTCCGGCACGGGTTGGCCGAGCTTCTTTCAAGTGATCCGCGAGAATGTCGGAACCAAGCAGGACTTGCTCTTGTTCACGCCACGCACGGAATATCATTGCGCGCGGTGCCTCGGGCACCAGGGGCACGTGTTCGAGGACGGGCCACGCCCGACCGGCTTGCGCTATTGCAACAATGGCGTGGCGTTACGGTTTGTGCCCGCCGCAGCCTAGAACCGCCGCTCCACCACAAAATCCACCGCATCTGAGAGCACCCGCGCGCGCGGCCCGAAGATCGCCAAGTGCTGCTTGGCTTGTGAGGCAAGCATGGCGACGCGATCGCGCGTGGCGTCCGCGCCCATCACCGTGACAAAGTTCACCTTGCCGCGCGCTTTGTCCTTGCCGACGGCCTTGCCGGTGTCGCGGACGACGCCTTCGGCATCAAGCAAGTCATCGACCATCTGGAACGCTAGCCCGATGTCATGTGCGTAACGGGTCAACGCGGTGCGTTCGGCGTCGGAGGCGCAGCCGATTAAGGCGCCCGCTTCGATCGAATAATTGATCAGCGCGCCGGTTTTGAGCCGATTCATCCGCGTTACGGCGATGAGGTCAGAGCCGATTTCTTGCCCGGCCATGTCGGCCACCTGCCCCGCCACCATGCCAGCGGCCCCGCCGGCTTTGGCGAGCGCGGTGATGAGCAGGCATCGCATTTGCGGATCGGGATGGGTCGCGGGATCGGCCAAGAGCTCGAAGGCAAAGGTCAGCAGCGCATCACCCGCCAACAGCGCGGTCGCTTCGTCGAAGGCGCGGTGCAAGGTCGGCCGACCCCGGCGCAGGTCGTCGTCGTCCATGCAGGGCAGATCGTCATGGATCAGCGAATAGGTGTGGACGCACTCGATCGCGACCGCCGCGCGCAGCAGCGAGCCTTCATCGGCGTCAAACAAGCGCCCGGCTTCAAGCGTGAAAAAGGGACGCAGCCGCTTGCCACCGGCCAAAGCGGCGTAGCGCATGGCGTCCATCAGCCGCGCCTCGGACCCCGCGGCCTTCGGCAACAACGTGTCCAGGGCATTGTGAACGCGCTCGGCGGCGTCCTTGAGGCGGGTGTTCAACTGGGTCATGGATGGTTTGCCCTTGGGGGACGCCTCCCCTAGCAGAGCGCCTGGCGGGCGCAAACCACTCGATGGGCTCCCGCTGCAAGGGAATGTCTTGGGGCTGGGGTGCGGACTTCCAAGCCCCTGGCTTCCAGGGCATCATGGGGTTCGGAAATGTTGACTGGGGAACACGTATGCCGACGGTCGTGATTATCCACGCCGCTGAGGACACTCTGCCCGCGCGTGCGCTGGCGGAGAAATTGCGTCAGGCCAAACTCACGGTGGTGCTGGAAAAGAGCGCCGGTGAGGAGCTGCGCGCCGCCGCCAAGGCTGCGCAGGTGTGCATCGCCTTGTGGTCGCCCCGCTCTGCGGCGCAGACAGCGCTTGTGGATGACGCGGGCGCCAGCAAAGCCAAAACCGTCCATGTGATAATGCAAAGCGCTCAAATCCCTGAGCCGTTTCAGCGAGAAAAGAGCGTGAACCTCACCGGGTGGCGCGGCGAGGACGATTTCCCCGGCTGGCGCGAACTCGCCAAAATCGTGACCGACAAAGCAGGCGTGGCGCCATTGCCGCCGCCGGCGCCACGCCCGCCGTCAGGTTTTTTTGAACCAGGCGCACCCAACCCGGCCGCCATGGCTGCCGCGCAAGCACAGCGCCCGAGGGGCGCTCAGCAGCAGGCGCCGGCGCCGCGCGCGCCTCAGGCGCGAGCCCCGGCTCAACGCCCGCCCGCGCAAACCCCACGCGCGGCGGCGCCTCCGCCATCACCCGAGCCCAAACGCAGCGGCAATGGCTTGATGCTTGGCGTCGCCGCGCTTGTGGCGGTCGCGGTGCTTGGCGGCGGCGGATACTATTTCTGGTCCCAGTCACAAGGCGCGCAAACATCATCAGCGGCGTGGGAAGAGGTCGAGCGCAACGACGCCGCCTCTCTGCGCACTTTCATAGAGGGCGCTCAAGGGTCCTATCGCGAGGAAGCGCTCGCGGCGCTCGCCGAGTTGGAAGAACGCAGCTTCGAGGCCGCAAGCGACGCGGATTCGATTGAATCGCTGGAAGCCTTCCTGACCGATTTTCCGGATAGCGAGCACGCCATCGCTGTTCGCGGCCGCATCGCGGAACTGGAAAGCCAGCAACCCACGGAACCGCTGCCCTCTCTGCCGGCGGAACAGCCCCCGACGCCTGACCCGGATCTGGTTCCGCCAGATGCAGCGCCAGCACCGCAACCCGCGCCGGACACGGGAACAGGGCCGGTGACGTTGGCGCCGCCAACGCCCGAACCAACGCCGGCGCCGCCGCCAACCTAAGCGGCTTGTTGGCTTCGCCCGATCGCCAAGTAACACAGCGCGCCCGCAAGGAACGACGCCGCCCCAAGCGCGAGCGCGATATCGTATGAGCCGGTGTGGTCGTGGACGCGGCCGAAAAGAAGCGCCCCAACCGCCGTGCCAGCAGCGGTAGCGGCGCTCATCGCACCCATCATGCCGCTGAAGGCCGTAAGGCCGAAGCGCCGCGCGACGATGAAGGGCGCGATATCGCCCTCCGCGCCTTGGCTCATGCCAGCCAGCACAATGCCCAGGATCACAATGGCGAGCGCCGCGCCGCCCACATTGGTGAGCAGCAGGCACCCGATGGCGGGCGCCGCCATGGATGCAAAAGCGACGATGTGCGCTGGAAAAACATCGAGGCAAACGCCAGCGATCAATCGCCCAAGAAAGACCGCGATCGCGAACGCGGACATGATCCGCGCCGCCTCGATCTCGGTGAAGCCTTTGTCGGCGATAAGCGCCGCCATTTGGTTCATGATGCCGCCCGACGGAACGTTGATGAGAAACATGCCCGTCACGGCTAGCCAAAACGCCGGCACGCGCACGGCCTGCGCCAAGTTGGACACCGCCGCGGTTTCTGTTGGCGCTGGCGGCGCCGGCATGATCACAAGTGCGAGCAAGCCAGCGCCCACGCACAGAGCGCCGAGCACAAGCCATGCTACGCGCCATCCGTGCGCATCGATCACGCTTTGCAGCAGAGGCGGCATCAACATCGCCGTGACCGTGATGAGGGACAAAGCGACGCTTAATGCCAGCCCCCGCGACCTGGCGAACGCCACGCCGACCACGCGCGTCCAGGTCAAGGAGCCAGTGCCGAGGCCAAACAAGATCAGCAAAAAATAGAGCGCGTAATAGAACCTTATGTCGCCGGTTTGGTTGGCCATGGCGACGCAAACGGCGCCAAACCCCAACACGCTCACAAGGATAACCGGTCTCACGCCGACGCGATCGGCCAAGCGGCCTATGAAAGGCGCGGTCAATCCAGCGGCAAGCGTCGCAAAGGCCGTTGACGCGATTTCGCCACGGCTCCAGCCGAATTCAGCGGCGTATTGGCGAATGAAGAGACTGACGAGATAGGCAAACAACGACACGCCTGTCGCCACGCCCAAGCCCGCAGAGAGCACCGCACGCCAGCCGGCGCGCCACTCATCGAGCGCCGTTTGCGTTGGGAGGTCGTTCAGTACAACCGCCCGCCTTGGAGCGCGGGGCGATCGACGTTGAGCAACACGACATTGCCGTTGCGATCGGGAAAGCCAAGGCAGAGCACCTCGCTCATGAACTTGCCGATCTGTTTGGGCTCGAAGTTCACGACCGCAGCGACGCGACGGCCCAACAATTCGCCGAGATCGTAATTGTACGTCACTTGCGCGCTCGACTTCTTGATGCCGAGCGGCTCGCCAAAATCGATCCAAAGCTGGAACGCCGCCTTCTTGGCCTCCTCGAACACTTTCACATCGACAATCGTGCCGAGGCGAATGTCGACTTTGAGAAAGTCTTCAAACGAGATGATCGGCAATCGGGCGTTGGCTTGGGGATCGTCGGCCATGGCGTTTCTGTTCCCTTCGTTTCTATCCAAGCTTCGCGGGCTCGACGCGCGGGCCGTCCGGTCCCATCACGATCTGATCAACCTCGAGCTGAGCATCCTTCAATTGGCCCTCGCACCGCGCTTTGAGGGCGGCGCCGCGCTTATAAATACGAATCGAGTCCGCCAACGGCACATCGCCACGTTCAAGGTGCGCGACAATTTTCTCCAACTCCGCCAAGGAGTCTTCGAAAGAAAGCTGGGCTGGGTCGCGGGCTTCGGAGCTCATGGCGATAAAAGTATGGGTTTCCCTGCGAATTTGGAAGTGCGGCGCCACGATTACGGTTTCACATAGCGCCGATAGGACCAGTATTTGTCGCCCTTGTTCTCGACTTCGCGCCAGCCCTGGCTGCGCAGAACTGGGCGCATCATGCGATTGAACCAGCCATGCGCGCAGAGCACGACGTTCTTGCCGCGGAGAGCTTGGGCAGTCAGCGTAGCGACTGCGGCCTCGGCGCGCTGCTCGGCCGCGCGGCGGCTTTCCATGCCGTCGTGACCGCCAAACCACCAGGCGATGCGCGCAAGCACGCCCCAATGCCCTGGGCGCAGCTTACCCCACATCGGCGGCGGCGGCAGCGCCGCTTCCACGAACACGGGATCGGTCAACACCTCGCGCCCGCCCGCGATCATTTGGGCTGTGTGCATCGCCCGCGGCAATGTCGATGCGTAGAGAATGTCCGCTTGCGCGGCATAGCCCACAAGCGCTTCTGGCGGCGTTTCGTCTGGATGCAGATGCGCACGATCATATCCCGCCCACCACTCACGATAGCCGTGGCGATCGACGAGAACATCGCGGTCCGCATGCGGCATGCCGTGGCGCGCGATGACGATCGATCCGATCTTCGCGGCTGTGCGGCGATCCAGCGTCTCGTTGGGCGCCATGGTCGTCGTCATTCTGACCCTTGAGCGCGATCGCTCGCCCCCTCCCCGTGAGCGGGACCTAATCGCGCCGAAGCGCTGTGAGATAGGCGACCACCGACCCCGCCAGCGCGGGCAAGTCGTAGCCGCCCTCCAGGGTCGAAACAAGCTTACCCTTGCAGTGCCGTAATGCGAGATCGTGAAGCCGCGCCCCCGCCCAGGCGAAATCCTCGGTTTCAAGCGCCATTTGCGCGAGTGGATCGGCTTTGTGCGCGTCGAACCCCGCCGACACCAGAATCAGTTCGGGTGCGAAAGCGTCGAGCGCGGGCAACACTTGGCGCTCCATCGCCGCGCGCCACTCGGCCGAGCGTGTGCCCGCCGGCAGCGGCGCGTTGACGACATTGCCGCCAATACCGGTTTCGTCAGCGCCGCCCGTGCCGGGATAGAGCGGCGCCTGGTGCGTCGATGCGAAGAACAGACGCGGCTCTTTTTCGGCGACGGTTTGCGTGCCGTTGCCGTGATGCACATCGAAGTCGACGACAGCCACCCGCGACAAGCCATGCGCATCTAGCGCATGCAGCGCTCCAATCGCGACATTGTTGAACACGCAAAAACCCATCGGCGTCAGCGGCTCGGCGTGATGGCCTGGCGGGCGCACCGCGCAAAACGCCATGTCGTCCTCTCCAGCCAACACCGCATCGACGGCGGCAACGCAGGCACCGGCGGCGCGATAAATCGCTTCGCGCGAACCAGCGGAAATGTAGGTGTCCGGATCAAGGCGCACGCGTATCTCGCGCGCTTCGGCAAACGCCGGCTCCAGCGCCTCGATCAGACGCTTGGGATGAACGCGGGCGATGGCGTCAGCGTGCGCCAGCGGCGCTTCCCGGCGCTCCAAATCCATGCCGTCCAACGCATCGAGCACGGCTTGCAAGCGTTCCGGGCTCTCGGCGTGGCCGAGCGGCGGTTCGTGGCCCAGCATCGCGGTATGCGTGAACAGAAGCATTGGTCTCTCTCACGCTCAGCCCACGCAGAGCGCTATTCGGTTGGCGCGTCGGTCTTGTAGTACGGCTCAACCGGCCCGCTGTATTTGATCGTGAGCTGCTTGCCGCGCCGGTCGAGCGTGTTGCCAACGGCAAGACGCACCCACCCCTCGCTCACACAATATTCCTCGACATTGTTCTTATCTGCGCCTCTGAAGCGCACGCCCACGCCGCGGGTCAGCGCGGCGTCGTTATAGAAGGGACTATCGGGATCAACCGAGAGCCGGTCGGGCGGGGCGTCGCTCATGCAATCTTGGTCTCCGCAGTCAGCCCAAGGCAAGCCGCCGCATAATCGAGCCGGCGCTGTGCCGTTTCCGTGACCAGATGCGCAAGCTTTTTCTTGACCCGCAGCAGCAATTTCCCGCCCACGACGCCAATCTCGAACGACGCCAGCAGGCTTTCATTGCGGCCGGTGAGATCGGCCCCGAGCCGCAACGCCGCTCCCAAGGCGGCAGCAGCGGCTTGCGCCTCTTCGGTCAAAAGCCGGTGATAGGCGGCGGCGTGGCGCGGCGGTGATTTCGTGTAACGGTGATGGATGGCTGCGGCGAGAAACGCGCGCTCGGGGTGGCTGATGGCCGCCAAAGGCGCGCGCAGGATCATGTCGAAGATGATCTCGGCGCGTTGATCGGGATGCAGCGGACCACCCACGTCGGCCAGGCGCGCGGCGGCGCCGCGCAGCACGCTCTGGCGGCCCTCCGCGAACACCTCGATTTGTCCTTCGAACATGGGCGCGATCCAGCGCTCAAGCGCCGCGCCAAAGGCGCGGGTGCGCGCCCAACGGCCGGCGAGAGCCTCCGCCGCGGCGATCAGCGGATGTTGCGCCAGGGTGGCGAGGCTCATGCGCTCGATCAGCACGCCTTCGCGTAAGCCGAACGCCGACAGCACCACGCGCTCGAACTTGCTGGCCGCTAGCAGGCGCTCCAGCACCACCGCCGCGTAGGGCAGAGTATCGGCGCGCTTGGCGGCGGCGTCTTCGAGCTTTTCCAGGGAACGCCGGCTCTGCTTGCGCACCAGATCGGTGAGTTTCAGCGTCTCCGCGCGCGACATCTCGTAATGATGCAACACGCCGAGCGGATGATCGCGCATGCGCAGATCGATGCGCGCCAGCGCCCGCCAAGCGCCGCCCACGGCATAGAAATCGCCGCCACCGCGCATCAACACCTTCGAGGTCGCGAGAAGCGCATCAGCCTGAGCGCTGACGCGGTCATAATCAAACTCGCCGCGCGTGAGCGCCAACGGCCCAAGCGCGAAGGTTTCGCCCCGCCCTACGCCCTTGGGCGACACTTCGACCAGCTCCAAGCTCGACCCGCCGAGATCACCCACAACGCCCAACGCGTCCGGCGCGCCAGCGCTGACGCCTAGCGCGGCGAGACGTGCTTCATCGTCGCCGGTCAAAATGCGGAGATCCAGCCCGACCTCGGACTTCACACGCGTCGCGAACGCGACGCCATCCTTCGCTTCCCGCACAGCAGCCGTGGCGACGGCGAAAACCTGGGTTACCCCTTGCGCTTCGAGCAATGTCGAAAAGCGCCTCAACGCGCGCAGCGCGGACTCGACGCCATCGGGCGCGAGTGCGCCCGTGCGGGCCAACTCGCGCCCCAAGCCGGCCATGACCTTTTCGTTGAGATACGGCGTCATCGATCGCCCATCGAGGCGATAGACAACCAGGCGCACCGAGTTCGAACCGACGTCAATGACGGCGGCGTCCTCAGTGTCGCGCAAGAACTTGGCGACGCTCATGGTGCGGCGCTCATGCTATGAGGTGCGGCGCGCCCCGATATGGTCAAATGCCACGGGCGCGTCGCCCTTGAGCGCGCGACCGCGCCCGGAGAGACTCGGATTGTGCATGAAATAGTCATGCGCCGAGAACGGCTCGTCTGGCAGCTTGGAGACATCGACGCGCTTAAACACCCCATCGGGGCCCATGTACCAGCTTTGCGCCTCGTCATTCAAATTCGCGACCATGATCTGGTCGAGAACCATTCTATGGACGGTCGCGTTTTCGATCGGGCACAGGACCTCGACCCGGCGCTCCAGATTGCGCGGCATCCAATCGGCTGACGAAATGAACACTTTGGCGTTGGCATTGGGCAAGCCCGCCCCGGCGCCGAAACAAACGATGCGGGAATGCTCCAGAAAGCGCCCCACGATCGACTTCACCCGGATGTTCTCCGACAGCCCCGGCACGCCGGCGCGTAAACAGCACACGCCCCGCACCACCAGTTCTATTTTCACGCCTTCGCCTGAGGCGCGATAGAGCGCGTCGATAATCTCCGGATGCACGAGTGCGTTGAGCTTGGCCCAGATCGCGCCCTCGCGCCCGGCGCGGACATGGGCGATCTCGTCGTCGATCAGCTTGAGCAGCGTCGCCTTCAAATTCAGCGGGGAGAGTGCAAGTTTTTCGAGCTGCGCCGGCTTGGCGTAGCCGGTGACATAATTGAACAAACGCCCAGCGTCGCGCCCAAGGGCCGGGTCACAGGTGAACAACGACAAATCCTGGTACACGCGCGCCGTGATCGGGTGATAATTGCCGGTGCCGAAGTGCGCATAGGTCCGCAAACCATCAGGCTCGCGCCGCACGACGAGGCTGACCTTCGAGTGGGTCTTGAAATCGATGAAACCGTAAACGACCGAGGCGCCCGCGCGCTCCAGCATCTGCGCCAAGCGCAGGTTAGCTTCTTCGTCGAAGCGCGCCTTGAGTTCGATGAGCGCCGTGACGTTCTTCCCCGCTTCGGCTGCGGTCACCAGCGCGGCGACGATCGGGGAGTCGCGTGACGTCCGATAAAGCGTCTGCTTGATCGCCACCACTTGCGGGTCGGCAGCGGCCTGACGCAGGAACTCCACCACCGAGTCGAACGACTCATAGGGATGGTGGACGAGGATGTCCTTGGCGCGGATGGCGGCGAAGCTGTCGCCGCCAAAATCCTTGATCCGCTCCGGGAAGCGCGGCTCATAGCGCGGGAATTTGAGGTCCGGTCGTTCTTCTGAAACCAGCGTGGAAAGCGCCGACAATCCCAACATGCCTTCAATGATCACGACATCGCGCTGATCGGCTTCGAGTTCTCGGATGATAAAGGCGCGCAGATCATCCGGCATCGAGGACACGACTTTCAGGCGGACGATGTCGCCAAGGCGGCGTTCCTTCAGTCGCGCCTCGAACTCGCGCACGAGATCCTCGGCTTCTTCCTGGATTTCGATGTCGCTGTCGCGCACCACGCGGAACGCACCCTGAGCTTCCACGCTGTAGTCGGGGAACAACTCCTCCAGGAACAGCATGATTGTATTTTCGAGTGTCAGAAAGCGCCGCTCCTCGCGCTCGCTCTTCGTGGCGCCCTGCGCCGTGGCGACGCTCAGGAAGCGCGCGACCTGGCTCGGCACGGGAATGAGCGCGTTCATCACCCGTCCATCGAGGCGATGACGCAGCTTCAGCGCGATCGCGAAGCCGAGGTTCGGAATGAACGGGAATGGGTGCGCTGGATCAACCGCCAGTGGCGTGAGTAGCGGAAACACCTCCGCCATGAATACGTGCTTGAGCCATGTGCGCTCTTCGCGCATCAGTTCATCGGGGTCGAGAACAACGATACCAGCTTGGCGAAGCTCCGCGCGCAGAATGGCCCATTGCACCTGCTGGCGGTCGATCAACTCGCTGGCCGCCGCATGGACGCGCAGCAATTGTTCTGCAGGCGTCAACCCGTCCTGGCTAACGATCGAGGCGCCGGACCGGGCCTGCTCATGCAGGCCCGCGACGCGCACCATGTAAAACTCATCGAGGTTGGAGGCCGAAATCGAGAGGAAACGCAGCCGCTCCAATAACGGATGCTTGGGATTCTCGGCTTCTTCGAGCACGCGCGTGTTGAACGCGAGCCACGAAAGCTCACGGTTGATAAAGCGTTGCGGGCTGCCGGCCAGCGATTGCGGTTTCTCCGCTGCCGGCGCTTTCGCGACGCGCGCTTTCGGTCTGCGCGGCTTTGCCATGTCTCAATCGTCTCCAGCCTCGTTCCACCCCGTCATGGCCTTTTCGAGCGCTTTTTTCGCGGCCTTCATTGAGACCGGCTTTGCGCCTCTGACCAGGTCGGCATCGAGCGCCGCCGCCCAAGCATGGGCCGCCGCGAAGGTCCGCGGCAAGCGTTGCGCCAAATACCGAGCCTCATCATCGCGCAAATAAATGAATTGTTCGCGACAAAGCCGCTGTAAAACCACCGCCAGCAGGGCTTCGTCGGGCTCGTTGAGGCGCGCGACCGGCAAAGCCGCAAGCCGCGAGCGCAAGTCGGGAAGGTGAACAGACCATTGCTGCGGCGGTTTGGCGCCCGCTAGCAGCACAGCGCCATGGCTCGTTCGGGCCAGATCGAGCACCCGCCACACCATGGGCTCGTCAAACGCCTGATAGGCATCGTCGATGAACAAGCGGCCACCCGCTTCGCGGAACAGGTCAGCGGCCATATCCGCGCTCGCGTTCGCCGGCAGCTGGCGGGCCCCGGCTTCAAGCGCCCAGGCCAGCCCAAGATGGGTTTTGCCCGACCCAGGCGGCCCCACCAGCGCCAAGGCACCCGTCGGCCAGGCGCGCCAATCAGTCAGCAAGGTCGCGGCGTCACGATTGGATTGCGTCACCAGCAGCGTGTCGGGCGCACGCTCGCCCATTCGAAACTCAAACAGGCGGGGTTGGCTCATCCGCGTGCGTTACCTCGCGGCGACCCGCAACACCGGCCCTTGGGGACTATCCTGCAGCGTGACGCCCCGCCGGCCCAATTCTGCGCCGAGCTGTTCGCGGTCGCCCACAAACGAAAACGACACCAGCGCGCCCTCGCGTCCAACCGCCTCGATGCGGATTTCCGAAATCAAGGTTTGCGCCGCACCTTCCAGCGCGCCCTTGATTAGGGTCCATTGCGCCAGATCACGATAGAGCGCGGACGCCGAAATGCGCGCACGTTGACCGCCGCCGGTAGCGATGCGGCCCTTCCATTCGTTCTGCACGCGCACGCTGGCCTGGTCCGCGAGCGACGCAAACGCCGCGCGCATGGCCGATGCATCGGTTCCGGTGATGCGGGCGGTGACTTCGCCGCGGTCGCGGCGCGCATCGGCGGTGAGCTCCACCAGCGAGGCGGAGACGGTTTGCCCCTGTAAGCGCAATGTGGCGTAGATCACGGATGCCGCGCCCGCAGCTTGCGCGAAGGGCGCCGCGGCGGCCCAAGCAGGCGCGCCTTGCAAGGCCTCGGGCGCGGTGGAGAGCGGCACAAGTTCATCGCCGAACCCGCCTTGGGCCCAGGCTTGGCGCCACAACGCCAGGGTCTCGGGCGTCATCTCGCTCGCCGCCACCGGCGCGATCAGCACCGGTGCGGTGCGGGTATCGACGACGGTCAAGTTTTGCGCCCTGAGCAAACTGCGCATGCCGGAAGGATCGAACCGAACCGTTAGACGGCCAACGTACCGCGTCGCTGAACGGCGCTCCTCCTCGACATCGACGCTCAACACCAGGCGCTCCAGCGCGGCGGCGTCCGCCGGCGGCATGCCGCGCGCGGCCAAATCCTCGGGGATGGTCAGCCGGCGCACCAAGCGCTCGAACCCCTGCCGCTGCGCGGCGGCAAAGCCGGCTTGCTGCGCGGCTGCGGCATTGGCGGCGGTTTCATCGACCAGCACCCCGCCCACCGCATAGACATTATCGCGCGGCTGGGCGCTTGCCGGCCCGGGCGCGAACGCGCACAAGCCCGCGAGAAAAGCGAAAGCGACGGCGGCCAGGGCTTTCATACGGTACCTCGTTGTGCGCTTTGCGGCGTTTCGCCGACCCTACAGGGCGCGGAATCGCCTATCAATGTGGCGGCATCGGGACTCATCAGCTTGACCAAACCTCACGGAACCAACGGCCTGACCTATCGTGACGCCGGCGTCGATATCGACGAAGGCGAGCGGCTGGTCGATCTCATCAAGCCGGCGGCGAAATCCACCGCCCGCCCCGGCGCGGAAGCCGCTCTGGGCGGATTCGCCGCCGTGTTCGACCCCAAGGCCGCCGGCTTCAAGGATCCGATTTTTCTCGCCACCACAGACGGCGTCGGCACCAAGCTCAAAATAGCCATCGAAAGCGGCCGGCATGAGACGGTTGGCATCGATCTGGTCGCCATGTGCGTGAACGACCTCTCCGCCCAAGGCGCCGAGCCGCTGATGTTTCTCGACTATTACGCCACCGGCAAACTCAACGCCGGGGAGGCCGCGAAGGTCGTGGCCGGCATCGCCGAGGGCTGCCGGCAAGCAGGCGCGGCGCTCGCGGGTGGCGAGACCGCCGAGATGCCGGGCATGTACGCCAGGGGCGACTACGACCTCGCCGGCTTTGCCATCGGCGCTGCCGAGCGTGGCACGCTGTTGCCGCGCATCGATGAGATGCAAGCGGGGGATGTGATCGTTGGGATCGCCTCCAGCGGGCCGCACTCGAACGGCTATTCGCTCGTGCGCAAAGTTGTGGAGCGCTCGGGGCTTGCCTGGGATGCGCCCGCGCCCTTCGCCGACGGCAAAACGCTTGCGGAAGCGCTGCTGGAGCCAACGCGGATCTACGCTAAGGCGCTGAAGCCGGTGTTCGAGGTAAAACTCGCGAAGGGCGCGGCCCACATCACCGGCGGCGGCTTGGTCGAGAATGCGCCGCGCGCGCTGCCCGATTATCTTGTACCGGATTTCGACTGGAGCGCCTGGACGCGCCCAGCCGTCTTCGAGTGGCTGCAATCGGTCGGCGGCGTTCCCGAAGAGGATATGCGCCGCACCTTCAATCTCGGCATTGGCATGGTGCTGATCGTCGCGCCAGAGAACGCCGCGCGCGTGATCGGGCTGCTCTCCGGAGGCGGCGAACGCGCGTTCCAGATTGGCGTGTTGAAAGCCGCGTGAAGAAGCGCACCGCCATTCTCATTTCCGGGCGCGGGTCGAACATGCGCGCGCTGATCGAGGCCAAGCAGGATGCATACGAGATTGTGCTCGTCGTTTCCAATCGCCCCGACGCGGAGGGCCTGGAACTCGCACGCGCGCTTGGTGTTGAAGCGCTCGCCATCGATCACAAGCCGTTTGGCAAAGATCGCGAAGCCTTCGAGCGTGAAGTAGACGCAGCTCTGCGCGCACGCGGCATCGAACTCGTCGCCCTAGCCGGCTTCATGCGCCTGCTGACGCCCTATTTCGTGCGCCGCTGGCAGGGCCGGCTGGTCAATATCCACCCGTCGCTGTTGCCGAAATATCCCGGCACCGACACGCACGCGCGCGCTTTAGCGGCGGGCGACGCGGAGCACGGCTGCACCGTGCATCTGGTTACTGAAGAGATCGACGCCGGCCAAATCCTCGGCCAAGCGCGCATGGACGTCCTCCCCGGCGACACGCCTCAAACGCTCGCCGCGCGCGTGCTGGAGCTGGAGCACGAGCTCTATCCGCGTTGCTTCGCTGAACTGGCGCGGCGGTAAGCACGCGGCTGTTGTTGGCCCACAATTGCCGTTCGTCATTCAAGCTTGGGGAGGTCTGAAACTCCGCAAACGGGTCAGGCCTCCTTTTCGGATCGTGCCCCACTACATGCTATGGGTGCTTGAGGCCTCGCCGCAGGAGGAATTTCTTGGAGCAAAACTTCACCATTCAGTCGATCGGCCGCGTGCGTTGCGAGCGGACAGAGCCCATTGATGACAACTGGGACGCTTTCCCTTCAACGATTGAACTCGACCGCGCTCGCTTCGGGCATGAGGCATTGCTGGGCTTGGAGAGTTTCTCGCACGTTGAGGTTCTGTACGTTTTTGATCAGGTGCGTGACGAAGAGATCACCGCGACTGCACGTCACCCCAGAGGGCGAACCGATTGGCCGAAGATCGGCATCTTCGCCCAGCGGGGTAAGGGCAGACCTAACCGCATCGGGGCAACGATCTGCACAGTGGTTTCTGTGGAGGGTACCGAACTTCGCGTGAGAGGGCTTGATGCAATCGACGGCACGCCAGTCATCGATATCAAACCCGTGATGTCGGGCTTTCAGCCGCGCGGCCCGTTCAAGGAACCCGACTGGGCTTGGGAGATCATGCAAGGGTATTGGGTGACCCCTGGCTGACAATTGTTGCGCCTTTGCCGCCAAATGTGATGAGCGTCGCGATTGGAGCGCTAAAGGCATTCGCAAATGGTGCTGCTTGCAGCAATCTTTGGTACTGTTGCCACCGATGCATGTCGTACGTCGCCTAGGTCCAGAGGACGCAGCGCTTTTCCGAAGTCTGCGCCTGGAAGCACGCCTATCGGACCCCGATGCTTTTCGCGCTAGTTTTGCAGAGGAGGCCGCCAAGCCGCTCGCGTGGTTTCGCGATCGTCTGATCGGCGATCCGGTGTTCGTCGCTGTGGTTGCCGACGGTGAAATGGCGGGGATGGCCGGCTTCACACCGGATGGCGGTTCACGGGATGGACCGAAAGGGCGCGTTTGGACTGTCTACGTTAAGCGCAGCTGGCGGGCGCGCGGCGTCGGCGAGGCTTTGGTCCGAGCGGTCGTCGAGCATGCGAAATCGATCGTGCCCGATCTTCATCTCTCTTGTACCGCTTCCAATCGCGCAGCGCGCGCACTTTACGAACGCGTTGGATTTCGCCTCGTCTCGATAGAGGCGGATGTGACAAACGAGGTGAGCGGACAGTTGCGCGATGAAGCACATTACGTGTTGACGTTTTGATCGGGACCGCGATGCGCAATGGCTGGAGTCGGCGAGATTCAGACTTCGTCGCCCGCCCTATCCTGACCCCACCGCGCCGCAACCGCCGCTACCGCCGCCGCCAGCACGGTAAGGTCGTCGCCATAGCCGAGCACGGGAACCAGATCGGTCACCGCGTCGGTCGGCAGGATCAGATAGCCCAGCGCGGCTGCGCACACGCCCTTCACCCAGAGCGGCGTCGCCGGATCGCGCATGAGCGCGTGCAGTTTCCCCGCCGCCTCGAACAGCTCCTTGAGCCCGGCGATCGCGCCCAGCTTGGCCTTCAACGCGCCGTCCGAATACGCGCGCGAAAAATCATTCATGCCGCTGCTCCGCCAATCATACGCTGAGATGATAGTCCCAAAACGGCGAGACGCCTACCTCACCAGTCGCTATAGGGTGCCGGTACAGGAGCCCCCATGGCTGACCGCGATTACGTGCTTGGCACGCATGACGATGAGATTTACCGCCTCGGCTTTCAACATCGCGTCTGGCGCCCACGCGCGCTCGATGCGTGGACGCGCGCGCGCATCGGCGACGGGTCAAAAGTGATCGATTTCGGCGCCGGGCCTGGCTTCGCGACCATGGATCTCGCGGAAATCGTCGGCCCCACAGGCGCTGTGTATGCTATCGAGCGCTCGAGGCGCTTTCTCGACACGTTGGAAGCGCAGGCCAAAGCGCGCGGCATGACCCAAGTGACCGCGCACGAAGTCGACATCAGTACCGACGCGATTCCGGTGACGAACGCGGACGCGGCTTGGGTGCGCTGGGTGTTTGCGTTCCTGCCCGATCCGAAAGCGGCGCTGAAGAAACTCGTCGATGCGCTGCGCCCCGGCGGCGCGCTCGTGATCCACGAATACATCGACTACCAAACCTGGCGGCTTTCCCCGCGCGCGCCGAATTTCGAGCGCTTTGTCGATGAGGTGGTCTCCAACTGGCGCGGCTCGGGCGGCGAGCCCGACATCGGCCGCGATCTGCCGGCGTGGTTGATGGATTTGGGCCTCAAGCTGGAGAGCTTCAAACCGCACGTCGATATCGTCTCGAAGGACGACAATGTTTGGCGTTGGCCGATCGGCTTCTTCGATATTCACATCGATCGCTTGTTGGAACTCAACCGCATCACGCCGCAGCTCGCGAAGGACATGCGCGATGAATTCGCCCGCGTCTCAGCCCAGCCTGGCACGCTGATGGTGACGCCTTTGGTGATCGAGATCGTGGCGCGGAAGTAGGCCCGGTTAGCCGACGATTTCTTGATCGGTGAAGAAGAACGCGATCTCGCGCTCGGCGTTTTCGAGGCTGTCGGAGCCGTGAACCGTGTTGGCTTCGATCGATTCCGCGAAACGCTTGCGGATCGTGCCCTCGGCGGCGTTGGCTGGATTGGTGGCGCCCATCACGTCGCGATACTTAGCCACGGCGTTCTCGGCCTCGAGCGCCTGCACCACAACCGGGCCAGAGATCATGAAGGTGACAAGATCTCGAAAGAACGGACGCTCCTTGTGGACCGCGTAGAAGCCTTCGGCTTGCCCTTCCGATAGCCACAGGCGCTTTTGCGCGATGATGCGCAGGCCCGCCTCTTCGATCACCGCGTTGACCGCGCCGGTCAGGTTACGCTTGGTGGCGTCCGGCTTGATGATGGAAAGCGTGCGTTCAACGGCCATGGGTCTCGGGGCTCCGGGGAAAGTGAGCCCGGGTCTATAGCCGCCGGCCTATGCGCCGCCAAGTGCGTCACGAAGCCGTCAAAAACACCGCAGCGATCCGATTTTGCCGTCGGTCCCAACCAGGATGTTGAGCCTCTCAGGCGAAAAATCCTGGGTCACGATCATGTCGGGCGTGATTATGCGCGTACCCGGCGGCAACGTAGCGCGATCAATGGCGTCGCCCGGCGAGCCGATGAGCGGCTCGAAGCGGCGCGCGCCACAGGTATCGCGCGCCGTGGCTTGATCCGCCGTCTGCGGGCGCGCGGCAGCGGCGCGTTGATAATCTTGGCCCATGCGATCGAGGTCGCGATAAGTTTGCGGCCCTTGGGTGCACGCCGCCAGGGCGACGAAGGCGCAGGCGATAACCCAGCGCATCAGTAACACCGGAAACCTGTTATAACGCCCTGCGCATCCACCAGCACATTCAGCCGCTCAAGCCGAAAATCCTCGGTGACCATGGTGTCCGGCCCGACCACGCGCACCCCTTCTGGGAAGGTCGCGGCGGCGATATTGGTCCCCACCATGGCGGCGTGCGCCGCTGCACCACATGCATCCTGCGCGGTTGCGGCATCGGCGGTCGGCGGCGTAGTCGCTTGCGGTGGCTCGGGCGGGGTCTCCGCCATGGGCGCGCACGCAGCGCTCATCAACATCAAAGCGCCCACCACGAAGTTTCTCACGCCTGCTTCTCCCATTTGCCGCTGGCGCTCTCGCGCCAATACGACGCGACTATCCCAGCATCCTTGGCCTCTTTCCAGCGCGAACGCGCCAAAACCAAGGCGGCTTCATCGCGCCCATCGAACACAAGACACGCGCGTTCAAAGCTCGACACATCCCCAATCTCAGCGCCATCGATCAGGAACAGCACCTGCGCCTGATTGGGATTGCCGCCCTCGCTGGTCAGCCACACCGGATGACGCATGGGGTCGCCCTCGCGCGCGTGCGGCAAGAAACTGTCGTCGCGATAGGTCCAGAGCGTTTCGTCGAGCGCTTCGAGCCGCTCGACCGCGCCCCCGCGTACGAGGGCGCGCCAGCCGCGCTGCAAGCACTTTTCCAGCAAGGGCGGCAGCGCGCGCTCAAGCTCGCTGCGTTCGAGATGGTAGAACCATAGTTCAGCCATCACTCTTCATACTTGCTCGCGATCAAGCGATTGAGCAGACGCACGCCGTAGCCCGTCGCCCAGGCTGGCGAGAGCGGATCTTCATACGGGCCCGGCTTCCAGGCAGTGCCGGCGATATCGATGTGCGCCCAGGGTGTGCCGTCCTTGATGAAGCGCTTGACGAATTGCGCACCCACGATCGAGCCGGCCGCAGGTTTGCCAGAGATGTTCTTCATGTCCGCATTGGGGCTGTCGATCATCTTGTCGTACCCCGGCCCAAGCGGCAGGCGCCACACCGGCTCGCCCTCGGCTTTGCCGGCAGCTTCGATGGCGTTCGCAAGCTCTTCGTCATTGCTGAACAGGCCCGCGTGCTCGTGCCCGAGCGCGACAATTACCGCGCCGGTGAGCGTAGCGAGATCGATCACTGCTGTCGGGCTGAATTTATCCTGCGCGTACCACACCGCGTCCGCGAGAATGAGCCGGCCTTCAGCGTCGGTATTGAGCACTTCGATGGTTTGGCCCGACATCGTGTGCACGATATCGCCTGGCCGCTGTGCGTTGGCGCCCGGCATGTTTTCAACCAGCGCTACGATACCCACGACGTTGGCTTTAGCCTTGCGCTGGGCGATCGCCCTCATCGCGCCAGCTACCGCCGCCGCGCCGCCCATGTCGCCCTTCATTTCCTCCATACCGGCCGCGGGCTTGATCGAAATGCCGCCGGTATCGAAGGTGACGCCCTTGCCGACCAACGCTACTGGGCGGCCCTTCACGCGCGCGCCGGACCAATTCATCGTCACCAGACGCGCCGGATTGGCGCTGCCCTGGGCGACACCCAGAAGCGCGCCCATGCCGAGCTTCTCCAAGGTCTCGGGCTCGAGCACTTCCACTTCGACGCCAAGCGTCTCCAAATCGCGCAGCCGCTCGGCAAATGTCGCGGGATAGAGAACGTTCGCCGGCTCGCTCACGAGATCACGGGCGAAATACACGCCCTCGACGATCGCAGCGTCCTTCTCGGCGCGGGCGCGCGCAGCGGCGGGACCTTCGAGAGCAATTTCCACCGCCGTGAGGCTCGGCTTCTGCTCAGGCTTCATTTTGGTGCGATAGCCATCGAACCGATAGGCCGCCAAACGCGCGCCAAGGGCCGCATGCGCGCCCGCCTCGGATTTCGAGACGCCGGGCAATGCGTCCGGTTGCAACACGAGTTTTTCGGCGCCCGACGTCAGCGTACGGCGTATGGCGTGACCGGCCCAACGTTCCACCGTCATGCCGTCGGCGCTTTCGGGCTTGCCGATACCAATCACCAGCACCCGCGAGAAATCCACACCCTCTGGCGCCAACACGTCGATGGCCCAGCCCAGGCCGCCGGTGAACCGGATGGCTTTCATCGCCTTGGAAATGCGCCCGCCTGTCGCGGCGTCCAGAGCCTGCGCTGCCGGCAGCAGCTGGCCGCCTTCGCCCGCCATCACCGCCACAACATCGCCGCCGCCGCCGGTCACAAACCGAATGTCCATGAATTCCCCTGAATCATGCGGGGGCATCCCCGCTTCAACCTTGGTCGCCGGAGTGGTAGCCATGCCCGGCGCGATTGAAAAGCGGCCAGTCCCCGCTAGGGAGAGGAGCGCGCAATTGGTGCGGCTAGGAGCGTCATGAACACGATTTCAGCTTATGTGTTCCGCCAGGCGCTCGGCCCGCTGCTGGCGATCCTCGGTGCGCTCGCCGCGATCGCGATTCTGACCCAGGGCCTGAACCAGCTCGACATCATCATCACCAATCGCCGCGCCGGGTTCGCATTCGCGTGGGTGACAATCCTGGCGCTGCCGCAATTGATCTCGCTGATCATGCCGATCGCGGTGTTCATCGCCGTTGTCTACGCGCTCAATCGCATGCACGGCGACAGCGAAGTCGCGGTGCTCTACGGCGCGGGTGTATCGCGCCAGCGCATTGCCGGACCCATTCTACAACTCGCTGTCATGGCCGCGCTCGCGCACTTGGCGATCAACGTCGTGATCCAACCGTGGTCGTTTAAGGAACGGCGCGAGACGCTCTACGAGCTGCGTACCGACATCGCGTCCAGCTTGGTTGAGGAAGGCTCGTTCACCTATCCCGCCGAAGGTTTGACGCTTTACGCCCGCTCGCGCGCGGGCGGGGGCGAGTTGCGTGACATGCTGATCGACGACGCGCGGCAAGAGATCCCGATCACGTACACAGCGCGGGCTGGCGCGATCGCCACCATCGATGGCGCGCCGGCTATCGTCATGCGCGACGGGCAGATACAGCGCCAAGAAGAAGATGGCACGGTGAACGTGCTCGATTTCGACCGTTACGTTCTGCAATTTGAGAACATGAGCGAAGAGCCGCAATACTTCTTCCTCAAGGCGTCAGATCGCACACTCTATGAATTGTTCTTCCCGGATATGACGTCTCACTATGACCCCGTGAACGTCAATCGCTTCTTGGCGGAAGCGCATGCGCGGCTTTCCGCGCCACTGTTGAACATAGCTTTGGCGATGATCGCGCTAGCGGGCGTGTTGCTTGGCGAGTTCAGCCGACAAGGATATGGTCGCAGGATCATGTGGGCGGCGATCGTGGCGCTAGTGGTGCGCCTGGCCGCACTGGCCGCGCAGGCGGCGGCAACCGACGACCCAGACCTGAACTATGTCCAATACGCTATCCCGCTCGGCGTCACGCTCGTCGCAGCGATTATGTTGGGCGGCAGAGCGTCCCGGCGGCGAAGGCTCTCGCAGGGGCCGTCTGTGTTGGCGGAGGCCTGAGACATGGGATTCTTGTTCTCTCGCCTTGGCCGCTACATGATCGCACGTATCTTTGGCGGCATCCTCATTGTGCTTGTGGGCGTGCTCGCGTCGATCATGTTGATTGATCTTGTCGAGCAGATGCGCACGGTCGGGACGCGAACCGAGCTGCCGATCCTTGAAGCGCTGCGGCTCACGGCGCTCAAAACGCCCATGCTCATTGAGCAAACACTGCCGTTCGTTGTGCTGGCTGGAACGATGCTGGCGATCATTGGGCTCAATCGATCGAGCGAGCTTGTCGCCATGCGCGCTGCGGGGATTTCCGCGTGGCGTTTCCTGATGCCCTCAGCGTTCGCGGGCACGCTTCTCGGGCTCATCGCCGTGACCGCGCTCAACCCGCTGGGCGCGGCTTTGTACAGCGAGTTTGAGTCGGAGAAGGAGGACGCGCTTCAAGAAGAGATGAACGGCGCTGGCGCCAATGGTGTTTGGCTTCGCCAAGGCGATCGCGAAGGACAAGTCGTCATCCATGCGGACGGCGTGGACCCAAGCGGCACCCGTCTCGAAGGCGCAACGTTCCTGTTCTTCGAAGTGCGCGACGACGTGTTGCGTTTTTCACGGAGAATCCGCGCCGAGCGCGCGGAATTGCGCCCTGGATTCTGGCAACTCACCAATCTCGTCGAAGCAGCGCCTGGCATGCGGCCAGTTCGGCAAGCCAATCTGGCGATCCCATCCACGCTCGACGCAACCGAACTGATCAATCGCTTCGTGACGCCCGCGACCTTGTCGTTCTGGACCCTACCAAGCTTCATCGGCGAGGCGCGCGCGGCTGGCTTCGCGCCGACGCGTTACGAGCTCAAATGGCAGGGCCTCTTGGCCTTTCCTCTGCTGCTTGCAACCATGGCGGGGCTGGGCGCGGCCTTCTCCTTGCGCCTGCAACGCCTGGGCAATCTCGCCCAATGGGGGGCGGCTGGCGTTGGCATTGGGCTGTTTTTGTTCTTTTACAGCCAGTTGGCGGGTGCCTTCGCCATGACCCAGACGGTGCCGGCCGCCGTGGCGGCCTGGAGCGCCCCGTTCGCGGGTATGTTCATCGCCCTAGCGATGGTGGCCTTCCTCGAAGACGGCTGATTTTTCCAAAAGCTGCCGATTAGCCACACTCCATCAGCTTCCAGCGCTGGACGCCCGCGCGGCGGGGCGGTTAGGTAAAGTGGGGAGTCGATCCGAGGGATGCGAATGAGCCGATCGGGGGATGTGGCTGGGCGACCAGTCGAGCGCGGGCCTTTGGGCCTCGCGGCGCTCGCTGCGGCACTTGCCATGGGGGTCAGCACGAGCGCGCTTGCCCAAAGCCAACCCTCGCTGGCCGCCCCGTCCGCGCCCACGGAAATGGTGCTCCTTGAGGCCGATGAACTCATCAACGACGAAGCCGCTGGCACGGTCACCGCTCAAGGCGATGTGCAGATCCGCTATGGCGCGCGCACGATGCGCGCCGACAGCCTCGTCTATAATCTGACCACTGGCGCCATTCACGCCGTCGGCAATGTCGAGATCGTGCTTGAGGACGGCTCGACCACGTACGCCCAAGAGATCGACGCCGACGAAGCCATGAATGTGGGCGTGGCCACCGAACTTAGGTCGCGCATGGGCGGCGGCGGCACGCTGGTTGCGCGCGCAGCGTTGCGGCGTGGCGAGGGCGAGAGCGAACTGCGGAACGTCATCTACACCAGCTGCCCGATCTGCGAGGGAGGCGATCGTCCGCCAACCTGGAGCCTGCGCGCGCGGCGTGCGATCCAGGATCGCGAAAGCCGCACCATCACCTATCAAAACACCGTGCTGGAAATCGCCGGTGTTCCAGTTCTGTATTTGCCATATTTTGGGCATCCCGACCCAAGCGTTGGACGCGCATCGGGCTTTCTCGCGCCAGACTTCGGACGCAACAGCCGCCTCGGCGCCTTCTACGAGCAGCCCTATTATTGGGCGATTTCGCCTTCGCAGGACGCAACCTTCTCCATCCGCGGGCACGAAACCGTAAACCCGCTAATCGGCGTCGAATATCGCAAGCGGTTCTGGTCCGGTGAAATGGTGATCGACACCACGTTCACTAATGAACGGCTGTTCGACACCGACGGCGAAAAGCTGGGCGAAGAGCGGTTTCGCTCAAGCATCTTCGCGCAAGGGCTATTTGCGCTCAACCAAGACTGGGACTGGGGCTTCGGCGTCGAGCGCGCGTACGATGACTTCTATCTGCGCCGGTACGATATTGAAGGCGAAGGCGAGCGTCGCGGACCATATGTCGGCCAAGAAACGCGTCTCATCTCGCAATTGTTCGCCATCGGGCAGGATGAAGATTCCTATTCCTCGATTTCGTTCGTCGGTTTCCAGGGACTGCGCGACACCGATACGTCTGACCTGCTGCCCGTGATCTTGCCCTTCGCTGAAACCGAACGTGTGCTGACCGATCCGCTGGTAGGCGGACAGGTTCGGCTCCAAGCGAACACGGCGTTGCTCGCCCGCGATGACAATCCAGCGACGCTAAACTTTGAAGGCAATAACGGCCGGCTCTCGCTGTCGGCATCATGGCGCAAGGATGCGGTGATCGGCCCTGGCCTTTTGGTCAGCCCGTTCGCGCAGGCGCGTGGCGATGCATTCCACATCGAAACCAGCAACGAAGAGTACGAGACGGTCACCCGCGGCCTTGGCCTGATCGGGACCGAGATCAGTTGGCCGTTCATGCGCCCGGGCGAACGCTTCGATGTGATCGTCGAACCCGTAGCGATGGCAGCTTGGGCGACCAATGACGACCCCGATCCGTTGATCGTCAACGAAGACAGCCTCGCCTTCGAGCTCGACGACTCAAACCTCTTTCGCCCCAACGCGGCCCCCAACTACGATCTTTGGGAGCCCGGCGCCCGCGTCAGCGTCGGCATGCGCGCGACAGCGCGCGCCCGCACGGGGGAGAGCGCCTCGGTTATGTTTGGGCGGCGTTGGCGCGAGGAGCCCGCAGTCGGCTTCACCGAGCAGAACAATCTGGCTGGGGAAACCTCGGACTGGGTCGCGGCGGTACAAGCCGATTTTGGGCGCGGCTTCGGCACGGAAGCGCGCTTCCGTCTCGACAATGAAAGCCTGGATGTTGAGCGAATCGACCTCGGCGTGCGCGCGGCGGCGGGGCGTTTTTCTGGGACAGCGCGGTATTTCTCGGTGAGCGACACACTTTCGCCGCTCGATCCCAACGAGGAATTGTCGGCCAATGTGGGCGTCGACTTGGCGCGCGGCTGGCGGATGCAGCTGGGTGTCACGCGCGACCTAGATTCAGACATAAATCTGCGTCAGGACATCCGGGCGATCTATGAGGACGATTGTACCTTCTTCGAGATTTCCTACACCCGCAGGGAGACTCAGGCGGGCACTATCGGCCCGGATGAGGGGCTACAAATCCGGATCGGGCTGCGCTCGCTCGGGGTGTTCGGCGGGAGCTGAGGCGGAGCTTGAGATGAATTTGAAGCAAGTAGCGGCCGCGGCGACCATGGCGGTCGCGATCGGCAGCATCGCGGCGCCGGTACGGGCCCAGAACGCCGAGGGCGTGGCGGCGATCGTGAATGACGCCATCATCTCGACCTTTGACGTGCGCCAACGCGCGACCCTTCTGCTTGTTTCTTCCGGCATCGAGTCGACGCCGGAGATGCAGCAACGCGCCCGCGCTCAAGCCTTGCGTGACCTCGTAGACGAGCGCCTGCAACTTCAAGAAGCGGCTAAATTCGAGATTGCGATCACGGGGGACCAGGTCGATCGCCGGCTCGCGGACATCGCTCGTCAGAACGAAACCGATCTCGCGGGTCTCTCCGGCCAATTGGCGCGAGACGGCGTGTCGATCACCACATTGAGGACTCAGATCGAAGCCGATATCGCATGGCAGCGCCTCATGAGCGGGCTGTATGGTTCCCGCGTACGCATTTCCGAGACGGAAATTCGCGAAACGCAGGAGCGCATCGCCGCTAACGCGACACGCCCTCAGTATCAGCTTTCCGAAATCTTCCTGCCGGCAGAGTCCGAGCCGGAGTTCGCCGAAATGCAGCAAGGCGCAATGCGCTTGTTGCAGGAAATGCAGCGCGGCGCACCGTTCCCGCTCGTCGCGCGCCAGTTTTCGCAAGCGCCCTCAGCTGCGGCCGGCGGCGACCTCGGATGGATTGCCTCGTCCGAACTGGCGCCTGAATTACAGCCAGCCGCAGCGCAACTGCAACCTGGACAAGTGTCTCTGCCGATTCGCGCGCCCAACGGCGTGTACATCATCGCCATGCGCGATCGTCGAGCCGGCGCCGCCGCCGGCGCGACGTCTGTCGTCACGTTGAATCAAGTTGTCGCACCCGCCGTTCGTCAGAATGGCCTGGAGCGGCTGCAACGGCGCGCGCGCGGCTGCGACAATCTTGAGAGCAGCATCGCCGGCATCCAAGGCGCGACCATCATCGATCTGGGCCGCAGTCAGGAATCGGAATTGTCAGCGGTCGTCCGCGAGAGTATCGCCGGTGTGCGCGCCGGTGACGCCTCACCGGTCGTTGTGAACGGCGACCAAGCTTCGTTCATCGTCGTCTGCGCCCGCGAAACCGGCGGCGCTGGTGTTCCGGAGCGCGATGAAATCGAGGCGCGGCTGCGCGAACAGGAAATGACGATGCTGTCGGATCGCTATCTCCGCAACCTGCGTCGCGAAGCTACCATCATCACCCGCGCGCAATGAGATGAAGCCGCTCGCCGTCTCGATGGGCGATCCGGCTGGGATCGGCCTCGAACTGGCCGCGCGGGTTTGGGCTGAGCGCGACGAGAGCACACCGCCGTTTGTACTGATCGGCGACCCAGATGCGTTGTTGCGGGCAGCCAAGCGCGCCCGGTTGCCTGAACCGCGGTTACGATTGGTCAAGAGCGCGGAAACATTCGTCGCTGATGGCGACGCACTAGCTGTATGGCCCGTATCCTTGGAACTCGAGGAAACGCCAGGCGAGCCGGAGAGCCTCAACGCCGAGGCTGTCGTGGAGGCCATAAACCTCGGTGTTCACGCCGTCAGCGGAGCTACCGCCGCCGCGCTGGTGACGTTACCGATCGCCAAATCAGTTCTGATGCAAACGAACC
Organism: Hyphomonadaceae bacterium; assembly: GCA_022843225.1. Taxonomy (GTDB): domain Bacteria; phylum Pseudomonadota; class Alphaproteobacteria; order Caulobacterales; family Aquidulcibacteraceae; genus Vitreimonas. The sequence continues at coordinate 66,557 of JALHOC010000009.1, forward strand.
CGGACTTCGGTTTTCTCGGCCACACCGAATACATTGCCTATCACACGCAAGACATACCCTGGCCCAACACACGCGGGCCGGTGATGATGCTGGCGGGGCCGACGCTTAAAGTGGCGCTGGCAACCATCCACGCCCCGCTGAAGGATGTGCCGGCAGCAATTATGCCCGATCTCATCGTACATGTCGGCCGCGTCGTCGGCGAAGCGCTCCAGCGCGACTTCGGCATCGACACTCCGCGCATCGCGCTCTGCGGACTCAATCCACATGCCGGCGAAGACGGCCACATCGGGCGCGAGGAACTCGACATCATAAACCCAGCCGCTGAGGTGCTGCGCGCCGAAGGTTGGACCGTCAGCAACGCGTGCTCCGCGGATGCGCTTTTTCACCAAGGCGCGCGTGCGAGCTACGACGCCGCCATCGCCATGTACCACGATCAGGGCCTCATCCCGATCAAGACGCTGCACTTCTGGGACGCCGTCAACATCACTTTGGGTCTGCCGATCGTGCGTACCTCTCCAGACCACGGCACAGGCTTCGACATAGCCGGCAAAGGCGTGGCGCGCGCCGATAGCTTCCGCGCCGCGCTGACCTTGGCTTGGGATATGGCGAAGCGCCGCGCGGGCTGATGAACACTGACGACCTACCGACATTGCGCGAAGAACTCGAAGCGCATGATCTCTGGGCCAAGAAAAGTCTCGGCCAGCACTTCCTGCTTGATCTCAACATCACGCGACGTATTGCGCGCGCGGCCGGCGACCTACGCGGCAACCCTGCGATTGAAGTAGGCCCAGGCCCAGGCGGCCTCACGCGCGCACTGCTGGAAGCTGGCGCCGATCCCTTGATCGTCATTGAGAAAGACGCGCGCTTCCTGCCTTTGCTTGAGCCCTTGGTTGAGTGGAGCGGGGGCAGGCTGCGAATCATCCATGGCGACGCACTAGAGACGGATCAGGCTTCACTGCTCTCCGACGCGACGGCGTCGATCATCTCCAACCTACCCTACAATGTCGGCACACATCTCTTGGTGAAATGGCTCAAGGCGGGCGCATGGCGCGGACCGATGACGCTCATGTTCCAGAAAGAGGTTGCGCAGCGGATCGTCGCCAAGCCGGGTCACAACGCGTATGGGCGCCTCGCGGTTCTCGCGCAGGCGCGCTGCGACTGCCGCCTGGAATTCGTCGTTCCCTCGCGCGCCTTCACGCCGCCGCCGAAAATCGATTCCGCCATCGTGCGCCTCGTTGATCGCGTCGATCCTTATCCCCATCTCGATGCGCTTGAGCGCGTGACAGCGGCCGCGTTCGGGCAACGACGGAAAATGCTGCGCTCGGCATTGCGAGCGCTCACGCCCGAAGCGGAACCGCTCCTCAACGCGGCGGGCTTAGACCCGACCGCACGCGCTGAGACGATCGACCAGTCTGGATTTCGCCGGCTCACGGATGCTTGGCTGACGATGGCCTAAGTTTGCTTGCTTGAAGCGCGCAACTCAAATCCCGCGCTTCAACCGCTCCACGTGCAGTTTGAGCCAAAGCTGCCGCGCGCGCTTTAGGCGCTCCGCGGCGAGGATTTGCTTGATCTGCGCCAGCGTCTGTTCAAGCAGCGTGTTCACCAGCACGTAATCATATTCTTCCCAGTGCGAGATTTCGTCGAGAGAGCGCGCCATACGCTTGGCGATGACTTCCTCGCTGTCCTCGTTGCGCGCACGCAGGCGCCGCTCAAGTTCCGTCATCGAGGGCGGCAGAATGAAAATGCCGACGACATCCAAAGGCTCGGCAGCGCGCAAGGCGCGGGCGCCCTGCCAGTCAACATCGAACAACACGTCACGACCTTGGATCAGCATGGCTTCAACCGGCGCACGCGGCGTGCCGTAATGATTGCCGAACACCATGGCATGCTCAAGAAACTCGCCGCGATCGGCCATATCCTCGAACTGCGCCTTGCTCATGAACTTATACTCGCGCCCATCGACTTCACTGGGACGCGCTGGGCGCGTGGTGGCCGACACCGAAAGCGACATGTTGTCGTCACTTTCCAGAAGCTTGCGCGCCAGCGTCGACTTGCCCGCGCCCGAAGGGCTCGACAGCACGAACATCAGACCGCGCCGCGCGACATGTTCATTCAACATTGGCGGCCTGCTCCTTGATCTGATCGACCACAGCTTTGAGATCGAGGCCGATGCGGGTCAGCTCCAAATCGGCGGATTTTGAGCACAACGTGTTGGCCTCGCGAGTCAATTCCTGACCCAAGAAATCGAGCCGTCTCCCGGCGGGCTCATTGCTTGTCATCAGCGTGCGCAATTCGCCCGCATGCGCCGCGAGACGATCCAGTTCCTCCGCGACATCGGCGCGAGACGCCGCGAGAGCGGCTTCCTGCGCCAAACGCTGTGGATCGAGTTGAACATCGGGGGAGAGCGCGGCCAAACGCGTCTTGATTCGCTCCAACGCCGCGGCCGGCGCGGTCGCGGCGGACAAACGCGCCCGCGCGATGAGGCCCTCCATCTTGTCCCTCAGTTCGCCGAGCACGCTGGCAAGCATGCGACCCTCGCTGGCGCGCGCCTCCGCAAGCAAGGAAAGCGCATGCTCGAAGCCCGCCAGCAGTGCGGCTTCGGAGGCGGCGCGCGTCTCTTCATTGGAATCGGCTTGATCTTCGCTGACGACAACGCCCCGTAGAGCCAACACCCCATCCCAGCGTGGCCGCCTCACACTTTTGGCTTTAATCAGCGGCTCGCCTGCTTCCAAGAGTCGCGCCACCAAATCCATGTCGACGCGTGTGGACGCGGCTGCGCTTGGATCGCGCGTCAGAGTAAGCGACGCTTGCAAGGACCCGCGCTTAAACAGCTTTGCCGCCGCCGCCCGCGCGGGTTGCTCTATCGCATCCAGTCCCGGCGGCAGGCGCAATTTCAGATCAAGCCCGCGCCCGTTGACGCTCTTGACCTCCCAGATCCAACGTTGGCCCGCGTGCTCGCCCTCGGCGCGTCCGAAGCCCGTCATACCGACAATGCTCATGGCGGATGCTCTGCACCGCGCCTCGGGGCGAGATCAACCGAAATTGCGCTATCCACCCGGCGGGACGCCAGCTTGGAAGCTCTCGATCAGGCTGCCCGCAACCAACCGCCACCCATCCACCAGCACGAAGAAGATTAGCTTGAACGGCAAGGACACCGTCACCGGCGGCATCATCATCATGCCCATCGCCATCAGCAGCGACGACACCACAAGATCGATGATCACAAACGGCACAAACAGCATGAAGCCGATCTCGAACGCGCGGCGCAGTTCCGAGACCATGAAAGCCGGCGCCAGAACACGAAATGGTACGTCCTGCAGATCGGCCGGCGGCGTTTCCAGCCTGGCCATCTGAATGAACATGTCCAAGTCCGCTTCGCGGGTTTGCGCGCCCATAAAGCGCTTCAACGGCTCCATGATGCGCGGAACGGCTTCCTCAAGTTCCATTTCCTCGCGCATGACCGGGCCGATGCCCGCTTGGTAGGCCTCATTCCACACTGGCTGCATCACGAAAGCCGTGAGGAAGAGCGAGAGCGATACGATCACCACGTTTGGCGGCGCCTGCTGCAGACCGAGCGCGGTCCGCAACAGCGAGAGCACCACGACGATGCGCACGAAGCTCGTCGTCATGATGATGATCGAAGGCGCCAACGACAGTACCGTGATCAGCGCCGTGAGCTGAAGCACGCGCGCCGTTAGCCCCTCGCCAGTGCCGAGATTGATCGAGAGCGCGGGCGCCGTATCCTGCGCGAAGGCGTCGCCAACGCCGAATAGCGCCATGGCGAGAAAGAGTGAAAACAGAACCGCCCGCTTCACGTTTGCACCTCCGCTGGCTTTTCCGTTGCGCTGACCACGACATCGCCGCCCGGCCCCAACAGAATAAGATGCTCGCGGTCGTCGCAACGGACGATGACCAGCCGCCGGCGCGGATCGAGCATAAGGCTTTCAGATATCTTCAAGCGGCGCAGGCCTTGTGCGCCGGGCTGCAACATGCCGAGGCGACGCGCGCCATAGGCCACGCCAACGATCAGCGCCAATGTCGCGATGAGCGCGAACACCATGCGCGCCCAGTCCATCCAATCCACCGCCCACCTCCATTCTGGAGCACGTGTCCGTTGGCTGGGCCGGTTTGGTAAACGCGAGCTTAATTTTCGATATCGAAATTAATCTTCACTTAACCATGACTCGCGCTCACTAGGTAAAGTTTGCAGCCCTCTGAGTCGGAGTGCCCTGGTCTTGGATCTCGCCAACAGCCCGTTTTTCAGCCTCTTGCGCGCGCGTCTCGATCAGCTGTCCGAGCGCCAGCGGCTGATCTCTGAGAACATCGCCAACGCCTCGACGCCGGGCTATCGGCCCCGCGACGTCGACACCGCCGGCTTCGAGCGCATGTTAGCCTCCGCCGCCGGCGGACGCGGTATGGCTATCGCGCGCACCAATCCCGCGCACATGGCGCCAGGCGGTGGATCAGCGACACCGAGCATCATCACGCGCGACGACACCGAGACCACGATCGACGGCAACGCGGTCGTGCTCGAAGATCAGATGGCGCGCGCCGCTGAAACGCGCATGGCGTTCGAGACGTCGATCGCGCTCTACCAGAAAGGCCTGGAGCTCGTGCGCATGGCCGCGCGCGCGCCAGGAAGATAAGCCATGACCGATATTCAAGCCGCTATTTCCGCCGCCGCTTCGGGCATGCGCGCGCAAACCACGCGCATGCGCATCGCCGCGGAAAACGTCGCCAACGCTAACTCCACCGGCGACAACCCCAACGAAGAGCCGTTCCGACGCCGCATTCCACTCATGGAGACCACGACGCTCACGTCAGGCGCGATGGGCGTGCGCGTGCGCGGCGCCTCGCTCGACATGGGCCAATTCCGGCAAGAGTATAATCCGAGCCATCCCGCGGCCGGCGAGGATGGGTATGTCCGCCTACCCAACGTCGACTCGCTTGTTGAGATGATGGACATGCGCGAGGCTACCCGCGCCTACGAAGCCAATTTGAACATGATCGAAGCCGCACGCACCATGACGGCGCGCGCGCTCGACCTGCTGCGGAGATAAATGAATGGCTATCGATCCGCTCTCAGCCGCACGGGCTTACCAGCAAACAGCGCGCGCCGCGCAGGGCGACGCCGCTGGCGGCGCAGAGGCTATGGACTTCGGCGCGTTGGTGCAGGACGCCATCCGCCAGGCCGGGCAAAACGTCAGCGTCGCCGAGAACCAGGCCCTCGCGGTCGCGGGCGGGCAAGCGGATATCGTCGATGTGGTCACCGCGATCGCGGCCGCCGAGACGCAAATGCAAACTATGATCGCCGTGCGCGATCAGGTCATCTCGGCATATCAGGAAATCTTGCGCATGCCGATTTAACGGCGTCGCTCATGCCGCCTTTGCGCTGAAGCTCATGAAGCGCTTCAGATGATGATCGACGTTGCCGAAGGTCGCGTCCAGCATGGTCACCCGCTTGAAATAATGGCCAACGCGCATTTCGTCGGTGACGCCCATGCCGCCATGGGTTTGCACCGCCGCTTGACCCACGAAGCGCCCATGCTTGCCGATCGACACCTTGGCGGCTGACACCGCCTTCGCGCGCTCCGCTTCGTTATCGCTGAGCTTGATCGTCGCGCGCAGCGCCATGGAATAGGATTCCTCGGACGCCATGAACATGTCGACCATGCG
>JALHOC010000010.1 GCA_022843225.1 Hyphomonadaceae bacterium
CGCGGCATGGCTGGATCAGGCTTGCGCCCATTGTCCAAGATTCCCCACTGCTGCCTCCCGTAGGAGTCTGGGCCGTGTCTCAGTCCCAGTGTGGCTGGTCGTCCTCTCAGACCAGCTACGGATCGTCGCCTTGGTAGGCCATTACCCCACCAACTAGCTAATCCGACGCGGGCCAATCCAAAGGCGATAAATCTTTCCCCTTTCGGGCACATACGGTATTGCTCCCAGTTTCCCGAGAATATTCCGTACCTTTGGGCATGTTCCCACGTGTTACTCACCCGTCTGCCACTCCCCTTGCGGGGCGTTCGACTTGCATGTGTTAAGCCTGCCGCCAGCGTTCGTTCTGAGCCAGAATCAAACTCTCAGGTTGAGTTGACCTCTGACTAATCGAGACCGAAATCTCGATGCCGTATTGGCGTATGCGTATTTTAAGTAACGGGAACCGACGCACATTTCGGGGTCTTGCGACCCCAATCTGTAAGTCAGTTATTAGTTCCAGAAAACGCATACCGTCAGTTGTCGCTTGGTCCGCGATTGCTCGCTCGCCCGCAGCACGCCGCCGCCTGCGTTTCCCTTCTCTCAAACCACAATGTCAAAGAGCGCCATTCAGGGACGTGTCCCCGAACCCGCCCACGCAAAGCCGAAGCCCGTCGCGTGCGGGCCGAAACCAATTCCAGGTCCCGGCGGAAGGCGCGGTTTCTATGCGCGCGCCTTATCCATGTCAACGACCTTTTCGCGCAAAATTCGCATTTCTTCACCAAGGCAAAAACCTAAGTAAAATCAATACGATTTGCGCAATCCCAGCAGCAAAGCCAGTCCTGGCCGCGTTTGGGGACCGCAACAATTGTTTAACTTAACGATTCGCGCGCCAGGATCAAGCGTTTCCCGAGGCTCGCCTGGCGCGACGGAATGCCATCAATGTGTCGCGATATAGGCCTGCATGGCGGCGGCCTCGGCTTCCACGGCCGCGATCCTGTGCTTCACCAAATCGCCGATCGAAACGATCCCGATCAACTTGCCGTCGCCGATCACCGGCAGATGCCGCACTCGCCGGTCGGTCATGCGGCCCAGGCCGTCATCCACCGTTTCGTCCAAACGCGCCGTGAACACGTCGCGGGTCATGACCGCGCTGACCGGGTCAGTCAGGGCTTCAGCGCCCCTGCGCGCCACCTCGCGAATGATGTCGCGTTCAGACAAAACCCCGCGAATAGCGCCTTTCTCGTCCAGCACGACAAGCGCGCCAACCTTGCGATCGTTTAGCTCGCGCGCGGCCTGCTCCAATGTCGCTTCGGCAGACAAAATGTGCACGGCCGCGCCCTTTTCGCGAAGGACATGCGCGATCAACATGGGTTTTCCTCCCTGGATCACCTCGTTTTCGAGAGCATGCGCCCGCGCTCGCGCCGCTTCAAGAGCGAACACCTTCCTTGCCGTTCGCCCAATTGGCTCTAGGCTCCCACTCATGGCGGCTTATAAAGAACGCGTCACCCAAGACCTCGATCGCTGGATCGCGGCCGGACACGTCAACGCCAACAAGCGCGACGCGATACTGGCGTCGATCCCCGATGCGCGCCGGCTGGATGCGGCAACGGCGCTCGCGTTGGTCGGCGGCATCCTGTTCGGGATCGCGGTGATTGCGTTCGTGGCGGCCAATTGGGATGGCTTCTCCCGTACAACCCGCTTCGCGACCATTCTCTTGGCGTTCCTGGGGTTTGCCGCGGGCGGCGCCTGGGCGGCGCACAAGGCGCGTCCGATCTTGTGCAACATCCTCTTGACGATCGCAGCTTTGGTGTTCGCCGCAGGCATCGGGCTCACCGGCCAGATCTACGATATCGCCGGCGATCCCAAGGCCGCGTCCTACATGGCGGGCGTCGCAGCCTTGGCGCTGGCGCTTGCTGGGCGCTCGACAGGGGCGGCCAGCGTTGGCCTCATTTTCATCGCACTGGGCGATTTCACCGATAGGCAATGGTTTTCGGGGCTCGATTCCGATGCGCCCTGGATGCTCGTCGCTGCGCCTGTCGGGGCGTTTCTCGCTTTGCGCTGGGGGTCGGCGGCGCTGGCGCACGTATCGGCGCTGGCGATCCTCTATTGCTTCGGCTGGTTCGCGGCGCGCTTCGATACAACCGAAGCGGCCGTGTTCCTGTTCCTATCGATCATTCTCGGAGGGATGGCAGCAGGCGCGCGTTGGCTTCACGGACAAGGCCGCTCCTTCGCCGGCATCTTTTACGGCTGGTTTGCCTGGGGCGCGATCGCGCTCTTTGCCATCGCCGGCTATTTGCCGTGGTTTGGCGCGGAAAGCGGCAATGGCGGCATCGCGCACCGTTTGGTTTGGCTTGCGGCGTCAAGCGGCTTGATCGCGCTTGGTCGGCTTGATCGGCACATGCTCGTGACCACAATCGGGGGTTTGAGTTTGATCTGTGCGATCTACGCCCTGCTCACCGATCTTGGCCTTGATCTGATGGCGGCGGCGGGCGTGTTCCTCGTATGCGCTCTGGCAGCGTTGGTCGCGGGCTTGGCGTTGCGGCGGAAACCGACATGAAATTCACCGCACCCTTTCGCATTCTAGCGGTCGCACTTGTGTGCGTCGCCACGCTGATCACGCTTGTCATCAACGAAAGCCGCGCGCGCGCCGCAGGGACCGAAGTGATGCTGGCCATCGAGGCGGTCGATCCGCGCTCGCTGCTGAGCGGGCATTATGTGATCGTGGGGCTCGTTTCATCTCTGCCGCCCGAACAAGACTGCAATGGCGCGCCCGCGACCGTTGACCCAAGCGAGTTGCCGAGCGCCGAAGATCGCTGGCTCGCGCTGCGCCCTGACGGCGAGGCTCATCGCCTAGCGGGGGCCGCGCCCACCCGGGAAGAAGCGCTCAGCTACGGTCCTATCGTGACCTTAGGCACGGCATTCTGCAACCCACGTATTCTCGACGAGAAAGGCGCGGTGCTTCAGCCGGCGAATGAACGCCTCGATATCGGCATCGATCGCTTCCACATCAATCAAACCGAAGCCGAGCGCATCGAACGCGTGCTACGCGAAGCGCAGCCGGGCCAAGGCCACGCGTTCGCGATTGTCTCTATCGGGCGCGATGGCCGCGCGCGCTTGATTGGGCTTCAGATCAATGGCGAGCGCCTGGAGCTAAGCTGGAACTAACCCCAGGGCCCGTGACGTTTTAGGCGCGGCGCGAACACAAAGTAGGCCAGCGCGCCCGCTACAAAGCCGCCGAGATGGGCCTCCCACGCAATTGGCAGCGGCAGGAACGCCATCAACACGACATTGATCGCGAGAAAGCTAAGCATCGCATTGCGGATTTGCGGGTCTTGTAGCGCCGCGCGCGGGCTTGGCCTGATGGACAAAAAATACGCCCCGAAGAGTCCGCAAATCGCGCCCGACGCACCTACCGCGCCGACTTGAGACATTGGGTGGATCAGGACAAACGCGATCGCTCCGCCGAGAGCGGAAATGAAGAATAGCGCCAGAAACTTGAAATCGCCAATGCGAGCCGCCACAAACGGCGCCGCTTGCAGATAGGCCAAACCATTCATCAGCAAATGCAAGACGCCGTAGTGAAAGAAGACGTGCCCAAACAAGGGCGCGAGCGCATCGGCGCCGTTCGCATATGCTTCGGGTGACGCCGGATTGAGCCGTGCAGGCACGATGCTGAAGCGATCAAAGAGCGCTGCATGCGCGTCAGGATCGTACTGCCCCGTCAGCAGGAAAGCGGCCGCGATCAGAGCGCCTAGCCCTATCACTACCGGCGAAGGCCTCATGTGGGGATGCGGCCGCTCAGATGCCGCCGCCTTCCGCCTGTTCGCCGTGGGTCTCGAACATCTGGTTCATTTCCGCCGCCGGCACCTTGCCTTTGAAGCACGGGCCCCCCACGGGCTTGGCCGGTACGCCCGCCACAGTGCAGCGCGCGCCTACATCCTCCAACACGACCGAGCCCGCTGCGATGCGCGCATCCTCGCCGATTTCGATATTGCCGAGCACCTTTGCGCCGGCGCCGATCATCACGCCGCGACGGATTTTTGGATGGCGATCGCCCCCCTGCTTGCCGGTGCCGCCGAGCGTCACCGAGTGCAACATGGAAACGTCATCCTCCACCACCGCTGTCTCGCCGATGACGATGCCGTGCGCGTGATCTATGAACACGCCCGCGCCTATCCGCGCGGCAGGGTGAATATCGACCGAGAACAGCTCGGAGACCCGGCTCTGCAGATGGTAGGCGAGGATTTCGCGCTCCTGCCCCCAGAGCCAATGCGCGATGCGATAGGCCTGCAATCCGCCATAGCCCTTGAAGTAGAGGAAGGGCTGCAAATAGGTGCGGCACGCCGGATCGCGCTCGCGCACGACGCGCATGTCGCGCGCGGCCTGGGCGGCGATCGAAGGATCGGTGAGGTAGGCCTCTTGAATCACCTCGCGCACTTGCAGCGCCGAGAGATCGCCATGCCCCAGTTTTTGCGCTAAGTGATAGGAGAGCGCGTCCTCGATCTTGTCATGGTGGAGGATCGAAGCGTGCAAATAGGACGCCAGCAACGGCTCCTCGGCCGCAGCCTGCATGGCCTCGACGCGCAATTGCGCCCAGACGCCGCCGGAGGCTTCAAACACGCGGGGTTGAGTTTCGGCCATTGGTCAGTCTCCGGGCCGCAGCATCGCCTGCGCCAGGGCTTCGGGCAAGCGACCCGTCACCGCCATGTGGTGGGCGCGCAGCACCGCCGCAACAGTCATGGCGTCGCGTATGCGCCCGTCAGCGACACGCGCGAGCACATCGGTAAACGCGGCCGTTCTCCGGCGTAGGACTTCGGTGGGCTCAGGGTTCGCCTGCCCCAACTCAAGGTCGGTCGCGAAGAAGATGACCGCGCGTTCATCGGTGAGGGAGTTGGACAGATCGAGCTCCAGAATTGGCTCCAACCGCCCAGCACTGAGCCCTGTCTCTTCCGCGAGTTCCCGCAGCGCGCACGCCCGCGCATCCTCTTCGGGTTCGGCGCCGCCTTCGGGTATTTCCCAGGAATAGCGCCCCAGCGGAAAGCGCCATTGCCCGACCAAATGCACGCGCCCGTCAGGTTCAATTGGCAGCACGCCGACCGCCAATCTGCGGATCCGGATGACCGTGTACTCACCGTCAGCGCCATCGGGGCGGATGACATCGTGCTTGTGGAGGCGGAACCAATCGTTTTCGAACGGCGTGCTGACACTCTTGACGCGCCACGGGTCGCCATCTTCTTCCCAATCGCTCATGATTTGAGTCTGTATCGAGCGGCGCGCATTCGCGCCATGGAGTTCCGATGCCCCTGTCCGCCGCCGACATCCCGCCTGAACCCGCCGAGAACGATCCGTGCGTCGCCGTGCTTGAAAGCGCGCAGACCTTGGCGCTCTTAGCAAAGCGGCGCTCAACAAAGGTCATTCATTTTCGCGAGCCTGGCCCCACAGGCGCAGACCTCGACGCCGTGCTGCGCCTCGCCGCGCGCGTGCCCGACCATGGGAAGCTCGGGCCCTGGCGTTTCGTCGTGATCGAGGGGGAAGGCCGCGCCCGCGCCGGCGAGGCGCTGGCCAGCGTCAGCGCCGACTCAGCGAGCGCAGAGATCGCGCGCAATACGTTTCTGCGCGCCCCAGTTTGCGTCATGGTGATCTCGACCGCGCAGCCGCACGCGAAAATTCCCGAGTGGGAGCAGCACCTCTCCGCGGGCGCGGTGTGCTATGCGTTGCTGCTCGCCGCGCACGCCATGGGGCATGGCGGATGCTGGCTGACGGGTTGGCCGGTGTATGACGTCCGCGCATGCGCCGCCTTGGGCTTGGCCAGCCACGAGCGCATCGCCGGCTTCATACATCTCGGCACGCCAACCGAAGCGCCAACCGAGCGCGTCCGCGCGGATTGGCGCGAACGCGTGTCGCGCTTTTAGCCCGGCTTGCGAAACCGCATCATGAATTGATCGGTGCGGCCGCGAATGGCGGGATTAAAGACGTTGGTGAGGCGATCGTCGGCGGGATTGCGCAGCACCTCGCTCTCGCCATCGAACACAAAGCCTGCCGCTTCGACCTCGGCGCGCACCAAGGCTTGATCAATGCGATGCGTCGCGGCCTCGGCATCGGTTTCGAGCGCAAGTCCAGCAGGGCCTGAGTGATCGATAACAATGTAAAGCCCACCGGGCTTGAGAGCTGCGAAGGCGCTCGCATTCATCGCGGCGCGATCGCCGAGATTGTAGGCGGTCAGCGCCATGTCGTGATAATTCTGCGCCGTGAACACGACATCGAGCGGCTCGGGGAACGCCAACGCATCGTAGGGCGTACGCGCCATCGTCGCGTTTGCATATTGCGCAGCGACCGCAAGGATCGGCGTCTCGAACTCGCCCGCAACACCATCGGGACGGATCACGGGATAGACGCGCCCCGCCTCGCCCACCGCCGCCGCGATTAGGCGCGTGAAGTACCCGCCGCCCGGCAAAATATCGGCCACCTTATCGCCCGGCTCGATGCGCGCGAAGGCGAGCGTCTCCGCCGGATGGCGGTTGGCGTCGCGCTCGCGATCCTCGACTGGGCGGCGCGCGTCCGCCACGGCGGCCACGATGTGCACGGCGTCCGGGCTCACCTCCGCAACGGCGGGCACTTCTGGCGCGGCAGCTTGTTGCGGGCTGCACGCCGCGAGCGACACAATTGCGAGCGCGGCGAAGGCTAAGCGTTTCATGAGGAATCCTCCCCCTCCACCAATAGCGCGGCGAATCAGAATGCACATCCCAAACGCGACGAACCGCCGATGGAGAGCACCTATCGCCCGCGCTTCAGCGCAACTGGCGGCGGCGTCAGCTCCAATTGCTCGGGCGGGGCAAGCGGGCGCGGCGCGGCTTCGATCTGCGCAGGCGCGGGAATTTCGACGCCAGCGTCAGCAGCGCCCAATTCCTTGAATTTGCGGGCCGTCACCATCACGCGGGTATCGAGCGAACCAACGAGATCGTTATAGCGCGAGACGCTGTCGCCAATCGCCTTGCCGACGCGGCCCACATGCTCGCCCATCACCGCGAGACGCTCATAGAGCTGGCGGCCCAGCGCGGCGATTTCCTGCGCGTTCTTGGCGCTTTGCTCCTGGCGCCAGCCAAACGCGATGATACGGGCGAGCGCCACCATGCCCGATGGCCCCGCGATAATGATCTTGTTGGAGAACGCATCGTCTTGCAGCGCGTGATCACGTTCATAGGCTTCGTGCACCAGATTATCGCCCGGCACGTACATGACCACGAAATCGACGGTCTCTGTGTTCGGCAAATGCTTCCAATATTCCTTGGAGGCCAGCGCCTTCATGTGATTGCGCAGCTCGGAAGCGTGCTTCTTCAACAGCAGCTCACGCGCGGCCTCATCTGGCGCTTCGATCGCATCCAGAAACGCTGAGAACGCCACTTTGGAATCCACAACGACGCTACGTCCGCCCGGCATCCGGATCACGAGGTCGGGGCGCAATTTGCCGGCATCGCCGTCGACGGTGGTTTGCTCCTCGAAATCCACGCGCGGCGCTAGCCCGCCCATCTCCAAGGCGTTGCGCAAGCTGTGCTCTCCCCAACGACCGCGCGCTTTGGGGCTTTGGCGCAGCGCATGCACGAGCTTGCCTGTGACGTTCTGGGTTTCCTTCAATGTATCGCCAATAGCGCGCATCTGCTCGCCGAGCGCGGCTTTGTCCTGTGTGCGCGATTTCTCCAGCGCCTCGACCTGGGCCGCGAGTTTCGTCAACGCTTCTTGCGCCGGCGTGATCACGTCCTTGACGCCGGTGGCGGAGGCGGCCTTGTGCTTTTCGAAGCTCTCATTCGCGAGCGCCAAGAAGCTTTGGCGGTTGGCTTCGAGCGCCTGCGTCGCCAACGCCACGAATTGGCTCTCCAACGCCTTCGATTGCTCTTCTGCCGCAGCCTGGCGCGCCGCAGCCGCGCCCCGCTCCGCCGCCAGCTCCGCGCCCAGGCGGCCCGCTTCCGCGCGCAGGGTTTCGCACTCGGCCACGGCGCGGTCGCGCTCGGCGCGGATCATGTCCACCCCCTCGAAGCGCGCCTTGGCGGTCGCGGCGGCCTCCTGGGCCTGCGCGGCGCGGTAGGCGAACCAGGCGGCGACGCCGATCGCGGCAAAGGCCAAGAGCAAGTAGGGGATCGATTCGGTCATGGCGCGAGATTAGCAGGGCTTGGCGGCGACTTCGCGGCCCGCCGGCCCCGACGGTAGCGCGTTGATCTGGCGCAATGGTGATCTTGGCCGGACGGCGCTAGGTTTCCGCCTATGGATATCTTCGCCTATCTGATCCCCGCCGCTTTGGTCGGCGTCTTCCTGGTGCTGTGCTTTGGCATCTACGCCATGTTCCGTGGCGGAGATTTTGGCCGGTCGTGGTCTAACAAAGCGATGCGCATGCGGGTCGTGGTTCAATTTGTAGCCATCTTGATCCTAGTTGCGGCGATGTGGGCAAAGCAGCATTACGGCTAGGCAAGCGCACGCAGCAGACGTGTGAGCGGTTTTGCGTTCGCGTGCGCGGAGGAGACATGGTTCGCATCGATAAAATCGTCACCAAGGCCGGAGACGGCGGCAAGACGCGCCTCGCTACCGGAGAGCCTGTCTCAAAAGCCAGCGCACGCGTGGAAGCGTACGGCGCGGTCGACGAAGCCAATTCCGCCATCGGCGTGGCGCGCCTGCACGCCGCGAGCGACGTCACGCTCGATGCGATCCTAGAGCGTGCGCAGAACGATCTCTTCGACCTAGGCGCCGATCTTGCGACGCCCGACAACGGCCAAAAGCTCAGCTACGAGCCGCTGCGCGTGGTTGAAGCGCAAGTGCTGCGGCTCGAAACCGAGATCGAGACGATGAACGAAAAGCTCTCGCCGCTGACCTCCTTCATCCTGCCCGGCGGCTCGCCAGCTGCGGCGCACCTGCATGTCGCACGCGCGATTATGCGCCGCGCCGAGCGCGCCATCGTGGGGTTGGCCGAGGTCGAGAAGGTTTCTCCCGAGGCGATCAAGTTCGCGAACCGCATGTCTGACTTGCTGTTCGTCGCCGCGCGCTGGGCCAATGATCAGGGCCGCGCCGACGTGCTGTGGACGCCGGGCGCGAACCGCTAGCCCGCGATGTATTGCGCGCCGTTCATGGTGATGGTGGCGCCGGTCATGAAGGCGCACTGATCCGAAGCCAGGAATGACACCGCGTGCGCGATCTCCTCAGCCTTTCCGAGTCGGCCGACCGGGATGCCTGAGATGATCTTCTTCAGCACGTCTTCGGGCACGGCGGCGACCATGTCGGTGTCGATGTAGCCCGGGCAGATGCAATTCACAGTGACGCCTTTGCTCGCGCTTTCCTGCGCCAGCGCCTTGGTGAAGCCGATCATGCCTGCCTTGGCCGTTGAGTAGTTCACCTGCCCTACCTGCCCCTTCTGGCCGTTGATGGAGCTAATGTTGATGACGCGGCCAAAACCGCGCTCCCGCATGCCTTCGATCACGGGGCGAGTCATGAAGAACAGCGAATCTAGATCGACGCGGATCACATCGCGCCATTTCTCCGCGCTCATCTTATGGAACAGCCCGTCGCGGGTGATGCCGGCATTGTTCACCAGCACATCAACCGGCCCGCATTCGGCCACGACCTTGGCGATGCCGTCAGCGCATTGGGCTTCGTCGCCGACGTCCCACTTGAACACCTTGATTCCGAGGTCTTTGGCGGCAGCTTCGGCGGCTTCCGAATTGCCGGCGTAGTTGGCCGCCACCGCGAAACCATCGGCCTTCAGCCGCGCCGAAATCGCCTTGCCGATGCCCCGAGTTCCGCCCGTCACCAAAGCCACCCGCGCCATCGATTTTCCTCCCAAGGTTTGTTCGCGCTCACCTTGCGCGAGTTCGCGCCTGAGGCAAGGGCCGCCCGCGATGCCAAACGGGGCAAATCAAGCAGACTCCAACCCGTTAACCGCTCCGATATAAATTAATGAGACAAGCTCAAAATACGATCTAGGGTAGAATCTGAGGCCTCGGAAATGCCGCAGCACATTCTTGTCGTAGATGACGTGGCGTCCAATCGGGAAATGTTGCGCAAGCGGCTCGAACGGGTCGGCTACCGAGTGTCAGAGGCCATCGACGGCGCGGAGGCGGTGGCGCTCACGACGACCCTGCGGCCCGACCTGGTTGTAATGGACATCTCCATGCCGGACATGGACGGCATGGAAGCCTGGCGCATGATCTGCGAACTTGAGGAGACGCCCCCGCCGGCGATCGCGGTCACCGCGACGACGATCGCGGATGTGAAGCTCACCTGCCACGATATCGGCTTCAAAGACTACCTCACCAAGCCGCTCGACTTCGCGGAGTTCCTGCGCACGATCCGTGCGCTGTTGCCGGAATCTTCCATCGCGCGCGTGTGAGACGCCAAATCCGAGCGCTAGTGCTACCCGGCATTCGACAGCGCTGGCTTCACCGCTCCACGCACACTGCGATGCCCATGCCCCCGCCGATGCAGAGCGTGGCGAGGCCGCGCTTTTTGCCTTGGCGTTGCAGTTCGTAGAGCAGCGTCGTCAGCACGCGCGCGCCTGACGCGCCGATCGGGTGTCCGATGGCGATGGCGCCGCCATTGACGTTTACGATCTCGGGATCCCAGCCCATATCCTTGTTCACCGCGCAGGCTTGCGCGGCGAAGGCTTCGTTGGCTTCGACAAGATCGAGATCGCCAACCTTCCAGCCGGCCTTCTCAAGCGCTGCCTTCGAGGACGGGATCGGGCCGACGCCCATGATGCTTGGATCAATGCCGCGCGAAGCCCATGACGCAATGCGCGCGAGCGGCGTCAGCCCGCGCTTGCTGGCTTCCTCCGCGCTCATCAGCACCAAAGCGGCCGCGCCGTCATTGATGCCCGATGCGTTCGCCGCCGTGACCGTGCCGTCCTTCTTGAACGCGGGCTTCAGGCCCGACGCGCCTTCAAGCGTGGCGTCGTGTTTGATGTATTCGTCGTTCTCCACCACCGTATCGCCCTTGCGGCCCTTGACGGTGACGGCGGCGATTTCGTCTTTGAACTTGCCGGCCTTCTGCGCCGCACTCGCCTTCTTTTGAGACTTGGTGGCGAACTCATCCTGCTGCGCACGTGTGATCTGCCATTTCTCAGCGACGTTCTCGGCGGTGATGCCCATGTGATAGGAATTGAACACGTCGGTCAGGCCGTCACTGATCATGGTGTCGGTGAACGTGACAGGCCCCATCTTCGTGCCATTGCGCAGATGCGCGACGTGGGGGCTCAAGCTCATATTCTCCTGCCCGCCCGCGACCACGATCTTGGCGTCGCCCGCCTTGATCTGCTGGTAGCCGACGACAACCGCCCGCAGCCCTGAGCCGCACACCTGGTTCAGCCCCCAAGCCGGGCTTTCGTCCGGCACGCCGGCGGCGCGCGAGGCTTGCCGGGCCGGGTTCATGCCCTGATTGGCGGTGAGCACCTGGCCCAAAACCACTTCCGATACCTCCCCCGCCTCGACCTTGGCGCGTTGCAGCGCAGCCGTGATCGCGACCCTGCCCAATTCGTGCGCGGGCGTTGCAGCAAACGCGCCGCTGAACGAGCCGACGGGGGTGCGGGCGGCGGAAACGATGACGATGTCGGACATGAACGGCAGCTCCTTGAGGCGAACGCCTTGGCCGGAAAGGGAGAGTTCGCCTCCTATCGCACAGCCGAGGCGCGAATTCCAAGCGCCGCGACGGCCCGGCCTGCCCAAATCCGGCGCATCATCTTGCATTGCGGCGAAGGAGAGAGGATTCTCCGGTCAACCAAGCCCTTCGCGGGCGCAAGATTGAGGACATCCACGTGGCGGAAGCTAACGGCCAAACAGCGGCGGAGGACACGACGCCGTCCGAGCCTGTCGTGATCAAGAAATACGCCAACCGGCGGCTCTACAATACGGCGGCCTCCAGCTATGTGACGCTTGATCATTTGTCGGAAATGGTGCGCGAGGGTGTGGACTTCGTGGTCCAAGACGCCAAGAGCGGCGACGACATCACCCGTTCGGTGCTCACGCAGATCATCTTCGAACAAGAGAGCAAGGGGCAGAACTTGCTGCCGGTGAAATTCCTGCGCCGACTAATCCGCTTTTATGGCGATCAGATGCAGGGCTTCCTGCCGCCATATCTCGAAATGAGCATGGAGAATTTCTCCACGGCGCAAGATCAAATGCGCGACAATTTTTCACGCGCGTTCGGCGCCACGACGCCGATGGCCGCGTTCGAGGACCTCACCCAGCGCAACATGGCCATGTACCAACAGGCTATGAAGATGTGGGCGCCGTTCGCGCAAGGCATGCCAGGCATGCCGCCGCTGCCAGGCATGCCAAGCACGCCGCGCGCCAGCGATGATGCCGAGCCGCGCGATGGTGAGGTGGACATGCTGCGCAAGCAAATGGAAGCGATGCAAAAGCAGCTCGACGCGCTGGCGCGCGCCAAGACTTAGGTTTTTCTGAAGCGCATTACTTTGGTGAGGAACGCGATCTCGGTCTCGACATGGGCGAGACCGGCTTCGGCGAACAGCGCGACCAGATCTTCCTTGACGTAGGAACCGTAGAACGGCTCGTGAAAGCCAACGGGGAAGTATTCGAGCATGCGGTCGAGATCGGGCGCATCGCCGGCCTGCACCGAATCCGCGAACACCAGCACGCCGCCTGATTTTAGCACACGCGCCATTTCGCGCGCCGCCTCGCGCCGCACACGCGGCGGCAATTCGTGGAACAGATACACGCACGTCGCAGCGTCAAAGCTCGCATCCTCGAACGGCGCGCGTTCCACCGCGCCCGTAATGATCTCGGCTTGGCGCCAAGGCTGAAGCCGCGTCCGCGCTTCGGCGCAATACGCGGGTGAAAGATCAAGCCCCGTCACCGGCAGTCGCGGAAACGCGCTCAGGATTTGCTCCAGGAAACGGCCATTGCCGCAGGCGAGATCGAGCGTGCGCACGTGGCGCTGGTCTTGGCCTTTGATCGCGCGCGCCAGCATGCCGATCGCGATCCGCCGCATGGCGTCAGCGGCGCCGCCAAACAGGACTTCGACCTGCGTGTCATAGAGCTTGGCGCTCTCTTCCGAGAGCCAGCCGCCCGATTGGTAATGGAAGTTCTGCAGATAATAGGCGGGGTAGACGCCCTCGCCTTTCGCGGCTTCGCGCACTTCAGTTCCCGCGCGCTGCATGCGACGGCGATCGACATTGGGCAGGTCGCGGAAGAAGCGCGCGGAATTCTTGAGCGCCGAGAGCGCTTTCTCCACCCGCACTTCGTTGGGCGCGGGGTAGAGCCCGGCTTCGATATTGGCGCGGTCCTTCGCGAACAGATCGAGGAACGCCGCGCGGATGCGTTTGGGATCGCCCTCTTCCGAGCGCGGTTGGAATTTCGGCTCGCCGGGGCGATCGAACGGCCCAGAGATACGCCGCGCCAGCAGATATTGGCTCAAATACCACGCCACCCGCGCGCCTTGTGCTGCGGCGTAACGGGCGCGGGACATGTCACGGGCAAGGGGCATGTCGCCAAGATAGTGTGATTGCACGGCCCGCGCCATAGGCCCTTAGCCGGCCAACGCGTCTCGCGTTTCCGGTTTTGGTTGGTATGGCGTGCGCGAGCGCGCGCTTAGGATGAGTTAAGCGCGGCGGGCGCGAGGGCGTTCGCGAGCGCGTGCGCGCACGGATCGTCGCGGAAGATGCGGACAAGACGTCGCCGCGTCAGCCCCTTCCGCAGCCGTCGCGCCAAATGCACGATCCAGCGTTCGGGGTTTCTGAGCACGCTCAGAATGGCGTCGATCCGTGACGCGTTGTCCCGCCCGCGCATCGCCTTGCGCAAGGTTTGACCTATCAGCGCACGGCGACAGCCGCGCGTTTTCTTCACGCCGTGATGATGGTTCGTTCGCGGCGGCGGCGCGATGCGCGCGGCAACGCCGAGAAACATCATGGCGCCGGCCAAGCGTGCGGCCTCGTCCAACATGAAACGATTCAACATCCACGGCAGCCACCGCGCGACGCACACCAGCACCCACCAGCGAAGGCTGGCGACGCGCTTAGCGCAGATCAACGGGGTGCGGGCTTTCATCATGGATCGTGCGCCGCAAGCTTAAGCGGGCGCTAACCCGGTCGGATTGATTTTGTGAGAATGCGTGTTTGCGCGGGTTTCCGCGCGATCTTCGCGGGATTGGGGTGGAGATATCCTCGTATCTATGCGTCCTCCCCCCGCGCGAGGTGGAGGACGCGTGGGGTAAGCGGCAGCGCGAACCGCCAGAAGCCCGTGGGGGACAAAAAACCGCAGAGTATGCACCGGGGATTGTCGACGAACAGCGCACCCCGCACGCCATCGGCGAAGCCGCCCAACGGAGTGAAAGACCTCCCGGTACGGCGCCGATGAAATCCAGTCACGGGGACGCGAGGATGTCGCGTTCACTTTTTGCGTTCCGAAAGGAACGCTTCACGACGCGATGTCACCGCGTCCCCGCCCTCCGTTTGCGCGGAGGGAAAGAGAGAAGAGATTTTTCTCAGAAGTCGATCTGGGAGCATGCAAACGGCCGCGCGCCAACAGTCAGCTTGCATCCCTACTCTTGTGACTATTTCGCCACATTAGATGGTCGGTATTGGTGATCCGCTCCAGTGAACGTTCGGCGAGCCCCGCTCGAGCTTGCACAGGATTAACATATGTAATATCTCCGCGTTCCCAAAACAAACAATGGGAGGGGTGATCCATGAAAATTCGCGCTCTAGCGCTCGGCGCATCGCTATTGGGTTTGTCGACGCCCGCAATGGCGAATGATGGTTTGTACATTGGGGCTGGCATTTCCCACACGTCCAGCGACCACAGCGCTACCCAAAGCGTGGCGCCGACGACCGGCGGCGGCTGGTTCACTGCTCCTAACCGGGCTGCGATCAACGCCGCGCCAGCTGGCGATTTGGCCACCGATGACTTTTCTGCTGAAGGTTTGGGTGGATTCGCGTTTGCGGGATACCAACGGCATGTTTCGGACGGGGTCACTTTGGGTGTCGAGATCGACGTGAGCGTGTTTGATGTCGCTGAGAGCGACACGCACTCCCAATCGTATCCAACCCCGCCCGGTACTTTCGTAGTTCGGCAATCGATTGACCAGCGCTGGCTCTCGACTATCCGCGCCCGGCTTGGCTTCGACATAACATCGAACGCGATGTTTTTCGTCACCGCCGGCGCCGCGTTCTCCGATGTCGAGTTCACGACGACCTTCTCCGACACTTATCCCCTGCCTCAGCAGATACTGGCCCAGTCCGGTAGCGAGTCAGAGATCGTGACGGGATCAGCCTATAGCGCCGGCCTCGACTGGAAAATCAACGACAACGCATCAGCCCGGTTTGAGTATTTGCGTGCTGATCTCGGTGACATTCAGAACTCACGCGCCCTTACCTTCAACACGGGCGCATCCGCACAGAATGAGGTCCTTGCTTCTAGCGCCGACCTCACGAACGACACGGTGCGCCTTGGTGTTTCCTGGAGCTTGAATTAGACGGTTCACACCAACTTGTAGGTTAGAAACGGCTCGGATGGCGTCATCCGGGCCGTTTTTTTGCCTTATCCCGCATTGAGCGCCTCGACGATTCAGTCGACGCATCAAGCGGTTCAGGCCATTGCATGATGCGTTTGATCAGGCCGGGCATTTTGAGCCGGCCCTCGGGCCGGGTCTGGCCGCGCACGGAAGCGCCCGCCGCATGCACAGTCTCGCGATCGCCGGTGTTCAGATGGTGCCACCAATAGAGATCGCGCCCTTGCGCCACTAAGCGATAGGCGCAGGTCGGCGGCAGCCATTCGAGCTTGGGCACGTTCTTGGGCGTGAGCTTCACGCAATCGGGCACTTTCTTCTTGCGATTGGCGTAGTCGCCACAGCCGCACGTATTGGTATCGAACAGATTGCACGCGACATTGGTGCGGTGCAGTTCGCCAGTGTCTTCATCTTCGAGGCTGATGGTGCAGCATTTGCCGCAGCCGTCGCACAAACTCTCCCACTCCGCCTCGCTCATCTCGGCCAGGGATTTGGTTTTCCAAAATGGCTCTTTCATCGCTCCAGCGCCCCCACCACTTCGATATGCGGGCTCCAGCGGAATTGATCCACGGGCGTGATTCGCGTCAGCGTGAAGCCGTGCTCAATCAGCACTTTCAAGTCGCGCGCAAAGCTCGCTGGATCGCACGACACATAAGCGAGCTTACGGATGGGTGCGCGCGCCAATTGCTCGGCTTGCAACCGCGCGCCCGAGCGCGGGGGATCGATCACGGCGGCATCGAAGCGCTTCATCTCCAGGCTCGAGAGCGGCGTGCGCAGCAAATCGCGGCGCAATGTCGTCACTTCCTTGAGCGCCCCGCCCGCGCCGTCTGCTGCGCGCTTCAAGGCCAAGAGCATCTCGGAATCGCTTTCGACCGCCAGAACCTCTGCGAATTCCGCAGCCCGCAGCGCGAACGTGCCAATGCCGGAAAACAGATCGATCACGCGGTTGGCCCCGCCCAACGCATCCATTGCAAGGCGCGCCAACACCTCTTCGCCCTCGGCCGTCGCTTGCAGAAACGCGCCTGGCGGCGGCGCGACCACAGCGCGTCCCATGTGCAGCACGGGCTTGCGGCGTTCCACGATCGGCTCGCCATCGATCGACAACCGCGCCAGATCGAGCGCATCCGCGACAGCGCTCAATTGCTCCAACATGGAGCGGTCGCTCGCCCGACCTGCTCCCTTGACCGCGACATCGACGCCGGACTCGGTCAGCAAGCATTGCAGCGTGATCTCGCCACGTTGCGGCGCCAACAATTCGCCCAGCGGCGCAAGCTTAAGCACAACCGCTTCCAACGCAGGCGCGAGCGCGGGACAGTGCGTGATCGGCAACAGCTTGGCGCCGCCGCGTTCGATAAAGCCCAGCCGCACCTTGCCGCCTTGGCGGCCGGCATGCACCGCCGCACGCCTGCGCCCCTGCCCCCAAGCGGGGATGGTTGCATCCACCTCAGCGCCGCCAAAGCCGCGCCGCGTCAGCGCCTCCACCACCTGCTCGCGCTTCCAGGCGAGATACTCAGCCTCGCGCCAATGCTGCAATTGGCAGCCGCCGCAGCGGCCGAAGTGCGCGCACGCAGGCGCCTGACGCGCGGGGCTCGCGGCGACGATGTCGATAAGTTCCGCGCGATCGCCCACCACCCGCGCACGGATCTTCTCTCCAGGCAAAGCGAAGGGTGCATAGAACGGCCCAGAATCCCCCGCGATCACGGCGTCGCCGCGCGCGCCCATGGATGAGACATCGAGCACACGCTCGAACGGCTCGGCCGGCGCGATGGTCCTGGCCCGCGGGGGCCGGACGCGCGAAAGGCGGTTGGAACGCTTCATGTCTCGTTCAGGTTGGTTCTGCTTTCTTGGAGCCCGACAGACAGGAGCACACTATGCGAGGTCAAGTTCTTCTAGCGTCCGCGATGGCGGCGGCCCTTATGGCGATCGCCCAGCCGGCGGCGGCCCAGCAATATGGCAGCTATCACGACCAACACGTCGCCAACCAGCAACAATGCGCCCAATCGCGGCAAAACCGCACCGTGGGCGGCGCGGTCCTTGGCGGCTTGGCTGGCGCTCTTTTGGGGCGTGAAGTGGCCGACCGCGGCGTTCGCGGCGAAGGCGCGATCCTTGGCGCGGTGGTCGGCGCGACGGCGGGCGGCATGGTCGGGCGCTCCACGGCGCGCTGCAACCAGACACCGCAAGGCAGCTACGACCCCTATTCGGGGCGCGCCTATCCGAACGATCCCTATTATCGCGGCGACAATTCCGGACTCGAAGGCGGCCCCTATCGTGAGTCCGGCTATTACGGCAACGATCGCGGCTACCAGGATTGCCGCATGGGCGAAGTGATCACCCGCGACCCCTATGGCCGCGAGTACCGCGAGAATGTCGAGATGTGCCGCGGCTCGGACGGCACGTGGCGCCCGCGCTACTGATTGTACAAATCCCCCAAGCCTTCATCGCCCCGGCCACATGCCGGGGCGATTTGTTTTTGGCCATGCTCGCGAAGACGTGATGCAGCTCGCGCGAGCGTGATTTGCGAAAGAGGCTTGCGCACCCTGAAGCTGATGTCGCGTCAGCACAGGAGGCGCACATGAGCATCACATGGTCCGATCGGGTTGAGACGCCCAACGCCAGTGTCGGTTTGAGGCTGATGTTTGTCAGCGCCGCGGCTTTGATGTGCGCGGGTCTCGCCTATCTCGCGGTGACGCAGCGGTTCGGCGTGCTGGCTGAGTTGTTCTCCGAAAGCGATCCGATCGAGACGATCATCGAACTCCCGCCCCCACCCCCGCCGACACCGCCCATCGTACGCAACATCGAGCCGCCGCCGCTGACGCAGCAAGTAGCGATCGACGAAAGCGCGCCGCCGACGCCGACATTTGAGTTTGTCAGCGAAACGCCGCCCGCTCCGCCCTCACCGTTCATGACTGGCGCGACCTTCCTCGAACGCCCAACGGGGCGCGATTTCATCCGCTATTTCCCTGAGCGCGCGCTCGAACGCGGCATCACCGGGCGCGTGGTGCTGGATTGCACCGTGGGTGCGGATGGACGCGTGGGATGTTCGGTCGCAAGCGAGGACCCCGCCGGTTGGGGCTTCGGCGACGCTTCCTTGCGCGCCGCGCGCCACTTCCGCGTGGCGCCCGCCACCAGCGATGGGCGCGCGACCTCGGGCGGACGCCTGCGCGTGCCGATGACTTGGCGCGCGGAATGATCAGCGACTGAAGTGCGCGAGAATTTCTAAATTGCCATCGCCGCCACGGATGGGTGAGTCCGTGGCGGCGATGAGGTGAAATCCTTCAACGCCATCCAGCGTGGCGATGGCCGATTGCGCGGCGGCGCGGGCGACCGCCTCGCTCAACACGCCGCCTTGGCCGGGGCCTGCTTCGAATTGCGGCTTGATCAGCACGATCAAGTCAGCGTGTTCAGCGGCAAGCGAGAGCGGAGCCGCAAGCACTTTCGCCGCGCCGATGAAGCTTGCGTCGCACACGACCAACGACGGCGCGTCGTCGATCTGATCCCGTGTCAGCGTGCGCGCATCGGTGCGCTCTAGGCTGATGACGCGCGCGTCGCCACGCAGCGAGGGGTGCAATTGGTCGGTCCCGACATCGACCGCGAACACACGCACCGCATCGCGCGCGAGCAAAACCTGCGTGAAGCCGCCTGTCGAGGCACCGACATCAAGGCATATGCGCCCAGCGGGATCGATTCCAAAGGCGTCGAGCGCATGCGCGAGCTTGACGCCACCGCGCGACACCCAAGGGTGCGGCGGCGTGAATTCCAGCACCGCGTGCTCGTCCACGAGGTCTGAGGGTTTGGCCACTGGAGCGTAGTCGGCGCGCATGCCACCGGCTTCAATCCCGGCGCGCGCCTTGGCGCGGCTTTCGGCGAGGCCCCTCGCCACCAAGAGAAGATCGGCGCGCATACGGGCCATGCCTCCTCCTCGCGCGCGCCTCACGCCATGGCAACCCCCTTGCTTGGCGCACCGGAGGCGCGCAAGTGTCTCGCAAAATCAGGGAGACGATGATGGGTTTGGGGATTTCACGCCGCGCACTGATGGCGAATGCCGCCGCGCTATCTGGGCTGGCTGGCGTCGGCGCCTGCCAAAGCAACACCGCCAACGCTGATGCCCTCGGCGATCTGGACGCCACCGGTGTAGCCGCGCGCATCCGCGGCGGAGAGATTACCGCCTCCGAGGCGCTGGAAGCCGCGATTACGCGCGCCGAGCGCGTCAATGGCGAACTCAACTTCATCGCCGCGCCAACTTATGATTATGGTCGCCAACGCGCCGCGGGCCCACTCAGCGGACCATTCGCCGGCGTGCCGACCTTGATCAAGGACCTTCTGCCGGTCACGGGCCTGCCGCTGCACTATGGATGCCGCGCCTTCGCCAACAATGTCGCGGCCGAACAGCCGCCCTACACCGACGCGCTGTTAGCTTCGGGCTTGGTACCGTTCGGCAAGTCGACGACGCCAGAGTTCGGCTTCACCGCCACCACTGAGCCGCTGCTCGGTGGGCCGACAAAAAACCCGTGGGATATCTCCCGCTCCTCAGGCGGTTCCTCCGGCGGCGCGGCGGTCGCGGTGGCGGCGCGTGTCGTGCCGGTCGCGCACGCCAGCGATGGCGGCGGTTCGATCCGCATCCCGGCCTCGTGCAATGGCCTGTTCGGTTTGAAGGTGTCGCGCGAACGCACCGTGTTTGACGGCCGCCCTGAAACCGGCATGTCGATCTCGGTGAACGGATGCGTCAGCCGCAGCGTGCGCGACAGCGCGGCCTGGCTCGCGGCGACCGAGCGCACCGGCGCGGATGCCGTGTTCCCGGCGACCGGCCTGGTCGAAGGGCCTAACACACAGCGTCTGCGCATCGCCGTCTCGATCCCAGACTTTCGCGGGCAGGAGCCCGATCCCGAAGTGCGCGCCGCCATCGAGGCGACTGCCGATCTCTGCCGCTCGCTCGGCCATACGGTGACTGAGGCGCGCCCGGAAATCGACGGCGTGGCGTTCATGAATGACTTCACTCTGCTTTGGGCGGCAGGTGCGGCGGAAGTCGCGCAATTGGTGCAGGCCAATGCGGGCCAAACGCCGCTCGACCAGTTGCTCGAGCCGCTGACGCTCGGTCTGGTGCAGATTTATCAATCGCAAGGGCCGGCGGCGCTCGGCGCTGCTGTCGCGCGCCTGCAGCAAGTAGCGGCGGGATACGCGGCCTTCTTTAACACCGTAGATGTGCTGTTGACGCCTGTTCTTTCGAAGCCACCGCTACCGCTCGGCGAGATCGCGCCGACGCTTCCCATGGATGTCGGTTTCGCGCGGGTACAGGATTATGTCGGCTATACGCCGCTGCAAAACGTTGCGGGCGCGCCGGCTATAAGCGTGCCGCTCGGATGGTCACAGACCGGCCTGCCAATCGGCTCGCACTTCTCCGCCGCCAAGGGCCAGGAGCGGCGACTTCTGGAACTGGCCTTTGAACTTGAGCAGGCGCAGGCTTGGGCCGACCGCGTGCCTCCGGTCCACGCCTGACGATGCATTCCACACTCCCGCCCCGATTGGAGATTAGGCGATCGGCCATGAGATACGGCCCCCTTCTCTGCGCTGTCGCGCTGCTGGCGTCGCCGGCCTGGGCGCAACAGCCGCGCCCGCAGCCACAGGCCCAGCAACCCCAACAGCTCGGCGGCGCGGCCTGGTATCGCCAGCAACTCTCGGATTTGGCCGAGGTGCTCGGCGGCGCGCATTATCTCCGCATCCTGTGTGACGGCCGTGGCGATCAGCGCTGGCGCGACTATATGCGTGGCGTCATCGAGCGCGAGCCGGAGCACAACGCGATGCTGGTCGAAGGGTTCAATCGCGGCTATCGCCAAGAAGAATCGCGCTTTTCAGAGTGCGACCGGGTGACCCGTCAGACCGAGGCTGAATTACGCGCGCGCGGCTTGCGCGTCGCCCAGGCTTTGAGTGCGCGGGCCGCGGACTAAACGGCGGCCCAGTTGCCCCAACGGCTTTCCCAGACGCATTCGAGCCAATCGCGCGGCGGCGCATTGGGATCAGGCTTGCCGAGGCGCGCCAAAAACAAATGCCGCGCGATCTCGGCTTGGCGTTCGATGTTGAAGTCCGCGAGCTTCGCCCCTGGCGTGGGCTTGTAGAGATAAGCGCTCTTACCGATCGCGCGGAGCTTGGCGCCGGCGAGCACCACGCCGCGTGCGGCTTGCCACACATGCATGAGTTCATGCACGACCCACGCCTGCTCCCCTTGCGGCGCTTGCGCGAAATCCTGTCGAGCACGCCAGCGTGCGAACACGATGGTGAAGCCCAACGGCACCATGGCGCCGAAGGGTAACGCCGATGGCACCTGCAGGACGCCGACGCGCCGCCACGGAATTTCTTCATCGAACACCAGCCGCGCAAAATCGCGCTCGCCGTCCGTCAAAGCGCGGCGGCGCCAAAGCGCCATTTCCGAGGTTAGTGGTTTTCTCACCCCCTGAGCTTGCCTGAAGCGGACTGAAAGGAGAAGCGGCCCGGCGGGAGGAGCCAGGCCGCTTCAGTGCGCGCGCGGGAGCTTTGGGGAGCTTGGGGTACGCGAGGTCGATCAGGGCGTACGGGTGACTTCGTAGACGCCGGTTTGGGTGCGGGTCTCGCCATCGCGACCCGTGATGGTCCGGCTTACGCTTCCCGTGCCATCACCATTGCCGATGCGTTCGGCGTCAACCGAGCGGGTGCTGCCGTCGGCGAAAGTCACATCGCGTTCAAACGTGGCGCCGTCTTCGGTGCGCGAGCGGGTTTGCTCCCAGCTCGTCGTTTGGCCGTTGCGGCCCGTGACGGCGCCCGTCGAGGAGCATGAGCCATTGGCGCAGCTGCCTTGCGAGGCGCGATTGATCGAGGTTCCATCCTCAAACACCGCGGACGAGTTCACGCTGCGAACGCCATCCTGGCGCGACACATTGCGCGTGTAGTCGATCTGGCCGTTGTTGGTGGTGTTGATATCGCCGGTGATCGTGCGACCATTTTCGGTGCGAGCGACGCTGAAGTCATCTGTCTGCACGCGGGTTTCGCCATTGCGCCCAGTGACCTCGCGCGACACTGAGTATTCACCTTGGCCCGTGCGGAGCCGTTCAGCTTCAACCGTACGGGTGCTGCCGTCGTTAAACGTGGTGGTGCGATCGTGCGTGGCCACGCCGGTTTGGCGATTGCGCGAGCGCTCATCGTTGATGGTGCGTTGAGCGCCGTTTTGACCTTGAATCGTTACGTCGCGCGTGCGTGTTCCGTTTTGGCGATGGGTTCGCGCTTCCGCAGTCACCGCGCCGCGTTGGCCTGAAAAGGCGCCTTGGCCGCGCCGCTCACGGGCATCGGCTGTGTTCACAAGTACTGAAACCATCAACGCGCTCAGTGCTACGGCGGCAAGAGCCGTCAGTTTTCGATTGGCGAACATGGGCAATCCCTCTTTCAAATACAGTTTGTCTGTTCCTCACATGTCCTTGAAACGCGCCTGACTCGATTTCCCGTCGCGACAAAATCACGGGATCGCGTTAACCTTGGCAGCGTGGATGAACGCTTTGAAATCCTCGTCGCGCGGATCGAGACGCTCGCGGTCGACGCCGTGGTGAACG
This sequence comes from Hyphomonadaceae bacterium, assembly GCA_022843225.1. Classification (GTDB taxonomy): domain Bacteria; phylum Pseudomonadota; class Alphaproteobacteria; order Caulobacterales; family Aquidulcibacteraceae; genus Vitreimonas. Next base: position 23,049 of record JALHOC010000010.1, read on the forward strand.
CCGCGAACCGGATGCTTGCGCCGGGCACAGGCGTTGACGGCGCGTTGCGGGCCGCGGCCGGCCCGAGGCTGACAGAGGCGACTAAGCGCATTCCGCCGATCCTCAACGGTGAAGCAGTCATCACGCCCGGCTTCGACGCGCCGATGAAGTTCATTATCCACACGGCGGCGCCGATCTGGACGGAGCCCGGACCTGAAGTCGCCAAGATGGCCGGACTAGCGAAGTGCTACATGTCTTCGATCAAAATGGCCGCGTCGCGCGGGTTCGCGTCGATCGCGTTTCCCTGTCTCGGCACCGGCGTTTATGGCTGGCCGCGCGGCGTTGCGTACGGGATCGCGGTGGCGGCGTGCGAGCAGGAACTAGCGAACGCACCGAAGTTGAGGCGCGTCGTGTTTTGCTGCTTCACGGAAGCGGACGCGAAGATTTATCGGGATGGGTTGGGCGTGCGTTAGCGCTGCGAGGCGCAGCTTACGCAACAGGGCTAGCGTAGCAAACGCATCCCGAGTTCGCTTGCGGCGCGGGCGTCGAAGGTGACGGTCTCGCTGGCGCCGGCGAGTGCTGCGGTTTCGTTGATCAACGCGTCCGCATACTCCGCCGACGCGGCGCCCCGATACACGCCGAGCGCGCGATATGCCGCCGGCGCATTTTCGACAACCAGTTCGGATGAGCGCAACAAACCTTCGACGGCGGCGGCGATATCATCGCGCGAGCTTTTGTACGCGCGCGAAAGCACCCAGGTGATCTCCGCGAGTACGACGGCGCTGATGAACCCCGGGTTCACGGCGGTGAGGCGATTGATGAGGCGCGTTGCGACCGGCGATTGCGTCTCGTCGTCCTGCGCCAGGAAACGCACGACGACGTTGGTATCGAGGCCGATCACTCCCTTTTTGTCCCGCGGGCGATCGCGGCGTCCATGTCAGCCAACGTAACCGGCTTGCTCGGCTTCGCGATGAGGCCTTTGAGCTTCTTCACCGATTGAGTGGCGGGCATGACAGCGAAATTGCCGTCCTCCATCTGGACGAAATCGACCCGGTCGCCAGGGCCGACACCCAGGGCGGTGCGGACATCTTTGGGCAAGGTGAGTTGCCCTTTTGTCGTCACAGTGGCGGTTGTCATCGCGGCCTTACTTTCCGTAAGGCATAATGTAAGGTCATGGTGGTCGTTAGTCAAGTTACGCAGCAGGCCCAGCAAAACGCCAGCCCAGCGTGGCGCCCGCATGGAAAGGCACAATCTCAGCGGCGCCCGCACTGATACGCGCGGGAACCGATTGCGGCTCGCGCGTGAGCGTTATCCGCTCTTCGTTCAACGGGAGGCCATAGAAACGCGGGCCGTTCTCTGATGCGAACGCTTCGAGGCGATCCAACACGCCTTCTTCGTCAAACACCTTCGCGTAGCTTTCCAGCGCATGCGGCGCACTGAAAACGCCCGCGCACCCGCAGGCCGTTTCCTTGGCGCTAATTGCATGCGGCGCTGAATCGGTGCCGAGGAAAAACTTGGGAGAGCCTGAAGTCGCGGCCTTGCGCAGCGCCAACCGATGATGCTCGCGTTTGGCGACGGGGAGGCAATAGAAGTGGGGGCGTATACCGCCTTCGAACATAGCATTGCGATTGTAGTCGAGGTGATGCGGCGTGATCGTCGCTGCGAGCGTGCCTGGACCCTCGGCGACGAAATTCGCCGCCTCTTCCGTGGTGATGTGCTCAAGCACGATTTTGAGTGCCGGAAAATCGGTAACGAGCTTGGTCAAGATTCGATCGATGAACACGGCTTCGCGGTCAAAGATGTCGACGTGCTTGTCAGTCACTTCGCCGTGCAACAACAACGGCATACCGATGCGCTGCATCGTCTCTAGCGCGCCGCGGATGTTCTTAATGTCGGTCACGCCGTGGCTGGAGTTCGTCGTCGCGTGGGCGGGATAGAGCTTGCAGGCGGTGAACACGCCAGCGGCGAAACCGCGCTCGATCTCGCTGGGATCGATGTCGTCGGTCAGGTAACAGGTTATCAACGGCGTGAACGAAAGCCCCGGCGCAAGCGCTGCAAGAATGCGCGAGCGGTAAGCCTCGGCGGCCGCGACGGTGGTGACCGGCGGATCGAGGTTGGGCATGACGATGGCGCGGGCGAACTGCCGAGCCGTGAAATTGACCACGCCCGAGAGCATGGGCCCGTCTCGCAGATGGACGTGCCAGTCGTCGGGCCGGCGCATCACGAAACCATTCACCCCAGACCTCCCGCGCGCAGCAGATCGAGCGACGCCGCTTCGACCGCATCGATGCTCATAGCATCCATCGCGGCGCGACCGCCAGCGCGTCCGAGCGCCGCGATCTCATCTAGCCCCATGCCACGCAGCGTTCGGACTCGCGCCCCCCATGGCGCACGCAGACGCTCGTCGGTGGGGCCAAACAGGGTCAATGTCGGCGCGCCCATCGCGGCGGCGATATGCGTGAGCGCATTGTCGTTGCCGATGCATAAGGTAGCGCGCTCCATAAGCGCGGCCGCAGCCAACAGATCGAACCCATCGCCAACGCTCTGTGCGGCCACGCCGTCGGATTCGAGGCTGCGCACGATAGAATCGCACACGTCTTGGTCACGCGCCGCCGCACTCAGCACGATAACAGTCGCTTCAGCCAACACCCCTGTCTTCAGCCGCCGCGCGACCGCCGCGAAGCGTTCCGCTGGCCAAAGTTTGGCGTTGGACACGCCGCCAGGCGCGATCACCAGAATTGAGCGCGCCTCGCCAACGACCGCGCCAGCCGCCGCGCGCGCGACGGTGTCGAGCCACAGCACCGGCGGCAGGGTGCGGCCAGCGCCGACGGCCTCGCCCCAAGCCTGGGTTATGTGCCGAAGGCGCGCGCCTGGCTTCGGGGAGATTGTCCGCCGCTTCGGCACGCATGAGGCAAGAGTCCCTCCGCGCCCGTCGATCACAATGTCAGGCCTTAGGCGAGCGAGCGCCGGCCACGCGCGCAGGCTCTCCATGGCGCCCCGTTCGAGTGTAAGCGTACGCACCAAGCCAGGCGCTGCACGGAACAGCTGCATAGCTTCCCCTGGCGCTGCAACGCACAGGGCATCGCGTTCGCCGACGACGTGCGCCAAGACGCCGGTGGCAAGCACGACTTCACCGAGATCGGCAGGCGAAAGGAACAGAATTGAGGCCATGTCGGTTCAGTGGTTTGGGGGTAAGAGCGGTAAACGCCGCGTCAACATCGTGCAATTTGCCTTGCGACATGCCTTGAGCGAGGCCAAGTGAGGCGCAATGGCCGCGCTTTATCGTCTCAACCGCACATTCATTCGGGTTTCCGGGCCCGATGCGCTCAACTTCCTCAACAATTTGCTCACGCAGAGTTTATGGAGTTCGGCGCGCGTCGCCTACGGTGCTTTGCTCAGCCCGCAGGGCAAGCTCGTCGCAGACATGCTGATTTGGACCGATGAGGATGGATTGATCCTCGATGTCGACCCTGCGCGGGGCGGCGACCTGTTGCGACGTCTAAATCTGTACAAGTTGCGTGCGAACGTCGCGATCAGCGAAGCACTCCAGATCACGGCTGCTTGGAGCCCAGAAGCGTTCGAGGGCGCGTCCGACGATCCGCGCCTGGCCATGCTGGGCGCGCGCAAGCTGATCAGCGCCGATGAAGGCTTGGACTTGCCCGATGGCGCGGAAGCCTACGCTGCGCTTCGCCTCACGCTGGGCGCGCCTGATCTCGCGCACGACGCCAACATAGAAGAAGTCTTCGCGCTGGAAGCCTTGCTCGAGGAATTGCACGGCGTCGACTTTCAGAAGGGCTGCTTTGTTGGCCAAGAGAACGTCTCACGCATGAAGCGGCGCGCCACAACGCGCAAAAAATTCTGCCCGATCAGCTTCGTTGGCGACGCGCCGCCGTTCGGCGCACCCATCAGCGCGAACGAAGCCGAGATCGGCGCCGTGCGGACGGGCCGCTCCGGGCGCGCCATGGCGCTCGTGCGCCTCGATCGCGCACAAGAGGCGCTCGCCGCCGGCCTTTCCCTCGCGGTCGCAGGCCGCCCCGTTCAGCTCGATCCCCCGCCCTGGCTCATACGCCCCGGTCCGGCTGGGGAGGGCGATTGACGCTGCGAGCCGCGAGGTCTAAGCGCCGGGTTTTAACGTGCCTTTTGGCCGCTCAGCGTCAGGACAAAACAGCGTGACCGTCGTTATCTCCGCGACCGGCCTCTATGCGCCGTCGAACTCGGTGTCGAACGCCGAATTGGTCGCCTCCTACAATGAATATGTCGAGCGCTTCAACGCGGCCAATGCCGCTGAGATCGCGACGGGAAGCGTTGAGGCGCTTCAACCGTCCAGCGTCGAGTTCATCGAGAAGGCTTCGGGTATCAAGCACCGCTACGTGCTGGAAAAAGAGGGGCTGCTCGACGTGGAGCGGATGGTTCCGAACATTCCCGACCGCTCCAACGACGACCTCTCGTTGATGGCGGAAGTCTCGGTGATCGCTGGCAAGCAGGCCTTGGAGCGCGCCGGACGCAACGCCGCTGACATTGACGCTGTGATCTGTTCTTGCTCCTCGCTACAGCGCCCCTACCCTGCGCTCGCGATCGAGGTGCAAGACGCGCTGGGCGCCGGCGGCTTCGGCTACGACATGAATGTCGCGTGCTCGTCAGCGACCTTCGCCATCCAAAACGCTGCCGACATCGTGCGCGCTGGCCACGCGCGGTCGGTTCTGGTGGTGAACCCCGAGCTTTGCACCGGGCACCTCAATCTGCGCGATCGCGATACGCATTTCATTTTCGGCGACGCCGCCGTTGCGATTCTGGTTGAGCGCGCCGACATCGCGCCCGCCGGCGCCTGGGCCATTCTCGGCACGAAATTGCAGACACGTTTCTCCAACAACATCCGCAACAATTTCGGCTTCCTCAATCGCTGCGATCCCGAACACCGCGACGATGTCGATAAGCTGATCATCCAACAGGGGCGCAAGGTGTTCAAGGAGGTGGTGCCGATGGTGTCGGAGATGATCCTCCAGCACATGGCCGAACTCGATCTGAAGCCGACGGACCTGCGCCGTATGTGGCTGCACCAGGCCAATTCCAACATGAACCGGCTGATCGCCGAGCGCGTGCTCGGGCATGAAGCCAGTCAGGATGAGTCCCCCACCGTGCTTGACGAGTACGGCAACACCGCCGGCGCGGGCTCGATCATCGCCTTCCATAACCATTCCGCCGATCTGAAGGCTGGCGATCGCGGTCTGATCTGCTCCTTCGGCGCTGGGTACTCGGCTGGGTCGATCTTCGTGCAGAAAGCGGCATAGGCGTGGCGCGCGTCGCCACTTTGGCCGATGTCCCCGCACTGCATGTTCTGGTGGAGAGCGCCTATCGCGGCGACAGCGCCAAGGCGGGCTGGACGCATGAAGCCGACCTACTGGACGGGCAGCGCACGGATCAGGCCGCGCTGGCAGACATCATCGCCGACCCCACGCAAACAATCTTGATTGCGGAGAGCAACGCCGACGTGATCGGCTGCGTTCAAGTCGCCGACAAAGGCGTTCGCGACGGCATCCGCATCGGCTATCTCGGCATGCTAACGGTGAAACCGACGCTGCAAAGCGCAGGCCTTGGTCGCACGCTGATTGAGGCTGCGGAGTTACACGCGCGTAAGTTCGACGCCGAGTGCATGGAAATGACGGTGATCCGCCAGCGGCGCGAGCTCATCGATTGGTACATTCGGCGCGGCTACGCTCATACCGGCCGCACCGCACCATCACCCTGGACCGATCGACGCTACGGTTTGCCGAAGATGGACGACCTCGAACTAATCGTGCTGGCCAAGCGGCTCTAAGCGCTAAGCCGTCTTCCCCATCAGCCTCGCATGCGCACGCTCTTCGCCGATCAACGGAAACAGCGCCCCCATTTCGGGGCCATGATCGCGGCCGGTGAGCGCCTGGCGCAGCGGCATGAACAGCGCCTTACCCTTGGCGCCCGTCTTCTCCTTCACCGCATTTGTGAACGCGGGCCAGCTGGTCGTATCGTAGGGACCTTTGGGCAGCACATCCGCAGCAGCGGCGGCAAAAGCAGCGTCGGTGACGAAGGGCTCGATCGGCCCGTCGACGATATGCGCCCAGACACGCACCTCTGGTAGCAACGAGATATTGGCGCGCACCGCGTTCCAGAAGTCCTCACCCTTGTCGGCCTCTAGCCCTACAAGGCGCGCTTTCACGGCTGCGTACGCCTTCTGGTGTAGCAGCGACGCGTTTACGCGCTTCAATTCTTCCGGATCGAAGCGCGCGGGCGCGCGGCCGATCTTTTCAAACGAGAACTCTTCCGCCAATTGCTCGATGCTTGCGCGCGCCTCGACTGGATCGGACGTGCCGATCTTCGCGAGATGGGACAGCACCGCCATCGGCTCGTAACCCTCGTCAGCCAGTTCGCCGACGCCCAACGATCCGATCCGCTTCGACAGGGCGCCGCCATCAGCGCCGACCAGCAATGGGAAATGGCCGAACGCCGGCACATCGCCGCCGAGCGCCTCGAATATCTCGATCTGCACGCCGGAATTGGTGACGTGGTCCTCGCCGCGCACAATGTGGCTGATCTTGAAGTCGATATCATCGACAACCGAGGGCAACGTATAGAGGAACGCGCCGTCTTCGCGGATCAACACGGGATCGGAGAGCGAAGCCGTGTCGATACTCTGCGGCCCGCGCACGAGATCGACCCAATCCTTGCGAGCGCCCGAAAGCTTGAAGCGCCAGTGCGGCTTGCGGCCCTCCGCTTCGAGCTTGGCGCGCTCGGCCTCGCTCAGTTTTAGCGCGGCGCGATCATAGACGGGCGGCTTGCCAGTCGCTTGCGCGATCTTGCGCTTGCGATCGAGTTCATCCTCGGTCTCGTAGCAGGGGTAGAGCAACCCCGCCGCCTTCAGCTTCGCCGCGGCTTGTTCATAGACATCGAAGCGATGCGATTGGTTGGCGCGCTCGCTCCATGTGAGGCCCAGCCAGGCCAGATCGTCGACAATCCCCTGCTCGAACGCCGCGGTCGAGCGGGCAAGGTCGGTGTCATCAATGCGCAGGAGCACCTGCCCGCCCTCGCGCATAGCGAATAGCCAGTTCATCAGGGCCGTGCGGACATTGCCGACATGAATGCGTCCCGTAGGGGACGGCGCGAAGCGGAGGCGAATGGACATGGGAGAGATTCGAACTCGGAAATCGGGGCCGGTTTATGGGCCCATGGCGGCGCTTCTGTCCAGCTTGGAGAACCCCGCGCGCGCGGCTAGTGTGCCCCATAAGGAGCCCCCCATGTCTGTCAAAGCCCGTGAAGTCCGGCTGAAGAGCCGTCCAATTGGCCTGCCCGCCCCCGAGAATTTCGAGGTGGTGGAGGTTAGCCTGGCCGACCTTGGCCAGGGCGAGGTGCGCGTTCGGAATCTGTGGATGTCGGTCGATCCCTATATGCGAGGACGCATGTACGACCGGCCAAGTTATGTGCCGCCGTTTCAGCTTGGCGAGGCGTTGCAGGGCGGCGCTGTCGGACAAGTTGAAGCGTCTAATAATCCCGACTTCAAGCCTGGCGATCTGGTCGAGAGCATGATGGGCTGGCGCGACGGCTTCGTCGCCCTCGGCGGCGCACTGCAGAAATTGCCGGCGGAGAATGTGCCGTCTCAAGCCTATCTCGGCGTGCTCGGCATGCCCGGCTTGACAGCCTATTCAGGGCTGGCGCGGATTGGCGAGCCCAAGCCGGGCGATACGGTGTTTGTATCGGGCGCGGCGGGCGCCGTTGGCTCTATTGTATGCCAAATCGCGAAACTGCGCGGCTGTACCGTGATTGCTTCGGCCGGCTCGGACGCCAAGCTGGCATGGCTCAAGTCAGTCGGCGTAGATGCCGGCGTGAATTACAAGACGTGCGGCAATCTGCTGGACGCCGTGCGCGCCGTCGCCCCCAAGGGCATCGACATCTATTTCGACAATGTTGGCGGTGAACACCTCGAAGTGGCGCTTGAAATGGCGCGCCCACACGCGCGCTTTATCGAATGCGGGATGATCTCTGCCTATAACGACACTGCGCCCTCACCCGGCCCAAGCAACATTATGTATGTGGTCGGCAAATCGATAAAGATGCAGGGCTTTATCGTGATGAATTATTGGGACATGCGCGACCAGTTCCGCACCGAGATGACGCAATGGATCAAGGACGGAAAAATCAAGTGGGAAGAGACGATCGAGGCAGGCATCGAGAATTCGCCAAAGGCCTTCTTGGGACTCTTCACCGGCGCCAATAGCGGCAAGATGCTCGTGAAGCTCGCTTGATCCATGAATCAACGTCTCTTCCAAGCTTACGTGATGGTGGATTGGAGCGCGGCGTCAAAACCCGCGACCGGCGCAGATTCCATCTGGATCGGCGTACTGAAGCGCAATGTGCGTTTTCAAATGGCGTTCGAGTCGCACAATCCGCCCACGCGCGCGGAAGCGGAAAAGTTGCTCAATTCGATCCTAGATGACCTGAAGCGCAAGGGCGAGCGCGCGCTCGTTGGCTTCGACTTCCCGTTCGGTTTTCCACGCGGCACGGCGGCGGCGCTGAAGCTAGAGGGCGCACCGTGGCGGGCTTTGCTGGACTTTATCGCCAAGGAGACCAAGGACAAGCCCGACAATACCAACAATCGCTTCCAGGTCGGCGCAAAGATGAACCGGCTGATGACGGGCGAAGCGTTTCCGTTCTGGGGCGCGCCCGCGCGTGACGCGCAAACCATGCTTTCAGTCAAGCGCGTGCGCGACCATGGGCCGGGCGATCTTCCGGAGTTTCGCCTCTGCGAGGACGCCACCAAGGGAACATCCTCGCTCTGGAAACTCTATTATCAAGGTTCTGTCGGCGGGCAGGCTTTGGTGGGACTGCCTGTGATCAAGCGCCTACGCGATGCCCGCGCGGTGAAGCTGTGGCCGTTCGAGACGGGCTGGAAGCCGCTTGCGTCCGCCGATCTCGACGGCGTCGAAGCCGTGTTCGCGGAGATCTATCCGAGCATGTATGCGGGCAAGCCGGGACCTGGGACGGTCAAGGACGAAGCCCAGGTGCGCGCTGTGTGCGAACGCTTCCATGCGCTCGATGAAAAATTTCAACTCGCGGCGCTGTTCGGACCGGCCAAGGACGACCCGAGCAGGGACATCGTCGAGCGCGAAGAAGGTTGGATACTCGGAACGCAGGTCTAATCAGACGAGTGTATGAAATTGCGGGTTCTATCGACTATCTCCGGGATGCTCCTATCACTGGGCGCGATATGGATTCTGTTCATATTACACATAAACTTCTCCCTCCGTTCGAGCCGAGTGTATGATGATCTCTGGGCGCCATTGGTAGCTTCAACGTTGGGTCGGGGAACCGGGCTCTGGTTGCTTTGGTTCGGCCTTCGCAAGCGGGTGAAGCAACCGCCGAAGTCAGGCGCACACAGCGAAAACACGTAAGGATTTTTCCATGAAGCTCTGGGGTGCGATCGTGGCCGTTATCTTCGTTCTGCTGGGCAGCCTGTTCTGGTGGGGCGTTCTCGACGCCAGCGCGCCCGCGCGCGCCGACGGCGTGATCGACCTCGCCAGCTATCGCGCGCTGGTGACGAGCGATGCGCCAGAAACGCTGCCTACGGATGTTCGAATCGAATTCGTCGGCGAAAGCGAAGCGCCGGCGTTCGCGGCGGAAGCTGGCGCCTTCGGCCCACAACGCACCTTCGCCTATGCGTCGTTTCAGGTCGTCGCGCCCGATGGCGGCCTCATCATTGACGGCGCCGTCGATGCCGCCACCTTAACCGAGATGGCCGACGGCGCGGGACGGTTTGACCAAGCCGCCTATGATCGCGTGCTCGCGGCCATGGAAACAACGCCGCGCGTGATGATCACACATGAACACCTCGACCATGTGATGGCGATCGCACGCCATCCCCGGCCCGAGGCGATCGCGCCGCATCTGGCGCTCACCTCACCCCAGCTCGCTAGCCTTCCTCAACACGCGCCCGACGGCGTCCTGGCGCCGGCAATCGCCGATGCAGCCCCGCTTGATCTGAGCGAACCGCGCCGCATCGCGCCAGGCATCGTGGCCGCCGCCATGCCCGGCCATTCGTTGGGCACGATCTTGATCTTCGTCCGCGCAAGCACACGGGAGTATCTGTTCATCGGCGACATCGCGTGGGTGATGTCGAGCATCGAGAATTTGCGTGGGCGGCCGCGCCTTGTTGGTCTCGTTGTCCCTGGGGTAGACCCCGACCGCCCCGCCGTGCTGCGCCAGCTGCGCGCCCTGCATGATCTGGCTGCGGCGAACCCAGAGCTCGTGATCGTGCCGGCCCACGACAAGCCTTATCTCACCGGCCTGATCGGGGAAGGCGCACTGAATCAAGGCTTTGCCGCGCCCGCGCCAGCGCCCGCCCCTTGACCCAGGCGCGCAGCGCGCCCAACCAGCACGCCATGCGCGTCATTACCAAAACAGACGATCTCGCGGCGCTCACCAAGGACATGGCGGCAGCGCCGTTTGTCGCCGTCGATACAGAATTCATGCGTGAGACGACCTATTGGCCGAAGCTTTGCCTCGTCCAGGCCGCGGCGCCCGGGATCGAGGCGGTGATCGATCCGTTGGCGGACAACATCGATCTCGGCCCATTGCTGGAACTGATGGCGCAGAAGCAGGTGCTCAAGGTTTTCCACGCCGCGCGCCAGGACCTCGAAATCTTCAACAAGCTGGCCAATGTTTTGCCAGCGCCAGTGTTCGACACCCAGGTCGCGGCGATGGCGTGCGGCTATGGCGACACGATCGCCTATGACGCGTTGGTCCAACAGGTGCTGAAACGCCGGCTCGATAAGTCTTCACGCTTCACCGATTGGGCGCGCCGCCCGCTCTCGGAGCCGCAACTTGTTTACGCGCTCGCGGACGTGACCCATCTGCGCGACCTCTATCCCCGCCTGCACAAGAAGCTCGCGGAGTCGAACCGCCTGCACTGGCTGGATGAGGAACACGCCAATCTGGTTGACCCGGATGTCTATGACGCGACGCCCGAGCGTGCATGGGAGCGCCTAAAACTGCGGAAAACCACCGCCGACTATGTGTTGGCGTTGCAGGTTGCGGCGGCCTGGCGCGAACGCCAAGCGCAGGCGCGCGATGTGCCGCGCGGACGCGTTGTGAAAGATGATGCGCTCTATGAGATTGCCGAGCATCGCCCGAAAAGCGCCGCTGATTTCGATCGTATGCGCGCGGTGCCACGCGGCTTCGGCAATTCACGCGGCGCGCAAGATCTTCTGCACGAGTTGAACCGCGCTTTCGCCGACCCAAATCGCCCACAGTACAAGCACGAGCGCGCGCCGCCCGTGCCGCCGGGCCTCGGACCAACGGTGGAGCTGCTCAAAGTGCTGTTGCGGCTGCAAGCGGAGGCCCACGAGGTCGCGCCGCGCTTGATTGCCTCCGCTTCGGACGTAGAAGCCATCGCCGCGAACGATGATGCCGATGTGCGCGCCATGTCGGGCTGGCGGCGCGAAGTGTTCGGCGACCGGGCGCTTGCCCTGAAGCACGGTCAAATCGCGCTCAAACTCAAGCATGGCCAAGTGACAATCGAGGAATTGTAACGCTGCAAAAGAAAACGGCGCCCAGCTTTAACTGGGCGCCGTTCAAGTCAGCGGGGGAAGAACTTAGAACGCGTAGCGGCCAATCAGTTGGAAGACTGGGCCGGCGGATTCTGTTTCGAGCTCGTATTCGTCATAGCTGCGGGCAGCCTGGTCGATGTGATCGGCGAACTTATCGAATATCTCGTCTTTCGACGAATCGAGAAGGTTCGATCCGGTTAAGCGCAGCGTGAAGCTTTCACCGAAACGCTTCTCGACAAACATTTCGAGGTCGGCGCCGTATTCGGTTGTCACTTCCTCACCAACGACGCGGCTGAAGGCCTCGCCTTGATTGCGGTAAGACGCGCCAAACGATGCTCCGAGGCTCGGCATGTCGTGAATGAAGCCGACATTCAAAATCGACTCCGCTTGAGAGTTAAACCGACGTGATCCGAATTCATCGTCGATCTCACTGTCGAGCCAGCTATAATTGAGGAACACGCCCGTATTCTCCAAGCCAATCGCTGTGAGCGGCGCTGAGTAATCGATTTCCACGCCCCACACCGTGCCATCGCCGGTATTACGCGTAGAGAACACGCGCGCCGCGCCGCCTTCGCTGCCAACCACGCCGGTATTGAAGATTTCGATCACGTCCGTGACGTCGCGGTAGAAAAAGTTGATGCCCGCCACGCCGGTACGACCGAGACGGCGTTCATAACCGACGTCGATGCCCCAAGCAGTTTCCGCGCTGAGACCAGGGTTGCCAACGAAATCGTTGTCGCCAAGCTCTGCTTCGAGCACCGCTGGCGAAAGGAAGTTGAAGCTCGGATTGCGCACCGTCCGCGCCAGCGACGCGAACAAGCGATCTTCTTCCGACAAGTTCCAACGCAGGTGGAGCGACGGAAGCAGGAACTCGTATGAATTGTCCGAGGTCGCGCCCCCGAGTGTGCGGTCGGTGATTTCGATCTCGGTGGTTTCGTAGCGAAGGCCGGCTTCCCAAACAAACGGTCCGCTCTCGCCCTCGATCATCACATAAGGGTCAAGCCGCGTGCGTTCGATCGTGTTGTCGCCGCCCGGATTGGCCGTGATGGCTGGCGCCACATAAGCAGGCACGCCAGGCGTCGCAATGTAGTCAGCCAGGTTTGCTGTGGGAAGCAGCGTTCCGTTGCTGAGCGATACGCGGAACCGACCTTCTCCCGCGAAGATGTCGCGCTCTTTGGTCTGATAATCGATCCCGAAGCTAAGCTGGCCCAGTCCCGCTTCGCGCTCGTGTGAGAGGCGGATTGAATTCTCCGCATCGTCCACCCGGTAGCTCACGAGGTCGTGTGTAATGCGATCGGCCTCAGGAAAGATGCGGTTCGCCGCCGGGATTGGAATGAATTCGCTCCCCCGTAGATACTCAACCTCGGTTTCGAACTCCGGTTCGTCGGTCTCGAAACGCGCATGGCCAAGCCGCACACTGGTCTCGCCGCCCAACATCGGGAAAGTATAGCGGCCGCTCAGCGAGTAGCTGGTCTGCTCGGTATCGACATCGTTAGAGTTCAACGTGAACAAGGATGGATCCACACGAATGGCGTCGAAGCTCGCAGGATTGACATTGGTCCCGCCGGTGGCCGTCGTCAGGTTAACATATTCTATCGAGTCTTCGTCCGCGGTGCGATCGGTGCGGACATAGAAACCGTCAAGCTGCAGTTCGCCGCCAAACGCATCGACCTCATAGCTGAAATTCCCGGAATAGTCGGTGCCGTCGCGAACATCGGTTTGGTCCTCAATGGTCTGAAGGATACCGCCTGGTTCATCATAGCGCGCGCTGAATTTATCCTTGGGATTGTGCCGGTCCTGCATGTTGAGGCCGACGAGCATGCGGCCGCCGAGCAGCTCCCCGCCCCAAACGCCGCCAAGGACCTGTCCCCAATGGGCGTCATTGTCGAAATAAAGCGCGCCAGCGCGAACATAGCCGCCGTCGAGCGAAAGAGAATCGCGCAGAACGATGTTCACGGCGCCGGCGACCGCGTCGCCCGAGCGATTGGCCGATGGGCTGCGCACGATTTCGACGCGCTCAATCAATTCGGCGGGAATGCGGTCCACGAAGAAGGAGCCGTCCGCGCCATTGCCGAAGGCGCCCGAATCCGCGCCCGAGCCGGGGACTTGCTCGCCGTTAATCAGGATTTGCGTGTAGGCGGGGTCCAGGCCGCGCAGGCGCACGCCGTCGCTCTCGAGGACGTCCGACAAGAACGCAACACTCGGCACCCGCTTGAGGGCATCGCCGACAGTCAGCGGCTCAAAGCGTTGGAAATAGTCGGAGCCATATTCGAGTACGGGCGCCGCGCCATCGACTCGGTTCCGGTACTGAATTTGGCCCAGAACAACGATATCCTCCGCGCTGGCGATCGGCTCGCCGTTGGCCTCCTGCGCCGACGCCGGGCCAGCGAGACCAATCGCCAATGCGGCGCTCGCCGCGCCGAACAACCAATTCCGTGAAGAGCGAAATTTCATTTGAGAGCACCCCCGTATTCATGTGCGAGCGGGGGCTTAACTTTGCAGTGTGACGGTTCGGATTCGCTTCTGTGATGATAGTGTCAAAATCGTCGGGCATGGCATGAAGCGACAAATCAGCCACACGAGAGCTTTCATGCGTTCCCTTACGTCGCTTCTACTGCTTCTTTCCATCTCCGCCTGCGCGCATGCGCCCACGTCGCGCATCGCAGCATTAGGTGAAACAGCGGCGGTATCGGCAACTGGCGATGCCGCTGACGATCCCGCGATCTGGGTCGCGCCCACGCCGTCGCAAAGCCTCGTCATCGCAACGCAGAAGCAAGGCGGGCTCTACGTGTTCGATCTCGCCGGCGCTATCGTCCAGGAAACCCCCGGCGGGCGGCCAAACAATGTCGATCTGCGCGACGCGTTCGCTTGGCCCGAGGGCGCGGGCGTTCTCGTGGGCGCCAGTGATCGCACCGACAATACGATCGTGCTCTGGCGCTTCGACTCTACGGCACGCCGGCTTGAGCCGATCCCCCGCGCGCGGATCGCCACGGGGTTCGCCGAGATCTACGGTTTTTGCCTCGGGCGCATGGGTGCGGACATAGTCGCGATCGCTACCGACAAGAACAGCGGCGAAGTCGGCGTGTGGCGGCTTACGGCCGATACGAGCGGCACAATCTCGGGCGTGCGCATCGCTGGTTATGTCCTGGGCACAATTGCCGAAGGCTGTGTCGTCGATGATGAGATCGGCGAATACTACGTCGCTCAGGAACTCGAAGGCCTGTGGCGCGTTGCGCTCGCTGACGCCGATGGCTCAGAGCGGCGGTTAGTTGACCATGTCCGGCGCGGCGGCAATCTTTCGCCCGATGTCGAAGGTGTCACCTTGTGGCTCGGCGCTGGCGGCGCGGGTTATATCATCGTCTCATCGCAGGGCGCTTCGCGCTTCGATGTCTATAATCGCGGCGACAACGCCTATCGCGGCGGCTTTCATATCTCCCCCTCCCCGCGTGGCGACGCGGACGCGGTACAAGGCACCGACGGCATCGATGTGATCTCGGCCAATTTGGGCCCTGATTTGCCCCAAGGCCTGTTTGTTGCGCAGGACGACGAAAACACCGCGCCGCGTGCGCTGCAGAACTTTAAGTACGTGTCGTGGGCCGACATCGCGACAGCACTTGGACTTTAAAATCGCAGGCTCACGCCAGCTTGCGCTAATCTCGGAGCGCCCGGCAGGATGCCGCGCGCGCGATCGACGATGTAGACCTCGTCGAAGATGTTCTTCACCGTGACGAAGAACGTAGCGTCGCCGCCGCCGGGCGTAACATTAGCCGTCCAGTTCACGATCGTCGCGTCCTCGATCAAGCCGATCTGCCCATTCGCGCTTTCACCGATGGTGTTGCGGTCGTCGGCAAACATCTCCCCCGTGTGCTGGACTTCGAGCTGCGTCTGCAGCCACTCGCCGCGCTCATAGCCGATCGCCGCCGAGACAATCCATTCCGGCGCATAGGGCAAACGATTGCCGGTCACGCTCACGCATGTCGGCCCCGGAGCCGGCGGAACAATCCCGGCGCAATTCGAACCGGCGATGTTCGAGAAGCGCGCGCCCACATAATCGGCTTCGGCGAGATAGGTCGCTGCAACGCGCAAGGTGATGTCATCGGCTTGCATCAGTCCCGCATCACGCAGTGAGAGGTGAAGCGAGCCTTCAAGGCCCGAATGGCGCGTTTCGCCGGCACTGGTCAGCGTTGATCCCACCCCGCCCGCAACCGATGCGGGCACGATTTGGTTGTCGAAATCCATGCGAAAAGCGGTCACATCGAAGCGCGCGCCGGCCCCGATGTCGCCGCGCACGCCAAACTCCCAATTGACGCTCTCTTCGGCGCCGAGTTCGACCACGCCGCCCGTATTGGTAATCACGTCCTCAACGCGCGGCGGCGCAAAGCCGCGATGCACGCCGCCATAGAGGACGACATCGTCGCGAATGTCATAGGTGACGCCCAGACCCGGGATCACTTCTGTCAGGTCTGTCTCCCCGCTCTGGCCGTTGAGGCGATTGAGGCGCTCATAGGTGATCGATTCGACGCGCACGCCCGGCTGCACATTGAGCCGACCGAACGCGAACTCGGCCGTCGCGAATGCCGACCACGCTTCCGCATTGCGCAGATTGCTTTCGATGACGCCGGCATTGGGGCCAATGCCCGGCGTGCGCCCCGTCGGCGTATCGGCGTTGACCTGAAGGCGGTTTTGCCGCTCGACATGATAGCGCGCGCCAGTTTCGATCTCAGCCGGCGCCCCAAACAGGTCGCCGCGCCAGTTTAGCCGGCTTTCCAAACCGTACACGTGATACTCGCGCAGGCGCCCTTCTGTGCCGCAAGTCGTGTTGAGGTTGGCCATGCCCGCGCAGGCGGGATCGCTTACATCGCTCGGTCGCTGGCCCGAGTTCGAGGATTGGCGCCACCAATCGCGATTGAAATAGATCCAATAGGCCGAAGTCGTCAGCGAGAACGCGTCGGATATCTCCCAACCATGGGTGAGGCTCGATGTGTAACGCTGCGTCTCAAAATGATCGTTCGGGAACGGATTGCCATACGGGTCCGCCGCGTATTCAGCGGCGGTTAGTCCAGAATAGCTGACCTGGCTGTCTTCGGTCGCCATGCCAACACGAAATATCAGCGCGTGATCAGAACCGAGATCGCGCTCGGCTTTGAGATAGAGATCGTCGAAGCGCAGCGCATGATTGGCGCGCACGCCATCGAACTGGGTGCTGTTGCCGTGTGCAAGCAGACGCGTGCCGAGTACTTCGCCGCCTATGAAGCCATCCACTTCGCCGTAGCCACGCGAGCCGCCTGCCGCCATGAGCTGCGCCTCAAACGCGCTCGGCGCTGCGGGCGTGACATAATTCACCACGCCGCCCACCGTGTTGGGGCCAAAGCGCACTTGGCTCGCGCCCTTGAGGACTTCGATGCGCTCGAAGCGCCGCACGGGCGGGTGCGAGTACGTCGCGTTGTCGCCATAGGGCGCGTAGGTCAGCGGCAGGCCGTCTTCCAGCAGCAGCGTCTTGGTTGACCGCGAAGGCGCCAAGCCGCGCACGCCGATATTGGGCCGCAAGCCCAAGCCCTCCTCGTCGCGAGGGAACACGCCGGCCACCTGGCGCAGCGCCTCGTTCACTGTGAGCACACGGGCAGCCTCCAGGTCTTCCTGCTCGATGGTCGCGCCGGAGCCGGGAATGTGCATGAGGTCGCCGCGCTGGCCGACCACGACAATCTCGCTGGCGTCCGGGCCCTCCTGCGCGGCTGCATTGCCTGCTGCGGCCAACGCCACCAGCAGGGCCGCGTGCGCGACCGAATTGAATTTGAGTTTCATTCGCATCTCCGTATTTGCGAATAACTCGCAACTACGGGAGACGCAAGCTCTATTCTCAGGCCTAGGATTGAGTTGGGTTACTCGGCTGCACTGGGGAAGCGCCTGGCGCTCCGGCCGTCAGAATACGCGTGAAGTCAGCAAACGCAGACCAGCGAACAGAATTGCGCACACCATCATTATGGGACCCAGAATGCGCAGCAGCTTAGCTGTTGACGCAAGGTTGCGCCTGTTGCTGTGGGGTTGCGCCCGGCCAGCTCATCCCTTGCGCCTCCATGTTGAGCCGCTCGGCCCGTCCATCACTTCGACGCCCTTCTCGGCTAGCGCGTCGCGGAGTCGATCGGCCTCGGCCCAATCCTTCCGGTTTCGGGCCGCAACCCGCTCAGCGACTAGCGTATCTATGGCGAGCGCGGCGTGTTCGCCGAACGAAGCGCGGAACCATGTCGACGGCTCTTCGGTGAGAACGCCCATCAGGTTCGCGGCGGCGAGCAAGGCGCCCTTCGCCGCCGCCTGCTCCGCCGCCTTCTTGGCGTTGTTGGCGTTGGTCACGAGCGCGGAGATCTCGGCGATGGCGGCGGGCGTGTTGAGATCGTCAGCCAGCGCCGCGACGAAAGCAGCTGGCGCTTCGACATCGGCAGCCTCCACGTCCTTCAGACGCAACAGTGCGCCGTAGAGCCGATCCAGGCTCGCCTGCGCTTGCTTGAGCAGATCATCGCTCCAATCCAGCGGCGCGCGATAATGGCCCGACAGCAACGCCCAGCGGATGGTCTCGCCCTGCCAGCCCTGTTCGAGCAATTCACGCACAGTGACGATGTTGCCGATCGACTTCGACATCTTCTCCTTGTCCATCGTCAGCATGCCATTGTGCATCCACACGCGCGCTAGAGGCGCATGATAGGCGCTTTCCGATTGCGCGATTTCGTTTTCGTGGTGCGGGAACACGAGATCGAGGCCCCCGCCATGAATGTCTATGGTTTCGCCCAATTGCGCCGCGATCATCGCCGAGCACTCGATGTGCCAGCCCGGACGCCCGGCGCCGAACGGCGCATCCCAACTCGGGTCTCCCGGCTTCGACGCCTTCCAGAGCGCGAAATCGGACGGATGGCGTTTATCGTCCTCGCCCTCGACGCGCGCGCCGGCTTGCAAATCCTCCTGCGCGCGCCGCGAGAGCTTGCCGTAATCGGCGTCGGCGGCGACCGAGAAATACACCCCGCTCGGCACTGCATAGGCCGAGCCTTGCGCGATCAACTTTTCGATCAACGCGATCATGTCGCCAACATGGGCGGTTGCGCGCGGTTCAAACGTCGGCGCCAAAACGCCCAATGCGCCGACATCCTCGCGATAGATACGTGCGAACTTGTTGGTGATGACATCGATGGACACGCCGGCCTCGGCGGCGGCGCGGATGATCTTGTCATCGATGTCGGTGTAGTTCGACGCATAGAGCACCGCGTCGGCGTCGTATTTTTGGCGCAGCATCCGAAACAGCAGATCGAACACTACGGCGGGCCGCGCATTGCCAATGTGGGGGTGATTGTAGACGGTCGAACCGCAGACATACATCGTCACCCGCTTGGGATCGGCGGGGACAAACGGCTCTTTACGGCGCGTCAGCGTATTGGTGAGGGCGATTTCCATGGCGTGCTTCTAGCGACAGGACGTGCTAGGCTCCATATCTAAGCGGGGCGCATGGCCCCGGCTGCCTGAGGGTAAACCCGCGGGCGGGCGTTAAGTCCGGGTGTCCATCTCGCGCGTATAGCGTTGGAACCCTCCCGGCTCGACCTCCGCCCCTCAGACGTTAAGGACCTCCCCCTTATGAGTGAAATTCTGAAATGGCGTACGCCCGAAGAGGCGCATGCAAAGCGCCCGTCCCGCGAGGCGGCCATGGAAGCGGTGCAAACTTTGATCGCCTGGGCCGGCGATGACCCCGCGCGCGAGGGGCTGAAGGATACGCCCAAGCGCGTCGTCGACGCCTTCCGCGAATGGTACCGCGGCTATGACGAGAACCCGGCGGATGAGCTCTCCCGCGTGTTCGAGGACGTGGGCGGCTATGACGATATCGTCATGCTCAAGAACATCGATGTCGAGAGCCATTGCGAACACCACATGGCGCCATTCCTTGGCAAGGCTTTCGTGGCCTACCTGCCCACCGATGCCGTCGTCGGCATTTCCAAAATCGCGCGCGTGGTCGAGATTTTCGCGAAGCGCCTTCAGACGCAGGAAACCATGACCTCGCAAATCGCCGAAGCGATCAATCACACCTTGAAGCCGCGCGGCGTCGCGGTGCTGATCGACGCCGAGCATCAATGCATGTCCACGCGCGGCGTCCACCACAAGGACGTGACGACAGTGACGACGCAATTCACCGGCGCGTTTAAAGACGACGCGGAGCTTCGCAATCGGTTCTTGAAGCTGGCGGGCTATGGGTGAAGCTAACCGCCTCTTTCCACGCCCAGCGAGTATGGAATGAAGAGCGTGAGCTCTAGATCGCCTGTGCGCAACCAAGCGACCTGACTCTCAAGGCCGGACACAGAAACCGAATACCCACTCCCGAAGAGGTTTGCTGCACTTTGCCCGTCGGCGGCGATCGCCTGCAGTAGCTGTTCTCTATACCGATCGACGCCAACCATCGTGAGCTGACTTTCGCCGATCTCCATCTCTGTTCGGCCTGGCTTAGGCGCCTGGTTTACAAATTCTGTAATTCGCTGCTGAACGCTCTCCAGCGTGTCGTTGGCTGAAATCGGGGTACGCAAACGCACGGTGATGGTGCTGGTGTCGGGCCGGCGATCCGCGCGAATGAGGTCCTCGGCCGCCGCGAGCGAGAATGGCCGCACGATTCCGACATCATCGTCCACAATCGCGAGCGTGACCGCGCCAGGGCGTGCACGGCTTTGGAGACCGCGAAGTGCCTCGCGCATTTCACTGAGCCGTTGGCTTTGGTCGCGTGTATCGTTTCGGATTTCCAAAGCAATTACAGCGAAATCTGCTCTCCTTTTCAGAGACGCAGTGGGCGGGACCAGTTCTTCGTAAGATGCCGCACGCCTACTTGCGGTCACCACGATTTCTTCGTCCTGAGCCCACGCATTGGTCGCCGAAGAAACTGCAACCGCCAGTGCGCATGCCGCCATAATCTTTCTGATCATGAAGACCTCCCGTACGCGAACCCTACCGCTTTTGCCGACCTTGACCAGGGAGGTGACCGCCTAGGGGCTCTTTATTTCCGCGTCGGCGAACGGCGCCTCACCCTGAGGCGTCGAGGGGACCGACTCCGGCTTATGCACCAAAGTCACCAGCACGAAGCTCAGCAACATCAGCAAATACCACGCGCCCATTTTGTCGAGCGGAACGAGATGCCAGCCGTTCTGCTGACTGGGATAGACCCAGGCGGCGGCAAAGGTGCCGAGATTCTCCGCAATCCAGATGAACAGCGACACGAGCAGCAGCCCAACCAGCATCGGCATGCGGCGCGTTTTTTGGTCGGGCTTAAAGACGAACCAAGTGCGCCAGAACAGCAGCGCCGAGAGCACGAACAACCCGTTGCGGATATCGATGATGTAATGGTGGGTGAAGAAATTCACATAGGCCGCAATCGCCAGCGCCCATGTCGTCCAAGGTGGCGGATAGTCGATGAATCTGATGTCGAACAAGCGCCAAATGCGCGCGATGTAGGAGCCGATGCAGGCATACATGAAGCCCGAAAACAACGGCACGCCGCCGATGCGCAACAGGCTCTCTTCAGGATAAATCCAGGAGCCCTGCGCGGTCTTGAACACTTCCATCGCCGTGCCGACGACATGGAAGATGAAGATCACCAGCGCCTCGTCCCAGCGCTCAAGCTTGGTCGCCAGCAGCGCCGCTTGGATCGCCACTGCGGCGATCACCAGGAAATCGTAGCGGGCCAGCGGCGCCTCGTCCGGCCAAAACAGGTGCGTACCCAGGAGCAGCGCCAGCATCAGCCCGCCGAACAGGCAGGCCCATGCCTGTTTCAGCCCGAAGAGCAGAAACTCATAAGCCCAGCCGTGCCACTTAGAGCGTGCGGCCCAAGGCCTTGCCCAGGCGTCGAGCGCGGCAACCTGCGCCTTGATCTGGTCTTTGAGACTCATGCCCAGCGACGCTAGCGGCTTTCCCCTGCCCCGTAATCCCGCGTAGATGGGGCGACATGAAGGTCGCCGTCGTTGGTCTAGGCATCGCTGGGTTGAGCATCTGCACGCGGCTGTCGCTCGCGGGTCACGATGTCTCGGGTTTCGACCAGTTCGAGCCCATGCACGAATTGGGCTCGTCTCACGGCGACACGCGGATCATTCGCCTCACGCCCGGCGAGGGCGAAACCTATGTGCGCTTGGCGCGACGCGCCAATGAGATGTGGCGGCGTTGGGAAGGCTTGGCCGGACAGCCGCTGATCGAATGGACCGGCGGACTGATGGCGGGTCCGCGTGGGTCAGCGTTCGTTGCGGCGTCCCAGCGGCTGAGCCGTACGCCGGCAGGGCTGATGCGTGGCGATGTGATCCACGCGCTCACGCGAGGATATCTCGCCCTCCCCTATGAATGGGACGTGTTCCGGCAGGAAGATTGCGGTGTCATCGCCGCTGACGCGACACGCGCG
Source organism: Hyphomonadaceae bacterium (assembly GCA_022843225.1). Lineage (GTDB taxonomy): Bacteria > Pseudomonadota > Alphaproteobacteria > Caulobacterales > Aquidulcibacteraceae > Vitreimonas. The sequence goes on from JALHOC010000010.1 coordinate 45,003, forward strand.
TTTCTGTTGCGCGAAGCGCCGCGTTGGGGCGCGAAGCTCTATCACAAGGCGCGCATCGAGCCGCCGATCGATGGCCTCGTGCTGAAGATCAACGATACGCCGCGCGCGTTCGACGCCGTGATTGTTTCGGGCGGCCCCTGGGCTGCAAAACTGCTTCCTGAGTTTACCGGACGCCTCGCGGTGAAACGGCGCGTTGTTGGCTGGTTTCAGACAGAAACGCCGCGCATGTTGCCGGTGATCTGCTGCGACGACGAGGTAGGCTTGTACGGCATGCCCGCGCCGCGCGGGCTCTACAAATTCGGCTTTCACGCCATCGGCGGAACCACCGCCCCCGATTCCGTCCGCGCGCCGGATGCCGCCGATGCAACCCAATTGAGCGAGCATGCGCGCGCGCTGTTGCCCAAACATGACCCCAATCCCGTTCGCATGGCGCGTTGCCTCTACACCGTCACGCCAGATGAAAATTTTCTTATCACGCCGAGCGCCGTTCATGAGCGCGTACTGCTGTTTTCCGCCTGCTCGGGGCACGGCTTCAAATATGCGCCGGTTTTTGGCGAACTCGCGGAGGAATGGTTGGAGAACCGCCCCTCGCCGGAATTGTTGGCTTTCATGCGCGGCGGCGCCAATGTGAACCGCCTCGGCTCGGAAAAAAGCTAGCAGCCACAATTGCGTCGCACGCGAGTCATGAAGCTGTCGCCAAATCAGCGGAAGAGACGCCTCATGACCGCAGAGCAATTCCTCTCCCTCGCGGACGCGCTACGCTCTTACGCGCAGCACTCGGGCCGCGATCTGAACGCCGCAAATCTCTATGTGCATGACGTGCTGATGCGCACGATCCGCGCGGCGCGCGAGGACGATGAGCGCGCGCAGCAGGAAACACAGCCGAAGGCCGCCTAGACCGACGTTATCGCGCCGATTCCGGGGCCCGCCTCAGCCGCGACGTTGAATGCCGCCACACGAGTCGTTTCGTATTGCTTCGACGTGATCGTGGACACCGCGAAGAACTCCGCCAACGCTTGCTCGCGTGTGAACGTCAACACCGTGAAGCCGTGGTGGTTTCCATCGGTCCATTTGATGTGCGGGTTACGCGCGCGCATGCCGGCGGAAAAATCGATGCCGGCGGCGCTGAAATAGGATGAATCGCTTGGCGACGTGATCGAGGTCGCGCCGAATTCCACGCCGACTCGGCCTGTGGCGTCTTCCAACTCGTTAGCCCAAGCGGTGTGGGAATCCCCAGTGACGACAATCGCGTTGCCGCCTGCGGCGCGCATCGCCTCATAGACGCGCGCGCGCGCGGCGGGATAGCCATCCCAAGTATCGGCGCTCACGGGGAACGGGAAGCGCGTGAGCTTCAGCATTTGCGTGACGCCGGGGCGCAGACGTTCTAAGGCGGCCGCCAACGGCGCGGGCGCAGCCGAGAGATCGGGCGCGGTCACCGGCGCCATCAGGACCTGATTGCCAATCACCTGCCAGGGCTTGCCGGCTTGCACGGACGCGCTGAGCTGACCGCGCAACCATTGTTCCTGCGCCTCGCCCAGCATCCCGCGCTCGGGCGCGCTGGTGCGCGCGCGCAGCGCTTCCGCATCCGGCGCGAGATGGAAGCCTGCTGGCAGGTTGGCGGCGCGCGGTGCTAGAGACGAGACGCGTCGCCAATCGAGCACCGGGCGCAACTCGCCGCCAATGTCCTCATAGATCGCTGGCAACAGGCGCTGGCCTGGGCGGTCGGCTTCGTGCGCGCGCAACGCCACTGGCGCTGACGGATTGGAAAAATCCCAGCGTTGCTGCGCGATAGGCAGATCCGTAGCGTAGTCGAGCGGCTCGGTGCGGGCGAGCAATCGCGTCTCCAACATCACCAAGGTGGCGAGATCGCCAAACTCAAATGCGCGATTGATGGCTTCGAAAGCGCGGCCCGGCTCTGGATCGCGGATCGGCATCCACTCGTAATAGGCTTGCAGTGCGGCCTGTTTGCGTGTCGCCCACTCGCCTTCATTGGGCTGGTGATTTTCGGCGCCGCCGGTCCAGCTGTCGTTGGCAACTTCGTGATCGTCCCAAACAACGATCCACGGCGCCGCTGCATGCGCGGCCTGCAATTCAGGCTCGCCTTTGTATTGCGCGTGGCGCGCGCGATAGTCCTCAAGCCGCGTACATTCGACTTGCGGCGTTGGGATACGCCCCAATTGCGGCCCGACATCGCCGCCATAGCCCGCCAAGCCATATTCATAGATGTAGTCGCCGAGATGAATGACCGCGTCGATATCGTCGCGTTGGGCCAGAGCTTCATAGGCGTTGAAGAACCCATGCGGATAGGAGGCGCAGGAGGCGACGGCGAGCTTGAGCTCCTCCACCCCACCGCGCGGCAAGGTGCGCGTCTTGCCGACCGCGCTCTCGACGGCGCCGGCGCGAAAGCCGAAGAAGTACGGCGCGCCGGGGCGTAGCCCACTGACATCAGCCTTCAGCGTATAGTCGCGTGCTTCGTTGGCGTCGATGACGCCGGTTTTGACAACATCGGTGAGTTCGCGATTGCGCGCCACGATCCAACGCACCGGTACGGGACCAGCATTCTGCGGCGTGACGCGCGTCCAGATGATGACCCGATCCTGCATCGGATCGCCCGAGGCGACGCCATGATTGAAGGCGACCACGCCCTCATAAGGCGGGGTCTCGACATTGACCGTGCATGCCGCGGCACCGGCTGCCGCGCCCAGCGCGCCCCGGCGCGTCCATTCTAGTTTGGTCATCGCGTCCCCTTCCCTCACCCGGCGCACTATGGCGGCTGGCCTTGATGGCGCAAGCCGCTAAGGAGAGGCGTAATGTCCATCGATGACGAAGACTTAACGCAAGGCGAAACCCGCGCGGCGATAGCCCCAACAGAGGCGGGCGAGCGCGTGGACGCGTGGCTGGCGAAGCTGTGGCCGGACCTCTCCCGCTCGCGCATTCAGGGCCTGATCGGCGCGGGAAAGCTCACCGTCGATGGCGCGCCTGTAACGCACGCCAAGGACAAACCAAAACCTGGTGCACGCTACGAGGTCACCTTACCGCCGCCCGAACCCGCAGCGCCGCAACCGGAAACGCTGCCGCTGAACATCGTCTTCGAGGACCCGCATCTCGTCGTCGTCGACAAGGCCGCCGGGATGGCGATGCATCCGGCGCCCGGCTCGATGAAGGGCACGCTGGTGAACGCGCTCTTGGCTCATTGCGGAAACAGTTTGTCCGGCATTGGCGGGGTCGCGCGTCCGGGCATCGTGCATCGTATCGACAAGGACACGACAGGGCTGGTGGTTGTCGCCAAGCACGACGCGGCGCATCAGGGCCTCGCCAAGCTGTTCGCCAAACACGATCTCGAACGCGTCTATTACGCGGTCACGCGCGGAGCGCCGAAGGACAAAAGCGGACGCATCGAAAATCGCCTCGTTCGCTCAGGTGAAGATCGCCGCAAATACGTGGTCGCGCGCAATCCCGACACCGAAGCGGGCAAAACCGCGATCACCGATTATTGGATCGTCGAGACCTTTGGCCAACTCGACGGTGCGAGCGTGGGCCGTCCAGCCGCTGCGCTTATTGAATGCCGGCTGCACACTGGGCGCACCCACCAGATCCGCGCGCATCTGGCGCATCTCGGCTGCCCGCTGATTGGCGATCCACTCTATGGCAAGCAGCGCGCCCTGAAAGCCGTGGGCCCTCATGCCGAAGACGCCGACGCCGCCGCGCGCGCCTTTCCGCGTCAGGCGCTTCATGCAGCGGTGTTGGGGTTCAAACACCCGGTCACGGGGGTTGAGCTACGCTTCGAAAGCGCGCTGCCGGGCGATCTTGCCAATTTGCTGGCTGCGCTTCGCCAGCTCTAGCCCTTGGGGCGGGACTCTTTCCGTTCACGGGGCCGAATCAATAGGTTGATTTCGTTTCAGACGCCAAATCAGAATGTTCTTTTTATGTTCCATCGCCACATCAGCGCCTTGACCGGGCGCCTATATAAGAGAGCGGCGCACGGAAACCGGCGCGGTCGTTTGTTCGTAAGAAGAATGACCGGAAGCTGACCGAGAGCGGCCAACAGAGGGGTATTCATCCATGGCGTCCACGGCGCTCACGATTGCGTTGTCACCCGAACAGGGATTGCAGCGTTATCTTTCCGAAATCCGCAAATTCCCGATGCTCGGGAAAGAAGAAGAATTCATGCTGGCCAAGAGCTGGCAGGAACACGGCGACACACGCGCCGCGCACCAGCTCGTGACCTCGCACCTGCGTCTCGTTGCCAAGATCGCAATGGGCTATCGCGGTTATGGCCTGCCCATCGGCGAAGTGATCTCCGAGGGCAATGTCGGTCTCATGCAGGCCGTCAAGAAGTTTGATCCCGATAAAGGCTTTCGCCTCGCCACCTATGCGATGTGGTGGATTCGCGCCTCGATCCAGGAATACATCCTTCGCTCGTGGAGCCTTGTGAAGATGGGCACCACGGCGGCGCAGAAGAAATTGTTCTTCAACCTGCGCCGGCTCAAGGGCGAGATGGCCGCGCTCGAAGAAGGCGACCTAAGGCCGGAGCATGTGAAGTCCATCGCCCACAAACTTGCGGTCACCGAGGAGGAAGTCACTTCGATGAACCGGCGCCTATCAGGCGGCGGCGATGCCAGCCTCAACGCCCCTATCGGCGGCGCTGGCGGCGAGGGCGAAAGCGAGTGGATGGATTGGCTCGCGGACGACCAAGCCGAGGGCACGCAAGAGACGCGCCTCGCCGATAGCGAAGAATTCGGCGCGCGCATGACACTGTTGCAAGAAGCGATGCGCGATCTCTCTGAACGCGAGCGCCATATCATCGAAGAACGCCGCTTACGGGACGAGCCTGCAACCTTGGAAGACCTCTCCAAGGAGTATGGTGTCAGCCGCGAGCGTGTGCGCCAGATCGAAGTGCGCGCGTTTGAGAAGCTGCAAAAGGCGATGAAGGCGCGCGCCGCCGAACGTGGGATGATGGCCGACGCCGAAGCCTGACTAGGCGCGACGTGGCGGCGCGGCAGAACGTGACAGCGGCCCGCTCATAGTCGGGTGTGCTCTTCCCTGTTCGCGCGCGGGCTCCCAGAACATGTAGGCGCAGCACGCGAAGAACAGCATCGTGTGTACGGTCAGCGGCGTTAGCACGGTGTCGGTCATCGCGCGCGCTACTGTCAGCGCGAACAGCACGAAGAAAAATGATGTGGCGGGATCTGGGGCCAACAAGATGCGCCGAAAGCCCGCGAGCGCCGTGGCGATCACAGCGCCAACAAACACGATCAAGCCAACAAAACCGGTGTCAACGCCCACTTGCCGGAACTGATGATGGAAGTGAAACGTGCGCCCGTCCGTGACGCCGGTCAGTCGCCGAAGGCCGATGGCCTCCATGGAATCGCTCATCCAGATTGCCTGATAGCCCCAGCCGAAGATTGGGCGTTGCGCAATCAATTCGTCGGCGCGCGCCCACAAAATGGTTCGCCCCGTGAGCGTCGGATCCTTGTTGAGGGTCTCGAACATGAAGCGATTGACGAAATCAGTCGCTTCGGGCGTCAGCGCGGTGAGCGGCGTCAAAATCAGGAGCACGCCGATCAAAGTCGCCAAGCGTCCATTGGGCGGAAGGCGCTGCGAGAACCATAAGGCCAATAGCAGCGCGATTCCCGCCGCCGCCATCAACACCGCGGTCGCTGCATGACTACCGTACAGAATGTAGGCCGCGATCGGAAACGCGAGGAGCGCGACCCATCGCGTCAGCGCGGATATACGCGGCAAGACAAGCGCGGTGACGGCTGCAAGCAGCAGATACATCGCCGCGAACCCCATCTGGTTCTTCGATCCCGTCAAGCCGATCAGGACAGGCCCTTCGGCCGAAGGGCCTTGCGTGCCATCGAGCACGCTCAGGATGCAGAACACGAACATCGCGTACAGAAACACCGTGGCGAAGCGCGCAGGCGTCATCACGCGGGTCAGATAGACGCCGAGAAAAGCGCTAAACAACAATTGCGCAGCATATCTCAGCGTCTCAGCTGCGGCGCTCGACCACAGCGCAGACAGCACGCAGAGAATGGGCATCACCAGGAGCGGCCACCAGCGCAAGGCGGTTTCGAGAAACGCCGTCGGCCGAGTGATGAACAGCGCGCCCGCGAGCGCAATCTGGCCCAAAACCAGGATCGGCCCAATATCGACACGCTGCACGGCCGAGATGATGACCAGCAGGAAGGACGCTATCTCGGGAAGGAAAGCTAAGAACAGCATGGACCCAGCGCGCTACCGAACACCTTCTGTATAGGCGGCGAGGCGTTAAGGCTATGCGAAGCGGCGGTTAGAGCCCGTAGGGATTGCCCCCGAAGCCGCCCCGAACCGCGCCCATCACCGCTCCGATGACAATCCAAACAACGATCGCCGCAAGAATGATGGTGATGATGTATCCAATGCGCTTGTCTTCGGGTGTCTTCATCAAACGCGGCAAGCCGATATACATCAGCGCGAGTGAGTATAGGCCAACAATGCCCAAAATGCCGAGCGGCGGGAAGATCGCGAACACGCCAGCGAGAAAACCCGCCGTTGAGCCATAGGCCGCGAGCTTGTGAGCCTGTCCCATATCTTGCTGCGAGCCAAAACTTGGCGCGAGCGCGTTGGTGATGAAGGCGAGGATAAACACACCCGCGACGCCGAGCACGACTTGCAGAACTAGGCCGACCAAGCCGGGCACAAGTCCAATCCGAAAGCCTAGGATTCCGAACACCGACATGCCAACGAAAGCGCAGATTGCCGACAGAGCGACCAAAGGCAGCACGTAGCCTGTATAAATCTTGTTCACGTCCGCCGGTTCACCCGCGATACGGTCCCACTCGGTTTGGGGTTGCAACAAGATGTTCTTGGCGCGTTCGACTATGTTGAGATCGCTCATCGTGGCCTCCCGACTCGTGCCGTGAGGGTACGTGCGATGCCGCTTCGCACCAATCGAAATCGCTTAGCCGGTCACGCAGCTCGCTAGCGCGAACAGTACGATGAACGCCACGGCGGCAGCGATCGTTACAGTGGCGGCATAACCGAGTGCGCGCTCCTCCGGCGCCTTCATGAGGATCGGCAGCCCACGCACCATCAACCACACCATCGCGGCAAGCGCGAATAAAGACAGCCACCAGAGCGGCGGCCATAGAGAGAACACGCCAGACAAAAACGCTGGCGTCAGCGCATACGCGGCGACTTTCTGCGCGCCAAGTTCGTTCCGATCCGCGTCGAAATTGTCCGACAAGGCGTTAATCAACAGCCCAAGTAGGAATACCAGCGCGATCGAAATGATCCAGGTGACGACGCCGCCAATCACCGCGTCGCCAATCTCGGGCCGGAACACCGCTTCGCCAATGCGGCGTCCAAAAATGTAATCGCCGATCAGTCCACACACCGGCGGGATCGCCGCCAATGGCGCCACATAGCCGACAAGGATGTTCTGAACCGAGGTCTCCTCGGCCTTGATCTGCTCCCATTCTTCTTTCGGGTTCAGGAACAGGCCATAGGCACGCGAGAGAATGTGCTCTGACTTGCGCATCGCTTCACGGGCGCGGGCGCGAACGTCCTCGACGCTGAAGCGCTGGGGCTTACCCTCGTGCTCGGCTGACATCGCTTTCCTCCACGACCGACCCTAACCGCTCGCGCATCCCCGCGCCATGCCCTACCCCAGCCCAGCGCTTCCCCCGATGCGGGATCAGGCCTTGAACGGATCGCGCATCAAGATGACGTCCTCGCGCTCGGGGCTCGTCGACACCAAAGCCGCCGGGCAGCCGATCAATTCCTCGATGCGGCGGATATACTTAATCGCCTTCGCCGGCAGATCGCGCGAGGAGCGCGCGCCGCGCGTCGTCTCCTTCCATCCGTCCAGCGTCTCGTACATGGGTTCAACGGCTTGCTGGTCTTTCAGGCTCGCCGGCAAATAATCGATCAAAGCGCCACGCAATTTGTAGCCGGTGCAAATCTTGATCTCATCGAAGCCATCGAGAACATCGAGCTTCGTAAGCGCGATCCCGTCCGCGCCCGACAAGGCCACCGATTGGCGCACGAGCACGGCATCGAACCATCCGCAGCGCCGTGGGCGGCCTGTGTTGGTGCCGAATTCGTGCCCGACTTCGCCAAGCTTCTTGCCGATATCGTCCTTCAGTTCGGTTGGAAACGGGCCGCCGCCCACGCGCGTTGTGTAGGCCTTCACCAACCCGAGCACGTAGCTCACCTTGCCCGGCCCCACACCCGAGCCCGCCGACGCCTGGCCCGCAACCACGTTGGACGAGGTCACGAACGGATAGGTGCCGTGATCGACATCGAGCAGCACGCCTTGGGCGCCTTCGAACAGTACGCGCTTTGAATCCTCGAACGCCGCATTCAGCACGCGCCAGGCCGGCTGCGCATAGGTCAGCACTTTCGGCGCGATCGCGGCGAGGTCATGTTTCAGCGCTTCGACATCAATCTCCGGCAGATCAAGCCCACGGCGCAACGCGTTGTGGTGCGCGGTTAGCCGCTCGATCTTCCACGCAATCGCTTCCGGATCGGCAAGATCCGCGACGCGCAATGCGCGGCGGCCAACCTTGTCTTCGTAGGCGGGGCCAATGCCGCGCTTGGTGGTGCCGATGGAAGCAGCGCCCGCCTGCGCTTCACGCGCGGCGTCGAGATCGCGGTGGAATGGCAGAATCAGGCAGGCTTGATCTGAGAGAACAAGTTTGGCCGGCGTGATCGCCACGCCCTGCCCCGTGATTTTTTCGATCTCGGCGGCCAACGCCCAGGGATCGACCACCACGCCATTGCCGATAATCGAGAGCTTGCCCTGCACCACGCCCGAAGGCAGCAGTGCGAGCTTGTAGGTCGCATCGCCGACCACCAAAGTGTGCCCGGCATTGTGTCCGCCCTGAAAACGCACCACCACGTCAGCGCGATGGCAGAGCCAATCGACGATTTTGCCTTTGCCTTCGTCGCCCCATTGGGCACCAACAACAACAACTCCAGACATCAGATGCAAGCTCTCGCCTGCCCGGAGAGACCCTGCGCGCCCTTCGACAGGTGCTCGGCGCGCGGGCTTGGCTCAATTGCCGGCGCGTCGTAGCTGAATCGCGGCCTGTCGTCAAAACTAGCGCGCGCCGCCCCAACCTGAAGGATCGAAGCTGCGCGGCGGCCAATCGGGCGCGATCGCCGGCGCCGCCGCAGCGCCGGAACGATCCAACAAGTGCGAGCGTCCAAGCGCTTCGCCGGCCTGATAGAGGACCTCCAGCAAGGCGGTATCCTTGATGTCGAGCTGACGCAGTTTATCGACATCCTTGGCTTTCATCTCTCGGCCCAATAGCGTTTCAATATGCTCCGGGCGGCGAAACTCCGGTTCGTCGATCTCAAGGCGCACATCGAAGCGCTGATAGGTCAACGCCGGTTGGCCAGAGAGCAAGGGCGATGCTGCTTGCGCTTCGATCTCGCTATTCACGTACCAAGGGAAGCGAGGCCGCGAGAGCGTTTGCAGCAATGTGATTTGCTGCTGACTGATGTCGTGATTGTACCCCTCGATCGCGGCTTGCACTTTGGCCGAGTAGGCCATGCGGCGGAAATTCGACACCGGCTTGGCGCTTGAGCGGCGCTTGCGATTGCGCTTGGCGAAACGCTTACGCACATAGCCGGTGCCGACCGACCAGATCAACAAGTTCTCTTCGCCCAGCGGCCAATTGAATCCGAACGCGGGATCGGTCGCGGTCAGCAGCAATTGCAGCGCTGGATTGTTGTTGGGGCTGACGCCGCCATCGAAGAAATGCGCATGGCCCACGACGCGTCCGCGCGCATTGCGTTCGAGATCGACGCGCACATCATTAAAATAGGTGGGCGCGGCGGCTGATCCCTGCACCAGATCGCGCAGATAGAAATCCGCGTTGGCGACCTCAGTGTCGCCAGGCGTGTCGAAATAGCGCCAACCAGCATTGTTCACCAGAATCCACGCCGAGCCGGTGTCGATGCGCTTGGCGTGGATGGCTAGGCCGGTTTTCAAATCCTGTGATCGCAGCGTGCGATCGCCCAGATATTCCAACAGCGCTTGCGTCAGCGCTGTGTTCTTGAATGCGGGCATCAGGAGCCGCAGAGGACCCGGCACTTGCGAGCGCGCGAAAATCGCTGGCAGCAAACGAAAATAGAGGTCGACGACCTCGCGCACACGCCATTCGAGCGCGAGCGTCGTGGCGATAATCGCGCCAGTGGATGTGCCGCCGATCAAATCGAAATAATGCGCGAGACGAAACTTCGACGGATCGCTGGAGCGTTCGCCCAAATGCCGTTCGAGTTCCGCCAAAACCCCCAGGCTCAACAGCCCGCGCGAGCCTCCGCCATCCAAGGCCAGAATGCGCTTTGGACCCGGCGCACGAAATCGGTCCCGCAGATGAGCACCCATATCTGTCCCCCTTCTGGAGCGGGGTCATCTTAGCCGTCGGTGGCGCAGCGGCAATGCTGCTCAGCGTCAGAACCGCAACACTTTGGCGTAACGCACCTGCGGCAGAGCCTTGATCTTAGCTAAAACGTCATCCGCCACGACCTGATCGACGCCGACAAGCGCGATTGCGTCTTGGCCTTCGGATTCGCGCCCCAGATGGAAGGTTGCGATGTTGATCTTGGCATCGCCCAAAAGCGTGCCAAGCGCGCCTATGAAGCCCGGCTTGTCGGAATTGTTGATGAACAGCATCACCGGATGAAACGGCGCCTCCAGCTGCATCTCCTTCACTTCCGCGATTTTCGGTGCGCCAGCCACAACCGTGCCGGCCACGCGACGCCATTTGCCGCCGGTCTTCACCTTAATGCGGATGAGGCTGTCATAGATGGGGCTGTCGTCGCGCGTCGATTCCGTGAGCGGCACGCCGCGTTCCTTGAGTAAGGCCGGCGCCGACACGACGTTCACATCCTGCAACAGCGGACGCAATATGCCAGCAAGCACCGCCGAGGTCAGCGGCTTCATGTTGAGCCGCGAGACATCGCCTTCATACTCGATGGCGACCTCCTCCAAGCCCTCGTCTGCGACTTGGCCCGCGAACGCGCCAAGCTTTTCGGCCAATGCCGCGAATGGCCGGAGACGCGGCGCTTCTTCCGCCGAGATCGATGGCATGTTGAGCGCATTGGTGACCGCGCCCGTCATCAGATAATCGCTCATCTGCTCGGCCACTTGCAGCGCGACATTTTCCTGCGCCTCGTTGGTGGAAGCGCCAAGGTGCGGCGTGGCGATGAAGTTCGGCGCGCCGAACAGCACATTCTCCTTGGCGGGTTCGACTGTGAACACATCAAACGCCGCAGCCGCGACGTGCCCGCTATCGAGGGCTGCGCGTAGTGCGTGCTCATCGACGAGCCCCCCGCGCGCGGCATTGACGATCATCACGCCTTTCTTGGTCTTCGCGAGATTTTCCTTCGAGAGAATATTCTTTGTCTTCTCCGTCATCGGCACGTGCAGCGAGATCATATCCGCGCGCGCGAGCAATTCATCAAGCTCAACCTTCTCCACACCGATCTGAACAGCGCGCTCAGGCGAGAGGAATGGATCATAAGCGATCACCCTCATTTTCAGGCCAAGCGCGCGGTCGGCGACGATCGAACCGATATTGCCGCAACCAATGAGCCCCAGCGTTTTCGCGTAAAGCTCAACGCCCATGAAGCGGTTCTTCTCCCACTTGCCCGCTTGAGTAGAGACATTGGCCTCCGCGATCTGGCGTGCGGCCGCGAACATCAGCGCGATGGCGTGCTCCGCGGTCGTGATCGAATTCCCGAACGGCGTGTTCATCACCACGATGCCCTTGGCGGTCGCGGCTGGGATATCGACGTTATCGACGCCGATGCCGGCGCGGCCGATCACTTTCAGGTTCTTCGCCGCCGCGATGATGTCGGCTTTGACCTTGGTGGCGGAGCGAATAGCGAGGCCATCGTAGTGGCCGATGATCTCCTTGAGCTTTGCTGCATCGGGGCCGAGCTTCGGCTGGAAGTCCACTTCAATGCCGCGTTGCTTGAAGATGTTGACGGCCGCTTCGCTGAGTTCGTCGCTGATGAGTACTTTTGGCATTGGGGTTCTTCCTGAGGTTAACTCGTCATTCCGGGGCGACCGAAGGCCGAACCCGGAACCCAGGGGCAGTTGCGCTCTACAATCCCCTGGCTTCCGGATAGCGCATTCCGCGCGTCCGGAATGACGAAGAGTTACGCGGCTTTTGCGATGTTGCTCACGAGCGTCTCAAACGCCCAATCGAGCCAAGGCGTCAGCGCTTCGAGATCGGAGGCGTCAATGGTTGCCCCGCACCAAAGGCGCAAGCCCGGCGGCGCCGCGCGATAAGAGCCGGCATCGAGCGCGACGCCTTCCTTTTCGAGCAACGCCGCAAGCTTCTTGGCGAACTCCGCTTGCGCATCGTCGGAAAGAGATGTCACGCGTGGATCGACGACTTTGAGGCATACACTTGTGTTCGAGCGCGTGGCCCGGTCAGCGGCGAGATTCGCCACCCACGACGTACGTTCGGTCCAATCGAACAACACTGCGGCGTTCGCATTGGCGCGCGCGTGCAACGCTTCCAGCCCGCCAATGCTCTCAGCCCATCTCAAAGCATCGAGATAATCCTCGACGGCTAGCAGGGACGGCGTGTTGATCGTTGCCCCCTCGAAGATTTCGAGATCGACCTTACCCTTCTTGGTGAGGCGGAAAATCTTCGGCAGCGGCCAAGACGGCGTGTAAGATTCAAGCCTAGCGATAGCGCGTGGCGAGAGTACGATCATGCCGTGCGCGGCTTCCCCGCCCAGCACTTTTTGCCATGAAAACGTGGTGACATCGCACTTCGACCAATCCACCGTTTGGGCGAACGCCGCGCTAGTGGCGTCATTGATGGTGATGCCGGCGCGGTCGGCGGCGATCCAAGCGAAGTTGGCGATCTTAACGCCCGAGGTCGTGCCGTTCTGGGTGAAGATGATGTCGGCGTCCTCACGCGCCTGCGTGAAGGCCGGCAGCGCGCCATAGGGCGCTGTGTGAACCTTGGCGTCGAGTCTCAGCTGCTTCACCGCGTCGGTGACCCATTCCTCGCCGAAGCTCTCCCAAGCGAACACATCGACGGGCCGCGCGCCAAGCATCGTCCACATCGCCATTTCCATGGCGCCGGTATCGGAAGCGGGCACGATGGCGATCTTGTAATCGTCCGGCACGCCGAGGATGGCGCGGGTGCGGTCAATCGCTTCTTTCAGCTTGGCCTTGCCCGGCTTTGCGCGATGCGAACGACCGAGGGCAGCGCCGTTGAGCGCTTCCGTCGTCCAGCCAGGGCGTTTTTTGGTAGGTCCCGAGGAAAATCGGGAATCAGCCGGGCGCAAATCCGGCTTAGCGGGGATACCTGTCATCAACGTGTCTCCCATCCTCACAGATGGACGTCCGCCGTTGGGAGCGGATGGCCCACTTACGAATTGAAGGCATTCGGCGCCGTTTGCAACGGAGGAGACGGATTAGACTCAGTTGAGCGTCGGTGTGTCGCGGCTACTTCCCCCCTGTGACGACGATCCGCGGCGGCGGCTCCTCCGGCGGCGCGGGATGGGAGGTTGGCGGGCGCGTGTCCTCGACGCGCGCGATTGGGGTGGGTTCAAGTCCCGGCAAAATCGGCTCTTCGAAAATCGGCGGCAGCGCGGTGCGCGCGCGGCGTTTTTTGCGCTTCGGCGCATCGGGCTCTTCGGCCGCGCGATTGTGCAGGCGCGCGATCGAGCCATCCAACTCGCCGCGCAGATACACAGCGACTTGCCCCAACAAACGCACGCTCGACAGCGTCTGGATCGCGCGCATATAGCCGCCGCGCCGCGACGCTTGATAACCGACCACGCTTTCGAGATCGAAGCGATCGCACCAATAGGGCGCGAGATCTGCAAAGGCCGAGCCCGTTACCGGGTCTTCGTCAACGCCCGCGCCCGGCGCAAAGAAGCGCGAGACGAAATCATAGGGCTTGCCCTCATCTGCTGGCGCGGTGACCACCAAGCAGCCCTGGCGCGGCCCGCGAATGATGCGGTTGATCGCCGCGATGTCGGGCTTCATCGTGCGCAAGGCGGCTTCCGTGTCGAGCACGACATTGGCGTACTCGCCGATGAAAGCATCGACAATCTCAACGCCGCCGAGCGCTGCTGACACGTCCTCTGGCGGCGTCCATGGGCTGCGCTGCTTGCGCGGCAGATCCAGCGTGTAGCCTTCCGGCGTCGCACGCACGATCAACGCCCCGGCATGGGTGTCGAACACCACGACTTCCAAACCAGGCTCGATCTCCGACAACAACACCGCGCCCGCCGCCAAAGTGGCGTGGCCGCAGATCGGCACTTCGGTCGTCGGGGTGAACCAGCGCAGCTGGTAATTGCCTTTGAGCCCCGTGGGCGTCACGAACGCAGTCTCGCTGAGCTTGTTCTCCGCGGCGATGGCCTGCAGCGTGGCGTCCGGCAGCCAGCGCTCCAGCGGCACGACGCCCGCCGGATTGCCGGTAAACACGCGGTCGGTGAAGGCGTGAACGATCCAGATTTTCATGGGGCGAGTATGCGATCCCATGCGCGCGTGCGCGACCCCCCTCCCCTGGAGGGGGAGGCGAAATACGTGGGGCCAAGGACGAGCGGATGCCTAGCGCGTCGCCCAATTGTGCTTCAGCGGGCCGTGGCCCTGGCCGAAGCCCGGCGCGTGCAGGATGGCTTGCATGAGATAGGCGCGAGCTTGCTCCACGGCATCGTCGAGGCTTGCACCTTGCGCCATGTACGCGGCAATCGCCGAGGCGAGCGTGCAGCCGGTGCCATGGGTGGCGCGCGTGACGATGCGCGGGCTCTCGAACACGCGCTCGCCGTCGCGCGTCAGCAACACGTCGCGCACGCTATCGCCCTCAATATGGCCGCCCTTCACCAGCGCCGAGAACGCGCCCAATCTGTTGACCAGCACATCCGCAGCACGCCGTTGTCCCTGAAGGTCGCGCACCGGCACGCCTGTCAGCGCTTCAGCCTCAGGGGCATTAGGGGTGACCATCGCCGCGATCGGCATCATTTCATCGCGGATCACGGCCACCGCGTCCCCGCTCAGCAGCGACGCCCCACCCTTCGCGACCATGACCGGGTCGAGCACTACCGGCACGCCATCGCCGACAGCGTACCAGGCTTCCATCACCGTGCACACATGCGCAGCCGAGCCCATCATGCCGAGCTTCCAGCAGTCGGCGCCGAGATCGCCCATCACCGCCTCGATCTGCTCGCGAACGATGCCCGGCGGAATCTCATGAACATTACTCACGCCGATCGTGTTTTGCACGGTGATCGCGGTGATCGCGGTCATGGCATAGCCACCAAGCGCGGCGATGGTCTTGATGTCGGCCTGGACGCCAGCCCCGCCGCCGGAATCGGAGCCGGCGATGATCAGAACACGGCCTTTGAACGGGTCGATCATGGCGATCCCTTAGGCGAGCCAAGCACCGCGCGCCAGAGCTTCAGCGCCTGCACCGTCTCGGCCACGTCATGCACGCGCACCATCGCTGCGCCCGCTTGCGTCGCCAGCAGCGCGGCGGCGAGCGAACCGCCGAGCCGATCATGGCGCGCATCGATGGCGCGCGGATCGATCTTGGCGATGAAGCTCTTGCGCGAGGCGCCGATCAGCACCGGCCTGCCGACCTCGTCGCGGATGCGGGCGACCGCGCCCAGCAGCGCCAGATTGTGCTCCAAGGTTTTGCCGAAACCAACACCGGGATCGACCCAGATGTCGCTCACGCCCCTGGCTTCCGCGGCAGTCACACGCCCGCGCAAGAAGGCGATCACTTCGGCGACGACGTCCTCGTAATGCGGCGCGTCCTGCATGGTGCGCGGCTCGCCCTTCATATGCATGAGGATCACAGGCGTCTGCAGCGCCGCCGCTTCTTCCAGCGCGCCGGGCGCTTGCAACGCGAGGACGTCGTTCCAGATCGTCGCGCCCGCCGCCATCGCGGCTCTGGCGACCTCGGGCTTCATGGTATCGATCGAAATCGGCGCCTCGGTCCGCTGGCGCACCGCGGCGATGATTGGCGTCACGCGCGCGATCTCTTCGGCTACATCGACAGGCTCGGCGCCGGGGCGTGTGGATTCCCCGCCAATGTCGATGATGTCAGCGCCTGCGTCCAACATGGCGACAGCGTGGGCCGCTGCTGCGGCGTCACTCCAAAGGCCGCCATCCGAGAACGAGTTTGGCGTGAGGTTCAGCACGCCCATGACGTGAGGCCCGCCAGCAAGGCGCGGCGGCGGCAGCGAGGACATGGTCATAGCATGCGCATGACAAACGCGATCCGCTTCGGCAAGCTCCGTCTCATGCCTTCTCCCCTCCGCGAGCGTCGGCGCATGCGACCATGAGCGATTGGCGCATTCGTCTTGAACCTATGATCACGCCGGCGTTTCGCGCCTGGTGGCGCATCAGCCGGCCCGCCACGCTTGGCGTGCGCGGCATCGCCTGCGACATGGCAGGACGCGTGCTCCTGGTGCGCCATGGCTATGTCAAAGGCTGGCACCTGCCCGGCGGCGGGGTTGAGCGCGGCGAAACCGCGCCGGCCGCGATCGCGCGCGAAATGGCGGAGGAAGGCGGCGTTGCGGCGTTGGGCCTCCCCCGCATCGTTGGGCTCTACGCGAACCATGCGAACTTCGCGGGCGATCACATCGCGCTGTTTCGCATCGAAAGCTGGGCGGCGTGTCCGCCCCAGGCCAGCGCCCGCGAAATCGCCGAGCGCGACTTCTTCGCGTTGGACGCGCTGCCCGACGGCGTCACCTCAGCAACGCGCCGGAGGCTCGCCGAGGTGTTTGACGGCGCCCCCATCAGCGCTACATGGTAGCACGAAGAGGAGCCTCCATGCGCTATCTGCACACCATGATCCGCGTCGGCGACCTCGATGCGGCGCTCGATTTCTTTTGCGCCAAATTAGGCTTGATCGAGCTCTACCGCAGCGAGAACCAAGCCGGGCGCTTCACGCTCGTGTTTCTGTGTGCGCCGGAGGATGTCGAGCTTGCGCGCGAGCGCAAGGGACCGATGGTGGAGCTCACCTACAATTGGGATGAGCACGATTATAGCGGCGGTCGCAATTTTGGCCACCTCGCCTATCGCGTGAAGGATATCTACGTCGCGTGCCAAAAGCTGATGGACGCGGGCGTCACCATAAATCGCCCGCCGCGCGATGGGCACATGGCCTTCGTGCGCTCGCCGGACGGCATCTCCATTGAATTGCTGCAGGAGGGCGAGCGCTTGGCGCCGCAAGAGCCATGGGCGTCAATGCCGAACACGGGTGCCTGGTAAAGCAAAAGGGCCGCGCTCCTTCCGGAACGCGGCCCCTCATATCTACGTCACATGACGCCTATTGCGCGTACAGCTCAGAGATGTTCAGCGTCGATTCTTGCAGATCGCCTTCGCTGAACGTGCCAACCCACACATCATACTGACCCGATGCCGGCGTAGCGAACGTGATCGCCGGATTGAGGCCGTTATTGCCGCCATCGTCGTCGCAGACCCAATTGCCTTCCGCGTCATTGATGACGAGCGTGGTGTCGGCCTCAGACTGCACCGAGAACACGAGCGGCAGAGAGCCCGAGCCGGCTGTCCAGTTCACGCGGAAATCCGGCGGCTGCGCCACAAAGCCTACGCAACCGGGAACGCCAAGTGTTGACGCGTCGATTGCGCCGCCCGCGGCGACGGCCACGGTGTGCGGATCAGGTTGGAAGCCTGAAGCGAGATCAACCGCGCCGTAAGCGGGGTCCATAGAGAAATCAGGACCGCCTGTGGGTGAATCGCCGGCATCTTGGCCGAGGCCGGCCACTTCCGAGATGTGCAACGAGCCGGTCGCGATTTCATTGGCGTTGCCGAAGCGGCCGAGCCAGATCTGGTAGCGGCCGCTGCGGGGATCGTCCCAGCTCAGCTGCGGATTGAGTGCGCCGCCGCTATCATCATCGCAATACCAGCTGCCATCGGGCGCGCGCACCAAGAGCGTGGTGTCGGCATCGGAAATGCCGGCGATGAACAAGGGCAGATCGCCGGCGCGATAGCGTAGCGAAAACGACGGACGCTGCGCGACAAAGCCGGTGCAGCCTTCGCTGACGGTGGAGGCGTCGATCGGCCCGCCGCCATTGACGGTGACCAGATACGGATCGGGCTCATAGCCGGAGGTGAGCTGCACCTGCCCGAACGTGCCCGATGCGCCGCTATTGATACGCTGCGCGTGCGCGGGCGCGGCCATCAGGCCGAGCGCGGCGACGGCGGCCAACGTGCTTCCAAGTGTCTTCATTGTGGGGTCCCCAAATTCAGAGTTTCGCTGAGATTCTCTCGCGTCGGCATCTTGG
>JALHOC010000011.1 GCA_022843225.1 Hyphomonadaceae bacterium
CCCGCCGAGCGCGCCGCTTTCGAGGATTCCGCGCGCTTTTATGAAGAGAACGGCGCGCTCTATCTCACCGCCACCCTGCTCGGCCGGCGCGAGGAAGGCTTGTTCATCGCGGGGCCTGTCACCTTCATTCTGGCGCAAGGAAAGCTGGTCACGGTGCGCCAGGTGCGCCCGCGCGCGTTCGATGTCGGCCAGGGCCGCGCGTCGGCGCGCATCGGCTCGGCGCAAACGGGCGCTGACGTATTGTTCGCGCTGCTCGAAGGCGCCGCGGAACGCTTGGCCGACTTGCTTGCGGAGGCCACGCGCGAAGCCAACGCCATTTCGCAAGCCGTGTTCGCACCCGACGCCCAGCCCGATCTGCGCGCGGTGTTGCGCGATCTCGGTCGTCTTGGATCCTACGCCGCACTCGCGCACGACAGCCTCTCAAGCCTGCAACGGCTTGCGACCTATGCACGTGCGTCCAAGGATCGCCGCGACATCGACGATAAGCGCATTTCGGCGTACGCGCGTGATGTCGGCGAGTTGGAGCGCATCTCCGAAGCGTTGCAGCCGCGCCTTGCCTTCCTGCAAGACGCCACGCTCGGCCTCATCAATGCGGCGCAGACAAATGTGCTGAAAGCGCTCTCGCTCGCCACCATCGCTTTCGTGCCGCCGACCTTGATCGCCTCCATCTTCGGCATGAACTTTGACGCCATGAGCTGGTTTCGCGCGGGCTGGGGGCCTTGGGTGGGCTTTCTCTTGATGTTTCTTGCGCCCGCGGTTTTGTTTACCATCGCCAAATGGCGCAAATGGTTCTGATTGCGCACTTGTAAGCTTTCGCCCCAGAGGCGCCCAAACTGGCGTTAATCTCGCGGCGCCACTAAATGCGGATCAATGACGCGCAATTAGCGTCACCAGTTCGAGGAGAACCAATATGACGACGAAGCTCATTCTCACCGCCGCGGCGGCCTGCGCGCTGGCGGCGTGCGGCACCCAAACCGGCGACCGTTTGGCCTCGGGCGCCGCGATCGGCGCGGGCGTTGGCGCGGTGGCCGGCGGCGTTGGCGCCATTCCGGGCGCGATTGTTGGCGCCGCCGTCGGCGGCCTGACCAAGCCCAGCCAAGTCAATCTCGGCAAGCCCGTGTGGAACGATTGATTGAGTTTGAGGCGCGAGCGCTCTAGAGGCTCGCGCTTATGAGGCGCCCGTCTGTGCTGCGGGAGTGCCGAGGATAGATATGCCCGCGCTTGAATTCACCCGTCGCTATGCGATGGCGCATCGGCTTCTCGCCGATCCGACCTCGAAATGCATTGTGCCGCATGGGCACAACGAGTTTGTCACCGTTCGACTTCAGCCGCGTACGGCGTTCCGCTTTGGCGGGGCCAACGCGCAAGCGCCCTTCGAGGCGCTGAAACGACGCTGGCATGGTTGGATCGATGGCTGCGTCGATCATGCGCTCCAACTGAACGAGGCTGATCCGTTGATCGGCTTTTTCCGCGAGCACGAGCCCGCGCGCTTACAGCGCATCATGACGTTTGTCGGCGATCCCACCACCGAAGCGCTGGCGGCGTGCTTCTGGCTGAAGCTTCGGGCATTTTTGGAGGATGCCGACCTGCCCTTCGATGTCGCCGAAGTGCGCGTCGAGGAAACGCCAACGAACACTGTTGTGCTGACCGCCTTCGACGCCAACGCATGCGGCCTGCCCGCTCACGCCTGGCCGCGCCGGCCGGACATGAGCATCAACGAGTTTTGAGCCGTCTCACCAAGAATAATTGAAGCTGACGCTGACGCGCGCCCGCTTCGCTTCGTTCGGCGGCACTTCGTGGCGCAGGAAGCTTTCCCACATCAGCACGTCGCCGGCGCGCGGTTCGAGATAAACGAACGTCTGCTCTTCTTCTGGCGCGTCTTCGGTGCGCGGGGGCGCGGCCATCATAAATTGCAGACGCGGATCCTCAAGCTTGAGCGCCGACGATCCAAGCGGCGTGGAGACATAATAGGTCCCGCTCAGCACCGAATGAGGGTGAACGTGGCCGGTATGAACGCCGCCCGGCTCTAAAACGTTGACCCACATCGAATTGAGAATGAGCTTGCCGCCATTGAGGTCAAAGTGCAGCGCACGGGCGAAGGCGCTGGCGTGGCGGTCGAGATTTTTCTTGAGCTCCGCGAACGCCGGATCGCGGGTCGGGAGATCGTCGAGCGAGGCGTAGGAGGTGTAGCCCTTATAGCCATTCTCCCGGCTCCAGCGCCGCCCGGCCTTGTCTTCCTTGGCGATGGCGGCGCAGGCGCCCCCCAGGTCCCGGTTGAGCGCAGCCGCCCCCTCCAGGCGAGCCCGGTAGAGCTTGGTCACAAAAAGGGTGGAGATCGTCGCCGCCATGCCCCCCAGCTTAGAGCGGCGCCCGCCGGATGGGTCCATGGCTTTCGCCAAGGCGTAGGGGCAAAAAAGAAGCGCCCCCTTTTCAGGGGGCGCTCAGGGCGTCCGTCCGCTTGGGAGGCTGTGGACGGAGGGGCAAAAGCTCAACGGGCGGCTACCGCCTGAAGCGAGGGAGTGATCGAGGCGATCTGGAGTTCGCTTCCGCGGGTTACCTCGCAGCGCACATTCTCCAATTGTCCGTTGCGCCAGAGGTCGAAATCGACCCGAACGACCCGAAGCCGGACTCGAACTTGGTCGAACCGGACGCTTTCGGCGCTGGCACCGGCTTGGGCGGCAATCTCAGCCCGGCAGAGCTGGATCGCCGCGCTGCGGTCGCCCACCTCATCGGCGCGGGCGAAACTCGGGAAAGCGACAACCGCGAACATGGCGGCGAGGGAAACAAGAATCTTACGCATCATATCCTCCTGGGGGAGCAGGAAACCGACCGGCCAACATATGACGACCGGTCTAGTTATTCCTAGACCTGGACCGATCGTCATACAAGTGCTATTTTCAGTTCATGGCGAAAACTTCATCGGTTCGGGAAGACATGCTGGCGGTGGCCGGCGAATTGTTCCGCGAACGGGGTTTTGACGGCGTCGGCGTTGCCGAACTGCTCAACCGCTCGGGCGCGCCGCGCGGTTCGCTCTATTTTCACTTTCCCGGCGGCAAGGAGCAGATCGGCGCTGAAGTGGTCGCCCGTTTCGGTCAGCACTCGGCGCAGCGTTTCCGCGATTTGCACGAAAGCGGCGTCGATCTCGATCGCTTTATCGACATTGTGTTCAAGACCACCGCGAAGGAATCGAAAGAACGCGACTACCTCGCCAGCTGCCCGATGGCCGCGATCGCGGCGTGTTGCGGCAAGGAAGATGTGATCCTCGCGGCCGCGACGCGCGAAGCCTTCGCGTCGTGGGAGCGCGAGATCGCTACAGCCGCGCGCACGCGCGGCATGAACGCCAAAAATGCCGACATCTTCGCCAACGCCTTCGTCGCCGCCATGGAGGGCGCTTATGTGATCGCCAAGGCGCAAGCCTCAACAGCGGCGCATGTGAACGCTTCGCGCGCGATCAAGGCGCTGGCGTCGGCGTTGATGGCGGCTTAGGCGTTATGCGCCTCAATCAAGTCACCGCCCCGGCTGCCGACCTCGACACTTCGATCGCGTTCTATCAGATGCTCGGGCTCAAGCTGATTGTCAAAAGCCCGCACTATGCGCGCTTTGAACTGCCCGAAGGCGAAGCGACGTTCTCGCTGCACCTCATCGACGGCGAGGTAGCACACGCTAACGCGCCGCAACTCTATTTCGAGTGCGCGAATGTGGATGAGCATTTCGCGCGACTCAAACGCGCCGGCATCGTGTTCGAGCAAGAACCGAAGATGCAGTCGTGGCTTTGGTATGAAGCGTGGCTGCGAGATCCGGCGGGCAACCACATCTGCCTCTTCAATGCGAGTGAGAACCGCAAAAACCCGCCCTGGCGCTTGCCCGGCTAGAAATGGTCGAGCGCGCCGAGGTCGAGCGAGAACGCGGCCAAGCCGCCAAACAACATGATCATCGCGCCCAGCATCAAGAAGCCGACGATCAGCAACACCGTCGCGCCGATCCAGGCGATGCGCGCCATCAGCAGCGCATTGTCATTGCCCTCGCCGCGCGCTTGATTGGCGCCGATCAGGCCCAGCACGAGCGCCGCGACTGTCGGCACGAACGGCACAACCAAACCCAGCACCAAACAGCCCAGCGCGATAATGCTCAGGACGAACGCGCTTGATGACGATGCTGAAACGCCTTGCCCGCCCGCGCCCGGCACCAGGAACACGGCACGCACCTGCCCGCCCTCTTCAGCGAAGTCGACGCTCTGCCCAGCGCTCGGCACGCCCGGCGAGCGCCATTCGCTCAGCGGAAAATCGAGGCGCCTCTCATCGGTCGAGATCAGCACGCCGCGCCCATCCGAGACGCCAAGTACGGTTCCACGCATGGGAGCTGTTGTGCGACATGGGCAAGCGCGGCGCAACTGGGCTGTGTTTTGGTTAGAACCCAGCTAGCCTTGACTTCAATGTAGCGGGGGATCGCAGGTGAAAAATTTCCTTTTGTTGTTTGCGGCTGGCATCATCCTCGCCGCAGGAGGGTGCGCTCCGCGCGACGCGGATACTGCCTCGCCGGATGCCGCCGGGGGGGCCGCGGTCGATCCGGCCGCACCCGTCGATCCGACCGCGGAGGCCGAAGCCACGGCGCGCGAAGCTGATGCAGCGCGCATCGCGGGGTTTAATCAAGATTGCCTGAGGCGTCGTACCGGCTCAGCTCCACAGGCCGAAGCGCCGCCGACAACAACAGGCCTCTATGAAGCGCGCTGCACCACCTGCTCAAGGCGCTGGTTGCGCATCAAACAAGAGATTCCGCTGCGCAGCGCGCCGAGCGATGCCGCCCCGCAGACGGCGATCCTGCCGGCTGAAACTTGGGTTTACGCGCTGGAGGAAACGGAATTTCTCGCGCCGTTGCAGGGCGTCGTCGTCGAACCGGGGAGCGGCTACGGTTTGGAGCTGTGCGACATCGTCTATCGCGTCGGCATCGAGCCGGATGAAGGCACGGAAATCTATTCCGTGTGGCGGCGGGGGCGCATCTTCCGTTTATCATACGGAGGGGAGGAGCCTCTCGCCGACGACGCCGCGAGGCCGGAAATTTATTGGCAATCGCCGGGTGAACAGACACCGTCGCCCGCTGACGCTGAGGCCCGCCGTGGGAAATGGCTGCGCTTGGAGGGACGCGGCGGTGAAGCCGGTTGGTTCCGTGATGGCGCGAGCGAGACCTTCGAGTGCTATTGGGAAAGAGACCCTGAGGACATTTGCGAAACAGCGCCGCAAGGGCCGCCGCCGCGCCGCTAAGCGATGCGCCGCCTACTCCGCGATCAGCCGGTTCGGCGCGCGGATGGCGTCGGGCGATTGGTTGAGCGCGAGAATTTCCGCGATCAACGACAGCACCGAGGACGAGCGGTCGCCCGCTTCGGCGCTATCCGCGCAAGGCCCGGACGCGCTTGCGGCGGCGCAGGAGCGCCCAATCGCCGGGCCCGCTGCGTAACGCGCGCCATTGTACTCGACCTCCGCTGCGAAGTAGCTGTCGCCCTGACCTGCGCGCGGCACGATCCGGAAAAGCGGCACGCCCGCGCCCCCGCCGCGCAAACCAGCCGCGCGGACACTGAGCTGCGCCTCAATCGGTGCGTTGGGTCTTGCGTTCATCGACTCCGCACGCAGCAATTCGCCAGTGTAGTAGATCATGTCGTCGAGCGAGCGCAGCCGCAGGCGCACTAAAGTGGAGCCGACGGGAAAAAGCGGATCGCAATCCTGGCTCGCGCTTGACGCAACCGGGCGTACCGGCTGCGTTGGGTTGTACGTTTCAATCACGCCGCAGAGTGGGCGCCCCGACAGTCGATCTATGCCGCCCCCGCTCGGGGTTGCGGCGGTCAAATCGAGAAACGCGCGTACTTCGCGGACGAAGTCGCAGCCTGTGGTCGCGACGCGATCGGGGCAGTCCTCGAAGATGGTGTTGGCTTCGTTCGTGAACACCGTGAGGCGGCCTTCCGCATCGGTTCTCTCGATCGACTCCACCATCACCAAGAGCAGAAGATCACGCGGCCAGCCGCTGCGCCAATAATGCGCGAACACGTTCGGCGCTGTCGGTTCGAACGCGGTGCGCGTGAGCGTTTCCGCATTGAACGGCTGCACGGCGTAGCTCGGGCGCGTTTGGGTTTCACGCTCAATGCCAAGATTGCCAATGCCCCACGGCGATGCGCCCTCGCCCAGCGGAACACCGCCAATGCCGGCGTTTTGCCGATAGCGCCAGGATGGGCTGTCGGAAATCCCCGTCATCGCGAGATAATAGCGCGGCAGGCGAT
The DNA here is from genome assembly GCA_022843225.1 of Hyphomonadaceae bacterium. Lineage (GTDB taxonomy): Bacteria > Pseudomonadota > Alphaproteobacteria > Caulobacterales > Aquidulcibacteraceae > Vitreimonas. The sequence continues at coordinate 6,266 of JALHOC010000011.1, forward strand.
CCCGGCCGCGCAGGATGTTCAGCAGAATCTGCGCGGACACCGCTTGGCCGTACGCTTCGTTGAAGGCGGCGGCATCATCGGCGATCTGACGCGCGAGTTGGTCGCGATCGCCCCTTATGCCCGGCGCGGACGCGCATCCCGCGAGCATCACCAACGCACACAAGCCAACGAGCGCTCTCATCGTCACTCTCCCCACTCTACAATGCTGCGAACAGGGCCCGACGCGTCGCGCGTTCCCCGAACAGGCGAGCACGCCCCCTTGCCGTTCGCGCGGGCTTGGGCTTGAACGCCCGCCATGGATCGATTGATCGAAGGCTACCGCCGCTACCGCGCTCAGCGCTGGCCGCAACTGCGCGAGCTTCACCGTACGCTCGCCGAGCGCGGGCAAAAGCCGCGCATGCTGATCATCGCCTGCTCCGATAGCCGGGTCGATCCTTCCACCATCTTCGATGTCGATCCCGGCGAATTGTTCATCGTGCGCAATGTCGCTAACCTCGCGCCGCCCTTCGAGGACGCGGCCAAGGGCTATCACGGCGTCAGCGCCGCGATCGAATTCGCGGTGACCCGTCTTGAGGTGCACACCATCCTGGTGCTTGGCCACGCGCAATGCGGCGGCGTCGCCCACGCCTTGAGCCAAACCAGCCGCGACGGCTCGTTCTTGGACGCCTGGGTAAGCTTACTCGATCCGGCCAAGGCGCGGATCGCCACGCAAGTGGGCGACCCCCAAGCCGCCCTCGAGTATGAATCCATCCGCCTCACACTCGAAAATCTGCGGACCTTCCCGTTTGTGGCGGACGCTATTGCCGAGCGCGGCCTGAAACTTGAAGGGGCCCGCTATGGGGTGGCGGATGGCGCTCTGGAGCTCCTGAATCCAGCGACAGGCGCCTTCGCCCCCGTTGTTTGACGCGAATTCACCGCAATCACGCGCAAAGCCCATGTTGTGGTGAATTTTTCCATGCTATCTGCCCCAATTGGTGGGGTTGAGGCGCGCGCGGGAGACGTCATGGCGGACGTACTCATAGTTTGTGTCCGAGAGGACGAGCCTCAGGCGAAGGCCCTGGCTGACATGTTTGAGGCTGCGGGCTTCTCCATAGGGGGGGCGCCCTCCAACGACGGCGCTCTGCGGTCGAGCGGCGCCGGCGTTGTCGTCTGGTCGCAAGCTTCGATCCGCTCGCGGCCATTCCTGGATGCCGCCCAGCGTGTCATCAATGCGGGCAAGGCGGTGGTCGCCAGCCTGATCGAACCGCCGCCGCCCTCCAGCATCGGCAGCTCGCCCGCCTTTGATCTTTCAGAATGGGACGGCGATCCGAACGATCCCGCGCTTGATCCACTGTTCTTTGCCGTCGATCGCATGGTGAACGCGGCGCGCGCGCAGGTTGGCGCCACCGCGCAGATCGCGGACCCACAAACCTACGAAGCGCCAGCGCCACGCACGCCCCGCGCCCCCGCACCCACGCCGCAGAGATCGACCTACCGCGCGCCGCGAGACGAACCCACCGACGATATCAGCTCCGAAACCGAGTATTGGCGCGCCATTCGCGACAGCCGCGATCCGTCCGATTTCATGGATTATCTCGCGCGTTTTGGCCCAGACGGCGCTTTCGCCGAGGTGGCTGAACTGCGCCTCAAGCAATTGACGGACGCCACCAAGAGCCGCGCGCCCGCGCCGCGTGGCGCCACGCCGCGCGCGCCAACGGCCATGCCCTCGTCGCGCCCGATGGCGCGCCAAGAGGCCCCGCGCATTGAACCGCCGGTGCGTCGCGCCGACCCGCCACCGCCGCGACGCGCGCCTGCCCCCGCATTTGATCGCGGTTATGACCGCCCGCCCGCCGACTTGACCGAACCTTTGCGCCGGCATGGCAGCACGTTGCGCCTAGTGGTTCTGGTTGCGCTGTTGGTCGCTGCGCTCGGCGGAGGCCTCTATTTTGGCGGCGGCCTTGATGGCTTCGGCGGCAGCGGCCAACAACAGGCCGACAACGCCGCCACACAGGATGAAGGGCCGCCCCCGGCGCCGTCCGAAGAGCCCGCCAGCTACGACCCCGACAATTTCACCCTGAGCGAAGCGACCGCGCCGCCGCCAACGACACGGCGCGAGCCGCCGCGCGAAACACAGCGCCAACCAACCCAAACCGCCCAGCCTCGCGCAGCCCCGCAAGAGGCCGAGCCTGCAACACCAGCGCCGACCACCTCCTGGGCCGGGGGCCCGGTTTCGCTCAATCCAGGGCAAGTGACGTCCCCGCCAGCGGCGACCACGAGCGCCCCAGCACTCCCCGAGCCCGCCCCCACGCAGGTAGCCTCGGCGGAGCCGGACGTGACAGCGCCGACGACAACGCCGGTGCGCACGCCTACGCTCTCATGGGCGCAGCGTCCCACCGCACGGCGCATTTCAGAACTGTATCCAGAGCGCGCTCTACGCGCCAATGTCGGCGGGCGTGTACAGTTGGATTGCACGGTGCTGCAGAACTTTTCAGTCGCCTGCAGCGTCGCCTCGGAAACGCCCGCGAACATGGGCTTCGGACGCGCCGCGCTCTCGGCGGCGAGTTCGTATCGCGCGCAAGCCTGGCGCTCGGACGGATCGAGCGCGGTCGGCGCGCGGACGCGCATCGTCATCAACTTCCAAGCGCAGCAATAAGCGGCAATGAAAAGCCCGGACCGTGAGGTCCGGGCTTTTATCTTCAGCGCCGTACTCGCGCGCTAGTTCGTCAGGCGCAGCTGACCGATGCCGGTGCCGATGGCGTCAAAGGCAGCCAGAAGCTCCTGTTGGTTGTCAGCGGAATAATAATGCGCGCCATCCTGGGTTGCGCAATCCTGCAGCAGGTCCTCAGCGGTGCCGCCTGCCGTGATGTCGAACCCAATCGCGTAAATCTCGATGCCCTGGCTCTTGATTGCGTCGCACAGGAGACGCTGACGCGCGTTGATGTAGTTCGCCGCAGTCGAGGCGGTATTGGTGATCCCCGCGCGCTGCCACGCAGGCGCGATGCCTGGCCCCCAGGTGAATGGCGGGCTCGACCCCGAAGGCACTTGTGCGGACTGCCAGGTGCTGAACAGGCTGCGATAGCCCAGGCCCGCATAGTCAGAGCGTAGAGAGGCATTGTTATTGTCCAGCGAAGTGTTGTCGCCGTCGGTGAACAATACGATCACTTTGCGAACAGGGTCGTTGGGGTCGTTGTAGGCGCGCCCTTCGGTGAAAGGCGGCGTCGGGGAGATGACGCGCCATGCCCACCCAAGGCCTTCCGCTTGGTTGGTGCCGCCGCCGTTCCAATGAACCATGCTGCGAATAGCGTTGACGACTGTGTTGCGGTTGGTGGTCAACGGCACAATCGGCGTTGGGCAACCGCGATTGGGGCCACGCCCAGCCGTATTGCTGGTTGAGGTGCTGACCGCAACGCCGGCGCGATATTTGTAGACGGAGAGCGTGCGCACGATGTTGGCCGTGTTCGAGGTCCAAGTCGGGCTGCCCGACAGATTCAGCGGATTGGTGGTGTCGTGTGTGCTCGACGTGATCCAGTTGTTCGCCGGGCTGCCGACGTCACCCCCGTCGTCGAGCGAGAAGAACGGCACGAACATCGAGGCGGGCGTGCCGACGCTCGGCGCGGTGTCATTGACGTCGAATGGCGGCGGGCGCATCTCGACGCAGCCGCCCCATTGCGCGGAGCCTGGCAGGTTCGCGTAGAGCGACCACATGTTCACGTCTTGCGGTGAAAACGCGTAACAAATGCTGCTGGTGCTGCCGCTGATGCTCGCGATGGGCCCCTTGATCCAGCGCACGGGAAAGCCGCCATACGTGGTCGGATAATTGGCGCCAGTGCAGACGCCCGAACTCGAATTGGTGCTGTTGTTGCGTCGCCCTAGATAGCGGCCCTCAAGCATGGCGCCGTTGTAGGGATTGACGCCGGTCGTATCGACCCAATTGGAATTGGCGGTGCCGATGTTCACCTGCGCCACGAACGGCACGAGGCCGACATGCACCGTGTCGCCATCTAGGCTGAGCAGGAAGTCCGCTAGATCTTCCGCCCCCTCGCGCAACGTATCCATGTCGTTGGACATCGAGCCGGTGTTATCCAGCGCCATGACCACTTCGATCGGCGGGCTGGCTTGCGCTTCGGCTTCAGCGCGCACTTCGATGGTCCAGGGCTGACGGCTGATGATCGATGCAAGCGTGATGTCCATCGGCATGCGCGCAGTGGCCAGGTGGCCGCCATCGCCCATTTCGTTAACACTGAAGGTCGCGCCAGGCGCGAGGTCGCCCATTTCCGCGTCGAAAAACGCTCGCGCCGCGGCTTCGCGTTCGGCCATTGGCCGGTTCGAGCTACGCTCGGCCACGAGCGCCGCGCCATCGGCGGCGTCCTGCATCTGGGCTCGTAGCGCCTGCGCACGGGTGAAATCGACGGTGAGCCCCAGCATGCCGACCAGCACGGTGCCCATCAGGCCCCACATCATGGCGACGTTGCCGCGGCGATCCCGAAGGAACGCGTCACGCGTGGTACTGAACGACCCGGTAACCATTTTTCGCCTCAAAAACGGACGTTTAGAGGCTGCCACTTCTACGCTAAGGCGCTTAACGGCCTGTTGGGGAACTTAGTGAACGCGTCGATTTTTCTTGCACAGCTCGCCTCGCGTGGTATTAAGATGATATCATTTCGATAGCAAAGGACGACCTCTATGGCACCAGCCGCTCTCAATCGCACGCAAGACCGCAAAGCCGCGACCTCCAATGGCGGGCTGATGCTGTTGGCGGCGCTTCTGCTCTTCGGCGCTTTAGTCTGGAGCGTGATCGAGCTTATCCGATGGGAAGACGGATCCATGGCCATCGCGGTCGGCGTGTTCGTGATCGCCTTCACCCTCTCCATCAGCGGCTTCTACACGTTGCAGCCCAACGAAGCCGCCGCCATCACCTTGTTCGGCAATTACAAGGGCACAGACCGCATCCCCGGCCTGCGCTGGGTCCTGCCCTGGTACACGCGCACCAAGATCAGCCTGCGCGTTCGCAACGTCACCGGCGAAAAGCTTAAGGTGAACGACAAGCGCGGCAACCCGATCGAGATTGCCGCCGTCGTGGTCTGGCGCGTAACGGACACCGCCCAGGCTTTGTTCGATGTCGATGCCTACGAGTCCTTTGTCGACATCCAGATCGAGACCGCCGTACGCGAAATCGCGAGCCACTTCTCCTACGACCACGCCGAAAACGACGAGCCGACTTTGCGCGGCGCCGCCGATCAAGTGTCGACCCTGTTGCGCGAGAAGCTTCAGGACCGCGTCGCCGTCGCCGGCGTCGTGGTCGACGAAACCAAGCTCAGCCACCTCGCCTATGCTCCCGAAATCGCTGGCGCGATGTTGCGCCGACAGCAAGCCGAGGCCGTGTTGGCTGCGCGTCGCTACATCGTGCAGGGCGCGGTGGAGATGGTGCAGCACGCGCTGGAACAATTGAGCGAGCGCGACATCGTCAAGCTCGACGACGAACGCCGCGCGGCCATGGTGTCGAACCTCTTGGTCGTGCTCTGCGGCGACCGCGACGCGCAGCCGGTGGTGAATACGGGATCGTTGTACCAATGAGAATGGCGCTGCACCTAACCCTCTCCCTTGCGGAGATGGGAGCGGGGGGCGTGCAAATGAGGAGACGCCGAGGCGGTGAAGCGCCTCTAACCCGCCGCGCTGCGCGGAGCGCCCTCTCCGCAAGGGAGAGGGCAGAAGGGCGCGGCTATGGCTGAAAAGAAAGCCTTCGCGCTCAGGCTCGATCCAGAATTGTACAACGCGATCGCGCGCCTCGCTGCGAACGATCTGCGCAGCGTCAACGCCGAAATCGAGATCCTGCTACGTGAAGCGCTGAAGGCGCGGGGCGCGGGCATCGAGCCCGCGCAACCGAATGACGACGAGGGGAAATCTTCGTGACAACGACGCAGAAATCTATCCTGTTCCTGGCGCTTTCCCTTGTGCTCACCTGGGTAGTGGTGTTCGGCGCATGGGCGATGGGCTGGCAGGCCTCGCCGCAAACAGCGACGCTTGCGCTTGCTCTCTCCATGTTTGGACCCGCGATCGCCGCGCTCATCTGCGCCTTCGCGTTCGAGAAGGGTCGGCGCGTCGAGGCGCTTGGGCTAAGCTTCAAGCCAAATTGGTGGTGGTTGCTGGCTTGGCTCATTCCCTTGGCGCTGGCGGCGGGCGCTGTCGCGTTCACGCTGCTGTTGAGCGGCCGCACCTATGTCGATATCGGGACGACCATCATCGCCGCGGCCGAGCAGCAAGATCCAGCCCAAGGCGCGCAACTGCGCGACATACCCCACCTCGGTCTGATTACGATTGCAGCGTCAGCCATAATCGGCGGCTTGATCAACACGCCGATCCTTACTTTCTCGGAAGAACTTGGTTGGCGTGGTTATCTACATCATCTGTGGCGACCGGCAGGCTTTTGGCGCGCGTCGCTGGCGACCGGCGTTGTTTGGGGCATTTGGCATGCGCCCGCGATCCTGCTGTTTGGGCTGAACTACCCAGAGAACCGCGAACTGGGCGTGGCGCTGTTCGTGGTGTGGTGCACGCTGCTCTCGCCGATCATGACGCTCGTGCGCGATCGCGGCGGTTCGGTATGGGCCGCAGGCATCCTGCACGGAACCGCCAACGCCGTTGGAGGGCTGACGCTCGCGGCGCTCTCGGCCCCCGGCTTCCCCTGGAACGGCATTGTCGGCATCGGCGGCTTTCTGGTGCTCGCGCTTGGCGTAGTCGGGGTCGCGCTGGCTCGCCCTACACTTGCGCCGCGTAGCTCCGGCGCTTAAGCACGCCCGATCCCCTGAAAGGATCGATTCTAGCCGCACAAAGCGGGCGGAGACGCATGCCAAAACGAACCGACATCAAATCGATCCTGATCATTGGCGCGGGGCCGATCATTATCGGCCAGGCCTGCGAGTTCGATTATTCCGGCGTGCAGGCTGTGAAGGCGCTCAAAGCCGAGGGCTACCGCGTCATCCTGGTCAATTCCAATCCGGCCACGATCATGACCGATCCGGGGCTGGCGGACGCCACCTATGTCGAGCCGATCACACCCGATATGGTCGAGAAGATTATCGCGCTCGAAAAACCCGACGCGCTGTTGCCAACCATGGGCGGGCAGACCGCACTTAATTGCGCGCTCGCGCTTGAACACAGCGGCGTATTGAAAAAACACGGCGTCGAGATGATCGGCGCCAAGGCCGACGTGATCGAGAAAGCCGAACATCGGCTCAAGTTTCGCGATGCGATGGACAAGATCGGATTAGAGAGCCCACGCTCGCGCATGGTCAACACCATGGAGCAAGCGCTTGAGGCTTTAGATTTCGTGCAACTCCCGTCGATCATCCGGCCCTCGCTCACGTTGGGAGGCTTGGGCGGTGGCGTCGCGTACAATCTCGAGGAATTCCGCGAGATCGTCGAGCGCGGCCTCGCCGCCTCGCCGATCAGCGAAATCCTGGTCGAGGAAAGCATCATCGGCTGGAAAGAATACGAGATGGAAGTTGTCCGCGATCGCGCGGACAATTGCATCATCATTTGCTCGATCGAAAACATCGACCCGATGGGCGTGCATACGGGCGACAGCATCACGGTGGCGCCGGCGCTGACGCTGACCGACCGCGAATATCAAATCATGCGCAATGCCAGCATCGCGGTGCTGCGCGAAATCGGCGTTGAAACCGGCGGCTCTAATGTGCAGTTCGCGGTCAATCCCAAAGACGGTCGTTTGGTTGTCATCGAGATGAACCCGCGCGTCTCACGCTCTTCTGCGCTGGCCTCGAAGGCAACCGGCTTTCCGATCGCAAAAGTCGCGGCCAAACTCGCCGTCGGCTATACCCTCGACGAAATTGCCAACGACATCACCGGCGGCGCGATGCCGGCGAGCTTCGAACCGACCATCGACTATGTCGTCACCAAGATTCCGCGCTTTGCCTTCGAGCGTTTCCAGGGCGCCGACACCACGCTGACCACCTCGATGAAGTCTGTTGGCGAGGCGATGGCGGTGGGACGCACCTTCCAGGAATCTCTGCAAAAGGCGTTACGCTCGCTCGATACCGGGCTCATGGGCTTTGACGAAATTCAGATCGAAGGCGCGGGCGACGAAGATTCTGGCCGCGCCGCCGTGCGCGGGCGGTTGGTGACGCCCAAGGCCGATCGCCTGCTCGTGGTCGCGGAAGCGCTGCGACGGGGCCTCAGCGAAGACGAAATCTGCGCGGCCTCGCATTACGATCCCTGGTTCGTACGCCAGATCGCAGAGATCATTGCGACCGAGGCCAACGTCCGCGCCGACGGCTTGCCGAAGGATGCGGTCGGATTCCGCGCGCTGAAAGCTCAAGGATTTTCCGACGCGCGACTGGCGAAACTCACCGGCCAGCGCGAGCGCGATGTGCGCGCAGCGCGCCGTAAGCTTGGCGTACGCCCGCAGTACAAGCGCATCGACAGCTGCGCCGCGGAGTTCCGCGCCACGACGCCCTACATGTATTCGACCTATGAATTCCCGTTCGACGGCGAACCCGAATGCGAGTCTGAGCCGACGGACGCCAAGAAGATCATCATTCTCGGCGGCGGCCCCAACCGCATCGGCCAAGGCATCGAGTTCGATTATTGCTGCTGCCACGCTGCGTTCGCGTGCGCCGAGATCGGCGTCGAATCGATCATGGTCAACTGCAATCCAGAGACGGTGTCGACCGATTACGATACGTCTGATCGCCTGTATTTCGAGCCTCTGACCACCGAGGACGTGCTCGAAATCCTCGAGACCGAGAAAGTGAATGGCGAGGTGATGGGCCTGATCGTGCAATTCGGCGGGCAGACTCCGCTGAAGCTGGCCCAGCCATTGGCGGATGAAGGCGCCCCCATCCTCGGCACCAGCGTCGACGCGATTGACCTTGCCGAGGATCGCGATCGCTTCCAGGCCCTTCTGCGTAAGATTGGCCTGAAGCAACCCGACAACACCATCGCCGCCTCGCCCGATTCCGCGCGCGCAGCTGCAGGCAAGATCGGCTACCCGGTGATGCTGCGCCCCTCCTATGTCTTGGGCGGCCTAGCTATGCAGATCGTGCATACGGAGGAAGAGCTCGACGATTACATCGCGCGCATTTCACGCGCGCTCGGCGGGCCCTCCGAGTTCGCTATCTCCGACAAGCGCCCGCTGCTTGTGGACCGCTATCTCCGCGACGCGATCGAAGTCGACGTCGACGCCATCTGCGATGGCGAGGACGTGTTCGTCGCCGGCGTCATGGAGCATATTGAGGAGGCTGGCGTGCACTCGGGCGATAGCGCCTGCGCGCTGCCGCCCTACTCACTGCCGAAAAAACTTGTCGCCGAGATCGAGTCCCAAACCAAGAAGCTCGCCCTAGCACTTGAAGTAAAGGGCCTGATCAACATCCAGTTCGCGGTCAAGGACGGCGATATCTACATCCTCGAGGCCAACCCGCGCGCCTCCCGCACAGCGCCTTTCGTGGCCAAGGCGATCAATCGCCCGATCGCGGCAGCGGCCGCGAAGGTCATGGCGGGCCTGAAGCTGAAGGATCTGAAGCTCGACGGCCCCTCCAAAGACCACGTGGCGGTAAAGGAGGCGGTGTTTCCGTTCGCGCGCTTCCCGGGCGTTGACCCCGTGCTCGGCCCCGAAATGCGCTCCACCGGCGAGGTCATGGGAATCGACACCAATTTCGAGGCCGCCTTCGCCAAGAGCCAGATCGCCTGTGGGGTGAATCTGCCCGCCAGGGGCTGTGTCTTCGTTTCGGTCAAAAATGCCGACAAGCCCGGCTTGGTCGCCATCGCCAAGGACTTGGTGGAGCTTGGTTTCACCATCCTGGCGACGGGGGGCACCGCAGACTACCTCGCGGGCAAGGGCGTCCAGCTGCAGAAGATCAACAAGGTGGCGGAGGGCCGGCCCCATATCGTGGACGCCATGAAGAATGGCGACGTCCACCTCGTCTTCAACACCACGGAGGGGGCGCAGTCCTACCGGGACAGCTATTCCATTCGCCGAACGGCCCTGACCCAGAACATCCCCTATTACACGACCATGTCGGGGGCTCGGGCCGCGATTCAGGCCATTCGCCTGCTGAAATCTGGCCCCCCGCTTGGCGTTCGCGCGTTACAGGCCTATGCTTGACGCTTCGCCGGACCGGGTACACCCTTCCCTTCCCTAGACGGACACTCACACACACCCATGGAAAAAATACCAATGACCGCCGAGGGTTATGCGGCCCTCGACGCAGAACTGAAGCGTTTGAAGACGCAGGAGCGCCCTTCCGTGATCCAGGCGATCTCGGAAGCGCGCGCGCATGGCGACCTCTCCGAGAACGCCGAGTATCACGCTGCAAAAGAGCGTCAGGCCTTTATCGAGACCCGCGTGGCCGAGATCGAGGACAAGATCGCGCGCGCCCAGATCATCGACGTGTCGAAACTCTCCGGCAAACAGGTGAAGTTCGGCGCGACCGTGAACCTGATCGACGAGGATACGGGCGCGAAGTCCAAGTATAAGATCGTGGGCGAGGACGAGTCCGACGTTAAAGACGGCAAGATTTCAATCACCTCGCCGATCGCGCGCGCGCTGATCGGCAAGGAAGAGGGCGATGTCGTCGAGGTCATGGCGCCGGGCGGGGCCAAGTCCTATGAGATCGTCAAGGTGAAATTCCTCTGAGAGAAAGCCGGGCTGGCGCCGCATGAGGAATGTCGGCTTCCAACCTGCCGAGCCCCTCGTCGTTTGGGTGCTTACGGATGGTCGCGCTGGAATCGAAAACCAAGCGCTCGGACTCGGCGAGGCTATGGAGCGACGCGCGCCGGTGCGCCTGTTCGTCAAGCGCGTGCGCCTGCGCTCGCCCTGGACATGGCTACCGGCTGGCCTCGTGCCGGCGCCACGTCAAGCGCTGTCCGTCGGCTCCGACGACATCGAGCCGCCCTGGCCTGATATTCTGATCGGTTGTGGACGCGCGTCGATCCCGTTCGCGCTCGGCATGCGGGACTGGTCGAAAGGCAAGACATTCGTCGTCCAATTGCAGGACCCGCGCATCAACCCACGCGAGTTCGATGTCGTCGTTCCGCCCATCCACGACGGGCTCGAAGGTCCTAATGTTTTGCCCATTGTCGGCGCCTGCCATCGGGTCACGCCCGAGAAACTCGACGAGGCGGTGCTCGATTACCCGACACGCTTGGAAGACCTGCCCGGGCCCCGCTTCGCCGTGTTGATCGGGGGCAAGTCGAAGCGGCAAACCATTGGTGCGACACGCGCACGTCGTATCGCCGAGGATTTGGTGCGCCTACAGCAGCGGACTGGCGGCGCGCTGATGGCGACGCTGTCACGGCGTACTGAGGAGCCCGCGCGACTGCAGTTACGCGCAAGGCTCGCCCCGCACTGCACGGTGTTTTACGAGGGCGAGGGCCCCAACCCGTACTTCGCCATGCTGGGGGCGGCGGACCATATCTTCGTCACCGCCGACAGCGTCAACATGGCCACCGAAGCCGCCGCCACGGGCAAGCCCGTGCACATCCTCGATGTCGATGGGCCGGTCGGAAAGCTTGATCTTTTCCACGATAGCTTGCGCAAGCGCGGCTGCGCTCGGTCGTTCAATGGCGACCTCGAAATCTGGACCTATCCGCCGTTGCACGAAACCGATCGCGTCGCGGCGGCAGTGCTGACGGCTTGGGCGGCGCGCGCAAAGGCGCGCTAACGTCGCGCCTTGAAGAACGCTTTCAGCATCTCGGCGGACTCACTTGCCAGCACGCCGCTCGTCACGGCTGGTTTCCAGTGGCAGGTCGCGTGTTCGAACACGCGCGCGCCGTGTGCAACACCTCCGCCTTTCGCATCGCTGGCGCCATAGACCAAGCGCGCAATACGCGCTTGACTGATGGCGCCGGCGCACATCGCGCAGGGCTCCAGCGTCACATAGAGCGTCAACCCCGGCTTTAGCCGATAATTGTGCAGCGCTTGGGCCGCGCGTCTGAGCGCGATGATTTCCGCGTGGGCGGTCGGGTCGTTCTGCGCGATCGGCGCATTGGCGGCCTCGGCGATCACCTCGCCCGCGCCATCAAGGATTACGCAGCCAATCGGCGCTTCGCCAGCCTCCGCAGCGCCCCGCGCCAAGTCAAGGGCGCGCGCCATGTGGTCCTCATCGCTCATCGGGTAGTCTCTTGGGGCCGGCGCAACTCCAACAGATCTTGCGCCACAGGCCCGGCGAACAGAGTCTCGAACGAGCCCGGCGCGATCGCCTCGCGATATTGGCGACGCGCTTCGTCGTTGGAATGGTGCATGCGGGTCTCCATCGCCTTGCGCCAACTCGCTTCATCGGGCCATTGCGCATAGGCTACGTAGACATCGCCCTCGCCGCGATGCAGCCGTGATCCCCAGCCGCCAAACTCGCGCGCGATCGCTTCCGTGCCGGCAGCCCATCCCCGCTCGAATTGCGCCTCCAGCCCTGGTATCACCCGCCAGCGATAGATCACAGCGAACATGAGCCCACCCTCTTCTCCCCTTTCTAGCGCCGAAGGCGAGCGCATCGCCAAGTTTCTCGCACGTGCGGGGGTGTGTTCGCGCCGGGACGCCGAGAAGCTGATCGAAGAAGGCCGGGTCAAGCTCAACGGCAAGGTGCTCAATACGCCAGCGGTCAAGGTCACGGCCAAGGACAAGGTGAGCGTCGATGGCCGCCCCGTTAGCGCGGCCGAAGAGACCCGGCTGTGGCGCTATCACAAGCCCTCGGGGCTTGTGACCACACACAAAGACCCGGCAGGTCGCCCCACCGTGTTCGAGCGCCTGCCCGATGCCCTGCCCCGCGTGATCTCGGTCGGACGGCTCGACCTCACGTCCGAAGGTTTGCTGCTTCTCACCAACGACGGCGCGCTGGCGCGGCGACTGGAGCTGCCATCGAGCGGGCTAGTGCGCCGCTATCGCGCACGCGCCTATGGCCGCGTTGAGCAAACTGATCTCGACAAGCTGAAAGACGGCATCACTGTCGAAGGCGTGCGATATGGCTCGATCGAAGCCAAGCTCGAACGCGGCGGGTCGAATTCGTGGATCAATCTGTCGCTCACCGAAGGCAAGAACCGCGAAGTGCGCCGCGTCCTGGAAGCACTTGGACTTAAGGTCAACCGCTTGATCCGTATTGCGTACGGGCCGTTTCAGCTTGGCACCTTGGAACCGGGTGCGGTGGAGGAAATCCCACGGCGCGTGCTGAAAGATCAGCTCGGCAAAGGCGCCTAATGTCCGCCCAGCCAGGTCGGAATGCCGGGCACGTCGTTCGGGAAGAAGTTGTGCGCGTCTTCCCAGATCATGCGTGTGCCGGCGAACACGATGATGACAATTCCAAGCACCGCGATCCAACGATGCTGGTTGATGATGCGTGCGATCACCGACGCCGCGACCCCCATCAATACAACGGACAGCACCAGTCCAAACGCCATGATGTAGACGTTGTGCTTCGACACCGCCGCCACCGCGAGCACATTGTCGAGCGACATCGACACATCGGCGATCACGATCGTCAGCAGCGCGCGGCCAAAGTCCGCCGGCGCCTTTTCAGGATGCGCGATCGCCTCGGCCATATGCTCGCCGGCAACGGGATCGCCCACCATAACCGGCTGATGCGCCTTCAAATCGCTCCACATGCGCCAAGCGACCCAGAACAGCAGCAGCCCACCGACGAAGAGCAAGCCCTGAATCTGCAAGAGCTGTGTCGTCACGCCGGCGAATAGGATACGCAGCACCAGCGCAAGCGCGATGCCCCAGAAGATCGCGCGACGTTGCTGCACATGCGGCAAAGCAGCGGCGGCAAGACCGACCGCCACAGCGTTATCGCCCGCCAGCGCCAGATCGATCAGAACGACTTGGAAGAGCGCCGCCACATCGGCGATCATCATGTCCACGCGCGCGACTCCTCGAGTTCGAGTTCCCCCCCCCCAGGCGGGCGGTCCTTTTTGACGAGCGATCAGAGCCGGTCAAGCGGGTCGGCGCAGGCTAGGCTGTCGTCTCAGCGGAATTGGGCGCAGGCCGCCTCAGCTTGAGTTCGCGCCTGATTGACCGCTGCCAAATTTGCCCAGTTGGCCGCCGTGCGTTGGTCGAGCATACCTGTGGCGACCCGCATATCCTCCGGCGATAGCGTTTGCGCCAAATTTGAGGTTAGGCATTCGCAGCGATCGGCCGAGCCGCCATTGGCGTGGCAAGCGTCGCGGTAGCCGCGGCGGGCGGCTTGTACGTCCGCCGCGGAGGCCGTGGACCGCGCGTCCTGATAATTGGGCTGGCTTCGGGCTGAGGTTGGGACTGACGCTGGCTCCGCGCTCGCGCAGGCGGCCAAGACCAAGGCAGCGGCGAGTATCAACCTTCTCATGTCTCCCTCCCTTTAAATATGCGTCACCCTAAATCCGCGCGCGCGGTTGCACGAGCCTGATCCTCGCGTCATTGGAAGCGGCATGCGCATCGTTGGGGGACAATTCAAAGGCCGCGCCATTGCCGCGCCCACGGGCCGAGACACACGCCCAACGTCCGACCGCGCGCGCGAAGCGGTGTTCAACATTCTGGAGCACGCTGAGTGGTCGCCAGGCTTGGAGGGGCGGCGCGTGTTGGACTTGTTCGCAGGCTCGGGCGGGCTGGGGCTTGAGGCGATGTCGCGTGGGGCCACGTTTGCGCTCTTCGTTGAAACCGATTCCGGCGCACGCGGCGCCATCCGCGACAATATCGAAGCCTTGGGCCTGTTCGGCGCAACCCGGATCCATCGCCGCGACGCGACCGATCTAGGCGTGAAGCCAGCCGGCCTCGGCGATCCATTTGATCTCGTCTTCCTCGACCCGCCTTATCACAAGGGCTTGGCCGCGCGCGCGCTGGCGCACTTGAAGGCGGGCGGCTGGATCACGAACGACGCGCTGGTCGTGTTCGAATGCGCGGCGGACGAAACACCCGCGTATGATGGCTACAGGCTGCTCGACGAGCGCAGCTACGGCGCGGCGAAGGTTCAGTTCTTGCAGGCGGTGTGAGCGCCCGCTCCCAGGCTGTCCCCTGCGCATTCGCCACGGCAAAACGGCGCCAGACCTCACGCCCGGCATTGACATTTTGAAACGAAATGAGCGTCTATTCGCTCGCAAGGACTATACGCCGACTTATATGTCTGAGTACCAACTCTCAAAAACGCGGCGCCGCTGGGCGCGGAAGACAGGGGTTCGCAATGGAAGCCGTGACAGCGCCGGTCCGTGCCCAGGAGCGCATACGCACGCATCGAAGATCATGCCCTATCTGCGAGTCCGGCAACCGCGACGCAGCCCCAGGCCGTTATAGCCGCGATGGCTGGACGGTTATTGACTGCCTAACCTGTGGTTTCGTCTACTTGCCCGACGTGCCGATCACGACCGAGCTGGTTGAGAACCTCGCTTGGGAAAAGCAATTCGAAGCGGAAACAAACCGGCGCAAGCAAAAGCAGCCGATTGTCCAATGGCTCGATCAAAAAACGCGCTGGCGGCTTCACACGTTCAAGCGCATTGAGGGCGTCGACATCCTCAATGAGCGCGCGCCTTCTGGCCCTGCTCTCGATCTGGGTTGCGGCTCGGGCGGTCAACTCCTGAAATTCGATGAACGATTCACGCCTCACGGCGTGGAAATCTCAAAAGGCTTGGCCGCCGCCGCAGCGGCCGCTGTCGCGGGACGCAACGGAAGCGTTGTGCAAGCCTCCTCCGCTGATGGGCTCAACGCATTCCCAGATAGATTTTTTACCGCCGCGCTCCTGCGTTCGTATCTCGAACACGATTGGCAGGCTCGAGACATCATGACGACGCTCTACAAGAAAATGGCGCCTGGCGGATTGGTCGCGATCAAGGTTCCGAATTATGGCTCGGTCAATCGCATGGTCGTTGGGAGCAATTGGTGCGGTTTCCGCCTGCCCGACCACGTCAATTATTTCACCAAGCGCCACCTCGGCCTTCTAGCCCAGCAAACCGGGTTCACCATGCAGGCTTCGTGGCGCCACACGCTACCCACTGACGACAACATGCTCGTATTTTTCGAGAAGCAAGCAGCAGCATAAGTGTAGATGCTCGCGTTCTGGTTCGAAATTTTTTCGGCGAGCGCGCGCTAATCGTCGAATCCAACAAACACCGTCGCCTCATCGACGCGCTTGCGTTCCGACACCACCGCGTTTGCCGGAAAGCTCTCATCCGGCCACCCCAGCGCGATGCTTTTCATGATCACTTGATCGTCCGCGATGCCGGCGTGCTCGCGCACGACCGGAGACTGCATGATGCCCTGGCTGTTGATCACCGCGCCAAGACCGCGCGACCAAGCGGCGTTGACCAAGGCGTTCGTCACCGCGCCGCAGTCGAAGGGCGTGTCATCGCTTCCATCGAGCACACGATCATAGGTCACAATCACGCAGACCGGCGCATCGAATTGCCGGAAACCACGCAGCACCCAATCCTGCCGCCTCTCCGCGTCATCGCGCGCAATGCCCATCGCCGAGAACAATTGCTTGGCGACGCCAATCTGCCGTTCGCGATGCTGGCCCGCAAAGGGCGGCCCCGTCCGAAATTCGCGCGACTGCGGAACGCCCTTCACCATGCGCTCCGTGTTTCCGGCGCGAATGCGATCGAGAGGTTCTCCGGTTATGACGTAGAAATTCCACGGCTGCGTGTTCATCGACGAGGGCGCGCGCATCGCAAGTGCAAGAATTTCTTCGATCAGCTTCTTGGGCACGGGATCGGGCTTGTAGCCGCGGATGCTCCGACGCCCGAGGATTACATCATCAAATTGCATCGTCAGCCCCTGCTTTGGCGCGCGCTGTTTAGGCGTTTTGGACGTGTTTGCGAAGCACGGCGCCTGGAGCGCGCGCCTCTATCCGCGCCCCAGATCCCGCGAGCGTTTCGCGGCGGCGGCGACAGCGCGGCGCAGCAAGGGCGCTAGGCCGTCCGGCGCTGCGAGAATATCGAGCGCAGCTTCGGTGGTGCCGCCTGGCGACATCACCTGCTTACGCAGCGTATTGGCGCTATCGCCGGTTTCCAACATCAGCGCGCCGGCGCCCGCTACGGTGCGATTTGCAAGGCGAATGGCGGTCTCACGATCCAAGCCCTCCTGCTCGGCGGCAACCGCCAGCACTTCCGCCAGCAAGAACACATAAGCCGGCCCCGAGCCCGAAACTGCGGTGACGACATCCATCAGCCGCTCAGCGTTGATCGATTCCACGGTGCCCAGAGGCATCAGCAATTGCTCGACCAATTGCTTGTCATACTCGCTGCAGGCAGGCGAGGCGACATAAGCCGTGATGCCGCGCCCGATGCGCGCTGGCGTGTTCGGCATGGCGCGTACGACGCGCGGGGAGCCAAGCGCGCGGGACAAATTGTCGATGGTGACGCCGGCCATGATCGACAGCACGCACGTCTGCTCGCCCACGAATTGCTTGGCGCTCTTGGCGGCCTCGGCGAAGGCTTGCGGCTTAACCGCCAACACCAGCACATCCACAGGGCCGGCTTCGGGCGGATTGAGCACGGCGCCGACAGCGTCGAGTTCGCGTTCAAGCACTGGGTCAAAATTGGGCTCGACGACGGTAAGGGTCAGCCCCCCGCCCTTACGCACGGCTTCGATCCAGCCGCGCACCAGCGCGCCGCCCATGGCGCCGGCGCCGACGAGAGCAATCGTTGGGGCGTCCTTGCTGCTCACGCTTCTCCGCACACTTCGAACAAGGCGGCTTGCGCCGCATCCTCAGCACTCATGCCGCCAAGGATAACGAAGTGGAAGGACGGCTGAAAGCGCTCAGCAGCATCGAGGGCCGCCGCCAGCATGGCCTGGATCTCGCCGTGTGAGATTTCCTCGCGCCCAATCATCGGCATGGCGTGACGGAAAATGATCGTGCCGTCGTCCGACCAGACGTCGAAATGGCCAAGCCAGAGATTTTCGTTGATCAAAGCCGCCAGCCGCACCGCTTCAGCAAAGCGCGACTTCGGCGCCTGGATGTCGAAGCCCAGTGTAAACAAAAGCGCCGGCAATTCGTGGCGATGGCTGAAATAGCCGACCGTCTCGCCCCAGGAACATTTGAAAGAGAAATGAACATCGCCGTCCTCGGCGCGCTCATGCTGAAACCGCTCATCGCTCGAGATCACGTCCTCGACCGTATCCATCGGATCGGATGTGACTTCGACCTCATCGTCGAGAAATAAGTCCATGCGCGCCCCCTCGAACCTGTTCGGGCCGCCCCCGGCGGCCGGTGGAGATCGCCTCGCCTTGGCCGCACGCCTTGAGCCGGCGCGTCGAATCAAGCCCCGGCGATTAGGAAGCACATGGGAGTGTTACCGAGAGGTTGAGGCGACTAAGTCGAACAGAGGCGCCCAGGCCCCCACCCACTCCTGGCCATGATTTCCCGGGCGCTTGTGGACTTCAACAAGTCCGAAATCGCGCGCCGCTTATCTGAGGCACGCTCATAATAGGCGCAGGCAATGCGATAACCAACCCAGTAGCCAAGATCGCCTGGAG
Source organism: Hyphomonadaceae bacterium (assembly GCA_022843225.1). GTDB lineage: Bacteria > Pseudomonadota > Alphaproteobacteria > Caulobacterales > Aquidulcibacteraceae > Vitreimonas. Next base: position 24,687 of record JALHOC010000011.1, read on the forward strand.
CCTCACGCGTACCCCGTCCATTGTAGAGCCAAGCCTGCGAGTTGCTTCCGTACATAGCTTCCGCGAAGCGTTGCTCAAGTTCGGCTTCGCGCCCCTGCGTCCACTCAAAGAGATGGGCATTGAGTGGTCGCCCCGAAGACAACGCGCCTATAAACTCCGCAATACCTTCCCCCAATGATCGCGAGAGGAGCGACCCGTCGCCAAAACCTTGCTGGAGGGCGTGCACAGCCTCGTGGGCTATCAGATGCGTCAAGCGAACATCAATCGGACTCGCGTCAATTTGACTAGGCCGGCATACAACCTCGAGCCCGATCATAAGAGCTGCTGAGTTAGCTGTACCGCCTGTATTGTTGGCGCCAATGACGATGTAAACCGTCGGAAATGTGGCCTCTGGATACAATTCTTTCATGGCGAGGAAAGCAGCGCGCACTCTCTCGCGGACACCGCCCAGCGCGCTCGCGCACTCTCGCGTCGTATCGTAAAGGTGGCGGTTTGCGCGAACCACTGCGGCAAGATTCTCCGCAGATACGATCCTGTTAGCTATGAAGCCCTGCACACCTGGGCTTCCACCATCGATATATAGTTGTAGCGCCTCAGCGTCGGGCCTACCGTCGGCGGCATCGTAGATGGCGTAGAAAGCGGCCACATCACCCGTGCTGATCTCGACAGATAATGGATCATCGATCCGTTCAGCTGCGCTGGCATTGCCCACTAAGGAGATGCCCAGGAAGACAGCAGCGAGAAAAAGAGCCGCAGGTCGCACCAACGTAACCCTCACAAGCGTCTCCACCCCTTCTCAAGCATGCAAGCTTCGAAGCCGGCGTTCGTGGTTGTGCTCGCCTCACATGCCGCCTTAGCGCCATCAAACGGTTCTCCTGACCCGGTCCAACCCGGCTCGGAAGCTGCACACCCAATCAAAACAAACGCTAGCGCGGACACAGTGATGAAGCACACGACTCTCATGACAACAGCTCCTCGCGAGCTTGCCTAGATTTCTATATCATTGCCTTCGGCACGCCATAAGCGCCGCTCGTCGCAAGGGAGCGTTGCCCCGTCGTGCCAGGAAGAACTTGATGGTATCGGACTCTTGGGTGAGCCCCCTGCCACCCCATTGAAAACGAGATGAGCAGCGCCGACAAACCTGACCTGCCGGACCTCGCGGCCCTCCCCGGCGAAGCGGCCCCACCGCCCGCGCTCAAAGGCGCGGACGCGATCCGGGACGCCTGGAGCCGGCTGCCCTCGAAGCCAGGCGTCTATCGCATGCTGGGGTCCGACGGCGAGGTGCTTTATGTGGGCAAGGCCAAGAGCCTGAAGAACCGCGTCGGCCAATATGCGCAAGGACGCGGCCACACCAACGCCATCTATCGCATGATCCACCAGACGGTAGCGCTGGAGGTGATCGTCACCGCGACGGAAACCGAAGCACTGCTGCTGGAAACCAACCTCATCAAACGGCTGAAGCCGCGCTTCAATGTGCTGATGCGCGATGACAAGAGCTTCCCCTACATCGCCATTCGCACCGATCACGACATTGCGTGCCTCCAAAAGCATCGCGGCGCCAAGAGTTTCAGAGGCAAATTCTATGGCCCGTTCGCGAGCGCAGGCGCGGTCAACCGCACGCTGAACACGCTGCAGAAGGCGTTCCTCCTCCGCTCCTGTTCGGACGCGACCTTTTCGGCGCGCACGCGACCCTGCATGCTCTACCAGATCAAACGCTGCGCGGCGCCGTGCGTCGATCTCGTCAGCGCCGACGAATACCGCGCGCTGGTCAAGGACGCGAGCGACTTCCTCGAAGGCCGGTCGGTTGAGTTGCAAGATCGCCTCGCCGTCGAGATGCGGGAGGCGGCGGAGAAGCTCGAATTCGAACACGCCGCGCGCCTGCGCAATCGGATCAGAGCGCTAGCGAGCGTACGCGCGTCGCAAGGGATCAATCCGACGACATTCGACGAAGCCGACGTGTTCGCGCTCCATCAGGAAGGCGGGCAATCGTGCATGCAAGTGTTCTTCTTCCGCGCCGGCCAAAACTGGGGTAACCGCGCCTACTTCCCGCGCCACACCGGGGATGAAACCGCGCCGGATATTCTCGCGGCCTTCATCGCCCAGTTTTACGAGGATCGCGAGCCGCCAAAGCTGATCCTCGCCAGCGCCGAACCGAGCGACCGCGACCTCTTGGAAGAAGCCCTGTCGTTAAAACTCGAGAGCAAGGTCGAGATCCGCGAACCTCAGCGCGGCGAAAAGAAGGACATCGTCGACGCGGCGCTGCTCAATGCGCGCGAGGCTTTGGGGCGGCGCTTGGCCGAAAGCGGAAGCGTCGCGAAACTGCTGGATGGCGTGGCTGAGGTGTTCGGGTTGAGCGAGCGCCCAGAGCGCATCGAAGTGTACGACAACTCTCACATCCAAGGAACAAACGCGCTCGGCGCCATGATCGTGGCCGGCCCCGAGGGCTTCGTGAAAAACCAGTATCGCAAGTTCAACATGGAACGCGCGAAATTCCAGGGCGACGATTTCGCGATGATGAAAGCGATGATCGGGCGTAGGTTCGCGCGGATGTTGGCGGAGCGCGACGCGACGGATGAAATTTCTCCCCCGTTTACGGGGGAGGTGTCGAGCGCATCGCGCGAGACGGAGGGGGCGCTGGTTGCCGCCTCCTCCGATCGCTTCGCGATCACCTCCCCCGTAAACGGGGGAGGAAAGGTTGGGGGTATCGATTTCTCCAAAGAGCGCGACACCGAGCCGAGCGATTCAAAATTCGCCGCCATCCCTGATCTGGTGCTGATCGACGGCGGCGAGGGGCAGTTGAACGCCGCGCTCGAGGCGCTCGATGAACTGGGCCTCAAAGGCAAGATCGTGATCGCTGGCATTGCCAAGGGAGTCGACCGCGACGCCGGACGCGAGCGTTTCTTCATGCCGGGCAAGGCGCCGTTCCGGCTCGATGAGAAGAGCCCCGTTCTTTATTATCTTCAGCGCCTGCGAGACGAGGCGCACCGCTTTGCGATCGGCGCGCATCGAGGAAAGCGCAAAGCGGAAGCGGTGAAAAACCCGCTCGACGAGATCGACGGCATTGGCCCCGCGCGCAAACGCGCCCTGCTCGACCGCTTCGGCTCAGCGCGCGGCGTGTCGCGCGCGGCGCTGGCGGAGCTGGAAGCAGTGGACGGCGTCAACACGGAACTGGCAAAGCGTATCTATGACTACTTCCACGACAGGCGCTGAACAGCGCGCACCCAGCATGCTCCCGACGCTGCTCACCCTCTTCCGCATCGCCATGGGCCCCGTGATCGCGGGGCTGGTGCTGTGGGCGGCGAATGACCTGCATAAGGATCCGTTGCTCTCGGGCTTTATCTACGCATCGGCGTTTGTGCTGTTTGTGCTCGCGGCGGCCACCGATTGGCTCGACGGCTGGCTTGCGCGCAAACTCAACGCCGTGACGCCCACGGGCGCGGCGCTCGATCACGCCGCCGATAAAGTGCTGATCACCTGCGTGCTGGTGGCGCTCGCGTACGCGGCGCTGCCGCTGACCTTGGTCGCGGCGGCGGTGCTTATCCTCGGGCGAGATGTCGCCGTGGCGGGCTTGCGTGAAGCGATCTCAGCGCAGGGACGCTCGCTGCCCGTGAGCCAACTCGGCAAATGGAAGGCCGCTGCTGAGATGGCGGGCGTAGCCGCGTTTCTGGCGCTTCAGGCGAGCGTGCTGCTTTATGCGCCGGGCGCGGTCATTGAGGGACTGAACTGGGCGGCGCGCATCCTGATATGGATCGCGGCAGGATTGGCGCTGGTAAGCGGTGCGGGCTATTTCACGACGGCGCTCAAACGCCAAGATTAATCCGGGCGACCGAACTCAATCACATTCAACAGCACGATCGCGACGATGAAGCCGCCAATGGCAAGCAGAGCCATCATGATTGATTCCCCCGAGACTGGTTCCCGAGACCTTTAGCTCAACCACTCAGGCGGGCAAAGGGGCGAACCGACGCGGGAGAAGCCCTACGCCGAGACGCGCTGGCATGCATCGCCTTCGGCGACAGGCCGAGCGCCGTCATCCTTGGCGCGCAGCGACATAGCGGCAAGCGCCAAATAGGCGGCGCCCTGGGTGAACCCTTCATTCCGCGCAAGCTCTACGAGCTGTTCCACCATTTGGTGGAGGTAGGCGCGCATATCGTCGTCGCTTCCAATCACGGGCAGTCTCCACTAAGCTTCTGCCCACACTACAATTGTGATTCGACTGGGCTTTAAACCTATCTAGGTGGAGGGGCTGCCCGGGCTATATCCATCGCCTCTGGGTCGCAACCGCGACCGCCTGAACCCGCGTCCTGACGCCGAGTTTGCGCTTGGCGCTTTCGACATGCTCATGCGCCGTTGCCCGGGAAATACCGAGCAATTGCCCGATCTCCCAGTCGGACTTGCCGTCTGCGCAATATGCGAGGACTTCCCTTTGACGCAGCGTCAATGGACAGACAGCCGAAGGTATTATGCCTGCGGCGGAGGCGCGCTCGAACGCGACTTTTGATAACGCAACCAATGCCTCCTTCACCGTTTCAGCCAAGCGGCGCTTCGCGTAGAAAAAACCTATGCCACTGACTTGACCCGCCTGTAGTACGGGAACAAGCAGGCACCATCTCGCTTCTTGATCGAAAAAGAGCTCGCGAAAAGGAGCGCCCAGGGACTCAGCCGACTTCGTAAAGATCTCTACAGACTGATGTCCTTGGACAATCGAAGTGACCGCGGGAAGAAAGTCGGGCTGCTTTTTTGAGATCTGCTCAAAACCAGCACTAATCGGCAATTTCTCAATGATTACTGCACCTTGGGGCGCGCCCTCGGGATCCGATTCCACGGCAAGCGCCAAGCAATATTTTACGCCCACTTGATCAAGCGCACTTAAGAATAGACTGCGCAATTCGCTCACGCCCGTGGCTGATCGCACCTGACTGACCAGCTCGACAGCGGCAAGAATTTCGTTCATCGCCCCCGCTCGCTCAAAATCACCGCCGAGTAAACCCAGCTTGAAAAGGGGAGGCTTTGCGCTGTCGCAACCTAATGCACGCTTCGCGGCTCCGTCTGCCTAAGAGCTTCCTAAGCGTCAAGCGTATGATTTCAGACCAAGCTGAGGCGGGCGCGCTGTTTAGGCCGGCTGCACGATGCTCAAAAGGTTCAGGTCAGGATCGTGGAACCAGGCGACTTTGGTCCCGTCCGGCGCGCTCCAGACACCCTTGGCATCCTGCACCAGGAACGGGAAGCGCGCGAACACCACGCCCTTGGCCGTCAACGCCTCCACAGCCTGGTCCATATGCGCGACATCGAAGGACAGCACAGCATACGGCGCGGGGACCACGGTCGGCGTAGCCGACACGCGGATTCGCATGTTCTTGCCTTCAAAGATCGCCGCGAACTGATCCTCGGAGACGAACTTCAACCCCAAAACATCGCCATAGAAGGCCTTTGCAATTGGCGGTTTCGCGGTACCGATGAGCGAGGTGATCGTGGATGAGGCCAGCATTGGACAAGTATGGACCGCCGCATGCGTTCCGCCAAGCTCAAGGGACGTTGACCGTGACCCGCAGGAACGTCGCTGGAATCGATGTGCGCGCGGGATCGCCGCTTTGGTTCTGCGCCGCGAACAGCTGGTCCAGTTCGGCGCGCAACGCCGCCTCACGGCCATTGGCGCGCGCGGCCTCGAACGCGTTCATCGTCGGGCCGTAGAAGGTTTGAAACCGATCGAGCAGAGCAGAGGGCGGTCCCTCGAACTCAAACATGTATGTATCGCGCAAGAACGCGATCGCCCCTGCGGGCACATTCGCCGCAGCGAACCGTTCGGTGACATCATTCTCCACCCCCCAGCGAGTGGGGCTGATAAACCCCTCGGGCGGCGGCGGCGAATAGGCGGCGCTGATTTTCAGGATCTGCGCGACGAGAGTCGGATCGTTCGGAATCCAATTGCCCATGACAATGCGCCCGCCGGGCTTCGTGACGCGCACCATCTCCTTGGCGACATCGAACGGGCGCGGCGCGAACATGGCGCCGAAGATTGTGACTACAAGATCGAATGTCGTGTCCTTAAGGTCGCGCAGATCGCTCGCGTCTCCCTCCTGGAAACGGCAATTGTCGAGGCCCTGCTCGCGCGCGCGCCGCGCGCCGGCGGCCACAAGATTACTGGCGATATCGACGCCGAGCACGTCGGCGCCGAGCTTGGCTGCGGGGATGGCCGTGGTGCCGTCGCCACAACCAAGGTCGAGCACCTTCATGCCCGGCTTGACGGTCAAACTCGCGACCAGCGCCTCGCCGCTGCCGCGCATCGCCGCCGCCATTTGGGTGAAATCGCCCTTTTCCCAAAGCGCCTTATTCGGATTCATTGTGCTCTCCGCGCAAAATGCGACTTGGCGTACGGCAAGGGGAGGTCACCGTCGCGCGGAAAGCGTGAAGACCAACAAGGGCCTGGCGCTCACGCGCCCTGCGGCTGCGCTCCACCCCAGCCGACCGAGGGCTCGTCATCCTCGTCAGTCACGGGAAGGGCCGGCGTTGGCGCCGACGGGGTTTGCGGAACATCCTCAGGGCGGTCGAGCTTTTCGCCGCGCATCACCTTGTTGATTTCCTCGCCGTTCAAGCTCTCGTACTCGAGCAGCGCCTCGGCGAGCCGCTTATGCTCTTCGGCCTTTTCAGTCAGGATGCGCTTGGCTTCGTTGTAGCCGTCCTCGACCAAGCGCTTCACCTCGGCGTCGATCTTCTTGGCGGTGTCGCCGGAGATGTGCTGCTGGCGACCCATTTGCATGCCCAGGAACACTTCGTCATTGCCTTCGCCGTAGGCGACCAAGCCCAGCACGTCTGAATAGCCCCAGCGCGTCACCATGTTGCGCGCCAAAGCGGTTGCGCCGCTAATGTCCGATGAGGCGCCAGCCGTGACCTTGTCCTTGCCGAAGATCAATTCCTCAGCGACCCGGCCGCCCATCAGAATGGCCAGGCGCGATGTCATCTGGGTGAAGTTCATGGAATAGCGGTCGCCTTCCGGCAGCTGCATCACCATGCCCAGCGCGCGCCCGCGTGGGATGATCGTGGCTTTGTGCACGGGATCGCTTTCCGGCACGTTCAGCGCGACCACGGCGTGGCCAGCCTCGTGCCAAGCGGTGAGCTTCTTTTCGCTTTCGCTCATCACCAAGGAGCGCCGCTCAGCGCCCATCATGACTTTATCCTTCGCGTCCTCGAATTCCTTGTTGGTCACGACACGCTTGCCGCGCCGCGCGGCCAGCAGCGCGGCTTCGTTCACAAGGTTCGCGAGGTCGGCGCCGGAGAAGCCGGGCGTGCCGCGTGCGATGGTTTTTAGATCCACACCCTGCGCCACTGGCACATTGCGGGTGTGGACGCGCAGGATTTTTTCCCGGCCCATCACATCTGGGTTGGGCACCACGATCTGGCGATCGAAGCGGCCAGGACGCAACAACGCGGGATCAAGCACGTCGGGGCGGTTCGTCGCCGCGATCAGGATAATGCCTTCATTGGCTTCGAAGCCATCCATCTCGACCAGCAATTGGTTGAGCGTTTGCTCGCGCTCGTCGTTGCCGCCGCCGAGGCCGGCGCCGCGATGGCGTCCAACCGCGTCAATTTCGTCGATGAAGATGATGCAAGGCGCATTCTTCTTCGCTTGCTCGAACATGTCGCGCACGCGGCTCGCGCCAACGCCCACGAACATCTCCACGAAATCCGAACCGGAGATCGAGAAGAACGGCACATTGGCTTCGCCCGCGATCGCGCGCGCGAGCAACGTTTTACCTGTGCCGGGCGGGCCAACGAGCAGCGCGCCTTTTGGAATCTTGCCGCCGAGCCGCTGGAACTTGCCCGGGTCCTTCAGGAACTCGACGATCTCGCCCAGCTCTTCCTTGGCTTCGTCGATGCCGGCGACATCCTCAAACGTGATGCGGCCCTTGGCTTCCGTCAGCAGCCGCGCCTTGGAGCGGCCAAAGCCCATGGCGCCACGGCCCCCGCCCTGCATCTGGCGCATGAAGAAAAACCAGGCGCCGATCAGCAGCAGCATGGGCAGGAGCCCAAGCAGGATCTCGCCAAGCGTTGGCAACGTGCGCGGGCGCGTCGTGCTGATGCTGACGTTCGCGGCGTCGATCCGCTCGATTGTGTTGCCCATTGTGCCGGGCGGTAAGTAGGTCACGTAGCGCTTGCCATCCTTGGCGCTGGAAAGCAGTGCGTCGCCCTGCGTGGTGACTTCGGTGATGTCTCCCGTGTCCACCCTGTCCATGAGCTGTGAATAGGCAAGCTCGGTAGCGCCGCGTGCGGGGCTTCCGTTCCCACCCATGGTGGTGAACAGCACGATCGCCACGAACGCGATAACACCCCAAATCAGCAACGACCGGATCGGCATGGATCAAACCTCTGCCCCAGCGCCCAGGGACGGACGCGGGGTATGTTCTGCTTCAGCAAGATAGGGGCCGTGAGGCCCGCTGAACACCCCGGCCATAGCACGGAACGCCTCAACTTCCGCTCAACAACCTCGGTTAATGGGCGTCAACCAGATGCGCGACATGGTCGGCCAGAAGCCAGGACGCGGCGGCGCCGGCTTCGCCGGGGCTGAGCGCGGCGCCGCACCGCCGGAGGACCGGAGCGCAGTTTGGCCCAATGTCGACGCTCCAGCCCGGCTCGGCCATGGTCAAGCGCAAACGGCCATCCCACACCGCCTCCTCCCCTGCGTTCAGCGCTAACGCCGCTACGCCGCCCGCGCCATCAGCGCGGCCCAGCAGCGCGCCCGGATCGCGGCGGAGCACGACGCCAGCCTTGGCCGCAGTTAGCGCCGCACCGCCAAGCGTGGCGCCTGGAAAGTCGCTCGATTGCATCGCGGCGTCTAAGCGCGCCAGAGCCTGGGCGTCGGGCGCGCGCTCGCCGCCAGCCGCCGCCAGGAGCAAAACAGCGAGCGCACGGCGGCGGACCTCGCTATCGCCGTCCCAAGCGGCGCGTGAGACGACGATGCGCTCACCCTCGAAACGCGCAGCGCGCGCGATCAGATCAGCGGCGGCGCGGTCCACCCGGACCACACGACCAAGCAAATCGTCCGCCAAGCGCGTGAGACGCAGCGGATCGAAGCCTTGCGCCTCCATGTCGGCCAAGCGCTTGCGCACGCGGACACGTTCAAATGCGACATTGGCGTTGGCGGGGTCTTCGATCCAACACGCGCCCCGGTGGCGTAGCAGCGCGCGCAACTCCTCTCGACGGGCGCCGAGCAAGGGGCGCACGAGACGAATGCCGCGCCCCTCAGGCCAAACAGGCGCCGGTGCGATAGCGGCGATGCCAGCAAGCCCACGCCAACCGGAGCCGCCTGCGGCGCGCATCAACACGGTCTCGGCTTGGTCGTCCGCCGTGTGCGCCAGCGCGACTACGCGCGCGCCGTGCTTGCGTGCGGCATCGCACAACGCAGCATAGCGCGCGCGGCGTGCCGCCTGTTGCGTGCGTTTGGGGCCAAGCGGCCAATCAAGCGTGAGAATCTCGCCTTCAACGCCAAGTGCGCGCGCAAAGCCCAGAGCGCGGCCCGCATCCGCATGCGACCCCTCGCGCAAGCCATGATCGACGACCAAGGCGCGCAGCCGCGCCGCTCCGAGTTCTTCGACCAGGAGATGCAACAGCGCCGAGGAATCGCCGCCGCCGGAGAGCGCAATGGCGATTGGCGCATCTGGAGCTTTCGCTGTCGCGCGCTCGATCGTGACCCGATCGAGCATCAGCCCTCTTTACGCCGTGCAGCGCAGTGCGGTCGCTTCGCGCGTGGCGAGATCGCGCACATTGCGCGGCGCGCTGGGATAGCGGCGGGGCAGATTGGCGAACGCGCTACAGGCTTGACGCGTCTGGCCGAGCTGAGCCAGCGCCATGCCGAGGCGCGCCTGCGCTTCGGGCGCGCGTGGGCCATTAGGTGCGGTGCGCAGATATTCGACAAAGCCGTCGCGGGCCCCTTCGTAATTGGTGCGGGCGTACAATGTGAACGCATACCAGAAGCGCGCGTCAGCGGCAGTGGTTGCTTCGGGAAAGGCTTGTAGAAACTGGGCGAACGCGACTTCCGCCTCTGCGTACTTGCCATTGACCAGAAGCTCGCGCGCGACGCTATAGGCTTGGCCCGCATCTCCAGGCAACGCGCTCGCCGGCAGCGTGCCGAGAGAGCCCGTCTGTTGCGGCTGCGGCGCAGGCGCTTCGCTGCGGCGCTCAGGCTGAGGGGCTGCGGCCGGTGAGCGCGGCGCGCCCTCCGCCGGCGCGCCTTGCGACAGCGATTGGTTCACGCCAGCCAATTCGCCGACCAGGCCGCGCAAGCGCTGGATCTCACGCTGCGCCTGCAAAAGTTCGAACTGAATGCGCTCGTTTTCAGCAGTGGCGTCGCGAAGCTGAGTTTCCAGCTCCTCGATACGATCCTGGCGCTGATCAGCCTGCCCATAGGTTGGCGGCGGCAACTGGGTTTGCGCCGAAGCCGGCAGCGCGAAAAGAAAGCCGGCCGCAGCCAAGAGGGCCGCGAACCGGCGAGGGGTTTTGAGTGAAGCCGAATCCATCATGGGGCGTTTGCCTAATCGGGATGCTCGGCCAAATTTTGACGCTTACGAGACAGCGCCTGACACGATCTGCGAATGAGCGTTGCGGTTAACGCTCCAGGCTTCCTCGTTGGCGCGCGGGTCCAGCGGTCGCTCCTTGCCGTAAGAGACCGTTTCCATCCGGTTGGCGGCGACGCCGAGCGAGGCCAGATAGTCGCGTGCGGCGGCGGCGCGGCGGGCGCCCAGCGCTAGATTGTATTCGCGGGTGCCGCGCTCGTCGCAATTGCCAGCCACGAGGATACGGGTGTTGGGATATTGGCGCAGCCACGCGGCCTGGCGCTCGAGCACCGAGCGCGCTTCCGGCGTCAGATCGAAGCGATCATAGCCGAAGAACACGCGATCCCCGACAGAGACGCGGAAATCTTCGATAGAGCCAGGCACGGGCCCTTGCGGGCGCTCGCTGGTCGTGGGCGTGGGGCCCGTTGGCGTTGGCGTCGGATCGGGACGGCTCGCGCATGCGGCCAGCGCCGAAACAGCGGCCAAGGCGATCAATGTGTTACGCATTGGGTCAGTTCTCCCCTGTTGGCGGCAGCGCCGCTCCCCCGTGAGCCTCAATCAAACCTTACAAAGCACATTCCTAGCCGGCAATCATGTTCCCATCACGGCAGAAGCGGCGACCAAGCGGGGTCGGACGCGTCGGTTTGCGTTGGAATCTGACGCAAATTCCGTCCCGTAAGGTCAACGGACCAGAGCTGCGGCCCTGCCCCGCGCGCCTCGCGGAAGAACATGATCACGCGCCCATTAGGCGACCATGTTGGGGCTTCGTCGAGATAGCTTTCGGTTAAGATGCGTTCACCCGAGCCGTCGGGGCGCATCACGCCAATCGCGAACCGCCCGCCCGCTTGCCGCGTGAACGCAATGAGATCACCACGCGGTGACCATACCGGCGTCGAATACCGCCCCTCCCCGAACGAGATGCGCCGCTGACCCGAGCCATCGGCGTTCATCACGTAAATCTGGGGGCTGCCGCCGCGATCGGAGTTAAAAGTGATCTGCGCGCCATCGGGCGAATAGGACGGCGAGGTGTCGATGGCGGGATGGTTGGTCAGGCGCGTGCGCGCGCGCGAACGCAGGTCCAACGCGAAGATTTCGGAATTGCCGTTCATGTCGAGCGTCAGCACGACGCCATTGCCGTCCGGCGCAAAGCGCGGCGCGTAAGTCATGCCTGGAAAATCGCCCAGCACTTCACGGCGATTGGTTTCGAGATTGTAGAGGAACACGCGGGGCGCGCCGGTCTCGAAGCTCATATAGGTGATCATCTGCGTCGAGGGCGAGAAGCGCGGCGTCAGCACCATCGAGTCGGCGCTGGTCAGGAAGAACGGATTGGCGCCGTCCTGATCCATGATCATCAGCCGCTTCACGCGTCGCGTACGCGGGCCGGATTCAGACACAAACACAATGCGCGTATCGAAATAGCCGCGCTCGCCGGTGAGCTGTTCGTAGATTTGATCCGAGATACGATGGGCGATGCGCCGCCAATTGTCGGGCGTGGTCGCGTATTGGAAGCCGACCAAGGATTGTTCCGCGAACGTGTCCCACAAGCGGAACTCGATGCGGATGCGCCCGTCGGGCAAAGGCGTGACTTGGCCTACGACCAAAGCCTGCGCGTCGATAATCTTCCAATCGGCGAAGCGCGGCGGCACGTCCATGGCTTGGATGCGCTCGATGAACGCGCCCGGCGCAACAGTGCGGAACAGGCCCGAGCGTTCCAGATTTGAGCGGATGACGCCGGACACATCGCGACCGACCTGTTGCGCGTCGGGCGTCTGCGCCAAGAAATCCACCGTCGCCACCGGCATTGGATTGAGGTGGCCCTCGGTGATGTCGACGCGCAGCTGCGCGTGCGCAGGGGCTACGAGAGTCAACAAAAACGCAAACGCCAGAACACCCCCTCCCCTAAATGGGGAGGGGGGCGGAGTTGGGTTAAGGGACAGCCGGGGCGGGGCGATAAATTGTACAAGACCGCCAATAGCGCGCCGAACAGCGCCCAGCGCCTTCAAAAAAGGCGCAATCACCCCCATAACGTCTTTCACCCCCACCCCTGCCCCTCCCCCCTCCAGGGGGAGGGGTTCTTCAGTGCGCGTTGCTGATTGAAAAGTGGCCATGGTCATGTCCTACAAATTCGGTCCGAACCGAAGCACTTGATTGCGCCAAATTTCGTAATGCTCTCCGACCACAGGATCGTCGGGGAACGGATAAGGATCGCACATACGCACCGCGCGCAACGCCGCTTCGGCAGCTGACCGCATCGGCGGATCGAACGTGTAATTGCGCGGATTGGTGACGCGCGGCTGGCCGTTCAGCGTACCATTGCGATTGAGATCGAACTCGATGGTCACGACGAGGCGATCCGGATCGGGAAGATCGAGCGGCATACGCCAACAGCGGCGCAAATGCGCGCGCGCCAATGCTCGAGCGCGATCCTCAATGGTGGCGCGTTCGGCGGTGCCAAGTCCCGCGCCTTGCTGATTGCGGTCCGCGCGCTCCCCTTCCTGACGCCGCCGTGTCGGCTCACGCGAGCGATCGGTGAGGCCGGCCAGAAAATCCTCTTGTTCTTGCTCAGCCGTGCGCACGCGCGGGCGCTGGGCCGGCGCGGGCGCCGGCGTTGGTGCAGGCTCGGGTTCAGCTTCAGTAGGTTCTTGCTCGGCGTCGGCGGCTTCCTCCTCCGGCGCCTCTTCAGCCAGCGCGCGCACATTCGATTCCGCCGCAACGTCGACGATCTCGACCGGCACCACCGCACCGACCATGGGCTCCAACACCGAGCGTGTTTCCCAGGCCAGCATCGTCATCAGGACAATGCCGATATGGCCGATGAGGGAGACGACCCATCCCGCGCGCATGTCACCCCTTGTCCTCCGTGGACGAGGGCGAAGCGGGCGTGCGCTCGCGCGTATCGGTGACAAGACCGAGATTGCGAAAGCCCGAGGACGAGAGCCGCGCCATCACATCCGCCACCAAGCCGTAATCGGCGGTGGCGTCGGCGCGGATAAACACGCGCCTGTCATAGCCCTCGCGCGAAATGGCGCGCATCTGCGCCACCAGATCGTCGGCGGCGATCACGGTTTCCTGCACGAAGATCGTGCCATCGGCGCGGATCGAGATGGTGAGCGGATCGGTTTCGCTTTCAAGCTGCTTGGCGTCGGTCCGCGGCAGTTCGATCGGCACGCCGACGGTCAAGAGCGGCGCCGTCACCATGAACACGATCAGCAGCACCAGCATCACGTCCACGAACGGCGTGACGTTGATTTCGCTGAGACGCGACCGCCGCGCCGATCTGCGCCCGCGTCCGCGTGAGGATTGGGCTAAGCCGCCCGCCATCAGGCGCGCTCGGTGAGGCGGCGCGAGAGCCGCGCGGCCACTTCATCACTAAACGTATCCAAACGATCGCCGAAACGGTCGAGATCGCCGGTGAACTTGTTGTAGAAAATGACTGCGGGGATCGCCGCGACCAAGCCCAGTGCGGTGGCGAACAAGGCCTCCGCAATGCCGGGCGCCACGACGGCGAGATTGGTTTGCTGCTGCGCGGCGATGCTGGTGAACGCATTCATGATGCCCCACACCGTGCCGAACAGGCCGATAAACGGCGCCGATGAGCCGACGCTGGCGAGCACGCCCATGCTGCGCGAGGCGCGCTGCATCTCACGCGAGATTTGCGCCTGCATCAGCCGATCGACGCGCGCCATCAGAAGCTCCGCGCCCTCGCCCGGCGCGCCGTTGCGCCGCGCCTCGCGCCATTCACGCGACGCCGCCGCGAACACCCGCGCCATGGCGTCGCGCGGGCGATCACCACGATCATCGACCTCCTCCATGGATCGGCCAGACCAGAATTCACGTTCGAACTTACGGGAGGCGGCGTCGAGCTCGCCAAACTGCATCCACTTGTCGACCGCGATGGCCCACGACCAAAGCGAGGCGACCGCGAGCATCAGCATCACGCCCTTCACGACCGGGTCGGCCTCGAGAAACAGGCTCCAAACGGTGAGTTGCTCTGCGTCGGCTACCATGTCTGCTCCGGCCCTCTGCGGCCCTGCCGGCTCGCGCCCAGGTAGGGTTAGAGCCGCAGGAGTTTGTCAAAAACTGGACCTTTACGACGCCAGAAATGGTTTAAGCCGCTCTAACAGCAGGGCTGGCGGCTTTCGGGGCCGACCCGTGAGGCTTATGCAACAGACCTGGACCTGGGCGGTGACCAGGGTTTCGCCGCCGCGCGTGACAGCTTGGCCGACAAAGATTCGCGGGCCTTTGATGGCCTCGAACACGGTTTCGACCACCAAAGCGTCATCGATCCGGGCTGGCTTCAAGAACGCCAGATCCATGGCATTGACGGCAAAGGCCATCGGCTCAGCCTGGGCGGCGAACTCAGCATGATGGATGCCGGCGAGGCGCAGGAAGTCGCTCCGACCACGCTCGAAGAAGCGCAGATAATTGGCGTGATAGACCACGCCCGAGAAGTCGGTATCCTCGTAATAGATGCGCGCCGGCAAGAAGTGCGTGCGGCCATCGAAGCGGCCGACATTTGGAACATCAAGGCTCATCGCCGCGCGCCGGACCCTTCGAGACCTATTGCAGTTCCCGCTTCACCACCGCGCCGGACTGCGCATCGATCTCGACCTCGATGGCCCGCCCCGCCGCCGTGAAGCCCTCGACCTTCCACACCCCGCGCCGCAACTCGATCTCGCGCACGCGCGTCACGCCTTGGGCGCTCGCGACTTCAAGCGCGCGCGCCTGACTGATCGCGGCATGACTTGCCCCATGATCGTGGTGGCCGCCTTGGTGATCGGCCAGAGCCGGCGACGCGACGCCGAACGCGAGCGCTGCGGCGATAAGAAGTCGTTTCATTGCGCCCTCAGAGTTGATTGTAATTGCGCACCGCGAAGGTGTCGCACTGGCGCGCGTCGCCCGTATCGAAACCGCGTCGGAACCAGCGCATGCGCTGCTCGGAGGTGCCATGCGTGAACTGACGCTCATCGACACGGCCTTGGCTTTCGCGTTGCAGCGTATCGTCACCGATCGCATGCGCCGCGTTCAGCGCTTCGGCCAAGTCGGATTCATCGATCGCGAGATCGGCGCGCTCTAAATGACCCCACACGCCGGCGAAGCAATCCGCCTGCAGCTCAACGCGCACCGAGGTTTGGTTTTGATTTTCGCCATTCACTTGGATCTGCGTGGCGCCGATCAAATTCTGCACGTGGTGGCCGACTTCGTGCGCGATCACATAGGCTTGCGCGAAATCGCCTGGCGCGTTCAAGCGGCTCGCCATCACTTCATAGAAGGTCGGATCAATATAAAGCTGGCGATCGCCGGGGCAATAGAACGGCCCAACCGATGACGGCGCATTGCCGCATGCCGTGTTCACGCTCTCGGCGAACACATTGAGCGTCGGCTCCTGATAGGCGCCGGGCGTTTGGCCGTAATTCGGCAGCAAGCCTTGCTGGAACTTGGCGTTCCAGACGTCCTCGGTGGAGCCCAGAATGCGCGCGGAGAAATCGCAGGCTTGCGCATGCGCCTCGCACACCGTGCCGGTTCCCGCTTCGGTGGTTTGGGTTTGCCCGGGCACGCCGCCGAACAGCGCGCCGAATACGGCGTCACGAATGCCGAATGGGTTGAAGAAATACACCGCAGCCAGCGCCACGATCGCGATCAAGGTGCCGCGAATGCCGATGCGCCGTACGATCGCGAACAAGGCGCCCGCGCCAAGCCCCGCGCCCACCGCGCCGCCGCCGCCGCCACGGCCGCGATCACGAAAATTGCCGGACGGGTCCTGGTTATCGGTGCGCATGTGGCGTTCTCCCTGCCTCGCCGTGCTTCTTAGCGTAGCGCGCGCACAAACGCCTAGCCCTCCGCGAACAAATCCCCCTGCGGGCCGTAATCAGGCGGGCGGCGAAATTGCGTGTGATCGAGCGGCGAGCGCGGCCTATCCAACCCCAACTTGCGGCACGCGCGGGCAAAGCGATCCGCGATCAGGCGCGCGTACGGCCCCTCGCCGCGCTGGCGCTTGCCCCATTCGGGATCGTAGTCGCGCCCGCCGCGCATCTGACGCACCAACGCCATCACCCGCGCGGCGCGATCCGGGAAATGTTGCGCAAGCCATTCCTGAAACAAATCCTTGATCTCGCGCGGCAGACGCAACACCACATAGCCCGCCGCACTCGCGCCGGCCTTCGCGCATTCTTCCAGGATCGCTTCGATTTCGCCGTCATTGATGGCCGGAACGATGGGCGCGACCATCACGGTTGTCGGCACGCCCGCAGAACTCAGCGCACGGATGGTTTCGATGCGCCGATGCGGCGCCGCCGCGCGCGGTTCCATCACACGCGCGATGCGCCGATCTAATGTCGTCACCGAAATCGCGGCCTTCGCGAGCCCGCGCTCCGCCAAACGCGCCAAAACATCGAGATCGCGCATCACCAACTGCGACTTCGTGATCAACGCCACAGGGTGGCGCCAGCGCTCCATCACGTCGAGCAGCGCGCGTGTGACGCCATAGCCGCGCTCAATCGGCTGATAGATATCGGTGACGCCGCCCAGCATGATCGTGCGCGGGCGATAGCGCGGATGCGCGAACTCGGCTTCCAACAGCGCCGCCGCGTTCGGCTTGACGAACAGCTTGGTCTCGAAATCGAGCCCCGGCGAAAGGCCGACATAGGCGTGGTTGGGCCGCGCATAGCAATAGATGCAGCCATGCTCGCAGCCGCGATACGGATTGATCGATTGATCGAAGGAAATGTCGGGGCTTTGGTTGGTGGAGATGATCGACTTCGCCGCTTCCGCCGTCACCACGGTTTCGAGCCGCGCGACCTCCTCCCCCGCCCAGCCATCGTCGAAGGCCTCGCGCGCGAAGCGCTCATAGCGGCCGCTCACATTGGTGCGCGCGCCGCGACCGTGCAGAGGATCGCGTGACATAATGCACTTCACATAGCAAATGTTCACTTTTTGTTCTAATAAATTTTGACAACCATCGCGAGCCGAAACAAAATCTTGCTGGCTTTGAGCCCCTAGTCGATAAAGCTCAGCGTAGGCCTCCGGGAAAATCGTGCCTCCAAACAACCAAGAGCGGATAGCTAGCGATGGAGCATGAGCAGCAAAAGCTGCGCGCGCTGATATTGCTAGCCGCAAACGGTGCCGCACTGGCGATGGCGGCACAATACGCGGTTGACCTTGTCGGCGCCGATGTCAGCTCAGGCGTAGCCAACTTCGCCTTTACCTATCTATTGATGACATTCACTGGCGCGGCACTGTCGTATTTCCTGCTTGGGTCAATTGGAAAGCCAAGCTTTAGAATCCGAGAACTCTATTGTATGGGTATATTCGGTGCGCACGTGCTGTCGCTTTGCGTCGCATTGTTCACCGTCATAGCGAATCCGCCGTAGCCCTAAGCAGCGCGGCATTAGTCCCAAAAACCAGCGTGGTTCGAAAATCGGAAGATCGTCCTTGATGGACTGAAGGTCCGCTGGGCATCGATCTCATTCAGCGGATGCGCGGGCGCTCCTCAGGGCAGCCACCCTCGGAAAGCGTCATGAGCACGGCTCCCGTCCATCGTGCGGCCAGGTAAGGCGAAGCCACGGGGCATCCTCTGGGAGCATCCCGCGCCGCGCGAACACCCAGCTTTCCTTATCCAAGACCTCCTGGAAGACCTTGATGACGTTATGGCAGGCGTCGGCAAGTTCAGGCTTCCCATTGGCCTGAGCGACCTCGCTAAGTCGCGCGCGCATTCTAGCTACAATCCACGCCGCTTCGTCGTCCAAGTGTACAATCATGCCGGTATTGTAGGCGCAATCTATCCCGCCGAAAGCCCGGAACGGCGCGTTCCTATCGCAGGTCTAGTGGGAGATCGCCAAAAGTTGCGCCAAGGCGCGCTTGCCCTACCCGCTCCCGCGCAGAGTCGACGCATCAAAGATCGTGATTTCGGAGCCCAGATTGATCGCGGCCACGCGATCTTCCGCGCCGCGCACGATTGTAAACACACGTTGGCCGTTTTCAGACGGCCCCCACACGCCGCAGGGCATATAGTCGGCCTCTGTCGCCTCGGTCGCGCTTCCGGCAGAAGCGATCAACGCGTCATAGGCGGCGCGCGCTTCACCTGTCGGCATGAACCGATAGTGACCAACCAAGTCAGCCATTTCCTCGAATTCGCAGGTCGCAGTCGCCGCGCCGGGCGAGGCCGCACGCACGGCCGGGAGCACGGCGTTCAAGGGCTCCGTTTCGGCCTTCGTGAACAACACAATCACCGGTGCGCGCATCACGCCTTCGGGCGACTCCACCTCCCGGACGAAGCCCGGCAAGGCAGGATCGGCGACGAGACGATCGCGCGGGCAGGCAAAGCTCCACACCGAAACACCGGCGGATTGGACTTCACCCCAAACGCACTCTGAAAAGGTCTCAGCGCGCGAAGCGTCTGGCGTAGGGTCTACGGCTGTTGGCGATTGCGGCGGAGCGCAAGCGGTCAAAGCCAACACGATGAGCGCCAAAGCGCCGAAATTCTGCGTCATGCGTAGCCCCTCGCGCATCAAAGATAGCTAGACCATATCGCGGACCCGCAGGGCTTGGAAGTGTCGGCCATTGGACATTCAAGCTGAGACGCCGCTGTCCTGAATCAAAAAGGGCGCCGGTGGAACCGACGCCCTTCAGGCATTGTGCACTG
The DNA here is from genome assembly GCA_022843225.1 of Hyphomonadaceae bacterium. GTDB lineage: Bacteria > Pseudomonadota > Alphaproteobacteria > Caulobacterales > Aquidulcibacteraceae > Vitreimonas. The sequence goes on from JALHOC010000011.1 coordinate 43,875, forward strand.
TCATGAAAAACCTTCGAAGGTTGCGCCCTTAGGCGACGATGAGCGCGGCTTGGTTGAGCGTGGCCATCGCGACGGGGGCGAAAGCGATGCAAGCGGCGATCAGGCTGTAGAATTTGGTCATTGGTCTAGCTCCTCTTCGTGGTTGGGCGGGTTACGCGACGATCTGGGCGGCTTGGTTCAAGGTGGCGAACGCGGCGGGGGCGAACACGGCCAGGGCGGCGATCAGGGAATAAAACTTGGTCATTTGCGGCTCCGTTTGCTCTGTCTCGAACCATCCATCGATCCGATGAGTTGAACCTACCGGCGCCCCGACCGGGCCGCTGTGACCGGGGGCACACCCGTGCCAAGATGCGGTCGGAGAGCGCACAATGCGGCTTTGGATCTGGCTTGCGGGCTTCCTTCTCGTCCTGATCGGCGCTTGCGCTTTGATCGCCCTCCTCGCCGCGCACGATGTGGAGGCACGCCTCGCAACACTGCGCGCCGAGCAACAGATCGCGCAAACGCGCCACGGGCCGATCGCATACGCAAGCTGGGGCGAAGGCGAGCCAGTGCTCGTCATTCACGGCGCTGGCGGCGGCCATGACCAAGGGCGTCTTTTCGCGGAGGAGTTTGGCGGCGCGAACCATCGTTGGGTATCGATCTCACGCTTCGGCTATCTCGGCACGCCGATGTCGGCGGACGCCTCCACGCCCGCGCAAGCGGACGCGATCGCTGACCTGCTCGATACACTGGGTATCGAGCGCGCCTCGATCTTAGCCGTCTCGGGCGGCGTGCCGCCGGCTTTGCAACTCGCCGCGCTCCACCCTGACCGCGTCTCGCGTATGGCGCTCATCTCCTCTGCGCCGTTCACACCGTTCACGCCCCCGACTGAAGCGCGCCCCATTCCCGATTGGGTCTATCAGGCGCTGTTCGGCAATGACGCCGTCTACTGGCTCTTGGCGAAGATCAACCGGCGCGGGCTGGAAGCTGCCTTCGACGCACGCCCCGAGCTTCGCGAAGGGCTCTCCGCTGAAGAAGAACGCTTCCTTGAGCACTTGGTGGATGCGTTCTTGCCGGCCTCCGCGCGCATAGACGGCGTACGCAACGAAGGCGCGGCCATCAACCCCAACACATCATACGCCCTTGAAAGCATCACGACGCCAGCACTGATCATCCACGCCCGCGACGATCATCTGAACCAGTTCGCGATTGCCGAAGCGTTGGCTGCGCGGCTTCCACATGCTCAGTTCGCGCCGCTCCCCAGCGGCGGCCATTTGCTGCTCGGTCAGCACGAGAACGTGAAGACGCGCGTGGAGGCTTTCCTGCGCGATGAACCCTGACACGTGTTTAAGTGCGTTGCGCTGCTAGCGCAGCCAAGCCTCGCGCAGCACAAAAGCGAGCGGCGCTAAAGCGATCAGATCGACGATCGCGATTGTTCGGAGTGAGCCTGCCGGCGCGCCAGAAAGCGCGTAAAGAACCAAGAAACTGATCACGCTGACGCCGGTAACGAGCGAGGCCGCGCGGCGCGCGTTTGGGTCTACCAATGCCAACACCGCGACCAGCACCACCGCCGCAAACAACGCGCCACGATGCGTCAGCAAAAGACTGATCGGGCCGTCGGACGGAACACCGTAAAGCCGCTCGGTCAGGCGCGGCGCGAAGGATACCAAAGCCGGCATGAGATGAATCAACGCCAGCGCCGCCCACGAGAGCTTGGTGATTATCTCCATGCGCGCCCTCTTACTGATCCAAGCCAACGCGCACAACCGAGAACGCTCACGCGCAAACGCGCCGCCCTGATGCTCAGAGCGGCGCGCCATGGTGCAGTCTTTTTCAGCGCTTTAGAAGCGATAGCCGACCGACGCGGAGACCACCCACGGATCGATATCGACATCGTCATTGATCACTGTCGGCGGGGCGCCCGCCAAGGTGACCGTCGCATCCGTGTTGATCCAGAGGTGGCGTGCGTCGAGATTGAGCGCCCAGTGTTCGTCGAGGCGATAGTCGAAGCCGACCTGGAGCGCCCCGCCAACGGACGCATCATAGTCAACATCAACGCCTGCCGGCTGCTCATCGTCGATGAACGCCGTGTAGTTCACGCCGGCGCCGACATAGGGCTGGAACTGGCCAAAGTCGGTCCAGCGATATTTCAGCGTCAGCGTCGGCGGGAAGTGCGTGACTTCACCGAGATCGAGCCCGCCTGTGGTCGCTACTTCGTGCGTGGCGATGCAGCAGAGCAGCTCCGCCGAGATGTTGTCATTGAAAAAGTACTCGATCTGCAACGATGGCACCCATTCGTCGGAGATATCGACATCGACTGGGCTGCCGCTTTCGTTCGGCAACACGCCCGAAACGCCGACCTTGATTTGCACATTCTCAAGCACGCCCGCTTGCGCTGGCGCGGCAAAAGCGAGGGCGGCGGCGAACGCCGCGCCCGCGAAGACTGCGAACTTTCTCATCTGAACCCCCTTCTGATGGTCCTCAGATGTAGAGAATGACGGGGGCGTCAGGTTTGTGACTTGATCGCGATCAATCCCGCCCGCGACCTACGGGCGCAGCCTTTTTGGGGAAATACCTAAGCTTCGTCGAACGGGCGCAAACGCAGCCGCCCAAGAAATTCGTTAAACGTCGGCGCGATGCGGATGGCCCGCGCCACGCCGCGCCCCCAGCATATGAAGTGGACGCTCCAAGCGTCTTTGCAGTCGAATACGAAGCGATTGTTGAACATGTCGTCCGCAAACGGGACGATGGCCTCTGGAGCGAAATCGTCGTGCGTTCTTATGTCATCTAGAACCCGCTTTGCATCGAAAAACACGAACGGCAATTCATCGCCGGACTCAGTGCTAATCATCAGGTCGCCATCCCGCGCTGTCGAAGCGCCATACAGACGCAAGAAGTCCTTATAGGCTTCGGGCAGGGCAAGGCCAATGGCCGCTTCGATGGCCAAGAGCTCTTCTGCGCTTGCGCTTGAAAAGCGTTCTCTAATCGGTTCGAGGATACTGAAGATGTTCACATGAACGCCATGTCGCGATCATGCGAACGAAAACGGCGGCCACTATCGACGTAGATTATCTGGCCGGTTACCGCATCGTTCTCCAAGAGGAAGCGCACGGCGTTCGCGACGTTTTCCGGCGTTGGCCCGCTGCGCAGTGGCGTGTCGGCGTGGAGGCGCTGGTAATCCGCCTCCGCCTGCCCTGGCGCCGGCAACACATAGCCGGGCGCCACCGCGTTGACGCGCACGCGAGGCGCCAGCGCCCGCGCCAACAACTCCGTCGCGCCCGCGAGCGCGTATTTAGACAGCGTATACGAGAAATGGTCCGGATACGGGTTGGCGAGCTTGAAATCGAGGAAGTTCACGACACACCCGCGCGCATCCTCTGGCAACGCCTCGGCAAACTCGCGCGCCAACAGTGCCGGCGTGTAGGCGTTCAACGCGATGTGGCGCTGCAGCGCCTCTTCGGTCAGCGTGTCGATGGTGTCGTGCTCGAACATCGCCGCGCAATTGACGAGCCCGACCAAAGGCCCTCCGGCCTTTTGCGTTGCGTGGGTGATGAGGCCATGACGCGCGGCCTTGTCGTTGAGATCGGCGCCGATCGTTTCAGCGCGCCCGCCATGGGCGGTGATCTCGGCGGCGACGTTTTGAGCGGCCTCGCCCGAAGTCGCATAATGGATGACGACGCCCCAGCCCGCGCGCGCCAGCTCCAAGGCGGTCGCGCGACCCAGGCGCTGGGCGGCGCCGGTGACAAGCGCCCATTTCATGGGCGTTCCCTGCGGATCGTCACCGCCACCAGGCCATCGCCCGACAGCACCGACGGCTTCTTCACCGTCACCTCCACCCAGCGCGCGCGCTGGCTCAGCGACAAACAATGCCCCGCCACCCGATCAGCGAGCGTCTCGATCAAGTGCGCGGGCTCGCCTAGGTCATCGCGAATGAAATGAATGATGCGATCATAGTCCACCGTGGCGCCGATCCGATCATGCGCGACGTAGTTCGGCACATCGTCCAACGCCATTGCGACGCAGATGCGGACTTCCTGCGGCGCCGCGCGCTCGGGTTCAGGCACACCGACGCGCACCACGGCTTTTGCGTCGTCGATACGGAGAATATGGAGATCGCCCATGGGCGACGACCCTACTCAGCCAAAGGCGATAAGGCCAGCGCCAGCCGCCACGATGAACGCGCCGGCCCAACGGCGCAGACCCAAGCGTTCGCGCAGCAGGAAGAAGGCGATCAAGGCGCCCCACACTACCGAGGTTTCACGCAACGCCGTCACTTGCGCGATGGGGGCGATGGTCTGCGCCCAGAGCACAAGGCCATAGCCAAGGAAGCTGATCACACCGATCGCGATGCCGCGCCAAGGCGCGACCATGGCGTCGGGGATCAAGTACCCGCGCTTGCGCCACGCGGCGAAGGCGATCATCGGCACGCCCATAATGCCCGATGTCCAGGCGACATACACCAGCGCGTTGCCGCCAGCGCGCGCGCCGAGTGCGTCCACCAACGAATAGGATGCAATACAAAGCCCGATGCCAAGCGCCCACAACGTCGCTTTCAGCGGCGCACGCGGGCTTGCGCCCACGCAGAGCACGCCCAGCGAGACGAGTCCGATGCCGGCGATCTTTATAGGTGGGGGGATTTCTTGCACCGTCAGCGCGGCGCCGACCGCGACCAACACGGGCGCTGAGCCTCGTGACAGCGTATAGACATGGCTCATGTCGCCCGCGTCGTAGCCGCTGAACAAAGCAAACCAATAGACAAGGTGGATCAGCACCGAGGCGATCAGATAGGGCCAGGCTTCGGGCGCCGGCGCGCCCCAGATCGCGGCGACGAACGCCCAGGTCAGCACGCCGCCCACCGCAATGAGGAACGCGTCGGTGATGCGGTCGCTGCCGCCCTTCAAGGCCGCGTTCCAGCTGGCGTGGATAATCGCGGAGGCGATGGCGGCGGCGATGGCGAGAGGCGGCATAGGCACGTGCACTAAAGCACGATCCGTCGGGCGCGCGCCTCGCAAAAGCGCGCCTCCCCCAAAGGAAGGCTACCGCTACCGATCCACTATGCTAGGTCAGCGCCAAGCAATGAGGTTTCCCGTGAGTGAACGCGAATTCGAGATCGTCGTCTTTGGCGCAAGCGGCTTTACTGGCCGACTGGTGGCCGAACATCTGCTGAACGTCTATGGCGTCGGGCGGGATTTGAAGTGGGCGCTGGCGGGGCGGGATGTCGCCAAGCTCGAAGGCGTGCGCGCCGGCATTGGCGCCCCCGCCACCCTGCCCATCCTGCGTGCAGACGCCAGCAATCCCCAATCGCTAGCCGATCTCGCGCAGCGTACCAAAACCATCATCACCACCGTCGGGCCCTATCAGCTCTATGGCGAACCACTGGTCGCCGCCTGCGCGCAAGCCGGGACCGATTATGTCGATCTCTGCGGCGAGCCCGCCTGGATGGCGGCGATGATCCCCAAATACGATCAAGCCGCCAAGCAAAGCGGCGCGCGCATCGTGTTCTCGTGCGGGTTTGATTCCATCCCGTTCGATCTCGGCGTCCATTTTTTGCAGCACCAAGCAGGCGAACGCTTCGGCGCGCCGTGCGTGCGCGTGCGGGGCCGCGTGCGCAAGATGAAGGGCGGCTTCTCCGGCGGTACGATGGCGAGCATGCTGGCGACCTTGGAAGCCGGCAAGCGCGACCCCAGCATCATCCGCACCATGACCAACCCGTACGCGTTGGCCTCTCCGCTTGAGACGCGCCAGCCGCGCGGCGACAGCGTGCTGCACGACGAAGACATCGGCGCTTGGGCGGCGCCCTTCGTGATGGCGCCCATCAACACCAAGAACGTGCATCGCTCCAATGCGTTGACCCAGTACGCTTATGGGCGTGACTTCACGTATGACGAAATGCAGACGATGGGCGCGGGGCCAGCCGGCGAACGCCGCGCGCGCGCCGCAATGAACCAATCGCGTCTGCAAATGGGATTGCTGATGTTTGCACCGACGCGCGCGCTCTTGCGTCGCTTTGCGCTGCCAAAGCCCGGACAAGGTCCCTCCAAGCATGAGCGCGAAACAGGCCTCTATGAAGTGCTGTTCGCGGGCGAGACCAAGGACGGGCGCAAGCTCCGCGCCGTGGTCAGCGGCGACAAGGATCCTGGTTACGGCTCCACCTCGAAGATGATTTCAGAAGCCGCGCTTTGCTTGACGCGCGATGTGACCCGCGACCAAACCGGCGGCGGGGTTTGGACACCGGCTGCAGCGATGGGCTCGGCGCTGATCGCGCGCTTGCAACTGAACGCAGGCCTGCGCTTCGGCTTGGAAAACTGAGCCATGAGCGAGAAAATCCCGGTTCTGGTTCACCCCCCGCTCGGCTTGTTTGAACTGCAACTCGGCGACTATGACGTCGTGCATTGGCCGACTGCGCGCACGGACATGCGCGTCGCCATCACCATCGGCCATGTCGGCATCACGAACGCGATGATCGACGCACTGCCGCATCTGGGTTGCATCGTCTGCTTTGGCGTCGGCGTTGACGGCATCGATCTTGGGTATGCGCGCCAACGCGGCATCGCCATCACGCATGGGCGCGAGATTAATCACGAAGATGTCGCCGATGTCGCCATGGGTCATATCATCGCCACCGCGCGCATGTTCTCATTAGGGGAGCGCACCTTGCGTGAAGGCAAGTGGACGCCCCCGCTCGCGGTGCCGCCACAGCGGCGTTTACGCGGCATGAAGCTCGGCATTGTCGGCTTCGGCGCAATCGGCCAAGCGATCGCCGCACGCGCCATTGGGTTCGGGCTGGAGATCAGATGGTTTGGCCCGCGCGAGAAGCCGGACGTCGCGTTCGGGTACGAACCCGATCTCCTGAAGCTCGCGGACTGGGCGGATGTTCTGGCCGTCGCCGCGCGCGGGGACCAAACGGGGCTCATCAGCGCCGAGGTAATCAAGGCGCTCGGACCCCAAGGCACGCTTGTGAACATCTCACGCGGCAATGTGATCGATGAAGATGCATTGATCGCCGCCCTGAAATCCGGCGCGCTGGGCGCGGCTGGCTTGGATGTGTTTCAGGAAGAACCGACACCGCCCGCGCGTTGGGCCGACGTGCCGAACTGCACGCTCACGCCACATTTAGGCGGCGGCACGCGCGAGGCGCTTTATGCGGGCTCGCAAAACGTGCTGGGCAATCTGCGCGCGTTTCTCGCCGGCGCGCCGCTGCTGACGCCGCTCGCATCAAGGACAGGACAATGAAGCGCGATTTCATCAACCCACCCACCCTGAGTAAGCCTACCGGCTATTCGCACGTGGCGGATGTGCACGCTGCGCGCTGCATCCATGTTTCGGGACAAGTGGCGCTCAACGCGGCAGGCGAACTTGTTGGCAAAGGAGATCTCGTCGCGCAAGCCGAGCAGGTGTACGCGAATTTGACGGAAGCGCTTCGCGCCGTCGATGCGAGCTTTGCCGACGTTGTGAAGGTCGTCACCTACGTTGTGGGGCTTTCGCCCGAGAGCGCCGCCGCCATCCGCACTGTGCGCATGCGGCACCTCGGCGAAGGGCCCTACCCAACGAGCACGATGGTCGGCGTTAACGCGCTAGTGCACCCTGATTTCCTGATCGAGATCGAAGTGGTCGCGGCGCTGCCCGCTTAGTTTTCCCAGGTCGCAGTTCGACGCTAGCTAGAAACCAAGCGCCGTTCTCCACCCGCCTGCTTCAACTTGAATCCAACGCGCGCGATGGCTTCAATCGCGGGCACGAGCTCACACCCAAGTTCGGTGAGCGCATACTCAACGGATGGCGGTGAGGTGCCGAGCACGGCGCGCGTGAGAACGCCCTTCGCTTCCAATTCCTTCAAGCGCTGCGACAAGACCTTCGCTGAAATCGGCTTCATGTACGTTTGCAACTCGCTGAAGCGGCGGGCCCCGCCCGAGAGATGCCAGATCACGTTCGGCGTCCAGGCGCCGCCCAGCAAGTCCATGCACGCGCCGATCGGGCACATCTCGGTCGCCTTACCCCCGATGGTCTTACGCATAGGAAGAGGCATTTCCGCTCGCTCCGTTCGTTACCGCCGAGAAACTCCTTTCCGCACGTAACATATCGATACGTACTTTCCAAAGGTTATCACCCGACCTAAACCGCCTCGCCTCAACGAAGGAGAACCCATGAAACTCTATTACTCACCTGCCGCCTGCTCACTTGCGCCTCACATCGCGCTGATCGAAACCGGCGCGGCCTACACCACCGAGAAGGTCGATGTGCGCGCCAAGAAAACCGAAACCGGCGCGGATTTCTGGGCGATCAACCCCAAGGGCTACGTGCCGACCCTCGTCCTCGACGACGGCGAAGTCCTCACCGAGGGCGTGGTGATGCAACAATACATCGCCGATCTAAAGCCTGAAGCCAAACTCGCGCCAGCGCGCGGCACGAAGGAGCGTCGCAAGCTTGAGGAATTACTCGTTTTCCTCTCCACTGAAGTGCACAAGAATTTCTCCCCTTTGTTTTCGCTGGCGACGCCTGAGGATTTCAAAACCCAAACCAAGGAGAAGATCGCGCAGCGCTTCGACTATCTCGAGAGACAACTCAGCGATGGCCGCGCCTTCCTCACCGGCGATCAATTCACTATCGCCGACGCCTATCTCTTCACATTGAGCAACTGGACTAAGTTCACCGGCATCGACCTCGCGCGCTGGCCCAACCTCACGGCGTTTGCAGGCCGCGTGGCGCAGCGCCCCAGCGTGCAGCAGGCGATGAAGGCGGAAGGCTTGATGTAAGTCCGCCGAAGCGCCTACCTGTGACCCGAGACACAGCGCCTTGCCCGGCGGCGTGGCTTTGTGGGCGCAGGGAGGTCGCTCATGGACTCGGTGTTGTCTTATGCAGGTGTCGTCGGCGCGCTCTTGTGCGTAGGCATGTACGCGGCGGTGAGCGTCGGCAAGATCAGCGCGGAGCGGCCGGCCTTCTATCTGGTCAACGGCGTCGGCTCGATTTTCATCTTCTCGAGCGCCGCGCAACAATTCGATATCGGCGACATCGGCTCGGTGGGCCAGGAATTCGTTTGGGCAGCCATTAGCTTCTTCGGCGCCGCACGCGCCTGGGCGCTGTCGAGCGAGAGCCGCATCATGGCGCCTTCGTTTCTGTGATCTCCAAAGAAACGCCCGGCGTTTGCGCGCCGGGCGTTGAGTTTTTGGGGTAGATACTGAGATAGAAACCTGAACTCAGCGCAATTCGTACACGACATTAATGCTGAGGCTGGTTGAGATTTCGCCAGGCGCAACTGGCGGCGGCGGCGCGGCGACGTCCGCAGCCATGCGGCCCATCATGTAGGGCATCGGCGTCGGCGGGGTATAGCCCCCGCCTTCGTTGATGCTGATTACCCTATACACGCGCAGCCCAAACGCTTGCGCGTAGAGATCGGCGCGCTCGCGCGCTGCGCGCGCGGCATCACGGCGGGCGGCGTTGAGCTGCGCGTCGGGGTCGGCGTGGCTGAACGAAATGCCATTGACGGAGTTGCCCCCGGCGGCCACTGCGGCGTCGATGACGCGGCCGGTATTGTCGAGATTGCGTACGCGCGCGGTGACGGTGTTGTTGGCTTGGTAGCCGGTCATGCGCGGCGCTTGGTTTTCCGCGTACACATAGACCGGGTTCACCGAGAGGTTTGAGGTTTGGATATCGCGCTCGGCCACGCCCGCGCGACGCAAGGCTTGCGTGAGCCCGGTCATGCGACGTGAATTCTCAGCCATAGCTTCAGCGGCGGTGCGCCCTTCGGTGACGACGCCCAGCGAGATCGTCGCCATGTCCGGCGCGCTCTCAACGCGACCTTCGGCCGACACGGAAAGCAGCGTGCCCTCGACGTGGTTCATGGCGTGACCTTGGTGGCCCTCATGGCGTTCCTGGGCCGCTACCGGCGTTACCGCTGCCATGGCGGCCATCATGGTCGCGGCGGCGGCGGCTTTAATCATCTGCATGCATGCTTCCCCTGTGTTCCCTCAGCGACCTTCTGGCGGGAGGGACAGGCTAAATTACGGCAACGCAACGGCTTTTGACGCGCCTCAAGGGATTGTGAAACGCGCCTGTCGCTCCAGCCCCGAAACATTTGGGAAGCCGAATCAGGTACACTCGCCTTTTCGCTCAGACCCAAGCCCTCAAAGGCCCCCAAAGACCCCTGGATGCGCTTTTCCGACGCCTTCCTGCGCCAAATTCGCGACCGCGTGTCCATCGCTGACTACGCGGGCCGTCGGCTGACCTGGAACAAGCAGAAGACACGCCCCTCGGCCGGCGATTACTGGGCCTGCTGCCCCTTCCACCAGGAAAAGAGCGCCTCGTTCCATGTGCTCGACGGCAAGGGCATCTTCAATTGCTTCGGCTGCGGCGAGAAGGGCGACCTGTTCACGTTGGCGATGAAGCTCGAAGGGCTATCCTTTCCGGAAGCCGTCGAGCAAATGGCCGAGCGCGCGGGCATGGCCCTGCCCAAGGACGATTTCGAAGACAAAGGCGAGACCGACAGGCGCAAGCGCCTGCATCAGCTCTTGGCGCGCGCAGCGAAGCTCTATCGCGACGCGCTGCGCTCTTCCGGCGGCGCTGAGGCGCGCAAATATCTGCAAGGCCGCGGGCTTGGTCCCGACGAATGGGAACGCTTCGGGATCGGCCTCGCGCCCGACGAATGGACCTGGGCGCTCGACAAGCTCAAGGCCGAGAGCTTCACGCTCGAGGAGATCGCCGCTGCCGGCGTTGCTCGTGAAGGCGAGGAAGGCCGCCGCGCAATCGATACGTTCCGCAATCGCATCACCTTTGAAATCACGGATTCCACCGGGAAAGTGATCGGTTTTGGCGGCCGCGCCTTGGCCAAGGACGCGAAGGCCAAATACATCAACTCGCCCGAAACCCCGCTCTATTCGAAAAGCCGCGTGCTCTATCGCTTAAAGCAAGCACGCGAATTGATGGCGAAAACCAAGGCCAACGGCCTTGTGGTCGGCGAAGGCTATCTCGATGTCATCGCTTTCGAGCGCGCCGGCATTGCTGCGGTCGCGCCGTGCGGCACGGCGCTGACGGATGAGCAATTGCAATTGCTGTGGCGCTCGGGTGGCGAGCCGGTGCTCTGCTTCGATGGCGACAGCGCCGGCAAGCGCGCCGCCGACCGCGCGCTCGATCTGGCGCTGCCGCATCTGGGCCCGACGCGCACCGTACGCATCGCCCACGCGCCAGCGGGCGAAGACCCCGACGACATCTTCCGCCGCGCGGGCGCGACAGCCCTAGCCGAACTGATCGCCGCCGCGACACCGGCGTCGGACGCGGTGTTCGAGCGCGAAAAGACCAAGCATGGCCTCGCCACGCCAGAAGCGCGCGCCGCCTTCCAGGCTGCGCTCAAGGACGCCGCCAACAAGATCGCCGACCCCGACACGAGGCGGGCGTACTTTTCCGAACTGATGAGCCGCGCCAATGCGGCGCTGCGCGCCCAGCGCCCCGCCTACCCGCCCCCGGGCAGCGCGCCCTATCAGCGCGGCGCTAAGGGGCCCGCCCCAGTAACAGCCGAACTGAAGGCCATGGCCCCCGCCCGACCCCGCCCAGCGGCCGAGGCTTTCTTGCGCGCCGCCATCGACGACCCCAGCATGTTGGCGCGGTTTTCCGACTGGATCGACCGCCTCGCCATCGCCGACCCCGACCTCGCCGCCATCCGCGCGGCCCTTGTCAGCCTCTCTGAAGGTCAAGACGGCGCCGAAACCACCGGCCCAACCATTGACCGGGAGGCCCTGAGCCTCCATCTGACCCGATTGGGTCAAGAACGCGCTGCGGCGCGCCTTTTGCGCTGGAAACGGGACGAGAAAGCACCGGGTCGGGACGGTCAGCGCGGCGCCAGCCGTGAAGCCAACCCCAAGGAGTGGATCGCCCACGCGACGCGTGAAGTGGTGCTGCCGGCGATCAGGGAGGAATTAGCTGAGCTGAGAGCCTTGGCGGCCGAGGGCGACGATGACGCTCTGGTGCGCTTTCAGGCTCTCAACCGCGAAGCATTGATGATCGAGCGCCGCGCCCGCGAAGCCAAGCTCGACGAAACCACTGTTGAAGACGACGCCGACGGCATGGTCGCCTGACGCGCAATCCCCATCTGCATTTGGAAGAGCCTGAGTCCTCATGAGCAAGACCGAAGAAGCAACGACGACGGAAGAAAAAGACGCCCCCGACGGGCCGATCCTCGATCTCTCGGACGCCGCGGTGAAGAAGATGATCAAAGCCGCCAAGGCGCGCGGCTTTGTTACCCATGAGGAGCTCAACAAGGTGCTGCCCTCGGAGGAGTTTTCCTCCGAGCAGATCGAAGACGTGATGTCCCAACTGAACGAGATGGGCATCAATGTCGTCGACAATGAAGAAGAAGGCGAAGCCGCCGAGGACGACGTCAAGGCTGTCGTGGTGCGCGAGGAAAGCGCCAAGCCCGTCGTCACCAACACCCGCGAAGACGCCGACCGCACCGACGATCCCGTGCGCATGTATCTGCGCGAAATGGGCAGCGTGGAATTGCTCTCGCGCGAGGGCGAAATCGCCATCGCCAAGCGCATCGAGGCCGGCCGCGACGCCATGATCCGAGGCTTGTGCGAAAGCCCGCTGACCTTCGAAGCCATCATGGTGTGGCGCCAGGAATTGCGCGAGCAGAAGATCCTGCTGCGCGACATCATCGATCTTGAAGCCACCTATGGCGCTGAGATGGGCATCGTGCCGCAATCGGCGCCGGGCGTGAACGCCGATGGCCTGGTCGATCCGGAAGCCGCCAAGGCCGAACTCGAAAAGCGCAAGCTCGAAGCCGAGGCCCAAGCTGAGGCGCTGGCCGAGAAGGACCCCGCAGAACTCGCCGCCGAAGCCGATAGCGACAGCGAGTTCGACGACGAAGCCGCGATCTCGATGTCGGCGATGGAAGCCGAACTCAAGGAAGGCGTGATGACCACGCTCGACGCCATCGCCGAGGCGTTCGGGCAATTCCGCAAGCTGCAGGAAAAGCGCATCGATTTGCGGCTGAAGGGCAAGTCCCTGCCCGGCGCGCAGAAGGAAGCTTACGACAACGCCGAAAACACGATCATCGAGGAGCTGAAGAAGCTCAAGCTCAACAACGCCCGCATCGAGAGCCTCGTCGAGCAGCTCTACGCCATCAACCGCAAGCTCATCCAGCTTGAGGGAAAGTTGATGCGCTTGGCGGAATCGAACGGTGTGCCGCGCCTGCAATTCATTGAAGCGTATCAGGGCAGCGAGCTCGATCCGAAATGGACCGAGAAGGTGTCGGTGAAGTCGAAGAATTGGGGCAAGTTCGTCGTCTCCGAGGCCGAGGACATCGCCGACATCCGCTCAGAGATTGGCGTGCTGGCGCAAGAAACCGGCGTGCCGATCGACGAATATCGCCGCATCGTTCACGC